>CAMTVD010000041.1:0-8621 GCA_947085095.1 uncultured Thermus sp. | reverse complement strand
GAGTCGGAGAGGCAGGAAGGGAGGTGGGCAGAACGGAAACTAAAGGGGTTCTCGGAGGTGAAGGAGGTGCTGGAGAAGATGCTTCAGGAGCGGTATGCCCCCCGTACACAGACTCTTACACATAACTCTTGACACGACCTTCTGGCCTCTTTTGACCCTGTTTTTATAGAATTAGACGATACCCTCTTAATAAATGGAATGGCCCATGTTATACTGTAGTGTAGAACATAAGTTATGGGACGGAGAAAGAGAAGAGCTAACGTAGGTGCCGCCAACGGCGTTACGAACAGTGCCATCGTGGGTTATGAAGCGCAGCTTTGGCAAGCGGCCAACACGCTTCGCGGTTCGATGGACGCTGCCGAGTACAAACATGTTGTTCTGGGGCTCATTTTCTTGAAATATGTCTCGGACGTGTTTGAAGAGCGTTACCGTCAGCTTAGGAATACCCCGTACGCAGATCCTGAAGACCCCGATGAGTACCGCGCCGAAAACATTTTCTGGGTTCCCCAAGAAGCGCGTTGGGGCAGACTTAAGGCGAATGCCCGACAACCCAATATCGGGCAGTTGGTAGACCAAGCCATGGAGGCCATCGAGCGGGAGAACCCGACTCTTAGGGGAGTGCTCCCTAAGGATTACGCTCGTCCCTCCTTGGATCAGAGGCGGCTGGGTGAGCTGGTCGACCTCATTACCAACATCCAGGTGGGTGGCGATGAGGCCCGGGCTCAGGATGTACTGGGCCGCGTCTATGAATACTTCCTTGGCCAATTTGCCAGCGCCGAGGGCAAAAAGGGGGGCGAGTTCTACACACCTGCCTCTGTAGTCAAGCTACTGGTGGAGATGCTCGAGCCTTTCCAGGGCCGTGTGTACGACCCATGTTGTGGTTCGGGAGGCATGTTTGTACAGTCCGTGAAATTCATAGAAGCCCACGCCACAGGTAATGGGAATGGAGGCCGGGCTCGTTCCCAGATCAGCATCTATGGTCAAGAGCTTAACTACACCACGTGGCGCTTAGCTAAGATGAATCTTGCTATTAGGGGTATTGACGGGCGTATTGAACAAGGTGACACCTTCCACAACGACCGGTTCCCCGACCTCAAGGCCGACTATATCCTCGCGAATCCGCCTTTCAACATGAAGAGTTGGGGCGGCGAACGCCTGCGGGAGGATAAACGATGGAGGTACGGCGTGCCACCCGTAAACAACGCCAACTTTGCTTGGGTGCAGCACATCATTCATCACCTGTCGCCCACCGGTTACGCCGGCTTTGTTCTCGCCAACGGCTCGATGTCCTCGAACCAGTCCGGGGAGGGTGAGATTCGCAAGAACATCATCGAGGCCGACCTGGTGGACTGCATGGTGGCGTTACCGGACAAACTCTTTTACTCCACTCAGATTCCGGCCTGCCTGTGGTTCCTCGCGCGCGACAAGAGCGGGCGTCCTCCGGCAGGGCAAAGGAAAGCCCTGCGTGACCGCCGCGGGGAGGTGCTCTTCATCGATGCCCGCAAGATGGGCCGGATGGTGGACCGTACCCACCGGGAACTGACCGACGAAGAGATCGCCAAGATCTCCCGCACGTACCACGCTTGGAGAGGCGAGAAGGAGGCGGGCGAATACCAGGACGTCCCGGGGTTCTGCAAGAGCGCCACGGTGGAGGAGATCCGCAAGCGTGGTTACGTCCTCACGCCGGGCCGTTACGTGGGCGCACCGCCTCGGGAGGACGACGACGAGCCGTTCGCGGAAAAGATGGCGCAGTTGGCGGCCCGACTGCGAGAGCAGCAGGCGGAAGCTGGGAGGCTCGATGCGGCGATTTGGGAAAATCTAAGAGAACTGCTGGGATATAACGACCAATAACAGGAGAGGCTATGAAACTGGTTGCCTTCCGCGTTCAGAACTACAAAAAGATCCGTGACACCGGCTGGGTAACGGTTCGTGATCTAACGGCTTTTGTCGGGAAAAACGAAGCCGGCAAATCTGCCCTATTTAGAGGTCTTTCAAAGCTCAATCCATCGGATGGCGAAAAGTACGATGGGCTCAAAGAGTTTCCACGGCGGCGCTACACTTACGAATTCAAAAATCAGGACTGGCCAGTAGCAAGCGGCAGGTTTGAGCTTGACGACAGCGACCGGGAAGAGCTCAGTAAACTATGCGTTGCACTTTCGGACGCTAAGCACGTGATATGTACGCGCCGTTACTCTTGGAAATTGAACATTGAATTTGTACCCCCTCCTTCAATCTCTGCTTTGACTGTTGCTGAATTCAAGACTGCTATTGAGGAATTCCGGCGAAAGGTCAATAGCCTCTCTGCACCTGAAGGCAAGGGAGATGCTCTCAGTGTAATCAAAAATACTCTCTTTCAGACTATCAATCAGCTTGTGAATCAGCTATCTTCAAGAATACCAGATGAAGTCGTGCCCAAAGCCGATGTGCAGAGGCTCGTAGACACCATCGCTGCGCAATCAAACGAGGAATGGCAAAAGAAAGTTCTCAAGGGTGTCGCTCAAAAGGCCCAAAGCTTGCTTGAACGTGCTGCCTTTACTGATGAGCTAGCAAAAGCCGAACGATGGGTTGAAGACAACCTCCCAAAGTTCATTTACTTTGACCGCTACGACGTGATTGATAGTGCCATCCATCTCCCTAGTTTTGCTCAACAACTCAATCAAAATCCTGCTCCCCCTCGGGTGCGCACAACACGCTGTCTGTTTGAATATGTAGGATTGGATGTTAAGCGCCTGGCAACTTTGGGTCAGCATCAGCCAGGTCAAAGTCCAAGTGAACAGATTCGGAGGCTTGTAGATGAACGAGCAATTCATTTTTCGTCTGCTTCCAGTGCAATGACTACAAAGTTTCAAGACTGGTGGGAGCAGCGCAGACATAAGTTCCGCTATCAAGCAGATGGGGACTACTTCCGCATTTGGGTTTCCGATGACCTTGATCCCAGCGAAATAGAGCTGGACCAACGAAGCTTGGGCATGCAGTACTTTTTCTCGTTCTTTACCGTTTTTCTCGTCGAGGCGCAAGGTGCCCATCAGAATGCAATTCTCTTACTCGACGAGCCCGGCTTGCACATGCATGGAACGGCTCAGGCGAAGATCGTCAAATTCCTTGAAAAACTGTCCAAGGATAATCAAACCATGTATACCACCCACTCGCCCTTTATGGTGGACGCAGACCACCTGGAACGGGTACGAATCGTGTACGAGGCAGAGGACGGGACGACCAAGGTTTCGGAAGATGTCTGGCCGCGAGATAAGGACGCCCTGTTTCCTCTGCAAGCAGGGCTTGGTTATCAACTCGCGCAGTCGCTCTTCGTTGCCAAACGCCAACTCATTGTTGAGGGATTGACAGATTATTGGATACTCAAAGCGTTTGATCAAGTGCTTAGGCAGCGGGGTGAAAAGGCTTTGCGAGACGACGTCGTGATTGTGCCATCAGCCGGTCTCAGTAAGCTATTGCCTCTTGCGAGCATGTTAATTGGCCATGATACGGAGATTGTGGCGCTTCTTGATGGCGACGAACCCGGACGGAAAGAAGGCAAGAAGTTGGCTGAAAAGCTTCTGTCTGGTCGTGAGGGGCGTTGTATATTTGTTGGCGATTTCGTAGACAACAAAAATGCAGAACTTGAGGACCTATTTCCAGAAGAACTTTACCTAGCTGCTGTGGAGGAAGCCTATGACTTGGCCGAATTAACATTCGGTCCCGAAGAGGAGGGGATAGAGGGCGTGGTAAATAAAGTAGAAGCGCTTTTCAAGCGCAAGCAGATCGGTAAATTTGAAAAGTGGCGAGCAGCCGCAAGGTTACGTGATTGGATCTTGGAGGAATCTAAGGAGATTACCGATACCGTCCGACAACAGTTCAGTCGGATCTTTGAGGCAGTCAATAAAGCGTTCGAGTTATGAAGGTGGCATAGCAATAGGAAACGGATGGCCAGGCATAGAGGACATCACCATGGACGTTCGGGCAAAAACCACGCTCGGTTATGCCCTTACCACTTGGGCAGATAATACCGCGCCGTTATGTTAGCGTTGGACAGCAAGCATCCCTAATCTGGAGGAGCTGGGGTATGGCGGGGGAGTGGGTAAAGCAGAAAATTGGCTCGATTGGGCGCGTAGTCACAGGGAAGACACCCCCCACAGGCGATCCTGCCAATTTTGGCGGTGACTACCCTTTTATCACAATTCCTGATCTCGATGGTCGAGTGTTCATTGATCGTACAGAAAGGACATTGTCAGAGAAGGGGGCTAATCTCTTACGCTCGTGTCTCCTTCCCCCTGGAGCGGTGATGATGTCTTGCATCGCAACTGTTGGAAAGTGCGGCATCACAACGCGGCCAAGCTTCACGAATCAGCAAATCAACAGTGTGATACCAGAAGATGGAACTGACGCACGTTTCTTATATTACGTCTTCACTCAGCTTGGCCATGAATTGCAATCCGTTGGTGGAGGCGGTTCGGTCTACACCAATGTGTCTAAAAGGCGTTTTTCCGAGATTGAGATTCTGATTCCTAAAGATGTGAAAGAGCAACGCGCCATCGCCCACATCCTAGGCACGTTGGACGACAAGATTGACCTGAATCGGCGCATGAGCGAGACGCTTGAGCAGATGGCGCGGGCGATCTTCAAGGCCTGGTTCGTGGACTTCGAGCCCGTCCGCGCCAAGATGGAAGGCCGCTGGCGGCGCGGCCAGTCCCTCCCCGGCCTTCCCGCCCATCTCTACGACCTCTTCCCGGACCGGCTCGTCGACTCCGAACTCGGCGAGATTCCGGAGGGGTGGCGGGTCAAACCTCTTGGTGAAGTGCTTGAGCTCGCGTATGGTAAGGCACTCAAAGACGAAGATCGGCGACCGGGCTCAGTTCCCGTATTCGGATCAAACGGTCAAGTCGGCTGGCATGACGAAAAGCTTGTTGCTGGACCAGGGATTATTGTCGGCCGCAAAGGCAATCCAGGCACTGTCACATGGGCACCAACCGACTTCTTTGCTATCGATACAACATTCTATGTTGTCCCTAAGGAAGATTGCCTAAGCCTTTACTTTCTCTTCTACGCTCTTATCACCCATGATCTCCCGTCTCTTGCTGCGGACTCTGCCGTACCTGGCTTGAACCGTAATTTCGTATACTCTAACCTACAGCTTCTTCCTCCTGCCCCTGTGCTAGAAGCTTTTAACCGACAAGTAAAGACGCTTTTCGACAAACGACATCAGAACGATCTGCAATCCCGCACCCTTGCCGCCATGCGCGACGCACTGCTATCCAAGCTCATCTCGGGCGAGCTGCGCGTGAAGGATGTGGAACAATTGTTAAAGGAGCGGGGATTATGAAACGGGAAGCGAAACTGCTTCTTCAGAAAGCGGTAGATTCGCTGATCCTAGCTATAGAACTCTTTAATCGGCCCCACGATCGGGGGCGAGTTAGTAGCACTCTCATCTTGCTCGACCACAGTTTCGAGATGCTGATGAAAGCTGCGATTTTGCATCGGGGAGGCCGAATCCGTGAGAAGCGCGCCAAGGAAACGATCGGATTTGATACTTGCGTGCGGCGGTCGCTCAGCGACGGCAAGATCAAGTACTTGACCGAAGAGCAGGCGCTCGTCTTGCAGACGATCAACGGCCTGCGAGATGCGGCCCAGCATCACCTGCTGGACATCTCCGAAAACCAGCTTTACCTTCATGTGCAATCGGGCGTCACACTTTTCCGCGACTTGCTGAAGACCGTCTTCCATCAGGACCTTGCTTGCCACCTGCCCGAACGGGTGTTACCGGTATCAACCTCGCCGCCGACGGATCTGGCTACTCTTTTCGATTCGGAAGTCGAGGAGATCAAGAAGCTTCTGCAACCCGGGCGACGACGCAGGGTTGAGGCCCTTGCACGGCTGCGACCGCTTGCGATCCTTGACGCTACGATCCGTGGTGAGAAGGGCCAGCCCAGCGACTCCAACCTGCGTCGTATCGGCAAGGAGGTCTCGCAGGGCAAACTTTGGTCCGACCTATTCCAGGGGGCTGCGGCCGTGGAGATTGTGGCAGATGGTACAGGACCGAGCTTGTCCCTTCGCTTGTCGAAAAAGGAAGGCATCCCGATTCACCTCGTTCCCGAGGGCACGCCCGGGGCATCGGTCGTCGCCGTGAAGCGTGTGGATGAGCTAGGGTTCTACAGCCTGGGAGCCAAGCAGCTTGCCGAAAAGGTGGGGCTGACGATTCCGAAGTTGGTTGCGGTCGTGGATTACCTGGGTCTTCGTGGCGATCCAGATTGCTACAAGGAGATTCATATCGGAAAAACTGTCTTCAAACGGTATTCCCCGAAGGCCATCGAGGTGATCAAGAAGGCTCTGGAAAGGGAAAGCGCGGACGAGATATGGGCGAAGCGCAAGGGGGGAAGGGCATGACCCCCTTCATGGAATCCAACGTCGAAGAAGCGGCTCTTGACTGGCTGAAAGAAGTCGGCTGGGGGATCGCTTACGGCCCCGACATTGCACCGGGCACGGCAGCCGCCGAGCGGGCGAACTACGGGGAGGTGATCCCTCCGCAGCGCCTGCGGGATGCGTTGGTTCGTCTGAATCCTAACCTTCCCCTGGCCGCACTGGAGGACGCCTTCCGCAAAATCACCCGTCCCGAAGGAGCGGAGTTGCTCCAGCGCAACCGCGCCTTCCACCACATGCTGGTGGACGGGGTGACCGTAGAGTACCGCACAGCAGACGGCACCATTCGCGGCGCGCAAGTCCGCGTGCTGGACTTTGATGAGCCCGATAACAACGACTGGTTGGCGGTCAACCAGTTTGCGGTGGTGGAGAACCGGCACAGCCGCCGACCAGACATCGTCCTTTTCGTCAACGGCCTTCCACTGGCGGTGATCGAGCTGAAGAACCCAGCCGACGAAGAGGCGACCATATGGACCGCCTATCGACAGTTACAGACCTACCAAGCCGAGATTCCCTCCCTGTTTGCATTTAACGAAGTGTTGGCGATCTCCGACGGCGTTGAGGCGCGTGTCGGAGCCCTAGGCGCCGGACGCGAATGGTTCAAGCCCTGGCGTACGATCACGGGCGAGGCCCTGGCTCCGGAGACGATGCCGCAGTTGCAAGTTGTGATCGAGGGGTTGTTTGAGAGAGGTCGCTTTCTTGAACTGGTGCGGGATTTCATCATCTTTGAGGATGACGGGAGCGGTCGGCTCGAAAAAAAAATGGCGGGTTACCACCAGTTTCACGCCGTGCGCGTGGCAGTTGAAGAAACCCTGCGAGCAACGGGGCTTGCGCGTGCCGCTTTCATGGCCGAAGAACTCGGACCTTATGAGGCGGAACGCAAGCCGGGCGGCGACCCCGGCGACCGCCGTGTGGGCGTGGTTTGGCACACGCAAGGCTCAGGAAAAAGCCTGACGATGGTCTTCTATGCGGGCCGCATTATTCGCGAACCTGCGATGGAGAATCCGACGATCGTCGTCCTCACCGACCGCAACGATCTCGATGACCAGCTATTCAGCACTTTCTCCCGATGCCAGGACCTCCTGCGCCAGCCGCCGGTACAGGCTGAGAGCCGTGCCCATCTGCGAGAACTGCTCTCCGTACAAGCGGGTGGCGTGATATTTACCACAATCCAGAAGTTTTTGCCGGAAGAGAAGGGCGATCGGTACCCCATGCTTTCGGAGCGGCGAAACATCGTTGTCATCGCCGACGAGGCCCATCGCAGCCAGTACGACTTCATCGATGGCTTCGCCCGTCACATGCGCGACGCCCTGCCGAATGCTTCCTTCATCGCCTTTACCGGAACCCCCATTGAGCTGGCTGACCGTAACACCCGTGCAGTCTTCGGTGATTACATCAGTATTTACGACGTCCAACGTGCGGTGGAGGATGGGGCTGTGGTACCTATCTATTACGAAAGCCGCCTGGCGAAGCTCGACCTTCCAGAGGAGCTTAAACCCAGGATCGATGCGGAGTTTGAGGAAGTCACGGAAGGGGAAGAGGTCGAGCGCAAGGAGAGGCTCAAGACCAAATGGGCTCAGTTGGAAGCGATTGTGGGAGCAGAACAGCGCTTGAAGCTTATCGCCGCTGATATCGTGAATCACTTTGAGAAACGGTTGGAGGCTTTAGAAGGAAAAGCTATGGTTGTGTGCATGAGCCGCCGTATTTGTGTAGAACTCTACCGTGAAATAACCAGACTGCGTCCTCAATGGCACGACGAAGACGATGCCCGGGGAGAGATTAAGGTCATTATGACGGGTTCGGCGTCGGACCCGTTAGACTGGCAACCCCACATTAGGGACAAGCGCAGGCGCGACCTTTTGGCAAGGCGATTCCGGGACCCAAACGACCCTCTGAAGATGGTTATTGTCCGGGACATGTGGCTAACCGGTTTCGATGTTCCAAGCCTGCACACCATGTACCTGGACAAACCCATGCGAGGTCACAACCTTATGCAGGCTATCGCACGGGTCAACCGGGTCTTCCGCGACAAACCGGGCGGCTTGGTGGTGGACTACCTAGGTCTTGCCCAGGTCGTGTCAAGAGTTATGTGTAAGAGTCTGTGTACGGGGGGCATACCGCTCCTGAAGCATCTTCTCCAGCACCTCCTTCACCTCCGAGAACCCCTTTAGTTTCCGTTCTGCCCACCTCCCTTCCTGCCTCTCCGACTC
>CAMTVD010000040.1:0-11880 GCA_947085095.1 uncultured Thermus sp. | reverse complement strand
GGGTGGGAGCCTAGAGGAACCCCTACTCCTGGCAGTTGGGGCAAAGCCCCCGGAACTCCAGCCGGAAGTTCTCCAAAGACCAGCCGGACTTTTCGGCGGCAGCCTTTTGCGCCTGGGAGAGGTCGAGCTCCGGCAGGTTCTTCAAGAGGAGGTCCTCCACCTTTCCGCAGGAGGTGCAGACTAGGTGCACGTGGGGCTCGTTGTAGCCGTCGTAACGGGTCAGGCCCTTGGGGTCGCGGAACTCGTAGATGAGGCCGTGCTCCCGAAGGACGTGGAGGTTCAGGTATACGGTGGAGAGGCCGATGTCGTAGCCCCGCTTCTTAAGGCCGTTGTAGAGCTCCTCGGGGGTGGGGTGGACGTTCTTGCGGTCTAGGTAGCTTAGAATCCGCTCGCGGGGCAGGGTGTGCCTGAGACCAACCGCCTTTAGCCGCGCCCGGTAGTTTTCCTTTTCCTTGGTCCTTGGCATGGCTCCTCCTTCCTTTCAGTTCCAGTATACACATGGGATGTGCAAATGCAACACCTTCAGTTTACTTTATCAAGGTAAAGTGAAACTCTTTCCTTCGCTGGCCGCTTTCTGCATCCAATCCCCTTGGGACCTCCCTTCTCATTTTGGAGAGAATCCCCGCTTTGCACAAGGGGACCGGGCGGTTGCGGTATAATGGACCCACCTTGGAGCGGCCCATCTACCGCCTCCTTCACCTGGTCTTCGCTTTGGGACTGGCCCACGCCCTCTTTCTTCTGGTTCAGGAGGGGGTGCGGGCCCAAAGCTTAGCCCGGGAACGGGCCCGCCTCGAGGCCCAACTGGAGCAGATGGAGGCGCGCGTGGCCCTCCTCGAGGCCCAGGTGGCCGCGGCCAAAGACCCCGCCCATCTGGAGGCTCTGGCCCGCAGGCTGGGCCTGGTGCGCCAAGAGGAGATACTAAAGAGGCGATGAGGGAAGACCCCGCCCAGCTCCTTCTGGAAGACGAGGCCCTGACCGACGGCCTCACCGACGAGGAAGCCCAGGTGCTCCTTTCCTGGCTTCTGGAGATGGTCAAGGATGCCGACCCCGCCCAGCTTTCCCACCTGCGCCGCCTGGGCCACGGGATCACCCGCCTCTCCCGGGACTACGGGGTGCCCGTGGAGGACCTGATCGGCCTGGTGGAGCTGGCCTGGGGGGGAGACGAGGTCCAAGGCCTCAAGGCCTAAGGGGCCCAGGACCTTAAAAGCCCCCGCACCTCCGCAAGCCTCGGGGGCGGGGGCTCCTTGCGGTGGATGAGGGAGACCTGCAGGGCGGCCTCCTCCTCCAGGGGCCTGAGGACGGTGCCGGGGTGGGGAAAGACCCGGTAGGGGGCCAGGGTGAGGTGGACGCCCACCCCTGCGGCCACCAGGCTCACCGCCTGGGGAAAGCGGGCCACCTCCCGCACCACCTTGGGGGTGAAGCCTGCCCGGCGAAAGACCTCCAGGAAGGCCTCGTGCAGGGGGGGGAGGGTCTCCTTGGGCAGGAGGAGAAAGGGCTCGTCCTTGAGGGCCCGCAAGGGGATGCGTTCCCTTCCGGCCAAAGGGTGGCCTTCGGGCAGGAGAACCACGATGGGCACCTGGAAAAGGGGTTCCTCGGCGATTCCCGGGTCCCCCACCTTGAGCCCGGCTAAGCCGTAGTCCAGGCGGTCCTCCCACAGGGCCTTGACCTGCTCGGGGGTGTGCATCTCCAGGACCTCCACCGCCTCTCCCAGGCCCCGGCGCAGGTGGTCCAGGAGGGGCATGAGGTCGGGGAGGAGGTTTTCCGGCACCCCGAAGCGCAGGCCCTCCCGCCCTGCCCGGCGCACCCTTTCCTTGAGGGCCTCCACCTCCTTGAGGAGGCGCTCCGCCTCCCGCCTCAGGGCCTGCCCCGCCGGGGTCAGGCGGAAGGGGCGGCGCTCCAAAAGCCGCACCCCCAGCTCCCTTTCCAGGGCCTGGATCTGCTGGGAGAGGGCGGGCTGGGAAAGGTAGGCCCTTTCCGCCGCCTTGTGGAAGTTTCTCTCTTCCGCGAGGAGGAGAAAAAGGCGCAGGCGCCGCAGGTTCATGATAGGAAAATCTTATCATATTGCCCGCGCACCTGCTATTGGACAAACCCCCGACCCTGGGCCACACTAAGGGGTGAGTCGGTGTAGTGTACTTGGCGCCCAAGGGGGAAGCATGACGGAGAAAGCGCTCAAGGAAGCCCTCGAGGCCCTCTCCCCAGGGGAGCGGGACCGGCTTAGGGAGGTGGAGAACCGGGAGTGGCGGGAGTCCCTGGAGTACGTGCTCCGGGTGGAGGGCCCAGAGCGGGTGGAGGAGCTTTTGCGCCACCTGGACGAGTACCTCTACCTCCAGGGCTTCTTTCCCCAGAACCGCCTCAACACCCCCTACCTGAACACCATCCCCAAGGAGCTGGAGCCTCCCTATCCCGGGGACCTGGGGATGGAGCTTCGCATCGCCAACATCCTGCGCTGGAACGCGGCCATGATGGTCGCCCGGGCCAACAAGAAGGCGGACGGCATCGGGGGGCACATCTCCACCTACGCCTCCATCGCCGAGCTTTACGAAGTGGGCTTCAACCACTTCTTCCGGGGGGCGGAGGCGGGTCTGGACCGGGACCTGGTCTTCTTCCAGGGCCACTCCTCCCCCGGCATCTATGCCCGGGCCTTCCTGGAGGGAAGGCTTTCCGAGGAGGACCTGGAGAACTTCCGGCGGGAGGTCCACCCCCCGGTGGCGGGGGGACGGGGGCTTTCCAGCTACCCCCACCCCTGGCTCATGCCGGACTTCTGGGAGTTTCCCACGGTGTCCATGGGCCTGGGGCCCATCCAGGCCATCTATCAGGCCCGCTTCATGCGCTACCTGGAGGACCGGGGTCTGAAGCCCAAGAGCTCGGCCAAGGTCTGGGCCTTCCTGGGGGACGGGGAGCACGATGAGCCGGAGACCGTGGGGGCCCTGCACCTGGCCGCCCGGGAGAACCTGGACAACCTCATCTTCGTGGTGAACTGCAACCTCCAACGCCTGGACGGGCCCGTTCGGGGCAACTCCAAGATCATCCAGGAGCTGGAGAGGCTCTATAGGGGCGCGGGCTGGCGGGTGATCAAGCTGGTCTGGGGTTCGGCTTGGGATGCCCTGATCGCCCGGGACCGGGAGGGCCACCTCCTCCGCCGCTTTGAGGCCCTGGTGGACGGGGAGAGCCAGCGCTACGCCGCCTTTGGGGGAAAGGAGCTCAGGGAGCGCTTCTTCAACACCCCGGAGCTCAAGAGGCTCATAGAGGGCATGACGGACGAGGAGCTCACCGAGCTCACCCGGAGCCGGGGTGGGCACGACCTCAAGAAGATCTACGCCGCCTATAAGGCTGCGGTGGAGCACCGGGGGAGCCCGGTGGTCATCCTGGCCCGCACCATCAAGGGCTACGGCATGGGCCCCACGGCCATGGCCAAGAACGTGGCCCACCAGGTGAAGAAGCTCACCGAGGAGGACCTGAAGGAGGCCCGGAACTTCCTGGGGATCCCCATCCCCGAGGAGAAGCTGGCCGAGCTTCCCTACTACCACCCGGGGCCGGACTCCGAGGAGGTGCGGTATCTCCTGGAGAGGAGGAAGGCCCTGGGGGGCTTCGTCCCCGAAAGGCGGGTGCGCTTCAAGGGGGGCCTCGAGGTCCCGGGGGAGGAGTTCTTCCAGGAGTTCTACGAGGGCTCGGGGGGCCGGGAGATCTCCACCACCATGGCCTTCGTGCGCATCCTGGCCAAGCTTCTCCGCCACCCGGTGGTGGGCAGGTACATCGTGCCCATCGTCCCCGACGAGGCCCGCACCTTCGGCATGGAGGCCCTGATCGCCCAGGTGGGCATCTACTCCCCCCAGGGCCAGCTCTACATCCCCGTGGACGCGGGCACCCTCACCGCCTACAAGGAGAGCAAGGAGGGGCAGATCCTGGAGGAGGGCATCACCGAGGCCGGGGCCATGGCGGACTTCATCGCCGCGGGCACCGCCCACGCCCACTACGGCATCCCCACCATCCCCTTCTTCATCACCTACTCCATGTTCGGCCTGCAGCGGATCGGGGACCTGGTCTGGGCCGCCGCCGACCAGCGCACCCGGGGCTTCTTCCTGGGGGCCACGGCGGGGCGCACCACCCTGGAGGGGGAGGGGCTGCAGCACCAGGACGGCCAGAGCCACCTCTACGCCCTGGCCGCCCCCAACCTCCTGGCCTACGACCCCGCCTTCGCCTACGAGTTCGCCGTGATCCTGGAGGATGGCCTGAGGCGCATGTACCGGGAGGGGGAGGACGTCTTCTACTACATCACCATTGAGAACGAGAACTACCCCCACCCCCCCATGCCCGAACCCCGGGACCAGGTGAAGGAGGGGATCCTCAAGGGGCTTTACCTCTTCCGCCAAGGGGAGGGGAAGGGCAAAAGGGTCCAGCTCTTCGGCACCGGCCCCATGCTTAGGGAGGCCCTGAAGGCCCAGGAGCTCCTCTTGGACTTCGGGGTGGTGGCGGACGTCTGGAGCGCCACCAGCTACAAGGCCCTCTACCTGGACGCCATAGAGGCGGAAAGGGAGCGGCGGCTTCTGGGCAAGGCCCGGAAGCCCTACGTGGCCCAGGCCCTGGAGGGGCACGAGGGCCCGGTGGTGGCGGCCACGGACTACCTCAAGGCCCTGCCCAGCCTGGTGCGGGACCACGTGGGCCGTCCCTTCTGCGCCCTGGGCACCGACGGCTTTGGCCGCTCCGACACCCGGGAGGCGCTGCGGGACTTCTTTGAGGTGGACGCCCGCCACATCGCCTACGCGGCCTTGGCCCTTCTGGTGGAGGAAGGCCAGTTTCCCGCTGGGACCTTGGAGGAGGCGCGGGCGCGTCTGGGGCTTAGCCTGGAGGAGAGGCCGCCCCACCGGCGGTAGGAGGAGGAAGGATGGAGCTCACGATTCCCCAACTGGGCGATAACGTGGCCGTGGCCACGGTGGTGGGGGTCCTGGTCCAGGAGGGGGACCGGGTGGCCCCCGGCCAGCCCCTTTTGGAGCTGGAGACGGACAAGGCGGTCATGGAGGTGCCCGCGGAGGCGGGCGGGGTGGTGGAGCGGGTTCTGGTCAAGGTGGGGGACGAGGTCAGGCCGGGCCAGGCCTTCCTGGAGCTATTGGCCGAGGCCCCCCAGGGAGGGGTGCCGAAGGAGGAGCCCCCTAAAGACCTTCCGGTTCCACCCCAACTCCGGGAGGAGGCCCCAAAAGCGCCCCCCGCCCCGCTACCCGAGGAGCGCCGCCTGATCCCCGCCGCCCCCTCGGTGAGGCGGCTTGCCCGGGAGCTGGGCGTGGACATCCTGAAGGTGCGGGGCACGGGGCTTGCGGGCCGCATCACCGCGGAGGACGTGCGCCGGGCGGCGGGGCAGGCCCCGGCCCCTGCCCCCGAGGCCCTTCCGCCCGCGCCCAGGCTCCCCGACTTCGCCAAATGGGGCCCGGTGCGCGCGGAGCCCATGAGCGGGGTGCGGAAGGCCACCCTGAGGGCCATGGCCCAGGCCTGGGCCCAGGTGCCCATGGTCACCCACTTTGACGAGGCGGACATCACCGACCTCGAGGCCCTGCGCAAGGGCTACGCCAAGAAGGCGGAGGAGAAGGGCTTCCGCCTCACCCTCACCGCCTTCTTGCTCAAGGCCCTGGCCCTCACCCTCAAGGCCTTCCCCAAGTTCAACGCCTCCCTTGACGTGGAGAAGCAGGAGGTCATCTACAAGGACTACATCCACATCGGCGTGGCCGTGGACACCCCCCACGGCCTCCTGGTGCCGGTGGTCCGGGACGTGGACAAGAAGGGGATCCTGGCCCTGGCCAGGGAGCTCCAGGAGGTTTCCCAAAGGGCCCGGGAGCGGAAGCTTTCCCCGGAGGAGATGCAGGGGGGCACCTTCAGCCTCTCCAACCTGGGGGGGATCGGAGGGGTGGGCTTCACCCCCATCGTCAACTGGCCCGAGGTGGCCATCCTGGGGGTTTCCCGCTCCCAGATGAAACCCGTCTGGGACCCGGAAAAGGAGGCCTTCCTGCCCCGGCTTTTCATGCCCTTTGGCCTCACCTACGACCACCGCCTCATTGACGGGGCGGAGGCCGCCCGCTTCTGCCGCCACCTGGCGGGGCTTCTGGAGGACCCCATGGGCCTGGCCCTGGAGTAGGCTTCCCGGGTTCCTCGTGTAGTATGGGAAAGTATGCGCGTCATCGTGGTGGGAACCCGGGGTAGCGCCTTGGCCCTGGCCCAGACCCGGTGGGTGGTGGAGCGCCTCAAGGAGAGCTGGCCCGAGGCGGAGTTCAAGGTGAAGACCATCAGGACCCGGGGCGACGGGGGGGCGGACCCTAGGGAGCAGGCCATCTTCGTCAAAGAGCTCCAGGAGGCCCTCCTCTCCCGGGAGATCGACATCGCCGTCCACTCCCTCAAGGACCTCCCCACCGAGGAGCCCAAAGGCCTCAGGATCGCCGCCATCCCCAAGCGCCAGGACCCGCGGGACGCCTTTTTGGGCAAGGCCTACAAGCGCCTGGAGGACCTCCCCCCTGGGGCGGTGGTGGGCACCAGCTCCATCCGGCGCAAAGCCCAGCTCCTCGCCCACCGCCCGGACCTCTTGGTCAAGGACCTGCGGGGCAACGTGGACACCCGCCTCGCCGCCCTGGGCAATGGGGAGTACGACGCCATCATCCTGGCGGCGGCGGGGCTCATCCGCCTGGACCTCAGGAACCGCATAGACCAGTTCCTGGAGCCCGAGGTCATGCTCCCCGCCCCGGGGCAGGGGGCCTTGGCCCTGGAGGTGCGCCAGGGGGACGATCTGGCGGAGGAGCTCAGCTACGCCCTGCACCACCATGCCTCCCACGACCGGGTGCGGGCGGAAAGGGCCTTCCTGAGGGGCCTGGGGGCGGGGTGTATGGCCCCCGTGGGGGCCTTGGCCCAGGTGGCCGAGGATGGGTCCTTGCTCCTGGAGGGGGCCCTCTTTTCCCCCGACGGCAAAAGCTTTATCCGCGCCGAGATAGAGGGGGACGCCGCGGAAGCGGAGGAGCTGGGGCTGGAGCTGGCCCGGGACGTGCTGGACCAGGGGGGGCGGGAGATTCTCGGGCAAACCCGACCCCTTTAGTGGAGTTTGCCCGCCCCCTGGGGTATAGTGGGAACGATGGCGCTGAAGCGCTTGACCCGCCAGCGTAAGGCCGTCCTCGAGGTGGTGCGGAGGGCCCATAACCACCCGGACGCCGCCTGGATCTACCAGGAGGTGCGCAAGGTGGTGCCCCGGGTCAGCCTGGCCACCGTCTACCGCACCCTCGAGGCCCTGGTGGCGGAAGGGTACCTGGTGCCCATCGCCAAGGCGGGGGAGGCCACCCGGTACGACGCCAACCTCCATCCCCACCTCCACCTGGTCTGCGAGGCCTGCGGGGCCATCGTGGACCTGGAGGTGTCCCTCCCCGACCTCTTAGGCCCCGCCCAAAAGGCCCACCCCGGGGTAGAGGTGCGGGGCGTGGAGGTCACCTACCGGGGCCTCTGCCCCCGGTGCAGGACGGGCCTCAAAGGTTAGATGAGCCCTCTCGCTTGGCTTTTCGCCCGCCAGGGGGTGGTTACCCCTGGCCTGGAGCGCATCCGCGGCCTCCTCGCCCGCCTGGGCCACCCCGAGGAGGCCTACCCCGTGGCCCTCATCGGCGGGACCAACGGCAAGGGGAGCGCCTCCAGGGCGCTGGCCGCCAGCCTGGAGGAGGCGGGCCTGAAGGTGGGCCTTTACACCAGCCCCCACCTGGTGGACTTCTCCGAGCGCATCCAGGTTTCGGGGAGGCCCATCCCCGAGGGGAAGCTCCTCGCCCTTCTGGAGGAGGTCCGCCCCCTGGCGGAGCCCTTGGGGGCCAGCTTCTTTGAGATCGCCACCGCCCTCGCCCTCCTCCACTTCGCCCGGGAGGGGGTGGAGTTCGCCGTCCTGGAGGTGGGCCTGGGGGGGCGGCTGGACGCCACCAACGCCACCGAGCCCCGCCTCACCGTGGTCACCAACATCGGCCACGACCACCTGGAGGTCCTGGGCCCCACCCTGAGGGACGTGGCCCGGGAGAAGGCGGGGATCTTCCGAAAGGGCGTCCCCGCCCTCACCGCCGCCCGGGGGGAGGGGCTTACCACCTTGCAGGAGGAGGCCAAAGCCCGCGGGACGCCCCTTTGGGTCCTGGGGGAGGATTTCCAGGTGGAGGAGGTCCAGGCCCTTCCCCAAGGCCTCGGCTTCTCCCTGCGCCTGGAGCGGATCGGCGAGGTCCGTTTCCTGAAGACCCCCCTCCTCGGTGCCCACCAGGCGGAGAACCTGGCCCTGGCCGCCCTCTCCGGCCGCCTCCTTGGGGCCTCCTGGGAAGCGGTGGAAAGGGGTCTCCTCAGGGCGGAAAACCCCGGGCGGCTCCAGCGCCTTCCCCAGGGGCGGGGCGAGCTCATCCTGGACGGGGCCCATAACCCGGAAGGGGCCCTGGCCCTAAGGGAAGCCCTCCGCTTCCACGGGCTTCTCCCCGCTGCCCTGGTCCTGGCCTTTTCCCGGGAGAAGGACCACGCCGCCATGGCCGAGGCCCTAAGGGGCCTGGCCCCTGTGGTCCTCACCCGCTACGCCTCCCCCCGGAGCCAGGACCCCAAGGCCCTCCTCCCCCTCTTCCCCGGGGCTTTGGTGGAGGAAGACCCCCTCAAGGCCATAGAGCGAGCCTTTGGGCTTGCGGACCGGGTGGTGGTGGCGGGAAGCCTCTACCTGGTGGGGGAGGTCCTGAGGGCCCTGAAGGGCCTCCCCCCGGAGGAGCGCTGGCAATAAAATGGGCTCGTGCTCCGCACCCTGGGGGGACTGAGGTTAGAGGGGGCCTCTTTTAGCAAGAAAAAGCCCCTCCTCCTGGCGGCCTTTCTGGCCCTCGAGGGCCCCAAGTCCCGCCGCTACCTCCAGGAGCTCTTCTGGCCCCGGGCGGAGGACCCCCAGAACAGCCTCTCCGTGGCCCTCTCCCAGCTCAAGCGGGCCGGGGTGGAGATCCTTGGGGGCGAGGTCCTGGAGGCCCGGGTGGCCTGCGACGCCCTCCTCCTCAAGGAGGCCCTGAACCGGGGCCGGCTGGAGGAGGCCCGGGCCCTCTACCGGGGCCGGTTTCTGGAGGGGGCGGATCAGGACCTTGCCGAGGAGCTGGAGGAGTGGGTCTGGTCCACCCGCGAGGCCCTGGCCCAGGCTCTTTACGAAACCCACCGCAAGGAGGCCGAGAAGCGCTTCGCCCTGGGGTTGGAGGAGGAGGGGGAGGCCCTTTTGCGGGCGGCCCTGGCCCTGCCCGGGGTGGCCGAGGTGGCCGAAGAGGCGCCTCACCGGGAGCCCCTTCCCCCGGAGGCGCGCCGGGTCTTTTATGGGGTGGCCTTCCTGGGGCCGGTCCGGGCTGGTGAGGTTTTGGGGGTTAGCCCGGAGGCCTTGGAGCTCCTGTGGCAAAGTGGGCTCCTTACCCCCACGGGCGAGCCCACCTTCCTGCCACCCCCCACCCTCGAGGCCCGGCGGGTGGCCCTGGAGCTGGCCCGGCGCCTGCCCTTGGCCGAGGCCGCTCCCTACTACCGCCTGAGCCTTCCCCTCTGGCAGGAGGAGGACGTGCCCCGGGGGAAAAGGGCCCTTTTGGACCTGGCCCGCAAAGAGGTGGAGGAGAACCCCAAGGAGGCCATAGCCCTTCTCCAGGACCTGGCCAAAGACCCCGAGGTCCTCCTCCTCCGGGCGCGGGCGCTGGAGCGGCTGGGGCGGTACGCCGAGGCCCTGGCCCTGTTGGAGGAGGTGCCGGAGGGCGCGGGAAAAAGCGCCCTCAAAGGGGTTCTCTGCTTCCGCATGGGGGAGCGGCAGGAGGCCAGGAAGGAGGCGGAAAAGGCCCTGCAGGGGGATTCCTACGCCCAAGGGGAGGGGTGGAACCTCCTGGGCCTCCTCCTCCTGAGCGAGGGGCGCTTCCAGGAGGCGGCGGAGGCCTTCAGCCGGGCGGCGGTGCGCTTTCTCCTCGCCGGGGAGCAGATGCGGCACCTGGGGGCCCTGGGCAACCGGGCTGTGGCCCTGGCGGAGCTGGGCCAGGGGGAGGAGGCCTTCCGGGAGGTCCTCGGGGCCACGGAGGGCCATCCCCTGCTTCAGGCCCGCTTTCTCCTCAACCTGGGGGTGGTGAAGGAGCGCCTGGGGTTTCCGCAAGAAGCGGAGGAGCTTTACCGAAAGGCCCTGGTCCTGGCGCAGGGGGTGGGGAACCTCGAGGCCATGGGCCGGGCCTGGAACAACCTGGGGGCCCTCTACCACCGCCAAGGCCAGAGGGAGCGGGCCCAGGAAGCCTACGAGCGGGCCCTGGAGCTGGCTCAGAGGGCCCGGGAGCACCTCCTCCTGGCGGCGGCCTTGGCCAACCTGGCGGAGCTTCAGGGGAACCGGGCCGCTTTGGAGGAGGCCATCCGGGTTTTGGAGGAGGCGGGCCACCAGGCCCTGGCCCAGCGCTACCGGGCCCGGCTGGGGGAAGTCTAGGCGTTCAGGCTCCGTTCAGGCCCCCTACCCTATCCTCCCTCCATGCCCCTAAGCCTTTGGGACCTGGACGGCTACAGCTTCCCCGCGGAGGTGAAGCCTTGAGAAAACTTTTCTGGACCTTTCTCCTCCTTGTGGCCTGCGCCCCGGGGCCCCTGCAGGTGGAGCTTTCCCCCAAGAGGGCCCTGGTGGGGGAGGAGGTGACGGCCACCCTCACCCCTGGCCCCCCGGGGAAGACCTCCTCGGGGGTTTTGACCCTCCCCTTGGGCGTTCACCCCCCGTTCATGGTCCGTTAAGCGGGCTTGTGCTACTTTGGCCCTCGAGGCCAGCTTAAGGGCAAAACTTTCTTCCCCCAAAACCTGTCAAGCCCCTCGGAGAGGAGAGGAATCATGTGGAGGAAGTGGACGGCTTTAGGTCTTTTGGCGGCCCTGCTCTTGGCGGGATGCGGTGGAGGGACGCCCCCCCCTCCTGGCAGCATCACCCTGACCGTGGTGGACGCGCAGAACGTGGGCTACGCTGCGGCTTACCAGCTCGGTAGTGGAGCTTGGACTACCCTCACCACTTTCCCTGGAACCAACACGTATACCATCAACTTATCTGGAAACACCACGTACGGGGTAGCGGTGCGGTGCAACCCTTTTCTCTCTGGTACCCCCCCGAAGTTCATGTCATCCAGGCCACCCCCTCGGAGCTCGCCAACCCCAAGGTGACCTGCAGCCCGCCTAACCCTAGCACTTCCTACACCCTGAACGTGGACGTTTCGGGGTTGTCCTCGGCAGCACCTGGCGATACAGTGCTGGTATCCGGATTTGGATTTACGTCTCCTGGTAGCGTAGGCAACCCTCCCGGTACCGTGGCGGTCTCCCTGAACGCACCCCAGGGGACCCAGGACCTTCTGATCACGGTCTTTACCCCGGGCAACCCAATCAACCACAAAGCTGCCAAGGTGGTGCGAAACGTGAATGTGACCAGTGGGGGTAGCAGTACGGTTAACTTAGGCAATGCCGATGCCCTTAGCCCGCAAGGCGTTACCGTGACCTCACCCCCTGGATTTGGCGTTGTATTTGCGGGTGTGGCCTACCTAAGCAAGGACCAAAAAGGAAGCGGCCAGGTGGGTTCTGCAAGCGGAGCCAACGCTAACTCCTTCACCTACTGGCCGGTGAGTGGGTTCCTCAGCGGGGACCGCTATGTGGCCTTCGCCGTTGCCCTAGATGCAACCCCAACCCAAGTGCTGGAGCGGTACAAGGGTTTCACCTCAGGCCCTGTCACCTTGTCCTTCCCCAGCCCCTGGTCTCCAGGTAGCCTCACCACTAAGTACCCTCCCCCAAGATTTTCAACTCCACACCCCCCAGGGCCTTGAGGGCCTGAACCACCGCCTCCCTAAGCTCCTCAACCCCCCCGTAGTGCCGCCGAGGCATCAAAAACCCCTTCACCCGCCGCCACACACCCTC
>CAMTVD010000039.1:0-13334 GCA_947085095.1 uncultured Thermus sp. | reverse complement strand
TGTGTGGCGGCGGGTGAAGGGGTTTTTGATGCCTCGGCGGCACTACGGGGGGGTTGAGGAGCTTAGGGAGGCGGTGGTTCAGGCCCTCAAGGCCCTGGGGGGTGTGGAGTTGAAAATCTTGGGGGAGGGTACTTAGCAGGGTGGCGCTCACGTAAAGGGCTTCGGGTCCGATCTCCCGCCCCGCCACCACCAGCCGGTTGAGGGGAGCGAAGGCCAGCTCCCCTAGGAGAACCGCATGCACGTCCAGGTGCACGCCTCTGGCGTAAAGGGAGATGAGGATGACGCCCACGCTGAAGAGAACGGTAAACACCAGCCCGATGGCCGCATCCTGGCGCACGAGCCCTGTTCGATAGAGGAGCTCCACCAGGAGGGCCGTGAGCAGGCCCACCAGGGCGGCTCCCAAGATCAGAAGCGGGGAATTCAGGCTCTGGACCAGTAGGAAGCCCAAGGCGATGCCTAGGACCACGGAGTGGCTGATGGCGTCGCTGATGAGCGCCATGCGCCGAAGCACCAGGAAGGTGCCAGGGATTGCGCAGGCTGCGGCGGTCAGGGCGGCGATTAGCTGGATCTCTATCTGGGCTGCACTCATGGGCTTTCCCCCCTAAGCCTTAGGGAAACCAGGCCTTCCCCTGGCCCGCCGGCGCCAGAGGAGGCCCCGGTTGGGCGCAGCCAGCAAGGAGAGGAAGACCAAGGTGCCCATGACCAAGACGATGGCCGGGCCGGTGGGCAGACGGGGGATCAGGGCGCTGAGGAGGGCACCCCCGACGCTGGCGAGGATGCCAAAGAAGGCGCTTAGGGGAACCATCCTGTCCAGGCGGTCCGTCCACTGGCGGGCGGCGGCAGCGGGGGCCACCAGCATGGCGCTCATGAGGACCACGCCCACCATGTGCAGGCCCACCACGATGGCCAGGACGGTCAAGGTGTCCAGGATAAGCCCTAGGGCACGGGCGGGGAGGCCTGAACTCTCGGCGAACTCGGGGTCAAAGGCGATGGTCTTGAGTTCTTTCCACAACAACCCTATTGTCAGGAGGATGGCGCTTGCGCCGAGCGCCATGACCAGGACATCCTGTTGGCGGATGGAGGCCGCTTGGCCGAAGAGGAAGCGGTTAAGGCCTGCCTGGCCGGCTTCGGGATACCTTTGCAGGAAGGTCAGGAGGACGATACCCAGGCCGAAGAAGACCGAGAGGACCAGGCCAAGGGCGCTGTCCAGTTTGACCCGGGTGGTCCGAGTGATGGCCTCCACCAGCCAGGAGCCCAGCCAGCCCGCCAAGAGGGCACCCCCCAGGAGGATCGCAGGTTCTTTGCTCCGGGTAAGTAAAAAGGCCAGGGCGATTCCGGGAAGGGTTGCGTGGGACACGGCGTCGCCCAGGAGGCTTCTTTGGCGAAGCAGGGCATAGGCCCCCACCGCCCCGCTTCCCAGGCCGAGGACCACCCCACCTAGGGCTACGGTGCGGAGGGTGGGGTCGCTCAGGATCTCGAGGGTCATAGGCCTTAGTCCTTGGAGGGGGAGGCGACCTTGGTTTGGGCCAGGGAGGGTACGGGATGGCGGCTGTAGGTGGCCCGGAGGTTTTCCTCAGTAAAGGCCTCGGCTACGGGTCCACAGGCGATGGGGTGCACGTTCAGGAGGAGAACCCAGTCAAAGTAGGTGGGTACGGTCTGCAGGTCGTGGTGGACCACGGCCACCGTCTTGCCCTGGGCCCGAAGCCCTTGCAAGAGGTGGACGATAACCTCTTCCGTAAGGGCATCCACACCCTGAAAGGGCTCGTCCAAAAGGTACAGGTCTGCCTCCTGGACCAAGGCCCGGGCGAGGAAGACCCGCTGCTGCTGCCCCCCCGAGAGCTTGCCGATCTGCCGGTCCTTGAGGTGGGAAAGGCCCACCTGCTCCAGGGCCTCTAGGGCCTGAACCCTTTCCCGGCGCCCCGGGCGCCGGAACCAGCCTAGCCGACCGTAGGTGCCCATCAGGACCACGTCCAAAACGCTGATTGGGAAGTCCCAGTCCACGCTGCTCCGCTGGGGCACGTAGCCGATGCGATGCCGCCTCCCTTCCACGGGCTCGCCGAAAACCAGGACCTGTCCCGCCAATGGGCGGACGAGGCCGAGGATGGCCTTGAGCAGCGTGGTCTTTCCGGCACCGTTGGGCCCGACGATGGCCAGTAGAACCCCTGGGGGAAGGGTTAGGTTCACATTCCAGAGCACAGGCTGCTCCCGGTAGACCACCGTCAGATCCCGAACCTCCAGGGCTGCGGTGGCGCCGCCCTTCTGTTCTCCTCCCACATCTCCCTCCTTTCTCCCGGCTAATCTGCGCGGGTTAGGGCTTGGACGATGGTCTCCACGTTGTGGCGCACCATGCCCAAGTAGGTCTCCCCCGGTGTCCCCGGCGCACCCAGAGCATCGGAGTAGAGTTCGCCCCCGATGACCACCTCAAAGCCCCGGGCCCGCACAGCCTCCTGCAAGGCCCGGAGGAAGCGAACCGGCACGGTCTCTTCCACGAAGATGGCGGGGATGCGCCTTTGTACGATGAGCTCTGCCAAGGCCCGTATGTCGGCGACGCTGGCCTCCACCTCCGTGGTTACGCCCTGTAGCCCATGCACCTCAAAGCCGTAGGCCTTGCCGAGGTACTTGAAGGCATCGTGGGCCGTGATCAGGACCCGTCGGCCAGGGGGTATCCTCTCCACCTCTTCCCGCACCCAGCGGTCCAGTTCCTCAAGCTTTTGGAGGTAGCGCTGGGCGTTGGCCCGGTAGACCTCGGCATGGGAGGGGTCAAGGTCCATGAGGGCCTCTTGCACCACCTTCACCGCCTCCATCCATAGCCCCACGTCAAACCAGATGTGGGGATCGTATACCCCGGGGAAGTCCTCCTCGGCCGGAAGTAAACGGGCGGGATCGATGCGCTCCGCCAAGGCCACGGAGGGCTTCTGCTCCCCAACCCGGGCCAGGACCTCCGCCATCTTTCCCTCCAGCTGGTGGCCGACATAGAACACGATGTCCGCCTCCAAAAGGTTCCGGAGATCGCTTTCCCTAGCCTGGTACAGGTGGGGGTCAATGCCAGGGCCCATGAGGCTCACCACCTCCACGCGGTCGCCTCCCACCTGGCGCACGGCATCGGCCACGATGGTCGTGGTGGCCACCGCTCGGATCGATCCCCCACCGCGGGCCCCGGCCTCGAGGGGCGCGGTACGGGTCAGGAGGAGGGCGAGGCCAGCCGCCAGAGCAAGGGCCATCATGAGGAAGGCTTTGCCGTGTGAACGTGTCCGCAACCTTTCCATTCCCTAGCCTCCTTCCGGTCTTTATCCAGAGAATTAGGCGCACCTAAATCTTAGGGTAAGCGATGGGACCTTAGGTGTCAAGGGCCCAGGAGGCTTCAGGCGAGGCCTAGGAGAAGGGCCAGGGCCTCCTCCCGGGTACGCACGCTTCCTTCCGCCTGGGCCTCGAGGAGGGCCCTTAGGGCTTCCCCCACCTCAGGGCCGGGCTTTAGGCCCAGGAGGGCCATGACCTCCTCCCCTGAGAGGAGGGGCCTTTCGGGGAAGGGGTCTTTTAGGGCCTCCCGGTAGGCCTCCAGCACCCTCCAGGCCTCGGCCTCCACCCCCTTGGCCGAGAGGCGGTCCGCTGCCATCAGGTAGGGAAGGGCGGGGAGGAGGTCCTTCCGCTTGAAGTAGAAGCGGCGGAGGGCCCTGGCCTCCTCGGGGGGGTGGTCCATGTGGCGGCGCACCAGGAGGGCCACCTTTTCCACCGCCTCCTTGGGGAAGCGGAGCCAGAGGAGGCTAGCCCTCGCCACCTCCGCCCCCACCTCGGCGTGGCCCAGGAAGCGGTACCGCCCCGCCTCGGGATCGTAGCGGCGGGTGAGGGGCTTGCCGGCGTCGTGGTAGAGGGCGGCGAGGCGGGCCTCGAGGGGGGCCTCGGGCCAGAGCCAGAGGAGGTGGAAGAGGACGGAGAGGGTGTGCCGCCAGGCGCAGAGGTGGTGCACCCCTCCCTGGTGCAGGCCCACGAGGAGGGCGAGTTCAGGGAGGTAGACCCCGAGAAGCCCCGTCCGCGCCAGGAGGTCCAGGCCGAAGGGGGCCCTTTTGGAGAGGAGGAGCCTCCTTAGCTCCTCCCGCACCCTTTCCCGGGCGGGGAGGGCCTCGGGGTTTTCCCGGAGAAAGCGGGCGTGGCGGGATAGGGCCTTGCGCGCCTCTAAGGGAAGGCCCAGGCCCAGGGTGGCGGCGAGGCGCACCCCCCTTAGGCTTCTCAGGTGGTCCTGGTAGAGGTTTTCCTCCCGCACGGGGACGAGGCGGCGCTTCCTCAGGTCCTCCTCTGTCCCCGGCAGGCCAAAGACGTTGCCCCGGAGCCAAAGGAGGGCGTTTACGCGGTAGTCCCGCTGGAGGAGGTCTTCCTCCAGATTCCCTTGCAAAGGGGTGAAGTCCAGGGTAAGCCCGCCCGCCACCAGGCGGTAATGCCCCCGTTCTCGGTCCAGGGGAAAGAGGGTCCCCCCGTAGCGCCCCCTGGCCTCCTCGGCGGCCCCTTCCGGGTCCCAGGCCGCGAAGTCCAGGTCCAGGGGCTTTCTTCCCAAAAGCAGGTCCCGCACCCCACCCCCTATGGGGATGGCCCCCTTGGGGGTATAAAAGGGGAAGTCCCTATGGGCGAGAAGGCGAAGCACCCCATCATTATCGGCCTCACCGGGAACATCGGGAGCGGCAAGAGCACGGTGGCGGCCCTCCTGCGGGAGATGGGCTACCCGGTCTTGGACACCGACCTCCTGGCGGCCAGGGCCCGGGAGAACAAGAAGGAAGAGCTTAAGAGGCTATTCCCCGAGGCCTTTCAGGGGGAGGAGCTGGACCGGAGGCGGCTGGCCCAGGCGGTCTTCTCCGACCCAGAAAGGCTTCGGGCGTTGGAGGCCCTGGTCCACCCTGAGGTCCGGCGCCTTCTTTGGGAGGAGCTTGCCCACCTCAACGCCCCCCTGGTCTTCCTGGAGATCCCCCTCCTCTTTGAGAAGGGCTGGGAGGAAAGGCTTGACGGTGTGGTCCTGGTGGCGGCCCCCCTGGAGGAGCGCCTAAGAAGGGTCATGGCCCGCTCGGGGCTTTCCCGGGAGGAGGTCCTGGCGCGGGAGAGGGCCCAGGTGCCCGAGGAGGAGAAGCGCAGGCGGGCCACCTGGGTCCTGGAGAACCGGGGAAGCCTGGAGGACCTCGAGGCCCAGGTCCAGGCCCTTCTGCGGGAGATCCGGGCCCGCTACGGGCTATCCTAGGGGCATGCGGCCGGTCCTGATCACGGGGGCGAGCCGGGGCATCGGCGAGGCCACGGCCCGCCTCCTCCACTCCAGGGGATACAAGGTGGGCCTGATGGCCCGGGATGGGGCCAGGCTGGAGGCCCTGGCCCGGGAACTGGGGGAGGGGGCCTTGCCCCTGCCCGGGGACGTGCGGCGCCGGGAGGACTGGGAAAGGGCCGTGGCGAGGATGGAGGAGGCCTTCGGGGGGCTTTTCGCCCTGGTCAACAACGCCGGGATCGGCCTCATGAAGCCCGTGGCGGAGCTTTCTGAAGAGGAGGTGCGGGAGGTCCTGGAGGTGAACCTGATCGGTCCCTTCCTGGGCCTGAAGGCGGCCCTTCCCCTCCTGCGGGAGGCCAAGGGCGTGGTGGTCAACGTGGGGAGCCTGGCCGGCAAGAACCCCTTCAAGGGCGGGGCCGCCTACAACGCCAGCAAGTTCGGCCTCCTGGGCCTCATGGGGGCGGCCATGCTGGAGCTGAGGGAGGAGGGGATCCGGGTGGTCAACGTCCTTCCCGGCTCCGTGGACACGGGCTTCGCCGGGAACCCGGTGGGGGAGGGCTGGAAGCTTGCCCCGGAGGACGTGGCCCGGGCCATCCTCTTCGCCCTGGAGATGCCGGAGAGGGCCCTCTTGAGCGAGATGGAGCTCCGGCCCACCCGGCCCGCCAAGGGGTAAGCTAAAGAGGTGAGCCTGCCCACACGCCTGCAAGAGGCCTTGGACCTCTTCCGCGCCCTGCCCAAGGAGCTCAAGGCCCAGGTCCTCCTGGACTACGCCAAGAAGGTACCGGCACCCCCAGGGGGGGTGGAGCTGGAACGGGTGCCGGAATGCCAGACCCCCTTCTTCCTGAGGGCGGAGGTGGAAGGGGGCAGGGTTCGCCTCCACTTCGCTGTGCCCGACGAGGCCCCCACGGTGAAGGCCTTCGCCGGTCTCCTCAAGGAGGGGCTGGAGGGGGAGGCCCCGGAGGCGGTTTTGGCCATCCCCCCCACCTTCTACCAAGGGGCGGGGCTGGAGGAGCTTCTCACCCCCTTGCGGCTTCGGGGCCTCGAGGCCGCCCTCATGAGGCTCCAGGAGCAGATTCGCCGCGCCCTGGCATGACCGCCTTCCTCCTCGGCTACTTCCTGGGAAGCCTTCCCGTGGCCTACTGGTTTGGGGCCCTGAGGGGGAGGGACCTCCTGAGGGAGGGCTCGGGCAATCCCGGGGCCCTGAACGCCCTTCGGCTCCTGGGGCCTTTCCCGGGGCTTTTGGTCCTCCTTTTGGACCTCTTCAAGGGGGCCCTGGCCGTGGCCGTGGGGGAGGGGGTTGCGGGAAGCCCCTGGGGCGGGTTTTGGGGAGGTGTGGGAGCGGTCTGGGGGCACGCCTTTTCTCCCTGGCTCCTCTTCCGGGGCGGGAAGGCCCTGGCCCCGGGGGCGGGGGTCCTCCTGGCGGTGGACCCCAGGCTCCTCCTCTTGGCCCTTCTCCTCATCCTCCTCCTCTACGCCGCCTTCAAGAGGCCTTACCGGGCGGTCTTAGCGGTGGCCCTGGCCTTTCCCCTGCTCGCCGCCATGGTGGGCGGGACCCCGGCCCACCTCCTCTTTGGCCTGGGGGTGGGGCTTCCCGTGGCCTTCCGCCACCTCAAGGACTGGGACCGGGAGTAGCCTAAGGGCATGCGCTGGCACGGGGTCTTCCGCCGCTGGGTCCTGGCCCGGCACTACCGCTTCGCCCGCGAGGCCCTGGTCCCCCACTTCTTTGATGCCCTCACCGCCTATGCCCTGGAGCTTGCCCGCCTGGGCCTGCCCCACGCCAAGGAGGCGGCGGCCGCCCTAAGGGAGCTTCGCACCCTGCCCCTTCCCAGCTTCACCGGGGAGGTGGAGGACGTCTTCTTCTCCATCCAGGCCCAGCTTGCCGAGCACTGGGGGGAGGAGGTGGCGGGGGCGGTGCGCCGGGGGCTTTCCCGCAACGACCTGGACCTCACCGTCTTCCGGGCCTACCTCCGGGACCGGACCCTGGCCCTTCTGGGGGACCTCCTCCGCCTGAGGCAGGCGGTTCTCTCCCTGGCCCAACGGGTGGAGGGTGTGCCCGTGGTCCTCCACACCCACCACCGCCCCGCCCAGCCCTCCACCCTGGACCACTACCTCTTGGGTGCGGAAGGCCTTTTGGCCCGCGACACCCAGCGGCTCTTCCGGGCGCTTGCCAACCTGAACCGCTCCCCCTTGGGGGCCAGCGCCCTGGCGGGAACCCCCTACCCGGTGGACCGGCACCGCCTGGCGGCCCTGCTGGGCTTTGAGGCCCCGGTGGAGAACACCCTGGACGCGGTGGCCTCGGGGGACTATGCCCTGGAGCTGGCCTCCGCTCTACAGGCCTTGGGGGCGAGCCTCTCCCGCCTCCTCACCGACCTCCTCTTCTGGGCGGGCCGGGGGGCCTTCCTTGTGGGGGAAAGGCTTTCCCAGGGGTCCAGCTTCATGCCCCAGAAGCAAAACCCCGTGGTCTTGGAGCACGCCCGCATCTATGCGGCCAGGCTTCTGGGCGGAGCCAGCCCCCTCGCTTTCCTCAACCACAACACCCCCTTCACCGACCTGAACGACCACTCCACCGGGGTCCTGGAGCCCTTGGACGAGGTCTTGGAGGCGGGCGAGGCTGCCCTGGAACTCACCCGTGCGGCCCTCGAGGAGGGGGATTTCGCTCCTGAGCGCCTGGTGGAGGAGCTTTCCCCTGAGGTCCTGGCCTCGGAGGCCATGGACCTCCTGGTGCGGAAGGGCATTCCCTTGCCCGAGGCCTACCGTCGGGTGCAGGGGGCGCTTCCTGGCCTGAGGCCTGAGCTCTTGGGGGTAGAGCGGGAGGAGCTTCTGTCCTGGGTGAGCCTCGAGGCCTTTTTCTCGCGGCGGGAGGTCTTGGGTGGGGTGGGGCCCAGGGCCAGGGCTGAGGCCCTTTCCCGGGCCAAAAAGCGCCTCAAGGAGGACCTCAAGGCCCTGGGGGCCCTGCGCGCCAGGGTGCGCCTGGCCCGCAGGTGGCTGCAGCGCCTTGAGCCCGAGGAGGGCCAGGTGTCCCAGAACCAGGCTTGGGAGGCCCGGGGCCAGGGTGAGGGCCAAGCCCCCTAGCCCGGGCTGGTGCGTCCGCTTTCGGGTGGGTCAACGACCCCGAAAGTGGTCCACGGTGAGCCGGATGCCCTCCCCAAAGCCCACCCGGGGCCGCCAGCCGTGGGCCATGAGCTTCACGGGGGAGAGGACGCTCCTTTCCAGGTCCCCGGGGCGCGGGGGGGCATGGCGCACCTCGGGGGTCTTCCCGGCGGCCTCCGCCACGGCCTTTAGGACCTCGAGGGTGGTGTGCCCCTCCCCGGTGCCCACGTTGTAGACCCCTTCCAGCCCCTTCAGGGCCAGGGTGTGGGCCTCGGCCACGTCGCCCACATAAACGTAGTCCCGCACGCACCCCTCGTCCCCCGGGGTCCTCCTGGCGTAGAGGGTCACGGGCTCCCCTTTAAGGACCCGCTCGGCGAAGATGGCCACCACCCCCGCCTCCCCGTGGGGGTCCTGCCTGGGCCCGTAGACGTTGCCGTACCGCAAGGAGACCCACCTGAGGCCGTAGTTCTGCCCGTAAGCGGAGAGGTAGTGCTCAAAGGCCGCCTTGCTGGCGGCGTAGGGGCTTTTGGGCCTGGGGGGCCAGGTCTCCTCGGCGGCCTCCCCCTCGGGCACCTCCCCGTAGATGGCCCCGCCGGTGGAGGCGAAGACCAGCTTCTCCACGCCGTGCCTCCGGCAGGCCTCCAGGAGGTTCATCCCCCCCACCAGGTTTACGGCGAAGTCCAGAAGGGGGTCCTCCACGCTCACCTTGACCGAGGCCTGGGCCGCCTGGTGGGAGACGTGGGTGGGGCGGAACTCCCGGAAGACCCGCTCCACCCCCTCCCCGTCCCTCAGGTCCACCTGGTAGAAGGGGACCCCCGGGGGGACGTTTTCCCGCTTGCCCGTGGAGAGGTTGTCCAATACCGCCACCTCGAGGCCCTCCCGCAGAAGGGCCTCGGCGATGTGGCTCCCGATGAAGCCGGCGCCGCCCGTGATCAGTACGCG
Organism: uncultured Thermus sp.; assembly: GCA_947085095.1. Taxonomy (GTDB): domain Bacteria; phylum Deinococcota; class Deinococci; order Deinococcales; family Thermaceae; genus Thermus. The sequence goes on along the minus strand of CAMTVD010000039.1, from coordinate 4,066 downwards.
CATCTTCACCTCCGGGCCCAAGCCCGGAGGGAGTCTACCACAGCCTCAGCCGATCTTGACCTCGGGCTCGTTGCCGGGCCGCCACTTGATGGTGCACCCGATGGCCGGAGCCTCCTTTAGAGGGGGCTCTTCTCCCCGGAGGAGGGCCTCTATGGCGGCCTTCAGGTCGTGGCTTTGGACCTGGTCGGGAAACTTGGGGTTGTCGTTGACCCGCCCGTGGTAGCGGAGGAGCCTGCGCTCGTCAAAGAGGAAGACCTCGGGGGTGCGGAGGGCCCGGTAGGCCTTGGCCACCTCCTGGGTCTCGTCCAGAAGGTAGGGGAAAAAGATGCCGTGCTCCCTTGCGAAGGCCACCATGCCCTCGGGGCTGTCCTCGGGGTAGCGCTCGTAGTCGTTGGGGTTGATGCCCACGAAGGCCACCTGGCCCCGGTAGGCCTCGGCCAGGTCCACCAGCTCCCGGATGGAGCCCTTCACGTAGGGGCAGTGGTTGCACATGAAGACCACGGCGAGAAGGGGCTCTTGGAACTGGGAGAGGCGGTAGCGCCCGCCCCGGGGGTCGGGGAGTTCGGCGTCTATGAGGGGGCTTTCCAGGGGAAGCTCGGGGTACTGGAGCATGGCCTTAGTATAGGTGGCCGCCCCTTGCTCCTTCCATACCAAAACCCTTCACCGAGCCTCGGCGGTTCTTTGGGGTCCTCGCAGGCGGGGTACTCGGCCCACGGCCCATCGGGTATATTGCCTTTGTGCGCGGGCTTTCCTCCGAAGAGGCCAGGAAGAGACTGCAGGAATACGGGCCCAACGCCCTCCCGGAAAAGCCCGGGGAGCCCTTGGTCCTCAAGTTCCTGCGCCAGTTTCAAAGCCCCCTCATCTACATCCTCCTCTTCGCCCTGGTGGTGGACCTTAGCCTGTGGCTGGCCGAGGGGGCGGAAGGGGTGCCTCTGGAGTCCTTGGCCATCCTGGCCATCCTCCTCCTGAACGCCACCTTAGGGGCTTTGCAGGAGAAGCGCTCCGAGGAGGCCTTAAGGCGCCTCAAGGCCCTGGCGGAGCCCGTGGCCTGGGTTCTGAGGGACGGGGAGTTCAAGCGGCTCCCCGCCCGGGAGATCGTCCCCGGGGACGTGGTGCGCCTCGAGGCCGGGGACCGGGTGCCCGCCGACGGCCGCCTCCTGGAGGCCCACGGGGTCCTGGTGGACGAGAGCGTCCTCACCGGGGAGAGCGTTCCCGTGGAAAAGGGCGCCGGGGAGGAGGTCTACGCCGGGACCCTCCTGGTCCGGGGCCGGGCCCTTCTGGAGGTGACCCGCACCGGGCTAGGGAGCGCCATGGGCCGCATCGCCGGGCTCCTCCTGGAGACGGAGGAGGAGAAGACCCCCCTGGAGCGCCGCCTCACCGCCTTCGGCCACCGGGTGGCCCGGTGGGTCCTGCTTCTGGCCCTGGCCCTGGTCCTCCTGGGCTTCCTGGTGGAGGGGCCCTCCTTTAGGATGGTCCTCTTCGCCGTGGCCCTGGCGGTGGCCGCCGTGCCCGAGGGGCTTCCCGCCGTCCTCACCCTCACCTTGGCCCTAGGGGTGGAGCGCATGGCCAGGAGGAAGGCGGTGGTGCGCCGCCTCTCGGCCGTGGAGGCCCTGGGGAGCGTGACCCTCATCGCCACGGACAAGACCGGAACCCTCACGGAAAACCGCATGGAGGTCCAGGAGCTCATCGCCCGGGACCGGGAGAAGGCCCTCCTCGCCATGGTCCTCTGCAACGATGCCGACCTGGCCACGGGGGCCGGGGACCCCTTGGAGCTGGGCCTTCTCCGCTACGCCGCCCAGCACCTGGACGTGGAACGGGCCCGGCGGGAAAACCCCCGCCTTTCCGAAAGGCCCTTTGACAGCGCCTGGAAGTTCATGCGGGTCACCACCCCCAAGGGAAGCTTCCTCAAGGGGGCCCCCGAAGCCCTGATCCCTAGGCTGGCCCTTAGCGAAGAGGAGAAGGCCAGGCTTCTTGAGGAGGCCGAGGCCCACGCCGCCAGGGGGTTCCGGGTCCTGGCCCTGGCCTATGGGGAAGGGGAGCGGGAGGAAGGGCTTTCCTTCTTGGGCCTGGTCCTCCTTCTGGACCCCCCGCGGCCCGAGGTGCCCGAGGCCGTGGCCCGGATCTTGAAGGCGGGGGTGCGGGTGGTCATGGTGACCGGCGACCACCCCGCCACCGCCCTCGCCATCGCCCGCATGGTGGGGATCCCCGCCGAGGTGGTGGCCACGGGGGAGGAGATCGGGGAGCTTTCCGACGAGGAGCTTCTGGAGGTGGACGTCTTCGCCCGAGTCCGGCCCGAGGACAAGCTGCGCATCGTGGAGGCCTTCCAGAAGGCTGGGGAGGTGGTGGCCATGACCGGGGACGGGGTGAACGACGCCCCGGCCCTGAAGCGGGCCGACGTGGGCGTGGCCATGGGGAAGCGGGGCTCGGACGTGAGCCGGGAGGTGGCGGACCTGGTCCTTCTGGACGACAACTTCGCCACCATCGTGGCCGCCATTGAGGAGGGGCGGAACATCTACGAGAACATCCAGAAGTTCATCCGCTTCGTCTTCTCCACCAACGTGTCCCTTGTTCTGGTGATCGCCTTGGGGATGGTGCTGGCGGTCTTGGCGGGTCTGCGGGACGCCCAGGGCCACCTCCTCCTCCCCCTCACCGCCCTGCAGGTCCTTTGGATCAACTTCGTGACCGATGGCCCTCCTGCCTTGGCCCTGGGCCTGGACAAAAACCCCGGGGTTTTGTCCCGACCTCCAAGGCCGAAGGATAGCCCTCTGCTGGACGGTCCTTCCGTCCGTTTTATCCTCCTGACGGGCTCGCTGAAGGCGGGCATGACCTTGGCCTTGTTGCTCCTCCTGCCCCTTTGGCTGGATGTGGAGGTTGTGCAAAGCGCCGTTTTCCACTTCATGGCCATAGGCCAGCTGTTCTTCGCCTACCCCGCCCGGCGCACCCACATCAACCCCCTTCCCAACCCCTACCTGAATAGCATCGTCGTCCTGGAGGTCCTCCTGCAACTCCTCGTGGGCACGCTGGTTCCCGGACTCCTTCAGGTGGTCCCCATACCCCTCTGGGCGTGGCTTTTGGTCCTGGGGGCGGCCTTCCTGGCCTGGGGCCTGGCGGAGGCGGTGGATCGGATAGTATGGCGGAAGGAGGGGAGATGAAGGCCAAAGACCTCATGGTGAGCCCGGTGGTCAGCGTCCCCTTGGGGACCAATCTGGAGGAAGTGGCCCGGCTTATGCTGGAAAGGCACATCGGGAGCGTTTTGGTGGTGGATGGGGAGGGGAGGCTTGTGGGCATCGTCACCGAGAGCGACTTCTTGAAGGAAAGGGGTATTCCCTTCTCCACCTTTCGCGCCCCCGTGCTCCTGGGCCGCTTCCTCAACGGGGATCAGCTGGAAAGGCTCCTCCAAGAGGCCCGTACCACCAAGGTGGAGGAGATCATGACCTCTCCCGTGCACGCCGTGGGCCTCGAGGCGCCTTTAAAGGAAGTCCTCAGGCTCATGCTGGACTACGACATCAACCACGTGCCGGTGGTGGACGAAAAGGGGAGACCCGTGGGCATCGTCTCCCGCTTTGACCTCCTGAGGCCCTTACAGGCCCAGGCATGACCGCCCTGGCCTTCCTGGGGGTAGCCCTGCTGGTGATCCTGGCAGGGCACCGGGTGGCCTTCTACGGGGATGTGTTGGCGGAGAAGACCCGGATGGGGCGGAGCCTGGTGGGGCTATTCCTGGTGGCGGCCACCACGAGCCTTCCCGAGCTTTTCAGCAGCACCAGCGCCCTGCTCCAGGATCTGCCTGACATCGCTGTGGGGAACCTCCTGGGGGCCAGCATGGTGAACTTCCTCTTCTTGGTCTTCGTGGATGCCTTCCATCCCCACCCCGTGACCGCCCGCGCCAGCCAGAAGCACGCCCTGAGCCTAGGGCTGGCCGTTCTCCTTCTAAGTGCCAACCCCTTATCATGTCAACATGGCAGCCCCTCTTCAGATCCAGCTGACCCCTGAGGAGGACCGGCTCCTGCTGGAACTCTCCCTGGACCCGAAGACCCACAAGAAAACCCGCCTCTGGGCCGCCATGGTC
>CAMTVD010000038.1:0-24177 GCA_947085095.1 uncultured Thermus sp. | reverse complement strand
AGGGTGTGTGGCGGCGGGTGAAGGGGTTTTTGATGCCTCGGCGGCACTACGGGGGGGTTGAGGAGCTTAGGGAGGCGGTGGTTCAGGCCCTCAAGGCCCTGGGGGGTGTGGAGTTGAAAATCTTGGGGGAGGGTACTTAGCGGGCTTTTATCTCCTCGCCCTCAGGAAGGTTCCCCGCCTTGGGATTCTCCTTGTTGGCCTCTACGACTTCAATGCCCTTCTAGGCCTCCTCTCTTTGGCTCTCTCGGGCCAACTCCTGCCCCATCCCCTATTGGCTCTCCTTGGGGTCACCCTGCTTCACGTCCTCTTGAGGCAACCCTATCCTTGGCCCGGAGTAGGGTTCCTCTTGCTTGGGTTCCTCCTACTCTGGCATTAGAGCTCGTTCTTACCCTCAGTCAAGAGGTCCTCTCACCCGCCAGTTTAGTCAGGACCCCCACCCCCTTTCAAGACACCCTCCGCAAAAGCCTCGGGCGTGAGGTATCCCAGAGCCGAGTGCGGCTGTCTGCGGTTGTATAGGGCGTGTTACAAAAAATGGGCCCTGTGGACGAGGAAGACTTGGAAAACGCCATCCGGTACCTGCCCCTATGAGGAGAATGGATGGGAGGTTCCCGCCGAAGGCCTGCGTCGCTCCTTGCCGAAGGGGGATCCTTTCCCTGGACGCCCCTTTTGTTTACATTGTTCGCGAAAGGTACATTTCGCGCATGTATAATACCCCCGTGGCCGAACCCGCCATCCCCGTTATATGGAAAACCATCGGCATTAAAAAGCCCGCAGAGGCCCTTCTGCCCTTGGCCCCCTATGCGGAGTACCTGCTCCTGGAGCGGGGCTACTCCCCCCGGGGGGTCCGCCGCTACCTCCAGGACCTGGCCCTCTGGCTCCGCTTCCTGAAGGCCCAGGGCCTCCCCCCAGGCCCCGAGGCGGTGCGGGCCATCCTCCTCGAGGAGCGCTGGGCCCCCAGGCGGGTCCAAGGGTTTCTCGCCGCCCTCAGGAGCTACTACCGCTACCTGGCCCAGGTGCGGGGCGAGGCCGTGGAGGACCCCACCGAGGGCATCGGCCGTCCCAAGGCCGGGAGGCGGCTTCCCCTGCATCCGAGCCCCGAGGAGCTCAGGCGCTTCCTCGAGGCCCTGTCCCAGGAAAAGGAGGCCCGCCTGCTCACCTCCCTGGCCCGCTTCCTCTACGGCACGGGCCTAAGAATCTCCGAGGCCCTCTCCTTGAAGGGGCGCAACATCCTGCAGGAAAACGGGCACCCCGTGGCCGTCCGGGTGGTGGGCAAGGGCAACAAGGAAAGGCTGGTGCCCCTGTCCCGCACGGCCCAGGGCGTGCTCTTGGAACTGGGACCCCCCCAGGGTAATGTGAATATATTCACTTTTACCCAGGGTAAGCGCCGGGGCCGGGTACCCTCTGCCCGCTACGTGGAGGCCAGGTTCCGGGAGGCGGCCCTCCGGGCGGGCCTGGACCCCAGGCGCTTCACCCCCCACAAGCTCCGCCACGCCTACGCCACCCTCCTGGTGGAAAGCGGCGTGGAGCTGGACGCGGTCAAGGACCTCCTGGGCCACGAGTCCATCGCCACCACCCAGATCTACCTCCACGCTTCCCGGGAAAGGCTCAAGGAGGCGGCCTCGAGGCTCCCTGAACTCTAGCGCTTCGCCAAAGCTAGCACCCCCGTGCTACCATGGGGTTATGGCCGACTCTCCGGCGCGGGAAGAAAGCGCCTTCTGCCCCGTCTACGCCGCCCTCAACCTGCTGCAGGAGAAGTGGACGCTACACATCATCCGGGCTCTTCTAGAAGGCCCCAAGGGGTTCAACGAGCTCTCCCGGGCCGTTGGCGGGGTGAACCCCGCCACCCTTTCCCAGCGCCTGGAGCACCTGGTGAGCCTGGGGGTGGTGGAGAAGACCGTGGAGTCCTACATGCCCCCCCGCACCCGGTACCGCCTGACCCCTTCGGGCAGGGAGCTAGAGGAGGTCATCCAGGCGGTGGAGCGCTGGGCGAGAAAGCACCTGGGGGCCCCGGTCCCCTAACCGGCCTCCCCAGCCAGGTACTGCAGGTAGTTGCTGAGGCCCATCTGCTCCATGAGCTCCCGCTGGGTTTCCAGCCAGTCCACGTGGGCCTCCTCGTCCTGGAGGATCTCCGCCACCATGTCCCGGGTGCCGTTGTCCCCCAGGCTCTGGGCCAGGTTCATGGTCTCGTTGTAGCCCTTCACCGCCTGTAGTTCCCCCTCGTAGTCCTTGAAGAGGATCTCCTGGACGCTCTTCCCGATCCGGATCTCGCCGATGCGGCTCACCTCTGGGAAGCCCTCCAGGAAGAGGATCCTCTCAATGTGCTTCTCGGCGTGGCGCATCTCGGTGATGGCGTGGGCCTTGAGGTGCTTGGCCAGGGCCTTGAAACCCCAGTTCTCCGCCATCTCCGCGTGGACCATGTACTGCAAAATGGCTGCCAGCTCCTCGGAGAGCCTCTCCTGCAAGCTTTGGATGACCTCGGGGTGACCCTTCATACCCTCCTCCTTCTCCCCTATCCTACCCCTTAGGCAGGAGCCGCTCCGATGGTCCGCCCCCCATCCACGAAGAGGACCTGGCCGGTGATGAAGCTGGACTCCTCGGAGACCAGGAAGAGGGCCGCGTAGGCCACCTCCAAGGGCCTCCCGCTCCGCCCCAGGGGCGTGGCGGCGATGGCCTTCTCCCGCACCTTCTCCGGCACCTTGGCCGTCATCCGCGTCTCAATGAAGCCCGGGGCCAGGGCGTTCACCCGGATCCCCCACCGCCCCAGCTCCAGGGCCAGGGTGCGGGTGAGCCCCACCACCCCCGCCTTGGAGGCGGCGTAGTTGGCCTGGCCCAGGTTCCCCAAATAGACCCGGCTTGCGGTGAGGACGATGCTCCCCGGGTTCCTCTCCCGCATGGCCTCGCTGGCGGCTTTCGCCACCAGGAAGCTTCCCGTGAGGTTGACCTTGAGGACCAGGTCCCAGTCCTCTAGGGGCATCTTCCAGTGGAAGTTGTCCCGGGTGATCCCCGCGTAGTGCACCACCCCGTCCAGACGGCCGAAGGCCGCCAGGGCCTCCCCGAACCCCGCCTCTACCGAATGGGGGTCCGCCACGTCCATGGGGATGGCCAGGGCCCCCGTGGCCTCCGCGGCTTCCCGCAAGGCCTCCTCCTCCAGGTCGCAGGCGATGAGCCTCGCCCCTTCCCTGGCAAAAAGCTCCAGGGTGGCCCGCCCGATCCCGTGGGCCGCCCCGGTGATGAGGACCACCTTGCCTTCCAGCCTTCCCATCACGCCCCCCCTTCCTTCCGCCGCACCAAGGTCACGAACTCCCCCTCCTGGACCACCTCGCCCCTCTGGTTCACCACCCGCACCCTCTGCACCAGGATGCCCCGGTCGGGCCTCGAGGTCTCCCGCTTCTCCAGGATCTCCGTCTCCCCGTGCACCGTGTCCCCGATGAGGACGGGCTTCAAAAACCGGTAGTTCCGGATCTCCAGCCAGGCGATAAGGGTCCCCTCAAAGTGGCCGGAGCGCTGCCTGAGGCCCGTGAGCATGGAAAGGACCAGGAGGCCATGGGCGATGCGCTCCCCGAAGGGTGTGGTCTTGGCGAACTCGGCGTCGGTGTGGATGGGGTTGTAGTCCCCGGAGACCCCGGCGAAGTTGGCGATGTCGGCCTCGGTCACGGTGCGGGCCGGGGTGGTGAACCTCTGACCTACCTGGAAGTCTTCAAAGTAAAGCGGCATTCCTTACCTCCTTTCTCAGGCGAAGGCCCTAAGCCCCGTCAGATGGGCCCCGATGACCAGCTTCTGAATCTCGCTCGTCCCCTCGTAGAGGGTGAGGATGCGGGCATCCCGATAAAGCCTCGCCACCTCGTACTCCTCAAAGAAGCCATACCCCCCGTGGACCTGGATGGCCCGGTAGGCCACCCGGTTGGCGGCCTCGGAGGCGAAGAGCTTGGCCATGCTGGCCTCGAGGGTGTACCGCTCCCCGGAGAGCTTCTTCCACACCGCCTGGTAAGTGAGGAGGCGGCTGGCCTCGAGGTCCAGCTTCATCTCCGCCAGCTTCTCCTGGATGAGCTGGAAGGCCCCGATGGGCTTGCCGAACTGTTGCCGCTCCCTGGCGTAGGCCACGGAAAGGTCCAAGGCCCTTTGCATCAGGCCCACCGCCCCCGCCGCCAAGGAGATGCGCCCCGTATCCAAGGTGGCGAGGGCGATCTTAAACCCCTCCCCTTCCTGGCCCAGGACCCTGTCCTTGGGCACCCGCACCCCGTCCAGGAAGACCATCCCTGTGTCCGCCGCCCTTAGGCCCAGCTTCCCCTTGAGGGGGGCGGTTCTGACCCCGTCCTGCCGCTCCACGAGGAAGGCGGTGATGCCCTTGCTGCCCTCGTCCGGGTCCGTCTTGGCGAAAACGAGGAAAACCTCGGCCACGTTGGCGTGGGAGATGAAGGTCTTTTGCCCCTCCAGCACGTAGTGGTCCCCGTCCCGGTGGGCCCTGGTCCTGAGGCTTCCCGCGTCCGAGCCAGCTTCCGGCTCAGTGAGGGCATAGGCCCCCAGGACCTCCCCCCGGGCCAGGGGGGGAACGTACCGCTTTTTCTGCTCCTCGGTGCCGTAGGCGAGGATGGGGGTCAGGACCAGGCTCTGCTGCACGGAAAGGACGGAGCGCAAGGAGGCGTACCCCCCCATCTCCTCCAGGAGGGCGATGTAGGCCCAGAAGTCCAGACCTGCCCCGCCCAGCTCCTCGGGCACGAAGACCCCGAGGAAGCCCAGCTTTGCCATCTCCCCCACCAAGGGCCAGGGGAGGGCCTCCTTCTCCTCGTACTCCCGTAAGGCCTCCCCCCGCTCCGAGAGGAAGCGCCTAGCCAGCCCGCGGATCTCCTTGTGTTCAGGGATTTTCATTCTCAAGCCCCCTCAGGATCAGGTCAAAGTACACCCGGGCCACCTCCTCGGCCCGCAAGGGCCTTCCGGGCCGGAACCAGCGGATCATCCAGTTGAGCAGGGAGAGGACCGCCCGCCCCGCCAGGGCCACGTCCACCGGGCGAAAGACCCCCGCCTCTATCCCCCGCATCAGGATGGTGCGGAGGTTGGCCTCGTGCCGGTCGCGCAGGGCCACGGTCTTTTCCCGTTTCTCGGGGGAAAGGCTTTTGATGCCCTGGAGCATGGTGACGAAAAAGGCGTGGTTTTCCTCAAAGAAGCGGGCGTGCCCCTCCATGAAGCGCAGGAGGGCCAGGGGGGGATGGGGCTCGCTCAGGGCCTTCTCCCCTTCCCGGATGAGGCCCTCGAGGGCCTGCAGGCTGATCTCGTACAGGACCTCCTCCTTGCTGCGGAAGTGGTGATAGAGGGCCGCTTTGGAGAGCCCGGTGGCCTGGGCGATGTCCTGAACGCTGGTGGTCTCGTAGCCCTTCTCGGTGAAGAGTTTGGCGGCTTCCTCCAGGATGCGGGTACGGGTGGTGGCGATCATAGTCTACCGACCGGTTGGTAAGGGTACTCTACCCTGGCCGGGGGAGGTTGTCAAGCCTCAGGGTGGTTTATTTGTGCCAAATATCACGATTCTGCCGGCTCGTGACACTATTCCCCCCTTCACCTACCACGCCACCTCCAACCCAAGACCAAAGGCCTCCCGGAAAAGCCCCTCCTGCTTCTCCACCTCCAGGCGCTCCACCCAGGGCTCATCCGAAGCCTCCAGGACAAGGCGCACCCTCTCCCCCACCTCCACCCGCACCCCCCGCACCCGGCCCGAACGGGTGCGTTCCAGCATCTCCGCCAGGCGCAACATGGCCGCAAGCCTCTTCAGCATCTTCCCATCCCCCCTCTGGAAAAGGCCGCGGAAGGGGCCAGGTTCCGGTCTCCCCCGGCGGTGGTAGCGGACCAGCAGGGCCAAAAGGGCCTGCTCCCGGTGGCTGAACCCGAAGAGGGGACCCGAGAGGACCAGGTAGGCCCCGTGCTTGTGGTGCTCGTGGTAGCCGATGTGCATACCGATGTCGTGGAGGTGGGCGGCCTCGAGGAGGAGCCGCCTCTCCCCCTCCCCGTAGCCGTGGAGAGGGAAAAGCCCCAGGAAAAGCGCCTCTGCCAGAGCCTTCACCCGGTCCCGGTGAGCCTCGGCAAAGGGGTAGTGGAGGAAGAGGTTCTCCACGGCAAAGGCCCGGGGATCCGGCACGAGGTGGGGCTCCGGCCACATCCGGGTAAACAGCACCCCCTCCCGGATGCCCACCCCGCTCACCCAAAGCCCAGGGGCCCGGGCTTCCCGCAAAAGGACCCGCAGGAAGGCCAGGCTGGCCGGCAAGGTTCTGGCCCGGTCCGGCTGCACCCCCAGGGCGGCCCGCTCCTTGGCGGTCAAAGGAAGGAGCTCCTCGTAGAGGGTTTCCACGCCCTCCCTGGGCAAATAGTAGCCATGAAGGAGGTCCAGGGGGTAACCCCGGCGCTTCTGGTGCAGGCGGGCGATGGCCCGCAGGTTCCCCCCCAGGGCCACCAGGGGAACCCCCCGCTCCAGGGGCAGGGCCTTGAGGCGCCGGGCGACCTCCCGCTCCAGGGCCCTCACCTCCCCTTTCCCCGGGGGATCGTTGCGAAGGAACCCCTCCGCGAGGCGCAGGGCCCCCAAGGGGAGGGCCAGCCCAGAGAGGAAACGGCGGTCCCGCATGAGGGAAACCTGGGCGCTCCCTCCCCCCTGGTCCACCACCAGGGCCTCGGGCAAGGTGAAGGCGTTGGCCACGGCCAGCACTCCCAGCCGGGCCTCCTCCTCCCCCGAGAGCACCTGGGGGCTCAGGCCCAGCCTCCGGGCCTCCTCCAGGACCAGCTGACCGTTGCTCGCATCGCGGACGGCGCTGGTGGCGAGGGTGGCGACCTCCTCCCCTCCCACCTCCTGGAGGAAGCTGGCAAACGCCCTCAAGGCCTTTCTCCCCCGCTCCAGGGCCGGGATGGCAATCACCCCCCCGGCCAACCCCTCTCCCAGGGCCACGGGCTCGCGGAGCTCGTCCAAAAGCCGGAAAAACCGCCCTGGGGCGTAGGCGAAAAGGACCAGGCGGAAGGTGCCCGAGCCCAGGTCCAAGACCGCTAACGTCCTCGGGTTGACAGCTTTCTGACCTTTTTCTGGCGTAATCTGAAGCAAATGCGCCTCCCCCCCGAGCAGAGCTGGCTCCAGTTTAACCGCCGGGTCCTCCAGCAAAGCCAGAGGCCCGACTTTCCTCTTCTGGAAAGGATGCGCTTCCTCTCTATCTGGAACCGCAACCTGGACGAGTTCTTCGCCGCCCGCATCGCCAAGCCCTTCCTGAAGGCCAGGGGTAGCCAGGAGCACCTGGAGCTTCTGGAGGAAGCCCGGGCCCAGGCCCTGCTGGCCCAGGAGCGCTACCGCACCCTCCTGGAAGAGGCCTCCTCCCGGCTTCGCATCCTGGAGCCAGAAGCCCTGGACGAGCTGGACTGGCTCTACTTCCGCGTCTTCCTGGCCGAGGTGGTGGCCCCCAAGACCGACCTCATCTCCTGGGAGGCGGCGGGGGACGCCAGCCACGGGGCCCTCTACTTCGCCTCCCAAAGCCACCTGGTGCGCCTGCCCCAAGACCTCCCCCGCCTCCTAAAGGTCCCCGGGCGGGAGGGCACCTACGTGCGCCTCGGGGCCCTGATGCGGGCCCGAAGCGACCTCTTCCTCCCGGAGGAAAGCCCTCTCTACGAGTTCCGGGTCCTGCGGCTTCTGGAAAGCGAAAGGGCCCGGGCGGACTGGGACGAGCTGGCCCAGGCCTTGGAGGAGCGGCAGGAAGGGCTTCCCACCCTTTTGGTGGTGGAAACGGGCTTCCCCTTGGAGTGGCGGGAAACTCTGCGGGAAGCCCTGGGGCTTCTTCCCCAGGAGGTCTTCCTCCTCAAGCCCCCCCTGAACCTGACCCTGGTGGACACCCTGGTGGCGGAAGGCCCCGCGGAGTGGCGCTTTCCCCCCTTGCCCCCGGAAAGGCCCCGGGCCTTTCTGAAAAACCCCCTGAAGCGCCTCCAGGACAAGGACCTCCTCCTCTACCACCCCTTTGAGGACTACGCCGCGGTGGAGCGCTTCGCCGAGGCGGCTTTGAGCCCGGAGGTGGAGGAGGTCTGGGCCACCCTGTACCGCATCGGCGAGGAGAACGCCCTGGCCGAGGCCCTCATCCGGGCAGCCCGGATGGGCAAGCGGGTCCACGTTCTCCTGGAGGCCAGGGCCCGCTTTGACGAGCTCTTGAACCTCTCCTGGTACCTGCGCTTCCTAAGGGCGAACGTGGCCGTCCTGCCCCTCTCCGAGCGCAAGGTCCACGCCAAGGCCCTCCTCCTCCTCACCCCAAAGGGGGGGTACGCCCACCTGGGTACTGGGAACTACAACCCGCAAAACGGCCGCCAGTACACGGACTTCTCCCTCTTCACCGCCAAGGAGGAGGTGGTGAAGGAGGTGGCGGAGTTCTTCCAGGCCCTCCAGGAGGGCCGGACCCCCAGGCTAAGCCTCCTCAAGACGGGCGAGGCCATCCAGGGGCTTCTTATGGAACGCATCCAGGCTGAGGCTCACCCCAAGGGGCGGGTGATCCTCAAGTTCAACCACCTCACGGACCCGGGGATCCTCGAGGCCCTGGTCCAGGCGGCGGAGAAGGGGGCCCGGGTGGACCTCCTGGTGCGCAGCACCCTCAGCCTTCTCCACCCTCGCTTCCACGTCCGTAGCCTGGTGGGCCGCTTCCTGGAGCACGCCCGGGTGGCCGCCTTCCGCCAGGGGGGAAGGTGGGCGGTCTACCTCACCAGCGCCGACCTCATGCCCCGGAACTTCCAAAACCGCTTTGAGCTCCTCTTCCCCGTGCTGGACAAGGAGGCCAAGGGCAAGGTGCTCAAGGTCCTCAAACGCCAGCTAAAAGACGACCGCAACACCTTCCTCCTTAGCCCGGAAGGGGAAACCCCCCTTTGGGGGGGCAAGCACGATGCCCAGAGACCTTAGCGGATCCTCGCCTGGTAGCACGCCTCCCCAGAAGCTCCAGGCCCCAGGGTACCTAGGCCCACCCTCACCACCCCGGCCGTCACCTCCCCTTGGTCGGTGTCAGGGGCCGCGGTCAGGTAGGTGGTGCCCCCAAGGACCAGCTTGATGTCCTGCCCGGGCCCGTAGGGGTGGAGGTCGGTGAAGAAGGGTATGGGGTCACTAAGGGTGAAGCCGGAGACGGGGCTGGAACCGAGGTTGCGGAAGGCGATGCAGTACTCCAGCACCTCACCGGGCTTTCCCGAAGCCGTGGTGGCGAAGCCCGTGCCTTGGGTCACGTTCCGCACCCGCTTCTCCAGGCGCACCAGCCCGGTGGAAACCCTGGTGGTGTCCGTGACCCCCCGGACCTCCGTGACCCCGGGGTTGGCGTCCCAAACAAGGCTCCCCTCCACCAAGGCGATGTCCAGGCTCCCGTCCGGCTCCCCAGGAGGCACCAGGACCTGGACCTCGAGGGCGCAGGCCTTAAGGCTTCCATCCGCCTCCCTGGGCCAGGCGGAGTCCACAGGGAAGGTGTAGGGCAGGGAAGCAAAGGCCTCGGTGGGCTCCCAGGTGCCGTTGCAGTTCCCGTCAAGCCGCACCCGGTAGGCGAAGCGGGGGGCGCTGGCCAGGCGCAGGGTGAAGCTTCCCAGGGTCCCGGGCCGTACCCAGTGGGCGTAGGCGATCGCCCCGGGGGAACCCGTCTGCCCCGAGGCGTCCGGGTAGAGGCGGCTTTCCCGCACCACCCCGAAGTTCCGGGTCTGGACCGTCCCCGCCAGGGCCGAGGCAGGACCCAGGTTCACCGTAGCCCCGCCGGAGGTAGGCGAGGTGGCGTCCGCCCAAGAGACCCCCCTTTGCGCCGAGGTGCCGTCGTTCCAGCCCGTGGCCGGGCGGGCCGGGTGGGCAAGGGTCACGCTTCCCCAAGCGTGAGGGATGTGGAGCCGGTAAAAACCGCTCCCGTCCGTGGTGGCCGTCCGGCTCTGGGCCCCGTCCGTGGCCGTCACCACCACCCCGGGAAGGCCCCGCTCCCCGCCGTTTTGGAAGGCGTCGTTGGCTATCCCTCCCCCTTCCCCATCGTCCAGGAAAACCCGCCCCTCCAGCCTAAAGCCGTGGAAGAGGCCGAAGTCCTGTCCCAGCACGTCCGCGCTGGAAACGGTTACGCTCCGGCTACCCCCTGCGGGGTGGACGAAGAGCCAGCCCAGGGGCGGCGTGGGGGCGGTGTCGGAGGTGGAGGGGTTGTTGTCCAGCAGTAGGGTGTAGCTGCCGGGGGCCACCCCGCTGAAGCTGTAGGCCCCACTTCCAGGATTCACCATGGCCACGTTCACCACGGCATTTCCCTGGACCAGCTTCACGTAGACCGTGGCCCCGTCCGACCAGTCCTCAGCGTTCCTCACCCCGTTGGGCTCCCGGTCGTGGTAGACCTGGCCAGAGATCGTGTAGCCGAAGACTACCTGAACGTTGGCGCTGAACTCGGAGGTGTTGCCGTTAGCGTCCATGGCGATGGCGCTCACATAGTCCCCCGAGGCCAGGCCCGCGAGGGAAACCGTGAAGCTGAAGGCTCCGCTGGCGTCGGCGGTGCCCGAACCCAGGTAAAGAACCCCTTCCCCGTAGCCAAGACCCCCCAAGGTGTCCCCGCTCCCCGCCACCGCCTTGTAGACCTCCACGGTGACGCCCGGGCAGGCAGTGCCCTGAACCTGGAGGCCTCCCCCCACCACCTGGGCCAGGGTGATCACCGGGAAGTCCAGACCCAGGTTAGGTTGGGAGGTGTTGTTGCAGTTGCCGTCGTTGGGGGTGACCCCGTCGCCCAAGGTCCAGGTGCCCGCGTCCAGGTCTATGGCCACACCCCTGTTGCCCCCAAAGTGGTTCTGGGTGATGCGGTTTCTCAGGGGGGTGCCCCCGGTGTTGGAAAGGTGCACCCCCGCCCCGCCCTGGCCCGCGTAGCCCAGGGTGTCCTGGATGAGGTTCTTTCGCAGGGTGTTGCCCTGGGCCCCGGCGTGGATCCCGACCCCCGCCGTCCTGGCCCGCAGGATGGTGTTGTTCTCTATGAGGACGTTCCGGGTACCGGAGTACCAGAGTTCCAAGCCCTTCCCCAGGTCGGTACCTGCGCCACCCCCGCTCACCTCCCGCACGTCCCGCACCAGGTTCCCCCGGAAGACCGTCTGGGTGCTCCAGGTGGAGCCGCTGTTCCAGAAGGCCACGGTATCCCCGTCCGCCGCCCCTTCGGTAGAGATGGAGTTCGGCCCGTTATAGGCGAACTCGTTCCCCTCAATGAGGCTTCCCTGGGCTGAGGGACCATTCAGCAAAATGGCGTACCCGTTGTAGGCGAAGTAGCTCCGGCGAACGGTGGCCCGCCCCTCCAGGCGCACCCCGTAGCGGCGGTTCTGCTGGGCTCCCACGCTGGCGGGGTCGCTGCCGTCGGGGAGGGCGCCCACCACGAGCTCCTCCAAGGTGGCCTGGCCCGTGCTGGTGATGAAGAGGGCCGCCTGTCCCCCCGTGCTAAAGCCCCGCTGGCCGTAGAGGCTCAGGCGGCGGATGGTGGTGTTTTGGGCCTCCACCCGGATGCCCGCTGTGCCTGAGACGTTGGTCTGATTGGAAAAGTTCAGGGCCAGCTCGGGCCTGGGAGTTTGGAGCAAGGGAAGGGCATCCACCCCCACCGTGCCCCCGGTGCCCAAGGAGCCCGGGTTCGTGTCCCGCACAGAAAGGGGGTTCAGTGCATCGTAAGCGGTGCCGTCAAGGGTAGTGGAGGCGTCTTGGACAAAGGGAAGGGGGTTTGTGACGCTTAGGGTCCACCAGCTCCCCCCGGAACCCGAGGTGTTGGGGGTGTAGGGGCTTGCGGGCACGAAGCGCATGGCGTTGGCCCCGGCGATGGCGTTGGCGTTATGCAGGAACTGGCGGAGCGAGCCCTGGACCGTGCGGTTGGCGCTGGTGTCCTCGTCCTCGGTGCCCCCGCCCCGCAGGTTGGTGACCACGTTGAAGCTGAAGGCGAAATCCACTCCGGTAACCTCACCGCCGGACACCGCCACCCGGGCCAGGTGCTTGGCCCCGGTGTTGGCGGAAGGGGCGGTGTCGGTGGCGTTGAAGCCGTCCGAGGCCCCAGGGGCTCGCCCACCGTAACGGGGGCCCAGGTCCAGGGCAGGGGTGGTGGGGTCGTCCCCGTAGGTCTGCTCCGCCCAGACATCTCCCTGGCCGTAGCCGCTGTTGAAGCCGGTACTGGGACTCACGGAACGGGAGTCCACGGCCACCAGGTAGGTGCCGTACGCGGAGAGGCTAAAGGTGTAGCCCCCATCCGAGGCAGTGGTGGTTTGGGCCACGAAGGGGTCAGAAGCGTCTATCTGGCCGTTGTTGTTGCTGTCCTGGTAGAGGCGCACCCTGACCCCGGGGCGGGGCACGAAGCCGGAAGGCTGGGCGGTGCCGGGGATGTCCTCGTACACCTTGCCGCTGATCTTGGGGACAGCGACGTACACGGTTGCGCTAGCGGGTCCTATAGAGGTGGAGCCTATATGCGCCGTGACGCTATTGCTGTAGGCTCCCTCTACGCTGGGCATGGTGACCCTGTAGATCAGCCGGATGGACCCTCCCCTGGGAACAAGGTAAGAGCCGCTCACGTTGCCGCTAGAGTCCAAAACAAAGGGCTTCCCGATAAAGGCAAGGGTCCCTGTAGCTCCAGGCTGGGGCACCTGGCTGGAGTTGCCAGCGGTGACATCGCTACCCGGTTCAATGCCCACGAAGGTGACCCCGGAGGGTAGGTGATCCTCAATACGCTCTATGTAGGCATCGTACTGGCTAGAGGAGTTGGTAATCGTGACGGTGTAAACGACTTCACTTCCAGGCAGAACCGTTGAGGCCGAGGCTGTCTTAGAGATGGAAAGCGAGTTGGTGGCCCCGGGGAAATTCATTTGGGTGGCTGCGGCACCGAAGTTTCCGCTGTATTTGATCTGGCCGCCACTTGTTTGGGAGGCATAGGGTGAGGCCGTGGTGCTGGTGTTGGCGCATAGATACTTGATGTAGTACCTTACGGTTACCGTGTTCCCACTACCCCCTTGGGACGAAGTGGCCGTGAAAAAGAGCTGATTGCTGGTTCCAACGGGGATGGCGTTGACCTGAGAGGCTATTACCCGAGCGTTCACGAGCTGGAAGCACCCCGCATTGTAGGAGGTGTTGCCAGCGGGTTGCATGTTGAAGCGATCGTTCTCTTGTATGTTCCCGAAGGAGTAGGTGACATCGTAGGTGATGACTTGGCCAAGGACAGCCCCTGGTCCTAGGGTGGTGTTTAAAACCAAACCCCCTGCGCTAGCGCTGATACTGGAAGTAGAAGTAACCGTAGTCCCTGAATCGCTGATGGTCACCGTTCCCGGATTGGAGTCGCTTAGGGTTAAGCTCAACTGGCTGCTATTAACCGAGGCTGTGTGGCAAGGATAGTAGATGTGCCAGTAAAGCGTTCTGCTCTCTCCCGGGGCCAAGCCGCCGATGACCTGGGTGGCCACCTGGCCGCCGTTTAGCCCAAACCCTGTTGCGAAGCCCCCCAAGGTGGCCTGCACATCCCGCAAGGCGGTGCCGCTGGTGTTGGTGATCCTGAACCCCACATAGGCGGCCCTTGGACCCGCCCCCCCTCCACAGTTGTTGCTATCGGAGACCAGAAAAGGGTCAGTGACCATGGTGACGCTGACCTGCCCCGGGGACAAGGCCAGCGCTAAAGAGAGGAACGGAAGGAAAACTATCGCAAAACGCAAACGCCTAAGCGTCATCGGCTACCTCCGAAGATGTCCAGGCGCAGGTAGAGGCCTCCCCTGGCCTCGGGGGTGAGGAAGAGGAGGGCCTCGGCGAAGGTGTAGCCCAGGGCCAGGCTGGCGTAGTCCCGGAGGCGGTAGGCCCCCTCCACGCTGAAGGCGAGGGCGCTTGCGCCGGTGCCGGGCTGGGCCGCGTAGTGGACCCCACCTCCCAGGCCCAGGCCGCTTTCGCCCCAATAGGCCAGGGCTCCCAAGGAAAGCTGGTAGGTGAAGGCCAAGGAATCTGCCAGGAGGTGGCGGTAGGCCAGGCCCGCCCGGAGCTGGAAGTACGGGGTGAGAAGGTAGGCGGCCTGGGCCTCCCCCTTGAGCTCGCCCTCCGGGTAGACCAGGCGGTGGTAGGTGAGGAGGGAAAGCCGGGAAGCCCTGAGGGCGTAGGCCACGCTGAACCGCCCCTTGGGCTCGGGGAAGAGCTGGAAGGTGGCCTCGAGGCCCAGGGTGCTCTCCCGGTCCAGGGCCCCGGTGGCCCCGGCCCGGAGGGCGAGCTTCCCCTCGGCGTAGTCCAGGGCCAGGAGGGCGGAGAGGGTCTCCTCCTTGTAGCGGAGAGCGGCGGAGAGGCCGAAGCCCCCGGGCAACGAGGCCTGGCCGGACAGGTTCAGGGAAAGCCTCTCGCTGAGGGGCAGGGGAACCTCCGCCCCGAAGCGGGCCCGGCCCGCCTCCCCGGCCTCGCCGGGAAGCTCGTAGGAAACGGCCAGGTTTCCATCCCCCAGCTTCTGCCTGAGACCGAAGCGGCCCCGCACCCTCTCCCAGTCCGTGGAGAGGAAGGCCTCGGCGGCGAGGGTATCGGAGAGGGGGTAGCGGGCTTCCAGAAGGGCTCCCTGGTTGGAGAGGGTGGCCAGGGCCTCGGTGCCCCCCTCCCTGTACCCACCCCGGAGGAGGGCCAGGAAGAGGGCCTGATCCCAGGCGTAGCCCAGGCCCGCCCCCACCACCAGGGGCTTGAGGTCTATCTCGTAGAGGAGGGCGGTTTGCAGGTCCCTTTGCTCCAGGGAGACCCGGCCACGGCCCAAGGGGTGGGAGGCCCGGACCTGGCCCTCGAGGCGGCCATCCTCCAGGGTGTAAGCCAGGCCCCCCTCCAGGCGGAGGCCCGTGGGGCCTCCCAGGGCGGCCTCGAGGCCAAAGCGGCTCTTCCCCTCCCGCCGGAAGGAGAGGCGAAGCCGGTCCCTCCCCTCCTCATAGCGGACCTCCCCGCCCCAGGCCTCGCCGCCGGGAAGGCGCTGGTAACCCGCCCCGAAGGAGAAGCCCCCGGTGCGGTGCTCGGCCCCGAGGCCGAAGGCGAGGAAGTCCCGATCCGCGCTTTCGGGGGTGTAGCGCACCCTGAGGCGCACGGTGAGGCCCGCCTCGCTCACCGGGTAGAGGGGGCGGGAGAGGACCAGAAGCCCCGTGGGGTAGTCCAGGGTGTAGTCCCTGAGGGGGACCAGGGGCTTCTCCGAGGCCCCCTCCACCAGGGTCACCTTCTCGCTCCCCGGCCGCACCGCCTCCCCCAGGAAGTAAAGGCGGGTGCCGTCTGGGGTGATCTCCAGGTCCCGGTCTCCCGAGGGGAGGAGGGCGGCGTAGGCCTTCAGGCCCACCTCCCCCCGGGTCTCCAGGTAGGCCCCGGTGGCCCGAGGAGGGGTAAGGCCGGGAAGGGCCAGGTTCACCTCCCCGTAGCCCAGGGTGAGGAGGTGGTCATCGTAGCGGAAGGCCACGGGGTCCTGGGAGGGAAGAATCCTCCTGGCCTCCCCCGCCGAGCCCGTGAGGGGGAAGCGCTCGGGAGCCCCGGGGGCGGAAAGCCCCGCCGGGTAGCCCAGGGCCACCTGGAGCCTGCCCCTTAGGAAGGGAAGCTCGGCGTAAGCCCCGAGTGCGCCAAAGAGCTCCCCCTCCGCCACCCGCCAGACCAGCCCCCCGTGGAGGAGCCAGAGGGGCTTGTCCATGCCCCCGGCGAAGAAGCGGAAGGTGTCCTGGAGGGGGGCGAAACGGGCCCGCACCATCACCTCCTGCGGCACAGGGGTGGGCTTGAGGAGGAGACGAGCCTCCCCGTCCTTGAGGAGGACCTGGTAGCCCGGCTCCAAAGGGAAGGCATCGGGCAGGAGGGGCTCGGGGGAGGTCTCCAGGGAAAGGGCTCCAAAGCCCGTGGGGAGGCCGTTTTCGTCCACCACCCGCACCAGGAACTCCAAGGGGGTGCTCCCGTCGGCCTTGAGGCTCAAGGGGGTGGCCTCGAGGCGGTGGGGCCTGCCGGGAACGAAGACCTCCACCTCGTCGGTCAGGGGCGGGGCAAAGAGGCGGAGGAGGTTCCTCCCGGGCCTCAGCTTTAGGCCGTAGTACTCCACCCGCATAACCCCCCGGTCCTTGTCCTCGGCCACCAGGCCCACCTGGGCGAAGGGCACCTCCTCCCCGTTCAGCAAAAGGCGGGGGGTGAGGCCCAGGGGCACCTCCACGATAGCCCTGGTAACCCCATCGGGCACGAGGCTTCCCGGGAGGGGGTGGAGGATGGGGGCCCTTCGCTCCTCGGGCTCGGGGGAGGCCTTGCGGTAGTCCGCCAGGCTCAGGCTCCCCCGGAAGGAGAGCTCCCGACCCCCGTAGACCAGGGTGAGCTGGGGCTCCGCCAGGGGCGGCAGGGCATTTTGGTGGCGGAGCCTGAAGGCGATGAGCCCCGCCCTTTCCGGCACCAGGAAGAGGAGGTTGTTCCCCAGGAGACGGGCCTTGATGGGCCTGCCATTCAGGCGGGCGCTACCGGGCTCGTAGCTGGCTCCTTCGGGAAGGGAGAAGCCCAGGAGCACCTCGCCCCCCTCCGCTTCCAGGGCGTAGGGGATCTCCACGGTGGAGAGGCGCTCCGCCTGCAGGAGGGGCAGGACCTGGACCCTGGCCTCGGCGGGGAAGGCCGCGGGGACGCCCCTGTGGAAAAGGGCCACCTGGTTGCGGTAGCGCCCCGGGCGCTTTGGCTGGGCCCCGAACTCCAGAACCTTTTCCTCCCTGGCGGAGAGCAGGAGGGGCACCTCCCTGGCCTCCATGCCCAGGTTCGCATCCGGGGACTCCCGCAGGGTGAGAACCAGGGGACGGTCCAGGGGGTTCCCCACCCGGAGGCGGAAGACCACCTCCTGGCCCTCGAGGACCCGCTCCGGGAAAGCCTCTTTGGCCAGGGTGGGCAGAACCCGCCTGAGCCTCGCCTCCTTCACCTGGACCTCACCCCCATAGGCCAGAGCGGCCCGGAAGCGCCCCTCGCCTTCAGGGCCAAAGCGGACCCGGGCCCCGTAGCAGTGGGCCTTCTCCTCCCCGGGGCGGAGCTCCCCCTGGAAGCGGGTTTGGGAAAGGGCCTCCACCACCTCTGGGGTCTCGTCCTGGAGGACGTACCTGAGGGGAAGCTCCGAGGTGTTCCGCACCCTCAGGCAGACCAGGACCTCCTCCCCCGGCACGAAGGCACCGAGATCGGCCTCCCTCACCAGGCGGGCCTCGGGCGCAAGGCCCACCACCTCCGCCTGGGCCCGGGCCACCTCCTTTTCCCCCAAAAAGAGCCGGGCCGTGTTGGTCTGGGGCCCCACCCTGGCCAGCCGTCCCCGGAGGAGGACTTCCCTGGCCTCCCCAGGACCGAGGGTAAAGGCCTCCCGGTAGGCGATGCCCAGATCGGGGGCAAGGTCCTCCAGGACCACCCCGCCCCCCTCGTCCCCCAGGTTCTGGACCCTGAGGAGGAAGGCCACCTCCTCCCCCACCGGGGCCCGGGAGGATAGAGCCCTCTTCTCCAGGGCGAAGGTGGCGGGGCGGAGGACCTCCACCCGGGCCTCCCCAAAGAGGCCCCAGGGAGCTAGGCTTCCCCTAACCCTATACCCCCCTCTCTCCTTGGCCCGGAAGGGAACCCTCAGGCGGGCCTCCCCTTTGAGGGGCAGGGTGGCCCGCGTGGGACCCAGGGGCTCCAGGCCCTCGGGAAGCTCCAGGGTGAGCTCCGCGGGCAGGAGGTCGGGGAAGCGGGTGGTGGCCTCGAGGACCAGCACCCCCTCCTCCCCTTCCCTCAAGGTCTGGGCCTCCGGCGCAAGCCGGAACTCCACCCGGGGGTAGACCCTATAGACCAGGGTTCTCTCCTCGCCGGGCTCCAGGGCCACCCGGGTGGGCCCCTCCACCAGGGCACCGGGAATCTGGGGAAGGTCCCAGGTGTAAGCCCCAGGGGCCAGGTTCAAGGAGGCGGGGGTGCGCACCTCCTTCTGGGCAATCCTCAGGGAGAGGGCGTAGGGGCGCTCCCCAGTGGGAAGGACCAGGAGGGCCTCCAGGCGGAGCCTCCCCTCCTGCAACTGGGGACGGGGTTCCCGCGGTGGCAAAGCCTCCAGGACATAGAGCACCCGACCCCCCATGAGGCCAAAGCGGGCCCTTTGCCCCTCCAGGGCCTCGCCCCCCTCCACCTCCACCCGCACCAGGCGGTAACCCTGGGGCAGGAAGGGCTCCACCACCCTATAGCCCCGCTCCTCCACCAGGCGGTGCTCCATGGGCACGGGGTTGCCTTGGGTATCCACCGCCCTCACAGCAATGGGCGAGGGGGCGAACTCCGCCATCACCCCGTCTTCTCTAAGGTGCATCCAGCTGGGGAGGCCCAGGGCCACGGTGTTGGAGTACTGCCGGGCCGAGGGGGGCACCCGGAAGAGAAGGGTGTAGGTTCCGGGGGAGAGCTCGTAGAAGACCCACTCCCGGTCCCCGCTCACGGGCATCCGGGCCCGCCCCTTAGGGCCGTCCAGGTAGACCTCCAGCTCCCCGGGTCCATCCCCGTCGTAAAGGCCCAGGCGGTAGCCTGGAGTCTTCACCAAGAGGCGGTAAAGGGGGTAAGGCTCGGTGGCCCGATAGGCGGTCTGGGGAGCGCGCACCGCGAAGACGGAAAGCCCTGGGGGGGCGTAGGCCTCCACCCCCTTGGGCAGGAAGAGGGCGAAGGCGTTTTTGGCGTGGCCCTGGAGGCGGGCCTCCAGGCGGTACTCCCCCCTAAGCCTTCCCTGGTAAAGGAGATCGTAGCGGTGGGCCTCGAGGCCGTACCGCCTCTCCGCCAGAACCCGGCCCCCGGAGTCCAGGAGGCGGAAGGTGGCCTCCACCGGCTTCTGGTCGTAGCGCTCGTCCCCCAGCTCCGGCCTGCCCTGGAGAGCGGAGCGGTAGTCTTGGGGGTCCAGGCCCGGGGAGTAGAGCCAAAGCCGCACCTCCCCCTCTGCCCTCAGGTGCAGGACCACGGTGTCCGTGAACCAGCCCAGGCCGCTTCCCGGGATCACCCCCAGAAGACCCCAGGCCGCGCCCCCGGGGGGCACACCCAGGTCTGGGGGAAGGGTGGGCTGGGCCCGAACCAGGGAGAAAACCGCCAGGAGGAGAGCGAAAAAGGCCCTTCTCATGGGTACCTCCAGCGCACCTGGGGATCGGTGAAGGGGGCTCCGGGAGGAAGCCTATAGCTCAGGGTCTTCTCCCCCTCCAGCACCTCGGCCTCAAAGACGAAGTCCTCTCCCCCCGGGACAGGGTCCAGGAGGCGGAACCCGGGCAGGGGCTCCTCCGCTTTCAGCTTGAGGACGGCCAAGACCCCATCCCCCACCTCCAAAACCCTCTTCTCCACCGTGAGGGGGCCCATGCGGAGGAGGGTGGTGCGGCGCACCTTCACCTTTAGGCCAAGGGAAAGGGGGAAGTCGGTGACCGCCAGGCCATACACGGGCACCCGGTGGCGGTACCCCTCCCCCAGGGCCTCCGGGTGGGGCCGGGGCGGGAAGGGAGCGGTGCTGGGGTCCAGCATCACCTGGTAGACCCCATAGGGAAGGTCGCGGAAGGCGTACCGCCCCTCCCGGTCGGTGAGGACCTGGAGCCCCCCAGGGAGGAGGAGCCTGGCCCCAGGCACGGGGATGTCCCCGGGAGAGAAAAGGCCGTCCTGGTCCAGGTCCAGGAAGACCCGGCCCAGGAGGAGACCCCTCTCCTCAAAGACCCCGGGGCGGATCCGGACCAAGGCCTGGACCTTGGCGCTGGCCACCGCCGCCCCCTGGGCGGAAAGGCCAAAAGCCTGGGCTACGTTCACAAGTTCCCCCAGAGGCCCCGGGAGGACCCGCATCTGGTAGGTCAGGCACTCCTGGCCCCGCGGGGGAAGCTCCATGGGGGCGAAGAGGATCCTGCCCTGGCTCACCTGGGCATTCCAGGGGACGGGGTTGGCGCAACCCCTCCGCACGCTACCCTCCACCAGGCGCAAGCGAGGGTCGGGGGTGTCCTCGAGGCGCACGGTGAGGGGAGCGGAGGCGGGATTGGAGATCCGGAGGGTGTAGGTGAGGAGGTCCCCGGGCTGTGCCTCCTGGGGCCGGACCTCCTTCCGTAGGAGGAGGGCGGCGCCCCAGATGGGGGTCTTCACGGAGTTAGAGGGAAGGGGATCCGGGCCCAGGGGGGTCCTGAGGCGGGCCTGGTTGTGGACAAGGGTGTCGTCGGAGGTGCCGGGCTTCACCCGGACCCTGAGGGTAAGGCGAGCGGTGCCCTGGGGCAGGCTAAGGCGCCAGACCACCTCACCCCCCTCCAAAACGCCACCATGGGAAGCCGAGAGGAAGTCCAGGTTGGGGTCTAGGGGGTCCCGCACCTCCACCTCCATGGGCCCGATCCCGTTCTCCAAGGTGAGGGTGTAGGTAAGCTCGCTACCAGGAGCCACGGCTCCCACAGGGCTCACCTCCTTGCGGAGGGAGAGGCTTCCCGCTGGCCACACTTGGGAGACCTGGTCCCAGGTGGCGTTGTCCCCCGCCTCGCCCCGGGCCACCACCTTGGCGGTGAAGGGAGCGGCGAAGCCCTCGTAGCAGACCTGGAAATCCACCTTAGCCCCGGGGCCCAGGGGCAAGGGGTTGGCGAGGGGGATGCCCACGAGGTCTAGGAAGGTGGCGGTAGCCCCCTGGGGAAGCCCCTCCACCCGAAGGGCGAGAGCCTCTTCCCCGTTGCCGGCGTTCTCCAAGGTGTGGGCAAAGCAGGCCCTTTGGCCCTCGAGGGCCTCCTTAGCCTGGCGGTCGTCGGCGCTCCCCTCGTCCCCCGGGAGGGCCCTGGGGTTTCCTAGGGGGCCCAGGTAGTGCCGGTGGAAGGGCAGGATCTGGATGTCCGCTCCTCCCTCCGCCGGGCCCCCAGGCCCCTGGGCCTGGGCCAGGTTACGGACCACCTGGGGAGGGGCGTCCAGGACCCGAGCCTCAAAGGTCAGGATCGCTCTCCCCCCCTGGGGAAGCCCCAAAACTCGCAGGCGAAGGGCCTTCACCACAAGGGGCTCCGTGACGCTCCAGTCCGTTCCATCGTAAAACTCCACCTGGCCTTGGGTGGCCACGGCCGAGCCAGGCACGTAGGCAAGGGGCAGGCCGGAGAGGTCATCGGTGAGGTGGATAGGCTCCGTGGCCTCCCCACCCAGGTTATGAAGGGTCAGCCGGAAAAGGACCACCTCCCCCGGGCGGGCCTGGGTGGGGGTGGCCTCCTTGAAAACCTGGAGAAGCGGCCCATCTCCCACCCGCACCCGGGCCCAGTTCTCCCCGTCCCGCTTGACCCCCTGGTTGTCGGTGCAGGAGGCCCTGAGGGTGAAGAAGTAGAAGCCGGAGGCGGGGGAAGGAAGCCGGGCCTCAACCCCCACCCGCCTCACCTCCCCGGGGCTCAGGAACAGGGAGGATACCGGGGTTTCCCCGGGGTCCGGCCGTCCGTTTTCGTTCTCATCCAAAAAGAGGCGGAGCACCTCGGGGCGAAAACCCGCGTCTAGATCCAGATGGTCCAGACCCAGGGTAAAGGGGGCGTTCCCCAGGTTGGCCACCCGGTAGGAGAGATAGGCGAAGCTCCCCGCCGGGGCCTGGGCCTCCTGACCGGGGGCGGCCAGGGTCCCATCCGGGGTCACGCTGGGCACGCAAAGGGCCTGGACCAAGGTCTCCACCACGTTGCTCAAGTACCGCTCCCCCCCCACCCGGGCCTCCGCCTGGTTGCGGATGACCGTGCCCGCCGGGGTCAGGGCCCAGGCCAGACCCAGGAGGCTTAGGAGGAGGGGGAGGGTTCTTCTCATCGTTATTCACCCTAAAAAAGCTCTGAGAAAATCGCGTGAAAACCCCCTTTGGGGGCCCCGCCCCGGGGAAGCCCCGGGGCGGGGAAGAAAACCTACTGAACCCGGACCGTCAGGATGAGGGTGATCTTGGCACCGGGCGGCATGACGTCGGCGGGGGTGATGGCACCATCACCGTTGAAGTCCACGCCCACGTAAACCGCCCCACCCACGGGCACGCTGCTGGGCGGCGTGGCGCTCCAGTTGGTGCCGTCCGTGGAGTAGAGGATGGCGCTACCGGAAGGGAAGCCCGTGGCCGTGGCGGTGACGCTCACGAAGGTGGTGTAGGCGGGGATGGGGTCGGAGACCTTCACGTTGGTGAGGTTCCCGGTGCCGATGTTCTCGGCCACGATGGTGTAGGTGAGGGTGTCGCCGGGGTAGGCGGTGGCCTTATCCACGGACTTCGTGAGCCGAAGCTCCCCGCCCACCACGGTGGTGGTCTGCGTGGCGGTGCCGCCAGTGGTGGCAGAGCCCACAGCGCAGGTGGCCGTCACCACGTTCACATCCGTACGGCCCACGGGCTCTCCGGCCGGCACCAGCACCCGGACGTGGATGGTCTGGGTACCGCCGTTGGCTGGCACAGACACCCCGCTCAGACTGGAGCTCCAGGTGGAACCGTCCAGGGAGTACTGGTAGGTCCAGCCGTGGCTCCCGCCTGTGCCGCTGATGGCGCAGGTAGCCGGGGCGTTGGAGGAGTTGGTGAGGGTGTGAGTGTAGGTGATGGTGCCCGGGCTCGTCACGGTGCCGGAGCGGTCGGGGTCCAGGGTAACCTGGGCCACGAGGTTGACGGTGACCGCGGTGGAGATGGTGTCCGTGACCGTGGGCACCGCGGTGCTGGTAGCGGTGAAGCTCACCGAGTTAGCCCCAGGGGCCGCGCCGGCGGGCACCTGCACGGCGGCGATGAAGCACCTGGTACCGCTTGGGTTAATGAGGCCGGTGTTGGTCACCGGGGCGGGGACGGGGGTGTCCATGGCCCCGTCGCAGTTGGCGTCCGGGTAGAAGACCACCGCCCAGCCCGCGGGCAGGGAAGCGGTCAGGTTGTAGACATCGGGGTTCTGGCCGGCGTTGTAGACGTCAATGGGGAAGTAGACCACCTGGCCGGGGTTGGCGGTCTGGGGAGCGGGGTTGTCGTTGGAGGGGTCGCCATCGCCCGCTGCACCACGCCGGGCCAGGTCCACGGCGTAGCCCAAGACCACCTGGTTCACCACGTCCGTGGTGGGGTCCTGTTTGGAGGGGTCACCCACGCTGGTGGCCGTAACGGTGAGGGTGGTGGCGGTGGTGGAAGTGAAGGTAGCGGGAACCTGGCACTTGAGGGCGAAATCCAGGGTGCCGCCCGCCGCCACGGGGCCCACAGGGCCGCTGATGGGGGTGGTGAGGTCGCTGGCCACCAGGCTACAGCTCCAGCCGGAGGGGGCGCCACTAAAGCCCAGCGTGAAGCTGTCCTCCGTGTTGCCGGTGTTCTTCAGGGTGTGGCGGAAGATGACGCTGGTGCCGCTGTAGACGGAGGCGATGCTCTGCTGGTCGCCAGTGCGGTTCACCGTGTAGCCGCCCGCGGTGTAGGTGCCGCTAGCCCCACCCTCGAGGTACTCCCACGGCCCCACGGCAACGCCGTACCGGGCCGCCGCGGTGTTGGTGGTGGTGTTGGTGATCACCGTCTCGCCGGGGTCCTGGGCGTCGCCGTCACCGTTGGCGTCAAACTGCACGGTAGCGGAGTTGGCGTAGCTGGTCCCGGCAGCAGCGGTGCTGGGCACCTGGGCCTGGAAGGTGAAGGTGTACTGGGCGCCCACGGGGAAGAAGGCCCCCGTCCCCTCAATCAGCATCCCGATCTTGACGGTGCCGTTGCCGGTGAGGGGCAGGGCGGAGGCGCTCAGGGTCTGCCAGCCGGTCTCGGTGTCGTAGATGAGGCGAACGGCCCCGGCGCCGGCGTACCCCGTGGGCATGGCGTTCACGGTAAGGCCCGTGGGGATGACGTCGGCGATGAGGATGCCCGTCCTGGAATCGTCGTCCACGATAACGGGGATGCCATAAGCGGCGCTACCCCCCGCGTTCTGGCCGCTAATGGTGTAAGTGATGGTGGCGCCAGGGTTCACGGCCCCCGTGGGAGAGGCGCTCTTGCTGGCGGTGAGGGCGGCTTGGGCGGTGGCCACGGCCCGGGCCCAGTTGTTGTTGTCGGTGACGGAGGGGTTGCCCGCGGAAACGCCCACCAGGTTCAGGTTTCCGTACCGGCCGCTTTCGGCGGTGGCGGGAACGGTGGCCACCACGATGACGCAGGCCTGCTGGCCCATGCCCAGGGTCACGCTGGGGATGAGAGTGGTCTCCCCCGCATCCAGGGTGCCGTTGCAGTTAAGTACCCTCCCCCAAGATTTTCAACTCCACACCCCCCAGGGCCTTGAGGGCCTGAACCACCGCCTCCCTAAGCTCCTCAACCCCCCCGTAGTGCCGCCGAGGCATCAAAAACCCCTTCACCCGCCGCCACACACCCT
>CAMTVD010000037.1:0-15398 GCA_947085095.1 uncultured Thermus sp. | reverse complement strand
TGTGTGGCGGCGGGTGAAGGGGTTTTTGATGCCTCGGCGGCACTACGGGGGGGTTGAGGAGCTTAGGGAGGCGGTGGTTCAGGCCCTCAAGGCCCTGGGGGGTGTGGAGTTGAAAATCTTGGGGGAGGGTACTTAGCAGGGGAAATTGGGCAAAACTATTAGGGCTTTTAGGTTTAGTAGTTCTTCTGGCCGCCTGTTCCAATCTGCAAATCCAACGCAATCCCGTGGAACCGGCCCAAACCCTGACCCACCTGACCCCCCAGGGCATCTTTGGTGAGCCCCAGGACGAGTCGCCCCGGGCCTGGTTCCTGGAGTTGAGCCACCCCCCGGTAATAGAAGGAGGCAATCCCGCCTTCATCCGGGCCGAGAGGGATGAGCTGAGGGAGAAGGCTCGGGCTAACGGCCTTGAGCTCAAGGAGAAACGGGCTTTTGAAGAGCTCTGGAACGGGCTGGTGGTGGAGGCCACACCCAGCGAGGTGGCCAAACTCCGGGCCCTGCCTGGGGTTAAAGCCGTCTGGCCGGTGGTGGAGGTGCCCATTCCCCAGGTCTTCCCGGGCGAAAGCACCCCCGAGCTCTTTACCGCCATCACCCAGACCCAGGTGGACCTGGTCCAGCGGGAACTCGGCCTCACAGGCCGGGGAGTAAGGGTAGGGATCATTGACACCGGCATTGACCTGCAGCACCCAGACCTGGCGGGCCGGATCGTGGCGGGGTACGACTTCGTGGGGGACGAGTTCAACGCCGCCGACCCCAGCCGCACCACCCCCCGGCCCGATCCCAACCCGGACGACTGCAACGGCCACGGCACCCACGTGGCGGGCATCGTGGGGGCCAACGGACAGGTAAAGGGCGTGGCCCCAGAGGTCCTCTTCGGGGCCTACAAAGTATTCGGCTGCGAGGGCAGCACCACCTCCGACATCATCCTGGCGGCCCTGGAGATGGCCTGGCGGGACCGGATGGACGTGGTGAACATGAGCCTGGGTGCGGCCTTCCAGTGGCCCCAGCACCCCACGGCGGTGGCCTCCAGCCGCCTGGCCCGAAGGGGGGTGGTGGTGGTGGCCTCCGCGGGCAACAACGGGTTGAACGGGTCCTTCTCCGTAAGCTCCCCAGGCGTGGGGGAGAAGGTCATCGGCGTGGC
Source organism: uncultured Thermus sp. (assembly GCA_947085095.1). Lineage (GTDB taxonomy): Bacteria > Deinococcota > Deinococci > Deinococcales > Thermaceae > Thermus. The sequence goes on along the minus strand of CAMTVD010000037.1, from coordinate 14,260 downwards.
CTCCTTTGACAACATCGCCGTCACCCTCCAGATCTTCCTCATCTCCCCCGACAACTCCCCCATCGGCTTCCAGGCGGCCGCAGCGGCCCCGCCCCCGCCCACCTCGGGGACCCTGCCCCTCACCAGAACCGGCACCCCCACCTCCACCGCCGACGCCTGCGCCCCCTTGCCCCCGGGCAGCCTCACGGGGCACGCCGTCCTCATCCGCCGCGGGGGGTGCACCTTCTACCAGAAGGCCAAGAACGCGGAAAACGCCGGAGCCAGCGCGGTCATCATCTACAACAACGTTCCCGGGCGCTTCGCCGCCACCGTGGCCGGCACCCCCCCTGTGGGCATCCCGGTGGTGACCATCTCCGACCAGGAGGGTATTCTCATCCACAACCGCCTCCTCCAAGGACCCGTTACCCTCACCTGGACGGACCGGGTGAACTCCTTCCCCAACCCCACCGGCAACCTCATCAGCTCCTTTAGCTCCATTGGGCTCTCTCCTGACCTCAGCCTCAAGCCCAACCTGGGGGCTCCGGGCGGGCTCATCTACTCCACCTACCCCCTGGAGCGGGGCGGGTATGCGACCTTAAGCGGCACCTCCATGTCCGCCCCCCACGTGGCGGGCGTGGCCGCCCTTTACCTCCAGGCCAGGCCCCGGGCCCAGCCCGAGGAGGTCAAGTCCGCCCTGCAGAACACTGCCCAGCCCATGCGCTTCGCCCCGGCCCCCCATCTGGGCCTGACGGATTCCGTCCACCGCCAAGGGGCGGGGATGATCCAGGCCTTGAGCGCCCTGCAGGCCCAGGTGGCCCTCAGCCCCAGCGAGCTGGCCCTGGGCGAGGTGGAAAGGGGCTCGGCCACCGCCACCCTCACCCTCACCAACCTGGGCTCCGCTCCAGAGACCTACACCTTCAGCCACACGGGGGCCGTGGCCTCCCGCGGTACCTTTAGCCTCACCTACTTCAACGCCCCCGCCCAGGTGGCCTTCTCGCCCACCAGCCTGACCCTCCTCCCCCGCCAGTCGGCCTCCGTGGCCGTGACCATCACCCCCAACTCCAACCTCCCCGAGGGCAGCCTGTTCGGCGGCTACCTGGTGGTGCAGGGAGGGGAAGGGGAGGTCCTGGGCCGGGTGCCCTACGCCGGCTACAAAGGGGACTACCAGGCCATCCAGGCCTTGGCCCCCACCCCCTTCGGTTTCCCCTGGCTGGCCCGTCTCCAGGGCACCACCTTCGTCCGGATCCCAGGGCCCGCCACCTTCACCCTGAAAGGAGGGGACACCCCCTACTTCCTGATCCACCTGGCCCACCAGGTGAGCAAGCTGGAGATGCAAATCCTCCACGCCAACGGCCGGCCCGTCCACCCGGTCTTCAACAAGTTCGTGGATCTGGAATTCGTGCCCAGGAACAGCTCGGCTACAGGCTTCTTCGCTTTCGCCTGGGACGGCACCCGGATCCACAGCAACATGGATAACGGCCGGGAGGAAACCCTCTTCAGGGAGGTTCCCAACGGCCAGTACGTGGTGCGGATCCGGGTCCTGAAGGCCCTGGGTGACCCCAGGAACCCCAGGCACTGGGAGGAGTGGACCTCCCCGGTGATCACCCTGGCCCGGCCCTAAAGGCTAGAAGGCAAGACCCCGCGCAAGTCACCTTGCGCGGGGCTTTGCTTGCTAGAGGTGTATCGGCTTCTCCCAGGCCGCCAGGGCCGCCTCCTTGAGGATCTCGGAAAGGGAGGGGTGGTGGTGGGGAGCGCGGCCCAGGTCCTCGGCGCTGGCCTTGAAGAAGATGGCCAGGGCCGCCTCGGCCAGGACGTCCCCCACCCGGGCCCCGATCCCGTGCACCCCCAGGATGCGGTCCGTCTTGGCGTGGGCCAGGACCTTGACGAAGCCCTCGGTCTCCCCCATGGCCCGGGCGCGGCCGCTGGCGGAGTAGGGAAACCTCCCCACCTTGTAGGGGATGCCCTGCGCTTTGAGCTCCTCCTCCGTGTACCCCACGGAGGCCACCTCGGGGTGGGTGTAGACCACGCTGGGGATGGCCTGGTAGTCCACGTGGCCGAAGCCCTTGGCCATGTGCTCCACGGCGGCGATGCCCTCCTCGCTGGCCTTGTGGGCCAGCATGGGGCCCCGGATGACGTCCCCGATGGCGTAGATGTGGGGAAGCTTGGTCCTCAGGTGCTCGTCCACGGGGATCCGGCCCCTCTCGTCGGTGGCGAGCCCGGCGTTCTCCAGGCCGAGCCCCTCGGTGTAGGGCCTCCTTCCCACGGCCAGCAGGACCCGGTCCGCCTTTAGGACCTCCCCCCCTTCCAGCTCCACCCGGGCCCCTCGGGCCTCAGGGAGGACGGCGGTAACCCGCACTCCGGTACGAACCTTCAGGCCTTCCTTCCTGAAGACCTTCTCCGCCGCCCGGGAAAGCTCAGCGTCCATGGTGGGCAGGATCCGGTCCATGTACTCCAGGACGATCACCTCCGAGCCCAGGCGGTGCCAGACCACGCCGAGCTCCAGCCCGATCACCCCCCCTCCCACGACGACGAGCCTTTCCGGAACCTCAGGGAAGCTTAAGGCCTCGGTGGAGGTCACCACCCGCTCGTAGTCCACCTGGGCCCAGGGGGGGATGAGGGGGGCCGAACCCGTGGCGATGAGGATGAAGCGGGCAGAAAGCTCCTCCCCCGTTTCCTCCACCAGGACCTTGCGATCGGAGAGAAAGCGGGCTGTGCCCAGGTGGCGGGCGATGCCGTTTTTCTTGAAGAGGAACTCAATCCCCTGGGTGTTGGCCTGGACCACCTTGTCCTTGTGGGCGAGGAGGGCTTTTAGGTCCACCTCCAGCCCCTGGACCTTGGCCCCAAGGAGGCCCTTCCTCACCTCGTAGATGCGCTCGCTGGTCTCCAGGAGCGCCTTGGAGGGGATGCACCCCACCCTAAGGCAGGTCCCCCCCAAAGCCTTCTCCTTCTCCACCACCCCCACCTTCATCCCCAGCTGGGCGGCCCGGATGGCGGCCACGTACCCCCCAGGCCCGGCCCCGATTACCAGGAGGTCGTACACCTCACACCTCCATGAGAAGCCGCATGGGGTTCTCTATGAGCTCCTTCACCCGGCGGAGGAAGGTGACCGCCTCCCTGCCGTCCACGATGCGGTGGTCGTAGGAGAGGGCCAGGTACATCATGGGGCGGATGACCACCTGCCCCTCCCGGGCCACGGGCCTCTCCTGGATGGCGTGCATGCCCAGGATCCCCACCTGGGGCGGGTTGAGGAGGGGGGTGGAGTTCAGGGAGCCGTAGATGCCCCCGTTGGTGATGGTGAAGGTTCCCCCCATGAGCTCCTCGGGCTTCAGCTTCCTGGTGCGGGCCCTTTCGGCGAAGTCGGCGATCTGCTTCTCAATCTCGGCGAAGGAGAGGCGGTCGGCGTCCCTCAGGACGGGCACCACCAGCCCCTCGCCCCCGCCCACGGCGATGCCGATGTCGTAGTAGCGGTGGTAGACGATGGCGTTCTCCCGGATCTCGGCGTTGAGCTCGGGGATCTCCTTCAGGGCCTGGACCACGGCCTTGACGAAGAAGCTCATGAAGCCCAGCTTCACCCCGTACTTCTTCTGGAAGGCCTCCCCCAGCTCCCGCCTCAGGGCGATGACCTGGGACATGTCCGCCTCGTTGAAGGTGGTGAGCATGGCCGTGGTCTGCCGGGCCTGGAGGAGCCTCTCGGCGATGCGGCGGCGCAGGGGGGTCATGGGCACCACCTCGTCCACCCGCCAGGGTTTGTCCGCGGGCGCGGGGGCCTGGACGGGGGGCGGCGTCGGGGCCTGCCTGGGGGGTGGGGTGGGGGCGGGGCGGCTTTGCAGGTGGCGCTCCACGTCCTCCTTGAGGATCCGCCCCCCCAGGCCCGTGCCCACCACCTCCTCCGGGGAAACCCCCGCCTCCCGCATCACCCTTTCCGCGGCGGGCATGGCCAGGGGAGGTTCCTGGGCGGGGACCTGGGGCTCAGGCCTGGCCTCCGCCTGGGCCGCTCCCTCTTCCAGAAGGGCGATGGCCTCCCCCACCCGGGCCGTCTCCCCTTGGGCCTTGAGGATCTTCTTCAGGGTACCCGCAAAGGGGGCGGGGAGTTCCAGGGTGGCCTTGTCGGTGATGAGCTCCACCAGGGGCTCATCGGCCTGGAAGGCCTCGCCCTCACCCTTAAGCCAAGCGCCGATCTCCACTTCCACGATGGACTCGCCCACGGAGGGGACTTTCAGTTCCTGCACCTTTTACCTCCTCACTGGAAGGCTTCCTCAAGAAGCGCTTCCTGCTCCAGCTTGTGCACCTTGGAGGAACCCACGGCGGGGCTTGGGGACTCGGGCCGGGCCACCACGTTGAAGGAATGGCCGTAGATTTCCCCGCAGAAGCGGGCGGAGAGGTACCACCAGGCCCCCTGGTTGATGGGCTCCTCCTGGACGAAGACCACCGGGGTCTTTTTGGGGTAGAAGGCCAGGGCCTCCTTCAGCTCCTCCTCGGGGAAGGGGTAGAGGAGCTCCAAGCGGATGAGGGCCACGTCCTCCGCGCCAAGCTCCCGCCTCTTGGCCAGGAGGTCGTAGTAGACCTTGCCCGAGGTGAGGAGGACCTTCCTCGCCCCCTTGATGCGCTCGGGGATGACCTTATGGAAGCGGCCCTGGGCCAGCTCCTCCAGGGCGGAGACCACCTCGGGGTGGCGGAGGAGGCTTTTGGGGGTCATGACGATGAGGGGCTTGCGGATTTTGCGCCTCACCTGGCGGCGGAGGAGGTGGAAGAACTGGGCCGGGGTGGTGGGGTAGGCCACCTGGAGGTTGTCCCGGGCGGCAAGCTGCAAGAAGCGCTCCAGCCTGGCGGAGGAGTGCTCGGGGCCCTGGCCCTCGAGGCCATGGGGCAGCAGAAGCACCAGTCCGGAAAGCCGGTTCCACTTGGCCTCGGCGCTGGCCAGGAACTGGTCTATGTAGACCTGGGCCACGTTGACGAAGTCCCCAAACTGGGCCTCCCAGAGGACGAGACCCTCGGGGTAGTCCAGGCTGTAGCCGTACTCAAAGCCCAGGACCCCGGCCTCGGAGAGGGGGGAGTTCCAAATCTCCACCTCCGCCTGCCCCTCGGCCAGGTGCTGCAGGGGGATGTGGGGCTCGCCGGTGGCGTAGTCATAGAGGGCGGCGTGGCGCTGGGTGAAGGTGCCCCGGAGAGCGTCCTGGCCCGTGAGGCGCACCCGGTGCCCCTCCACCGCCAAAGTGGCGAAGGCCAGGGCCTCGGCGGCGGCCCAGTCCAGGGGGCGCTTCCCCTCGGCCATCTCCAGGCGGGCCTCCAAGAAGCGCTTCAGCTTGGGGTGGACCTGGAAGCCCTCGGGGACCGAGGCCAGGCGAACCAAGAGGTTCTTCAGGGCCTCGAGGGGCACGCCCGTTTCCACCTCCGGCACCCGCCGGTCCTCCCCCCCCACGTACCCCTGCCAGAGGCCGGAAAGCCCGTGGGGCACCACGGGGCCGGGCTCGGCCTTGACCCGGGCGAACTCGCTCTCCAGGCGCTCCAGGTAGGCCTCCTGCCAGGCCTTCAGCTCCTCCTGGGAGACCACGCCCTCGGCGAAGAGGCGCTCGGCGTAGACCTTCCAGGGCTCGGGGCGCCTGGCGATGAGGGCGTACATCCCCGGCTGGGTGAAGGTGGGCTCGTCGGTCTCGTTGTGCCCGCGGCGGCGGTAGCCCACCAGGTCTATGACCACGTCCTTGCCGTAGCGCTGGCGGTAGGCCAGGGCGAGCCTCAGGACGAACCAGAGCTCGTCCACGGCCTCAGCGTTCACGTGGAAGATGGGCACCCCCAGCATCTTGGCGATGTCCGTGGGGTAGCGGCAGGAGGTGTACTCCGAGGGCAGGGTGGTGAAGCCCAGCTGGTTGTTGGCCACCACGTGCAGCGTCCCCCCCACCCGGTAGCCGGGAAGCCTGGAGAGGTTCAGGGTCTCCTGGACGATCCCTTCCCCGATGAAGGCGGAGTCCCCGTGGACCAAAACCGCCAGCCCCCGCTTCCGCTCCCGGTCCCCGAAGCGGTCCTGCTTGGCGCGAAGCCTTCCTAGGGTCACGGGGTTCACGAACTCCAGGTGGCTGGGGTTGAAGTTCAAGGAGACGTGGAGGGGCCCGTGGGCGGTCATGCGGTCGCTGGAGAAGCCCAGGTGGTACTTCACGTCCCCGGCGTAGCCCTCGGGGAAGATCTCCTCAAACTCGCGGAAGATGCGCTCCAGGGGCTTGCCCGCCACGTGGGCCAGGACGTTCAAGCGCCCCCGGTGGGCCATCCCCAGGACCACCTCCCGCACCCCGTGCCGGGCGGCCTCCTCCAGGGTCTCCCCTAGGAGGGGAATGAGGCTTTCCAGGCCCTCCAGGCTGAAGGTCTTGGCCCCCAGGTACTTTCGCTGCAAGAAGGCCTCAAAGAGGCTGGCCTCCATGAGCTCCTTGAGGAGGCGTTTCCTCACCTCCTGGGGAGGCTTGGGCCAGGGGGCTTCTATCTGGGCCAGGAGCCAGGCCCTCTCCTCGGGCTCCACGTGGGCCAGCTCAAAGCCCACGGGGCCCAGGTAAGTGGCCTGGAGGCGCTCCAAAAGGGCACCTAGGGTGGGGGCCCTGAAGAGGGGGGGAAGGGGCCTCTTCAGGTCCTCCAGGGCAAGGCCGTGGGCCTCGAGGGCAAGCTCCTTGGGCCAGGGCCTTTCCCGGCCCAAGGGGTCAATCCGGGCTCCCAGGTGGCCCAGCTCCCGGTAGGCCTGGACGAGCCTTTCCACCTTCAGGAGAAAGGCCAGGTCCAAAGCCTCGCCCACCGGAGGAGCCAGGGGTTCTCGTCGGCCGTCCTCCAGGGCCAAAGCGGAGAAGTAGCGCCGCCACTCCTCGGGAAGGGAAAAGGGGTCCTCCAGATAAGCCCTATACAGGGCCTCCAGATAGCCTTGGCTTTCCAGCGTGAGCTCCATCCTGCCTCCGAAGGGGGCGGTATACCCCCTTCACTACGCTACACCAAAAGGCGGGGTGAGTGCCCGGGGGCTTTACAATAGGGCCATGATCCTGACGGAGCGCCAGGAAAGCGTGCTGGTCCTCACCCTGAACCGGCCCGAGAGGCTCAACGCCCTCACAGGCGGGCTCCTGGAGGCCCTCCTCGCCGCCCTGGAGGAGGCGAACCGGGACCAGGGGGTGCGCGCCCTCCTCCTCACGGGAGCAGGCAAGGCCTTCTCCGCAGGCCAGGACCTCACGGAGTTCGGCGAGGCCAAGCCCGACTACGAGGCCCACCTCCGCCGCTACAACCGGGTGGTGGAGGCCATAAGCGCCCTGGAGAAGCCCCTGGTGGTGGCGGTGAACGGGGCGGCGGCGGGGGCGGGGATGAGCCTGGCCCTCTATGGGGACTACCGCCTGGCCGCGGAGGAGGCCAGCTTCACCACCGCCTTCGCCCGCATCGGCCTGGTGCCCGACTCGGGGATGAGCTTCCTCCTGCCCCGCCTGGTGGGCCTGGCCAAGGCCCAGGAGCTCCTCTACCTCTCCCCCCGCCTCTCGGCGGAGGAGGCCCTGGAGCTGGGCCTGGTGCACCGGGTGGTGCCCGCGGAAAAGCTCATGGAGGAGGCCCTAAAGAAGGCCCAGGAGCTGGCCCAGGGCCCCACCCGCGCCCTGGCCCTCACCAAGAAACTCCTCCTGGAGACCTACCGCCTCTCCCTCACGGAGGCGCTGGCCCTCGAGGCCATCCTCCAGGGCCAGGCGGGGCGCACCCTGGACCACGAGGAGGGGGTCAGGGCCTTCCGGGAAAAGCGCCCGCCCCGCTTCCAGGGCCGATGATCCGCTACCTGAAGGGCGTGGTCCTGAGGAAGGAGGAAGGGGCCTTCCTCCTCCTGGTGGGAGGGGTGGGCTTCCAGGTCCAGGCCCCAGGCCCCTTCCTTCAGGCCCTGAAGGAGGGGGAGGAGGTGGGGGTCCACACCCACCTGGCCCTTCGGGAGGAAGGCCTTTCCCTCTTTGGCTTTCCCGAGGAGGAAAGCCTCAGGCTCTTTGAGCTCCTCCTCTCCGTGAGCGGGGTGGGGCCCAAGGTGGCCCTGGCCCTCCTCTCCACCCTCACCCCCAGGCTCCTGGCCCGGGCCCTGGCCGAGGGAGATCTCAGGCTCCTCACCTCGGCCAGCGGGGTGGGGAGAAAGCTGGCGGAGCGCCTGGCCCTGGAGCTCAAAGACAAGGTGCCCAAGGAGCTCCTCACCGGGGAAAGGGTGGAAAGCCAAAGCGCCGAGGAAGCCGTCCTGGCCCTGGCCGCCTTGGGCTTCAAGGAGGGGCAGGCCCGGAGCGTGGTCCTGGACCTCCTGGCCAAAAACCCCGGGGCCAAGGCCCAGGAACTCATCAAGGAGGCCCTGAAGCGCCTGCGCTAGCCCAGGTCGTCCAGGGCCTCCCGCAGGCCCCGAGGGATGGCCAAATACCCTCCTTCCGCCACCGCCAGGGGGAAGAGGACCGCAAGAGGCCCCTCCAGGAGGGTCACCTGCCGCCCCTGAAGGATTCTTGCCCCCTGGGGGAGGGGTCCCTCCAGGCCATAGGGGAAGAGGGCCAGGGGGTCCTCCCCCGGCTCCCCCGTCCCCCGGTCCAAAAAGAGGGCCCCGGGCTCCAGATAGCCCATAAGCCGGGTGCGGTTGGCCTCCCGCCTTAGGAGCTGGAGGGCCTTGGGGTCCTCCGCCCCCTGGAAGAGGAGGAGGTCGGCCTCGGCGGAAAAGCCCACCAGGCTGTAGGCCCTGAGGAAGCCCCCCCGCTCGGCGAAGCGGTGGAGGAGGTGGGCGAACTCCTCCTTCAGGTGCTCCTGGTGCTCGGCCTCGAGGCGGCGGAACTCGGGGAGGAGCCGAAAAAGCCCGAGGGCCCAGTAGCGCTCCATGCCCTTATCCTACGTCCAACAGGCGGGCCAAGGCCTCCTGGTCCAGGTACCTGCCCACGTAGAAGGGGCCGAACTCCCCGAAGCGGGCGGAAACCTCGTCAAAGCGCATCTCGTAGACGATCTTCTTGAACTGGATGGGGTCTTGGCTGAAGAGGTCCACCCCCCACTCCCAGTCGTCCAGGCCCTGGGCCCCGCTGATCACCTGGAGGACCCTGCCCTGGTACTTCCTTCCCGTCTCCCCGTGGGCCCGCATGAGTTGGGCCCTTTCCCTTGCCGGGAGCATGTACCAGTTATTCTCCCCTTCCCGCCTCTTGTTCATGGGGTAGAAGCAGACGTACCCCCCCTTGGGCACCCTGGGGGTGAGGCGGGGCTTCACGTGGGGGGACTCGGGGTCTAAAGGCTTCTCCTGGCTTCCCAGTTCCACCACGGAGTAGAAGCCGTAGGCGGGCAGGAGGTACTCGGCGAGGAGGCTCTTGTTGAGGGCGGCCTCCAGCTCCAGAAGCTCGTCCAGGTTTTCCCGGAGGTTCAGGAAGAGGAGGTCGGCCTTCCGGGTGATCACCTGGTAGACCCCAAAGGAACCCCGCCCCTCCTCCTCCACCCGCCGCCAGGAGGCGAGGAGGTCCAAAAGCTCTTCCCAAGCGGCCTGCCGCTCCAAAGGCGGGGCCTTCCGCCAGCGGGGGAAGTCCAGGTGGCGGAAATCGTGGAGGATGTGCCAGCCCTCGAGGGTGTGGGTGGGTTCGGGCACGTGGCCTTCCATGTCCACCACTATACGCCCCCGGGGCCTGGGTATATTGGCTCCATGGCGCCCTGGCTGGACCTAGCCCTGACCCTCCTCGTGGTCTATTTCCTGGGCCGTTACGGGGCCCGGGCCCTGAACGCCCTAGGCCGCCTCACCCCCACGAAGGGGGACGACCGCTTCTTCCAGCTCCTCGGCTTCCTCTGGTGGGGGGTGGTGGCCCTCCTGGCCTTCAGCTACCTGGCCCACGCCCTGGGCCTTCCCGTGGAGCCCTGGCGCACCTGGGGCCAGGGTTTGGCCCGCTGGCTGGGGAGACAGGGGGCTTCTGCCCTGGCCGTTCTGGCCCTCACCTTTCTGGGCTACCGCCTGGTCCCCCTTGTCCTGAAAAACCTCCCCGAGCCTGAGGAGGAGGAACACACCCGGGAGGCGGTGCGTCGGCGGACCCTTAGGACGGTCTCCGAGTCGGCGTTGAGGGTGGTGGTCCTGGTCCTCGGAGCGCTTCTTTTCCTCTCCAACCTGGGCCTCAACGTCACCGCCCTCCTGGCGGGGGCGGGGGTGGCGGGACTTGCCCTGAGCTTCGCTGCGCAGAACCTGATCCGGGACTTCATCAACGGCTTCTTCATCCTCCTGGAGGACCAGTACGGGGTGGGGGACATCGTGCAGATCGGCAACGTGGGCGGGAAGGTGGAGCGGTTCAACCTGCGCATCACGGTGCTCAGGGACCTGGAGGGCCGGGTCCACTTCCTCCCCAACTCCGAGGTGCGCCAGGTGACCGTCCTCACCCAGGAGTGGAGCCGGGCGGTGGTGGACGTGAACGTGGCCTACAAGGAGGACCTGGACCGGGCCCTGGAGGTCTTCCAGGACGAGACGGCCCGTTTCTACGAGGACCCCGAGTGGCGGGAACGCTTCGCCGATCCCCCCGAGGTCCTGGGGGTGCAGCACCTGGCGGAATCCGGGGTAACCATCCGCGTCCTCTTCAACACCAAGCCCGCGGAGCAGTGGGCCATCGCCCGGGAGTTCCGCCGGCGCATCAAGAACCGCCTGGACCGGGAGGGGATAGAGATCCCCTACCCCCACCAGAAGCTCTACTTCGGGGAAGCCCTGAAGCTGGAAAAGGGAGGGTAAGCTAAGGGGGATGCCGGACATCTACGGGGCGATCCTGGAAACCCTCCGTCCCCACCTGGGGGCCAGGGCCGAGGCGGTGATGGACGAGGGCCTGAAGCGCCTGGGGAAGCGCCCGGGAGAGCTGACCTTCAAGGACGGGGAAACCCTTCTGAAGGGCCTTTTCTTCCGGGAACTCCAGGCGAGGCTTACCCCAGCGGAGGCCCGGCGGGTGGTGGAGGAGGCCCTGAGGAAAATCGCCGAGCCCGCAAGCCTCGAGGCCCTGGAGGCGGGCCTGAAGCGCTTTAGCCTCTACCTGGACTGGCCGGAAGTGGGCCGCTTTCGCGCCCTCATGAACCGCCTGCGCCAGGAGGCCACCCCCAACCTTCTCCTCGAGGCGGAGGCCCTCCTCGAGGCCCTGGAGGAGAAGCTGGAGGAGGCCCTTCTGCGCCAGGCCAAGGACCTGGCCCACCTGGAGGAGAGCCTGGAAAGGGTGCGCCACCTGGGTGGGCCCAAGGTGCGCCGCCTGGAGAGCCTGGTGGAAACCGTCCGCAAGGCCCAGGAGGAGGGGCTTCTGGCCCAGGCGGAGGTGGAGCGGGCGAGGAGCCTGGCCCTGGAGCTGAGGAAGCTTCTGGAGTCCAGCGTGGCCCGCTCCCCTACCCTGCCCGAGATCGTCTTTGAGACCCAGGAGGAGGCCCCCAAACGCCCCACCGGCGTCTTCCTCACCGTGGAGGAAGCGGAGGACCTGGAAGGGGAGCTCATCATTGACCTCGAGGCCCTCCCCGAGGAGGCGGCGAGGCGCCTGGAGGCCCTGGAAGTGGAAGAGGAGAGGCGCAGGCTGGAAGAACTCCTCGCCCGCCACGCCTTCCTCCCAGGGGCCACGGTGAACCCCCTTCTCGCCGAGGTCCAGGCCCTCCTGGAAGCCGGAACCCCGGCAAGGGAAAAGCTCCGCCTCCTGGAGGAGGCCTTCCAGGAAGCGGAGAGGAACCTCCGGGCGGAGAAACGGGCCCGCCTCATCCAGCTCTGGGAAACCTTTAGGACCCTCCCCCTCCCTGAGGCGGCCAAGGCCCCCCTGGAAAGCGCCCTGCGCCTGGCGGAGGAGACCCTGAAGGAAGGCGGCTTCCCCGAGCTAAAACCCCTGGAAGCGGAGCTGGAGCGCCTCATGGAGGAGGCCAGGCGCAAAAAGGAGGAGGAAAAGCGCCTGGAAGAGGAGAGGATCTCCCTCCTCCGGGAACTGGGTTCTAAGGGGGAGGCTTTCCTTCCCCTCCTGCAGGAGCTCCAAGCCCTCCCCCCCGAGGCCCTCCCCGAGCGCCTTCCCGAGATCCAGGCCCGCTACGCCGCCCTCCTCAAAGCCCAAGGGGAGGAGGCCCTCCTCAAGGCCAAGCTCCAGGAGGCGGAGGAGGCCCTGGCCACCCTGCGCCCGGAGGCCTTGGCCCTGGGCCTCGAGGGAGCGGTGGGAGAGGCGGAAAGGGCCCTGGCCGAAGGCAGGCTCCCCGACCTCGAGGCCCTCAGGAAGGCGCTGGCGGAAGCCCGGGCCCAGGCGAGGAAGGAGGCCCTGGAAGAGCTCTCCCAGCTTCAGCGGCTGGCGGAGCGCTTCCTTGGCTTTGGAGGGGAAGGGGTGCTGCGGAGCATTGAGGAGGAAAAGGCCAAGCCCCTCCCCAACCCCACCCCCATCGCCCGGGCCCTGCAGGTCCTAAGGAGGCGTCTGGAAGCGAAGCGTGAGGAGCTTCTCACCCGCCTCACCGCCCTCTTCCAGGCCTTTGCCCCCCTGCAAAGCTTCCAGAGCGAAACCAACCGCCGCCTAAAGCCCCTCATGGAGGTGCTCAAGGGCGCCCAAGAGCGGCTTCCCCGCCTGGGCCCACAAGGGGTCTTGCAGGTGGAGAAGACCTTGGCCCAGGCGGAAGCCCTCCTCCGGGAGCTGGAAAAGGAGGCCGAGGCCGCCAAGGCTGTGCTCCGGGAGATCCGGGGAGCGGACCTCGAGGCCCTCCTGGGGGTCTTTGACCAGGAGGAAGTCGCTAAAGACCTGGATCGGCTCCGGATTCCCGGAGTGGAGGCCTTGGGCTTCCTGGAGGAAACCCCACCCCTGCCCCAAGAGCCCCTTCTGGCCCTCAAACGGGCCCTGGAGCCCCTGGACAGGGCCCTGGGAAAGAAGCACGGCCCCGCCGTGGTCCTCTTCCGGGAAAAGGCCCTGGTCCTGGCCCCCTTCGCCGGCAAAACCCTGGTGGCCCTCCTGGAGAAGCCCGCCCTCTCCGCCTTCCTCCTGGAGCTCACCTCCTAGGGTGCTACACTGGAAGTAGTGGTCGTCCGCGAAGGTCTTTGGGAAAAACTGGAACCAGGCCTCGCCCACCTCACCCCGGAGGACCGGGAAAAGGTGCGGGAGGCCTACCGCTTTGCCGAGGAAGCCCACCGGGGGCATCTCAGGAAAAGCGGGGAGCCCTACATCACCCACCCCGTGGCCGTGGCGGAGATCCTGGCCTCCTTGGGCATGGACGCGGACACCGTGGCCGCGGGCCTCCTCCACGACACCATGGAGGACTGCGGCGTGCCCGGGGAGGAGCTGGAGAAGCGCTTCGGCCCCGCGGTGCGCCGGATCGTGGAGGGGGAGACCAAGGTCAGCAAGCTCTACAAGCTGGCCAACCTCGAGGGGGAGGAGAAGCGGGCCGAGGACCTCCGCCAGATGTTCATCGCCATGGCGGAGGACGTGCGCATCATCATCGTGAAGCTGGCGGACCGCCTGCACAACCTCCGCACCCTGGAGCACATGCCCGAGGAGAAGCAAAAGCGCATCGCCCAGGAAACCCTGGAGATCTACGCCCCCCTGGCCCACCGCCTGGGGATGGGGCAGATCAAGTGGGAGCTGGAGGACCTCTCCTTCCGCTACCTCCACCCTGAGGCCTACCAAGCCCTCCTCTTCCGCCTCCAGGAGACCCAAGAGGCCCGGGACCGCTTGGTGAAGCGGGCCATGGACGTCTTGGAGGAAAACCTAAAAAAGGACACCCTCCTGCAAAGCCAGCTCCAGGGCTACGAGATCACGGGGAGGCCCAAGCACCTCTACTCCATCTGGAAGAAGATGGAGCGGGAGGGAAAGGCCTTGGAACAGATCTACGACCTCCTGGCGGTGCGGGTTATCCTGGACCCCAAGCCCTCCCCCACAGAGGAGGCCAAGGGCCTTAGGGAAAAGCAGGTCTGCTACCACGTCCTGGGCCTGGTCCACGCCCTCTGGCAGCCCATCCCCGGAAGGGTCAAGGACTACATCGCCGTGCCCAAGCCCAACGGCTACCAGAGCCTCCACACCACGGTCATCGCCTTAGAAGGCCTCCCCTTGGAGGTGCAGATCCGCACCCGGGAGATGCACCGCATCGCCGAGTACGGCATCGCCGCCCACTGGCTCTACAAGGAGGGCCTCACCGACCCCGAGGAGGTGAGGAGGCGGGTTTCCTGGCTCAAGAGCATCCAGGAATGGCAGCAGGAGTTTTCTAGCTCCCGGGAGTTCGTGGAGGCCGTCACCCGGGACCTCCTGGGGGGCAGGGTCTTCGTCTTCACCCCCAAGGGGCGGATCATCAACCTGCCCAAGGGGGCTACCCCGGTGGACTTCGCCTACCACATCCACAC
>CAMTVD010000036.1:0-12251 GCA_947085095.1 uncultured Thermus sp. | reverse complement strand
GGACGGGGTGGCGATGAGGCGGACGTCCGTAATGGTGCCCGCGAAGCTGGGGCCGGTGTCCCCGGCGGGCACATGGACCCGGGCCAGGGCCAAACCCCCCTCGGGGGGCGAGGTGCCCTCCACCAGGTAGGGAGCGCCGTCATTGGTGAGGTAGAGGGTGTAGGTCTTCGCCGTGGAACCCGGGTTCGTGGGCACGGCGATGGCGTTGGGGCGCTCGGGGTAGGAGCGGCGCAGGCCCCCCTGGACCGCCACCCCGGCGGCGATGGAGAGGGAGCGCCCGGAGCCCACCGTGACGTTGAGCCCCCCGACCACGTACTTCCGTGGGAGGTAGGCGCGCCCCGTCTGGATCCCCCGCAGGCGCAGGTTCTCCAGGCCGTCCAGGGCTCCCCGGGCCATCTGCAGGGCGAAGGTGCCCATCAGGGCGGCCCGCAGGGCCGCCCGGTCCCGCATGGCGTACAGGGCCATGATGCGGGCGAAGGGGCCCACCTCAATGATGGTGTTGTCGCTGGCCCGCACCAGCCCCTTGGAGGAGGTTTTGGGGATGGTGCCCCCACCCGCCTCAATGGTGTCCGGGGCCGTCCAGTCGTCCGGCACCCCCACCTGGGTCCAAAAGTCCAGAAGGTCTTCCAGTCTAGGCATCCCACACCTCCTACAGGTCCTCCAGCCGCACGGTGAGCCGGTCTATGACCGTGATGCCGGGCTCCAGGGTGATGGGGTCCCGGGTCCGGCGGTAGAGCATGACCCGGTTCCCGTTCTGGTCCCGCCCGAAGAGCCCGATCTCCCGAAGGGTCCTGGTGCCCGTCCCCTCCCAGGCCAGGGCGTATTCCAGGACGAGCTCCCCCCCTACCACCTGCTTCGCGATGAGGTTCGTGTAGACGGGGTTCGTGAGCCCGGAGGCGTTTGCGGCCCCCGAGGTGCCCCAGCCCGCCTCCCGGACCATCTCCGAAAGCGCCCTCAGAAGCTCCTGCTTCGCGTACGCCGTGAACATCAGAACTGCACCCCCTCTCCGTCAAAGACCGGGGACCGGAGGGAACGCTCCCCCGCCTCCCACCCCAGCCCCAGGCGGTGGGACGCCATCAGGGGCAGACCCCCCTCAAAGGCCCACCCGTCCAGGGGCGGGCCGTAGACCCGGCGCTCCTCCGCCCCGGTCCCCAGCCTCCCCCGGCACACCGCCGCCCCCCGCCCCAGGGTGTTCCGCCGGGGCACGGGGCCGAAGGTGCGCCTGGGGGAGGGACTATCCGGCAAAGTCCAGGCTGCCATCAAAGACCTCCCAACGCGTGTTCCTGCTCTCTATCCACGAGGCGAGGCCGTGGCGCTGGAGGCTGGCCACGGCCACGACCTCCCCAAAGAGCCACTCCCCGAACCGCCCCAGGTCCCAGACCTGGGTCAGGGCGCTCGTCCGGAGGCGGAGCCGCCGCAGGGCAGAGAGCCAAAGCTCTATCCGACTCAGAACCGCGTGGGCGGGCTTCAGCTCCCGCACCGCCCGCATGAGAAGGTCCCGCTCCCTCGAGGTGAAGGGCCCCTGGGGGTTTATTCTGAGCAGGAACTCCGCCCAGGCGGGGGGGCGCCCCTCCACCACTTCGGCCTGGAAGCCCAACCGGGCCAGCTCCGCCTCCATCCCGGGCCGGGTGCCGGCTCGGAGCCAGTAGAGGACCGCCCCTACCGTCCTTTGCCTCAGCCACTCGTCGGGCTCGTCGGGGGGGAAGCGGCGAAGGCCCCGCCCCCGGGCCACCTCCTCCAGGGCCCGCCCCTCGGCGTACTGGGGCAGGGCCTGGCGGAAGAGGGAAAGGGCCTCCTCCACCAGGTGGGCCTCCTCGGCGGCCAGGGCCCGCACCATCCCGTCCGCCGCCCCGCCCTCCCGGGGGTAGCGCCCCGGGGGCAGGAGGGAGAGGAGGTGCTCGTAGAGGGCTTCCTTCAGGTCACTCATAGACGGTCACCTCGCCGGGCACCAGGAGCTCGTCCCTCCGGACGCGGACCGGGCCCGTGGGGCTCAGGAGCTCCGCCGCCTCCAGCCCCCCGAAGTTGTGGAGGTGGTCCGCGAGGCGAGAGGGCCAGAAGGTCTCCCCGATGCCCAGGCTGTGGATGAAGTCCAGGACCCGGGTGCGCCACTCCTCCAGGGGGGCGCTCCCGGGCAGGCGGTGGAGGCGCAGGGAAAGGTCCAGGGGGACGGGGGTGGGGGCCCGGACCAGGGCGTTCACCGTGAGGGGGCGGCGCTCCTCCACCAGGGCCTGGACCCGGGCGAGGAGCTCGGGGCTGGGGAGGCCCCGGGCGGGGGCGATGACCACGTCCACGGTGCCCTGGCCCCGGGGGTGGTCGTCCAGGACCACCACCTTCCGCACCTCGGGCACCTCCAGGGCCCAGCTCATGTAGGCGTGGTAGGTGCTCCCCCTGCCCAGGGCGGGCCAGGCCAGGAGGAGCCTTTGGCGGAGCTCCTCGTCGGTCTCCTCGTCCTGGCCCTCCTCCAGGACCCCCAGCACCTCCAGGACCTCTAACCCCGGCACCACGGTGACCGGGTAGAGGACCGCCCCCAAGGGCAGGGAGTACCGGGCCCCCACCCCCTCGCTCACCGCCTCCACCTCCGCATCCGGGCCGTAGGGCCCCTCCACCCGGTAGCGCAGGTCCCCCACCCCCACCAGGGCCCCCGGGGGGAAGGTGCCCGAGGCCGTGGCCCGGCAGCGCAGGCGAAGCCTCGCCCCCCGGGCCCGCTTGCGCTCCAGGCCCATCCCCCGGGCGTGCTCATCCAGCCAGGCCCCTGTGGCCCGGGTGACCAGGAGCTCTGGGGCCAGGGCCCGGGCGAAGGCCCTGGCCTCCAGGGCCGCCTGGGCGGCGAGGCGCAGGTAGGTGCCGAAGGCGGACATGGCGTCCGGGTCCCGCACGGGGAAGCCCTCGGGGAGGAAGCCCAGGAGGCGGGCCACCTCTTCCTCCAGGGTGGGGATAGGGGGGATCAGGTCATCGGCCACGGACCACCTCCAGCGGCCAGGGGAGGAGGAGGGTGAGGGCCTCCTCCGTGAGGCGGGCGGTGAGGCGGAGGCCGTCTTCCGTCCACTCCCCGGAGGTCTCCAGCACCCGGGCGTCCTCCAGGAGGGTGCGCTCCGCCTCCTGCAGCACCTCGGTGCGGGTGAGCTCGTCCAGCGCCGCCTGCACGTAGTCCAGGAGGTCGGACCCCTCCAGGGGGAAGGCCCAGTGGCTTCCCCGGGGGGAGATGAGCCGGGCCAGGAGGTCCTGGCGCACCACGGCGAGCCCTTCGGCCAGGGCCGCATCCCCCCTGGGGGTGAAGCGAAAGTCGCCGTCTTTCCAGAGCCAGTCCCGGTACATACCTCACCCCGAATAGACCCTGCTGGAGCCCGAGATGATCTGCCCCACGGCGCTCCCCACCTGCACCAGGTCCCCCACCCGGGCCACGGGGGGGCCGCCCCCGGCGAGCTCCACCCGGGGGGCGTCCACCTTCACCACCGCCGCGCCGTGGAGCTCCACGGTGCCGTCGGGCCGGAGGCGGAGGTGCACCCCGGGAGCCGCCTGGACGTGGACCTCCCCGTCGGGGCGGAGGCGCACCCAGGTATGGGGGTCCTTCTGCACCAGGTACTCCCCGGGCTCCACCCGCGCCACCCCCTTCCCCTCGGAGAGGACCCCGTCCACGTAGGGGTAGGCGGGGTTGCCCTCGTAGTAGGCCACCCGTACCAGGGCCCCCACCTCCGGCAGGGCGTAGACCCCCCTCCCCTCCCCCATCCAGGGCACGTCCAGGGGGACGTCCCGGAGGAAGGGGCGGCTGGGGTCGGGACGGCCGTCAGGGGTCAGGGGCTCCAGGTCCACGCTGTAGCGCACGGGGCCCGGGGGCCCCGCCACCCCCCCCTCCCCCCGCACCGCCACCACCCGGGCCTTGTGGGGGAGGTGGGTGCGGCTGGCGAGCTCGGGCCAGAGGGCCTCTATCAGCCTCCGCAGGGCGGCGTGCAGGGCCTTGGCCGTCATAGGGGCCTCCCGTAGACCTCGTGCCGGGCCGCCTCCCCCGAGAGGTGGAGGCGGTGCTCCACCACCAGGAGGGCGCCCCGGAAGGCGAAGTGGTCCACCTCCAGGCGGTGGTAGAGGCGGAGCTGGGGGAAGGGGGGCAGGAGGAGGTAGACGAGCTCCCCCACCCCAGACCGGGCCACGGCCACGGGCTCCCTCACCCGGTGGCGCACCGGGTAGTGGGGGCTCTCCACGAGGGGGCCGATGTAGAGGACCCCGCCGTCCAGCTCGTGGAGGACGTCCTCCTTCCCCCAGGCCTGGAGGGCGTGGCGGACGGCCTCCCAGGCGGGGACCCGGGGGAGGGCGTAGTGGTGTTTGGGCTCTCCCCGGCTCTTGATCTGAACCTTCCCCCCGCAGGCCCCCTGGACCCAGGCCAGAACCTCCTCCAGCCGGACGTCCTGGAAACCCTGAGGGCCCACGGGCTTCCGCCACTCGGGGAGGCCCCAGAGCCAATGCTCCTGGGGGGTGGGGTGGGCCCGGGGCTCGGGGGCGGTGAGGAGGGCTTCCCACACGGGCGGGGCCTTGGGGGCGGGGTGCCAGCCCACCTCCAGCTGGGAGGGGGCCCTTTCCAACCCCCGCACCACCCCCGTCCGCCAGGGGACGTGGGGGCTCTCCAGGACCTCCACGGAGGCGGGTACCCCCTCCGGGGTGCGGGGCCGGGGCAGGTGGAAGAGCTCCCTCACCTTCCACCTCCCGCGAGGCCGTAGCCCGCCTTCTGCCCGCCCAGGAAGGCCTGGAGGGCCCGGGGGGGCTGGGGGGGCTTCTGGGCTTGGGCGTTTCTCTGGGCCTGGGCCGATCCGGGAGGGGGGCCAGCCACGGGGCCCTGGGCGGCGGTCTTCTGGAGGGCCTGGGCCTCCTGGGCGTTGGCCTCCTTCAGGGCCTCCCGGGGCTCCACCTGGGTGAGCTCCAGCACCGCCATCAGCCCTTCCTCCCCTCCCAGCTCCTGGGTGGTGAGGCGGGCGAAGAGGGCCCGCTCCACCCCCCGGGCCGCCAGGTGGGGGTGGACCACCCGGAGGGGTTCATCCTTGGACTTGGCGAACTTGGCGTGCAGCTTCCTGGCCTCCGCGTAGGCGTCCCGCCCCGCCAGACGGATGTGGACCCGCACCCGAAAGTCGCGGTAGCCCCGCATCACGTGCACGTCCCCGGCCCGGTTCTCTCGGGGTAGGGACTCTATGGAGTTCTCCCCCTCCACCTCCAGGCCCACCACCACCCCGGGCATCTCCTCCCCGTCCAGGCGGAGCCGGTCTCCCGTGGCGAAGCGCAGGTAGGGCATCTCAGGCCTCCAGGTAGGGTAGGAAGAGCTTCTTCAGCTCTTCCAGGAAGGCTTCGGCGTCCCGCACCCCAGGGAGCTCCAGGCGCTCTATGCGAATCACCTGCTGGACCCCCGCCTGGGCCCTGGGGGCCTCAGGCTGGGCGTTCCTGGAGGGGGACTGGGCCTCGGGAAGCCGGGGGGCCTCGGGAACCGGCACCTCGGGCACCTGGGCCACCACCCCCATCACCGCCTCCAGGGCCGGCGGCCGCACCTCGGGCATCGCCACCCGCACGGGAAGCACCGCCTCGGGAAGCCGGGACGCCTCGGGTACCGGCACCTCGGGCACCTGGGCCACCACCCCCATCACCGCCTCGAGGGCCGGGGCTTCCACCCGGGGGACGGCCGCCTGGGCCAGGGCCTCCGCCTCCCGGGCCACCCGGGGGGTCATCTCCTGAAGCCCCACCGCCAGGCCCAGGGCCGCCATCGCCCCCAGGTGGGCCATGACCCGGGAGGGGGAGCGGATGCCCAGTTTCTTGCGGATGCCCTCCCAGACGGAGGAGGCCAGGTTCTCCACCGCCCGCACCGGGGCCATCGCCAGGCTCCGGATGCCCTCCACCAGGCCCTGGACCAGGGCCTTCCCCGCCTCCACCATCCGGGCCGCCAGGCCCCGCACCCAGGCCAGGGCCGCCTCCAGCCCGCTCCTGAGGGCGTCCCAGGCCACCCCGGCCAGCTTCAGGGGAACGGAGAGGAGGCCCTTCAGGGCGGTCCATCCTAAACGGGCGAAGCCCAGGGCGGCCTGGAAGTCCCCCTGGAAGAGGGCCTTGAGGGCGTTCACCCCGGCCAGGACCGCGGTCTGCAAGGCCATGAAGGCCGCCCGGGCGGCCGCCACCAGCTCCTGCCAGCCCCGGGACAGGGCCTCCCCCAGCCGGGCCAGGGCGGGGAAGCGCTCGCTGGCCGCCTGCCAGAGGCGGGTGAGGGCGTGGAGGGCGGCGTCCACCAGAATCCCCCCCACCCGGATGGGCACCGAGAGGACCGCCTTCAGCCCCTCCCAGACCCGGAGGGCCCCCTGCCTGGCCCGGTCAAGGTCCAGGGTCAGGAGGCCCACCACCGTGTCCACCACGCCTCGGACCACCCGCACCACCCCGGCCAGCCCCTCCCCGAAGACCGGGGCCAGGCGCTCCACCAGGCCCTGGAGGAGGCCGAAGACGAAGCCGAAGCCGAAGGCCAGCCAGTAGAGGAACCCGTCCACGGCGGGCATGGCCCCCAGGAAGGCTCGCTGGATCCCGTCCCGCACCGGGGCGAAGGCGGTGGCGATGCCCTGGACGAGCCTCCTCACCTCCGCCACCACGGGGGCGAAGGAGCCTTTGAGGGACTCCAGGGTACCCAGGACGCTACTGCGGAAGCTCTCCGAGGCCTGCCAGGCCCGGTAGAGGAAGAAGCCCAGGGCGGTGAGTCCGGCGAGGAGAAGGCCCAGGGGGTTGAGGAGCATGGCCCTGCCCAGGAAGAGGAGGGCCCGGCCCGCGCCCAGCGCCGCCCCCCTCAGCCCGATGAGCCCCGCCCGCAGGAGGCCCAGGGGCCCCAGGGCGGCGGCCTGCCCCTTCACGAGGGCCAGGCCCAGGGAGAGGAGGCGGAGGGCCCGGAGGGCGTTCCCCGCGGCCCCCTGGAGGGCCAACAGGCCCAGCCGGGCCTGGGCCAGGGCGAAGCCCAGGGCCCCCAGGACGGCCAGCAGGGCCCCTCCCACCACCAGGAGCCCGCCCAGGACGGCGGCGACCAGGATCGCCCCCCGCCTCAGGAGGGGAAAGCGGTCCAGGAGGTCCGTGACCCGGCCGACGAAGCCGGTGAGGCGCTCCACCAGGGGGGTGACGATGGGCAGGAGCTCGTTGCCGATGGTGATCCAGAGGCGCTCCAGGGCGTTTCGGAGCAGGGTGAGCTGGTTCTGCAGGGTGGCGGAACGGTTCCGGAACTCCTGCAGGGCGCTCCCCGCGTACTGGGTGGGGTCCGCCACCAGGCCCATCGCCCGGCGGAGGGTGTCCAGGGACCCCACCAGCTTGGCGATGTCGTCGGCGTACTCCATGCCAAAGAGGTCGGAGAGGACGGTGAGCTGGTCGGGGACGGCCTGGAGGCGGGAGAGGATGTCGGTGATGGCCCCGGCGGCGTCCCGCCTCAGGGCCGCCTGGAGCCCCTGGGCGGTGAGGCCCAGTCGGGCCAAGGCCTCCTGGAAGGCCTTGGGCTGGCTGGGCGCGGTGGCCAGGCGCTGGAAGAGGGCGTTGAGGCCGGTGGCCGCCACCTCGGGGGCGGTGCCCAGGGCCAGGAAGGAGGCGGAGAGGGCCGCCACCTGCTGGCCCGTGAGGCCCAGGAGCTTCCCGGTGCCGCCCACCCGGCGCACCACCTCCAGGATCTCCCCCGCGGTGGCCGCCATGTTGTTGCTGAGGTGGTTGATGGCGTCGGCCACGCCCATCACCTGGGGCTGGGTGAGGCCCAGGATGTTCCTTAGCTTGGCCAGGGCGTCCCCGGCGGTGAAGGCGTCCAGGCCGAAGGCCGTGGCCACCATTGCCGCGTCCCGGGTGAAGGGGATGAGCTCCCCCACGGCGATACCCGCCTGCCCGGCGGCGGCGGCGATTCGGGTGAGCTCGGTGGTGGAGAGGGGGATGGAGCGGGAGAGGCCCAGGAGCTCCCGCTGAAGCTCCGTGAGGACCCGGGGGGAGGCGTCCACCACCTTGCGCACATCGGCCCAGGCGTCCTCAAACTGCATGGCCGCCCGGGTGGCGAGGACGAGGGGGGCCGCCAGCGCCGCCCCCGCCCCCGCCAGGGTGGCGGCGGTCTGCAGGCGCTCCAGCCCCGTAGAGGCCATGAGGGAGGCCCGCTCTATGGCCTGGAGGTGCGCGGTCATCATCCGGGCGGGGCCGGAGGCCCGGTCCAGCATCTCCATGATGACCTGGAGGCGGTAGATAGCGTTCATGCCCGTTCAGGCCTGGGGGGCTGGCGGACGGCGATCTGGGCCAGCTCGGGGCTTTCCAGGTTCACCACCACCGGCCCCAGCTCCTGGCGGGTGGGGTTGAAGAGGACCCCCCGCATCCGGTAGTAGCGCCGGGCGGGCTGGTAGTGGGCCTTCAGCCAGGCCACGGGGTCCAGGTAGTGCTCCTGGATGTAGGCCCGGTTCCGCCCCGGCCAGGCGTCCGGGGGGATGGGGCTCCGCCGGACCTCAAAGTGCAAGTGGGCGAGGAACGGGCGCGTAGGGTCCCCCTTCCCTATGCCCCCCAGGGGCTCCCCCGCCTCCACCCAGTCCCCCTCAGAAACGGCGCGGTGGAGGAGGTGGGCGTACTGCGTCCAGAAGCGCCCCAGGCCGGGGAGGTCGTGCTCCACCAGGACGATGTTCCCCCATACCCGGTGCTGGGCCGAGTGGACCACCCGCCCCGGGGCCGCGGCCACCACGGGGTAGCCCAGGTCGGCGTCCCCGCTGGTGCCCGCCAGGTTGACGTCCACGCCGGGGTGCTCATCGGGGGCGAGGCCGTTGGCCTTGCGCCACTCGGGGTAGCGGGGGTCCAAAAACCCTGCGTCCACGCGGTTCCGGTCCGGCGCTGGGGGGAGCGGCCAGAGCACGCGCATACAAAGTGCCCAGCCCCCTGGGCTTCCCCAGGGGGCACTTACCCAACCTTAGCTCTAAGGTACCACGGGGGGTGGGGGGGTGTCTAGGGGGAGGCCCCCCTAGATATAGGCCCCAAGAGGGGGAACCCCCAATCCCTAGCGGTTTACACCGCTTGCCCGGCGGGATATCGTCTTGCGTAAGATGCTCGAGGTCCTCACCGTCGGCTATGAAGGGCTTGATTCAAGCGCCTTCTTAGACGTACTGAAGGCGAACCGCATAAACCTGGTAGCCGATGTCAGGGACCTGCCCCTGAGCCGGAAGAAGGGGTTCTCCAAGACCCCCCTTAAGGCCACCCTGGAAACCCAGGGCATCTTCTACCGGCACTTCCGGGAACTTGGTGCCCCCAAACACCTCAGGCACCAGCTCCGGGCGGGCGGTAGCTGGGACGCCTACCAGGCGGGCTACCGGCGCCTCCTCAAGGAGCGCGTGGGAGCGCTGGAGGAGCTGGGCCTCCTGCTGAAGGAGTACCGCGTCTGCCTCCTCTGCTTTGAAGAAGACCCCACCGTTTGCCACCGCTCGCTTATTGCCCAGGCCCTGGTGGAAACGGGCTGGGCCGAGGGGGCTAGAGATCTGCGAAAAGGGAGGCTTGCAGCTCCCGCTTTGGCCAGATGAAGCCTATGACGGCGTACATGTCCTTTCTGGCGTAGCGGTAATGGATGCTGCCCACCACGAGGAAAGTCTCCCTGTCGGGGGCGAAGATTTGTTTCTCTACCTTATGCTTGACGCTTTCTAGGGCCGCTTCCCGGCTCCCCAGCCGCCTCTCCTCCCTAAAGTAAAGGCTGCAGATTTCCCAGTCCGTGACCACTTTCCGGACCGTTCTCCCGGCCAGATCGGTGAAGATCAGGTGAAACTTATAAGGGCAGAAGCGGAGAAGCTCCTTTGGCCTTTTCATCAGGGGCGACATCTCCGCTCCTTCAAAGAGGCCCTCATCCCAAAAGGCGGGAGCCTCGAGCTTGGCTTTGGCGTCTGGGGGCCAGTCCTCCCCGAGGTACTCGGCCTCCAGGTAGGCGGAAGCCTGCTGAACGGCGATTACCGCAATCGTCGTGCCCCAGACAACCCGCCTCTTCCCCTGATGAGCCTCATCACCGAACAGGCCCTGCAGGCCACTTCCGGCAAGGGGCTCCCTGCGGACCATCTGGGCTTCAAACTCCTCGGTGCTTCCCATCACCGTCGGCCGAATGTACCGCATCCGCTCTTCCCAGCGCTTACCCGGCGGCAGATTTCCCAGGACCCGTATTTTGGTATGGTCCTCTAAGCGGTAGCTATCAGGGCGCGGGTCCTGAGAGGCTTTAACCAATGGGAGCTCCAGGATGTCATACTTTTGGAATCGGTAATCGTATTCCAGAAGGCGGAATGGGTAAGGGTAAATCCGCACCCAGGAGTTATCGCTCAGGCGTATCCCGGCGGTGCAGGTCAGCTCCCCGTACTTCCTGCTGGGGTTCGGATAGGTCTTGACCACCATGAGAACGCGCTCCAGCGGCATGGTTAGAACAGCGGCTCCATCCCCCCCTTCGGCTTCGCCGTCCGGACTTCCTTGGGCTCGTAGCTCACGTTGAGGCTCCCGGGAGGAAGCTTGGGGGTGGCCCCGTTCAGAAGCTCCCCCACGGTCAGGATCTGGAGCCTCGGGTAGGCGTGGCTACCCCAGGAGTAAAAGCCCGCCTCGGCGGCCTCCTGCAACATTCCCTTCGTGGGCTCCTTCAAAGTGATGAGCAGGCCGAAGGCGGCCTTCTCCCGCTCCATCACCCCCCTGAGGTCCCGCACCACGCTGGGGCTGAGGTGGTCTCCACCCTTCACCTGAATCACCGTCTTCTCCAGGTGGCTCCCGGAAGGGGTACGGAAGTAAAGAAGGCCGTCTATTCCCGTGTCTCCGCCCTTCTTGCCCTTCTTGGGGTCCCCATAGGGCTGGGCTCCCAGGAGGCCCACAGCCCACAGCTGGAACTGGTGGGGGTCCTTCTGGAAGAGGAAGCGGGCGCTTCCCACGTCCTTAGGTGTA
The DNA here is from genome assembly GCA_947085095.1 of uncultured Thermus sp. GTDB lineage: Bacteria > Deinococcota > Deinococci > Deinococcales > Thermaceae > Thermus. Next base: position 1,358 of record CAMTVD010000036.1, on the reverse strand, counting down.
CCGAGGACCTCGTAGTCTTTCCCGGGTTCCAGTCCATAATCCCGCTTGAGCCTGGCCTGGATGAGGGTGATGGCCAGGTGGGTGATATCTATTCCGATCCAGGTCCTACCCAGTTCCTGGGCCGCCGCCAGGGCGGTGCCGCAGCCGCAAAAGGGGTCCAAAACCACGTCTCCGGGGTTGGAGCTAGCCTGGATGATGCGCTTCAGGAGAGCTAAAGGCTTCTGGGTGGGGTAGCCCAGGCGTTCCTTGGCCTGGGAGTTGACGGGCGCAATGTCAGTTATCACGTCCTGGATGGGAACTCCAGGGAGTTCGTCAAGGTACCTTTTCAGCCTTATGCCGATGATGTTCCCCCCTTTGTCCCTCGTGAAGTGAAGCCGCCCCTCCTCGTCAAGCCGCTTCATCGTATCCAGGGGAACCCTCCAAAGGGACTTCACGCCCTTGTACTCGTAATCGTAGCCGCCGCCAAGAAGTCCTTTTGCGGTCAAGTTGTCATCGGTCCACCGCCTACCATCGGGGTCTCGCCTCCTGAAGCGCTTTAGGTACTCCTGGTCATGGGGCAGGTAAACCGCGTTCCAGGTGTACCCTTCCCCCTTGGCGTAGAAGAGCAGCACATCGTGGACCCTTCCCCAACGCTTGGGGTCGTTGTGGGCTCCAGTCCGCTTCCAGATGACCTCGTTCTGGAAGTTCCTGGGGCCGAAGATCTGGTCCAGGATTACCTTGAGGTAGTGGCTGGCCGTGGGATCGCAGTGCAGGTACAGGCTTCCCGTGGGTTTGAGGACCCGGTGAAGCTCAATGAGGCGCACGGCCATCATCACCAGGTAGGCGGAGAGGTCGTTCTTGCCTAGGGAGCGGACCATGAAGTCCAAGAACTCCCCGAGCCTTCCGTGACGCTCCAGTACCTCTCCCAGGGCCTTCTCGCTCTCAAGCCCCCAGTGCCAGGTGTCTTCAAAGGCCTGTATCTGGGCCCCCGGCCCCTTGCCGCTGTGCTCGCGAAAGATGACGTTGTAGTCCGCCTTGGAGTTGAAAGGGGGGTCCAGGTAGATAAGGTCCACGCTCTCATCGGGGATACGCTCCCGGAGGACCTGAAGGTTGTCCCCAAAATACAGGCGGTTCCTCATAGCCTGACCCGCTTTATCCACGCACCACCCCCCTTCCGGGGGCCCCAGGGCGGGCCGTAAGCCGGGTTCTGTTTCCGCGGTCATCTCTCTGGGACCGGCGTCGCCACCGGCCTCAAGCGGCCCATCCCGCAGGTTCTAACGGGCCGGGCAAGCCCTTCCTGCCTACTGGGCCTTGCACCGGGTGGGGTTTGCCGTGCCCCAGCCTGTTGCCAGGCCAGGCGGTGGGCTCTTACCCCACCG
>CAMTVD010000035.1:0-94034 GCA_947085095.1 uncultured Thermus sp. | reverse complement strand
GTCACGCCATGGGAGCGGGTTTTACCCGAAGTCGCCGGGAGCCTTAGGGCAGGCGCCGAGGGTAGGGCCCGTGACTGGGGCGAAGTCGTAACAAGGTAGCTGTACCGGAAGGTGCGGCTGGATCACCTCCTTTCTAAGGAGCACGAAGCCCGTTCCCGCGCTTTCAAGCCCCGCCAAGCCAGCGCGAGAAACCCCCCGTTAGGGGGGTTTCTGCTTTGGCCCCCTCCCGCGGAGGGGGCGTTTTCCCCTTAGAAGCCCCGCACGTTCAGGAAGGGCTCGGGGTGGGGATGCCCTGAGGTGTTGGTCCAGGAGGCGGTGCTCTCGGCGTTTTGCAGGAGGGCCTGCTTCACCTGGAGGGGGGTGTAGCTGGGGTAGCGGGAGAGGACCAGGGCGGCGGCTCCAGCCACGTGGGGAGAAGCCATGGAGGTGCCGCTGATGGTGTTGTAGCTCTTGGTGGAGGTGTGCCAGGTGGAGAGGATGGAGACCCCGGGGGCGGCCAGGTCCACGTCAGGGCCGTAGTTGGACCAGGAGGGCCAGTCGTCTTGGCTGTTGGTGGCGCTCACGGTGATGACCTCATCGTAAGCGGCGGGGACAGCGTTGCGGGCATCTATGCCCTCGTTGCCGGCGGCCACCACCACGGTGATCCGGTAGTCGCAGACGGCTTTCTGGATTGCGTTATGGAAGGCGTTGGTGGAGCGGGTGGTGGGGCAGTAGAGGCCGTCTTGGTCGTCGGTGCCGCTTCCGCCCAGGCTCATGTTGATGACCTTGGGTTTGCCCCCGTTGTTGTGGCCGATGACCCAGTTGATCCCTTGGACGATGCCGCTTATGGAGCCGGACCCCGAGCCAGAGAGCACCTTCACCGCCCAGAGCTCGGCCTGGGGAGCCACGCCCAGGACGCCGAGGCCGTTGGCCACGGCGGCGGCGGTGCCCGCCACGTGGGTGCCGTGGCCGTTGTCGTCGTCGTAGGAAGCGGCGCACCGGCCCCGGCACTTGACCACGGCGTACCCGCCCTTGAGGTTGGTGAGGTCCTCGTGGCCCACCTTGATGCCCGTGTCCAAAACGTATACCGAGACTCCTGCCCCTTTGGCCGTGGTGGTGGGGGCTCCGATCCGCTCCACGCCCCAGGGGATGGTGTCCCCGTAGGCCCGCACCTCCTGGTCGGGGCTCAGGGCGTAGACCCGGGGGTCCTTAGCCAGGCGCTCCGCCTTGGCGGGGGAGAGGTTGCGGAGGATCACGGCCCCCAGGGCCTCGAGGCGGTCCTCGGCCGGGATGCTGAGGCCGTGCTCCCGTTCCAGGGCGGAAAGCTTCTCCGCCATCCGGGCCCGGTCGGGGAGGCCCGGCTCCAGGACGGCGATGTAGGTGCCGCCCCCCTGAAGGCTTTGGGGCGCAAGCCCCACCTGCTGCTGCTGGCAGGCCGCCAGAACCAGAAGGCCCAAAGCCAAGACGAGTTTCTTCATAGCACCTCCTTGCGGTACGCCGGGGAGTGTACCTCGGGACCTTTGCCCTGTCAAGCCCTATAGTGAAGGGCGTGGACTTCCTCGAGGCCCTTTCCCGCCCTCCTTTGGTCCTGGGGGTGGACCCCAGGCCCGAGCTGCACGGCCGGGAGCCTTTGGCCCACATCCGCCGCTACACCCTGGAGCTCCTGGAGGCCCTGGCCCCTCGCCTGGCCGCGGTCAAGTTCCAGCTGGCCTTCTTTGAGGCCCTGGGGCCTGAGGGCATGGAGCTCCTTTGGGAGCTGGTGAGCGGGGCCCGGGTCATGGGCCTTCCCGTGATCTTTGACGGGAAGCGGGGGGACATCGGCTCCACCGCGGAAGCGTATGCCCGGGCTTATCTGGAGGCTTTCCCTGGAACCGCTCTCACCGCCAACCCCTACCTGGGGCTGGATGCCCTGGAACCCTTCTTCCGGGCGGCCTCGGCCAGAGGAGGGGCGGTCTTCGTCCTGGCCAAGACCACGAACCCGGGCTCGGGCTTCCTCCAGGACCTGGAGGTGGGGGGCAGGCCCCTTTACCTCCACGTGGCGGAGGCCCTGGCCAAGGCGGGGGAGGCCTACCGGGAAGGGTCCTGGAGCCGGGTGGGGATGGTGGCCGGGGCCACGGCGGAGGGGGCGGTCCTGGCCGTCCGGGACCTGGCTCCCCACGCTCCCCTCCTCCTTCCCGGGGTGGGGGCGCAGGGAGGGAAGCCCCTAAAGGGCCCTGGCCTCTTAAATAGCGCCAGCCGTGCCCTCTACTACCCTGGGGGAAAGCCGGACCTGGAGGAGGCCCTCAAGGCGGCGGAGGCCCTCTTTGCCCTGGTAGAGTAGGGGGGATGGAGGTCCTGGAGCTTTACCGGAGGACGGGGGCCCTCCTGGAGGGCCACTTCCTCCTGCGTTCGGGGATGCACTCCCCCCTTTTTCTCCAGTCGGCGGCCCTCCTCCAGCACCCCCTTTACGCTGAGGCGGTGGGGGAGGCCTTGGGCAGGCTCTTTGAGGAGGAGGGGATAGACTTCGTCATCGGCCCCGCCATCGGGGGGGTGGTCCTCTCCTTCGTGGTGGCCAGGGCCCTGGGAGCCCGGGCCCTTTTTGCGGAGAAGGATGCCCAAGGGGGGATGTTCCTCCGCAAGGGGCTTCTCGTGAACCCTGGGGACCGCTTCCTGGCGGTGGAGGACGTGGTAACCACGGGGGAGAGCGTGCGGAGGGCCATCCGGGCGGCGGAGGCCAGGGGGGCGGTGCTGGTGGGGGTGGGGGCTTTGGTGGACCGCAGCGGGGGCAAGGCGGAGTTCGGGGCTCCCTTCCGGGCCCTGGCCCGCCTCGAGGTCCCCCAGTACGCCCCCGAGGCCTGCCCCCTCTGCCGGGCGGGGGTTCCCCTGGAGGAGGTCTAGACCATGCGCCTTCTGGGACTTCTTGGCTTCTTTCTGGCCCTAGCCCTGGCCGCCCCAGAGGAGGTGGCCAGGGAGGCGGTGGCCCGCTGGCTCAAGGGGGAGCTTTCCCCGAGGCTGGAGGAGGTGGTGAAGGCCCCCCCTGAGGAGGCCCCCAAGCTTCTGGAGCGCTACGCCCTCTTTCCCCCGCCCCCCAAGGGGCTTTCCGTGAACCTGGAGGGGGCCAAGGTGGAGGGAAACCGCGTGGCCTTCCCCGCCGCCTTAGGGGAGGAGGTGGGGGAGGTGGTGGTGGTCCTGGAGGGGGAGGAGGTGCGGCGCATTTTCTTCCGCCCGGAGGGGCTTGCCCTGCCCGCCTACCTCCTCACCCCCTTGGCGGGCTTTGGGTTTTTGCTCCTCTCCCTCTTCTGGACCCTTCTCCTTTTCCAGCCCACCCCCTTTAGGGCCTGGTTTTTGGAGGCCCTTTCCCTCTTGCGGGCCCATAAAGGGCTTTACCTCTTCACCAACCTCCTCCTCTACGGCCTCTTCGCCCTGGGGGCCCTTTTGGCCTACGGGATGCCCGATCTGGCCCGGGCCCTCCAGGTCCTCTTTGCGGGGGCCCTGGAGGCCATCGGCCTGGAGGAGGCGGTGGGCAAAGGCCTCCTGGTCCTCGCCGGGGTCATCTTCCACTGGAACTTCAGCCAGGGGCTCTTCCTTACCGGCCTTCTTCCCGCCCTCCTCCTGGGGGTGCCCGTCCTCCTCCTGAACGCCCTCCGCTACTTCGTCTTCGGCTTGGCCCTCTCCCCGGCCCTTTTGGGCGGGGCCTTTTTGCTCCACCTGCCCACCATCCTCCTGGAGCTCCAGGCCTACATCCTGGTCACCTTCGGGGGGCTTCTGCTCCTGGCCAAGACCGCCAGGGGGGAAGGGTACAGGAAGGGGCTTAGGGGGCTTCTCCTCGCCTTCTACCTGGGGGCGTATTTCCTCCTCCTCGCCGCCTGGTACGAGGCCTTTGAGGTGGGGGTGTTGCTGTGAAGGTGGCCATCCTGGGGGCGGGGGCCTGGGGCACGGCCCTGGGGGTGCTTCTCGCCAGCAAGGGCATACCCACCGCCCTTTGGGCCAGGCGGAAGGAGCAGGTGGAGGCCATGCGGGCCAGGCGGGAAAACCGGGACTACCTCCCCGGGGTGGCCCTTCCCGCCTACCTCTACCCCACCCACGACCCGGAGGAGGCTTTGGAGGGCGCGGAGCTTGCGGTGGTGGCCCTGCCCTCCAAGGCGCTCTCCGCCCTGGAGGGGTTTCCCCCCGCCCCCTGGTACCTCTCCGCCACCAAGGGCCTCTTCTTCCAGGAGGGGGAGGTGCTGACCCCGAGCCAGCTCATCGCCCGCCTCACGGGCCGCCCGGTGGCCGCCCTCTCCGGTCCCAACCACGCCGAGGAGGTGGCCCGCTTCCTGCCCACGGCCAGCGTGGCGGCGGGACCAAAGGACCTTGCGGAAAGGGTCCAGGACCTCTTCACCGGGCCCACCTTCCGGGTCTACACCAGCCGGGACCTGAGGGGAGTGGAGCTCGGGGGGGCGGTGAAGAACGTCCTGGCCCTTTCGGCGGGGATGGTGGATGGCCTCCGCCTGGGGGACAACGCCAAGGCCGCCCTCCTCACCCGGGGGCTAAAGGAGATGGTGCGCTTCGGCACCGCCCTGGGGGGGGAGGAGGCCACCTTCTATGGGCTTTCCGGCCTGGGGGACCTCCTGGCCACCGCCTATAGCCTCCACTCCCGCAACCGCGGGGCGGGGGAGAGGCTGGTGCGGGGGGAGGCCAGGGAGCGCCTCGAGGACCGGGGGGTGGTGGAGGGGCTTTACGCCGTGAAGGCCATGGTGGCCTGGGGGGAGGGGGCGGGGGTGGAGCTTCCCATCGCCGAGGCCGTGCACGGGGTGGCCTACGGGGGCCTGGACCCCCTGAAGGCCCTCCAGGCCCTCATGGCCCGGGAGCCCAAGGCCGAGTGAAGCCTGAGGGGCGCAGGATGGGAGAGAAGCTGCTCCGAAAACCCCTATCTCTGGAGGCCCATCTGCAGGGCGAAGCGAGAAGGGCCCCCAAACCCCTACTACGAGGAGGCCCCTTGCGCTTTGGTGGAAGTCCTCTCCCCGGCCACGGAAGCCCTGGACCGCAGGGGGAAGCACAAAGCCTGGATAGCCTCCAGGTCTACCTCCTGGTGGACCCGGAGAAACAGCTTCTCCTGGCCTACCGGAGGACCCCGGAGGGGTTCGTGGAGGAGGAAGGGGGGGAGGTCTACATCCCCTGCCTGGATCTCACCCTCACCGCAGGGGAGGCCTTCAGGCTTTAGAAGAACTCGGAGAGAAAGCCCAGGAGGGCCGTGCGGAAGGCCTTGGGGTTTTCCAGGTTGGCCAGGTGGCCGGTCTCGGGGAGGATGAGCATGCGGGCCTCGGGCAGGGCCTTCCACATCCCCTTGGCCTCCTCCGGGGGGGTGAGGGTGTCCTCCTCCCCCACCAGGACCAGGGCGGGCATGGTCATCTGGGAAAGGAGGGGGGTGGAGTCGGGGCGCTCCGCCAGGGCCTTGAGGCTTCCCGCCACCGCCTCGGGGGAGGCCTCGAGGATGAGCTCCTTGGCCTTTTCCACCACCTTGGGCTTGGTCTCCCGGGTGGTCCTGCCCAGGTGGCCGGGAAGCAGGGCCTCGGGCAGGAAGCCCACCCCCTCCTTCAGGACCCGCTCCCTGAGGGCGTAGCGGTTTCGCCTGGCCTCCTCGCTGTCGGGGCCGGCGCGGGTGCTGGAGAGGACCACCCCTAAAAAGCGCTCCGGGGCCCTTCGGAAGAGCTCAAAGATCAGGTACCCCCCCATGGAGAGCCCCACGAAGACCGCCCGCTCCAGGCCCCTCTCCTCCATCTCGGAAAGGACCTTCCTGGCCGCCTCCTCCAGGGAGAGGCCCAGGTAGTGGGGGGCCAGGACGGGAAGCCGGGCCTTGAGGAGCTCCGTTTCCATGGCCCACATCCTGGGGTTGTAGGGGAAGGCGTGCAGGAAGACCACGCCCTTCATGCCTCCTCCTTGACGGTCTCCCCCTCGAGGCCCAAGGCCTTGAGCCGGGCGATGAGGCTTGGGTCTTCCACCACCACATAGTTGCGCCCATCCTGGCTCTCCGCCCAAAGGAGCCCAGCCTTGGCGGCCTCCTTCCAGGCCTCCATGAGGTCGGGGTACTGGACCAGCAAAGGGGTCACCTTGTGGGCGGGGTAACGCCTCACCGCAGGGCCTCCTCGAGGGCGTGCCAGGCCAAGGTGGCGCACTTCGCCCGGGCGGGGAGCTTGGCCACCCCCTGAAGGGCCAGGAGATCCCCAAGGGCCGGGTCGGGGGGGGCTCCTTCCACCACCATGGCCTGGAACTTCCTGGAAAGCTCCAGGGCCTCCGCCACCTTCTTCCCCTTCACCAGCTCGGTCATCATGGAGGCGCTTGCGGTGCTGATGGCGCACCCTTGACCCTGGAAGCGGATGTCGGCGATGGTATCCCCTTCCAGCCGCACCATCACCTCCACCTGGTCCCCACAGGAAGGGTTCATGCCCCCGGCGGTCTTGGTGGCCTGGGGCAGGACCCCGAAGTTTTTGGGGCTCTGGTAGTGCTTGAGGATGATCTCCCGGTAAAGCTCGTCAAGGACGCTCATGGATGCCCCCATTATAGCCAGGCCCGGTACCGGGTGTGGATGCGAAGGAGGGCTTCCACGAAGCGGTCCACCTCCTCGAAGGTGTTGTAGAGGTAGAAGCTGGCCCGGGCCGTGGCGGCCAGGCCCAGCTTCCGGTGCAGGGGTTGGGCGCAGTGGTGCCCGGCCCTTACCGCAATGCCCTCCTGGTCCAGGAAGGTGGCTAGGTCGTGGGCGTGAAGGCGGCCTAAGGTGAAGGGGATGACCCCGCCCCGGTCCTCCCCCTTGGGGCCGTACACCTTGAGGTCCGGCACCTCGGCCAGGCGCTTTAGGGCGTATTCCAAAAGGGCCCGGTCATGGGCATAGACCCGTTCCATGCCGATCTCCATCAGGTAGCTGGCGGCTTCCCCCAAGGCGATGGCCTCGGCGATGGGGGGGGTGCCGGCTTCAAAGCGCTGGGGCGGGGGGGCGTAGGTGGAGCGGTCCACGTGGACCTCGAGGATCATCTCCCCACCCCCCAGGAAGGGCCCCATGCCTTCCAGGACCTCATACCGCCCCCAAAGCACCCCGGCCCCCGTGGGCCCCAACATCTTGTGGCCAGAGAGGGCAAAGAAGTCGGCCCCCAGGGCCTTCACGTCCACGGGCAGGTGGGGGGCGCTTTGCGCCCCATCCACCACCACCAGGGCCCCCACCTCCTTGGCCCTCCTGGCGATCTCCGCCACGGGGTTGATGGTGCCCAGGACGTTGGACATGTGGACCACGGAAACCACCTTGACCCTTTCCGTGAGGAGGGTGTCCAGGGCGGAAAGGTCCAGCCGGCCCTCCTCCGTGAGGGGTATGGCCCGGATGCGGGCTCCCGTTAGCCCCGCCACCAGGTGCCAGGGCACAAGCCCTGCGTGGTGCTCCATTTCCGTGACCAGGATCTCGTCGCCCTCCTTAAGGTTCCTTAAGCCCCAGGCGTAGGCCACCAGGTTCAGGGCCTCGGTGGTGTTGCGCACGAAGATGATCTCCCTTTCCTCGGCGCCAAGGAAGCGGGCTATCCGGCGCCTGGCCTCCTCGTAGGCCTCGGTGGCGGCCACGGAAAGCCGGTAGGCTCCCCGGTGCACGTTGGCGTTGAGCTCCTTGTAGTAGCGGTCCAGGGCCTCCAGGACCCGCTTGGGCTTCTGGCTGGTGGCGGCGGAGTCCAGGTAGACCAGATCCGGCCGCCCCGCAATCAAGGGGAAGGCTTCCCTTAGGCTGGTGAAGTCCATGCCTCCAGTTTAGCCCTAGGTATCCAGGCGCGCCCGCCTTAAGAGGAGGGCGTTGAGGGCTACCACCACCGTGGAAAGGCTCATGAAGAGGGCCCCGAGGGCCGGGGGAAGCAGGAGGCCAAAGAAGGGGTAGGCCGCGCCCGCGGCCAGGGGCAGGGCCACGATGTTGTACCCCGTGGCCCAGAAGAGGTTTTGGAGCATCTTCCTCCGGGTGGCCCGGGCCAGGTGGAGGAGGCGGACCACGTCCAGGGGATCGCTTTTGACCAGCACCACATCGGCGGATTCCATGGCCACGTGGGTCCCCGCTCCGATGGCCACCCCAAGGTCCGCCTCCAAGAGGGCAGGGGCGTCGTTGATCCCGTCCCCTACAAAGGCGGTGGGGCCTTGGGATTTTAGTTCCCGCACGATACGGGCCTTGTCCTGGGGTAGCACCCGGGCGTGGTAGCGCTCTATCCCCAGCTCCCGGGCCACGGTTCGGGCCACGGCCTCCGCGTCCCCGGTGAGCATCACCGGGGTGATCCCCATGCGCTTCAGGGCGTCTATCGCCTGCTTGGCCGTGGGGCGGAGGCGGTCGCGGAGGGCCAGGTAGGCGAGGACCCGACTTTCGTCCATCAGGGCCACCACGCTCTCCCCCCGGGCCTCGGCCTCCTCCAGGCCCTGCCGCAGGGAAGGGGGCACTTCCAGGCCCAGCTCCCCCGCCCACTCTGGGCGGCCCACCCGGTAGAGGCGGCGTTCCACCCGGCCCTCCACCCCTTTCCCGGGGATGGCCCGGAAGTCCTGGACCGAGGGGAGGGGAAGCCCCCGCTCCTTGGCGGCCTCCAGGATGGCCTGGGCCAGGGGGTGCTCGGAGAGGGCCTCGAGGGCCGCGGCCAAGGTTAGGGCCTCCTGCTCCCCAAGGCCATCCGCATACACCGCCCGCACCTCAAACTGCCCTTCGGTGAGGGTGCCGGTCTTGTCCAGGGCCACATACCTTAGGCCCGTGGCCCGCTCAAAGGCCTCCCGGTTTCGGATGAGGATTCCCCTTTGGGCGGCCATGGCTGTGGCGTTGACCACCACCAAGGGTATGGCCAGGCCCAGAGCGTGGGGACAGGCGATAATCACCACGGTCACCGCCCGCTCCAGGGCGAAGGACAAGGATGCGTCGGCTAGAAGCCATAGGAGGAAGGTTGCGCTTCCACCCAGCACCGCCACGTAGAAAAGCCACCCCGCGACTCGTTCACCAAGGTCCTGAAACCGGCTCCGGGAAACCTGGGCTTCCTCCACCAGGCGCATGATCTGCCCCAGGGTGGTGGAGGTTCCGGTGCGGGTTACCCGCACCACGATGGCTCCTTCCCCGTTTAACGCCCCAGCCAGCACCTCGTCCCCCACCCCTTTGGCCACGGGCCGGGACTCCCCGGTGAGGAAGGCCTCGTTCATGCTGGTGGCTCCTTCCACCACCACGCCATCCGCAGGCACCTGCTCCCCCGGGCGGATGAGGATGAGGTCGCCTTCCTTTAGGGCCTCGGTGGGCACGTCCTCAATCCGGCCATCCCGGATCCGGTGGGCCGTCTGGGGCATCAGCTTGGCCAAGGCCCTTAGGGCCTCCCCTGCCCCCAGGATGGCCTTCATTTCCAGAAAATGGCCCAGGAGCATCACGTCCACCAAGGTGGCCAGTTCCCACCAGAAGGGTTTCCCCTTTAGGCCCAGCTCCACGGCCAGGCTGTAGATATAGGCCACGGTGATCCCCAAGGCCACCAGGGTCATCATCCCCGGCCGCCTTCCCCTTAGCTCCCGGCTGGCACCCTGGAGAAATACGCCCCCGCCATAGAAGTAGATGAGGGTTCCGAGGAGGAGGGGGATCCAGGAGGCTCCCTCCCAGGGGGGAAGGCCGAGGAGGCCCCGCACCTCCTCGGAGGCGTAAAGGATCGGCAGGGTGAGGAGAAGCGAGACCAGGAAGCGATTCCGGAACATCTCCGGGGTATGGCCGGCATGCCGGTCCAAAGCCTTAGTAGAGGCAGTGTGGGAAGGGTGGTGATGGTGGTGGTGATGGTGGTGGGGAGGCATTAGCTCACCTCCAGAATCCCCATCATGCCCCGGTCCTCGTGCTCCACGATGTGGCAGTGGAAGACGGTTTTCCCGGGCAGGTTCCTAAGGGGAACCAGGAGGCGCACCACCTCCTTAGCCTTTAGGTTCACCACGTCCTTAAGGGCGCGGTAAGGGAAGGCCTTGCCGTTCACGGAGAGGACCTGGAAGGGATGGGTGTGGAGGTGGAAGGGATGGTCCATGTCCCCTTGGTTTTCCAACTCCCAGACCTCGAGGTCGCCCACCCGCCCGCGGAAGTCCACCCGACGGGGGTCAAAGGTCTTGCCGTTGATGAAGAAGCGCCCGGCCATCATGTCCTCCGTGAAGGTGATGCGCCGGGTCACCCTGGCCTGGTTGGGGCTGAGGGCGGGCAGTTTGGCCAGGGCCTTGGGCAGGGGGAGGGGTTTGGGGCGGGGCGGGGCCACCAGGGTGAGGAGGGTTTGGGGCCTTTGGCTTGTTCCCATGGCCATTCCTCCGTGGCCCATGTGCTCCATCCCGCCCATCATGTGGACCCCTCGGTCGTAGGGAAGGGCGAGGAGGCGGAAAGCCCCTTCCTTCTGGAAGCGCACCAGGACCTCTGCCCGTTCCCCGGGGGCCAGGAGGAGTTCGGGGACCTCATAGGGTTCCTCCAGGAAGCCCCCGTCGCTGGCGATGAGGTAAAGGGGATGCCCTTCCAACTGGAGCCGGTAGTAGCGGGCGTTGCTGGCGTTCAGGAGGCGGAGGCGCAAGGTGGCCTTGCTGGCCCGCAAGGTGGGGCGGGAAGCCCCGTTGACCAGGAGGAGGTTGCCCTCCTTGCCGTTGATCCAGTCCATGGGGGTGTGGGCGGCGGGACGGCCCGATGCGAGTTCCAGGTCCTTGAGGACCAAAAGGTGCTCCTCGGCTTCCCGGAGTTCGGGAATCCCGTCCACGGGGCTTTCCACCACAATGGCCCCCGCTAGTCCGGCGAAGAGCTGGGGGGCCACCCGCCCGTGCAGGTGGGGGTGGTACCAGAAGGTTCCCGCCAGGTCCTGGGGGACGGTGAAAACATAGCTCCAGGTTTCCCTGGGCGGGATTTCCAAAAAGGGGTCGTCCACCTTGGGGGAGATGGGAAGCCCGTGCCAGTGCAGGTTGGTGGATTCGGGGAGGAGGTTTTCCAGCCCGAGGCGAACCGTATCCCCAGGGCGTACCCGAAGGGTGGGCCCCGGGAAGCTACCCCCATAGGTCCAAAGCCGAGCTTCCCGCCCGGCCACGGTAACGGGAGTGGGGGCGGCCTTCAGCCGCACCTCCAGGAGCCCTTCCCGGCTTTTGAGAACCGGGGGGGCGAGGAAGGAGGCCTGGCCCCGGGCCAGGGGAGATAGAAGAAGGCCTGCCGTGAGCTTAAGAAGGGTTCGGCGGTCGGTATTCATACCCTTAGAGGATAGGGGGGGTTTGTAAAAGAAGTATAAAGGTCCCTCCAGAACCCCCTAGAGTTTGGCCAAGGCTTTCTCCAGCCGGTTTCTCGCCTCCTCGGCTACGGGTTTGAGCGCCTCCTGGGTTTCTGTAGGAAGGACCCGGAACATCTCCCTGGGATCCTGCAAGAGGACCTCCACGCCCTCTGGCCCCTCCTTGAGCACCGCATTGCAGGGGAGGAGGAGGCCGATATCGGGCTCGGCCTCGAGGGCCTTGGCCGCCAGGCTGGGGTTGCAGGCTCCCAGGATCAGGTAGGGGGGCCTTTCCAGGCCCAGGCGGGCCTTGAGGGTGGCGGCCACGTCGATCTCCGTGAGGATGCCGAAACCTTCTTCCCTTAGCGCGGTTTCCAACCGGGCCCGGGCCTCGGCCAGGCTGGTCTTCAGGGTTTTCCTTAAGTCCGGCATGGTACCCTCCCTACCTAAAGGGTAGCGGAACCTGAGAGAAAAGGCCTTTCGTGAAAGTTGTATTGAGGAGTTTTGGGGGGTATAGGAAAGGCCCTGGGCCCCGCCCGGGGCAGCTGCCCCGGGCAAGGGCCCTACCGGGATCACTCTCCCAGGAAGAAGCCGTGCCAGGTGTGGACCCAGACCTCCCCTGTGTAGGCGTTCACGGAAAGCATGCCCTCCACCTCCTTACGCCCGAAGTCAAAGGTGTAGTAGCCGGGAAAGGCCCCGGTTCCCAGGACCCGGGCATCCGGGAGGTAGCCTTTCAGGAAGGTTTCGGCCAGCTTCCTGGCTTCCTCCACAGAGAAGCGGACAGGAGTCTGCACGGGCCCGCCCATCATGCTGTAGCGGGTGTTCCACATCATGTTGGGGCCAGGTTCCGGGGAGACTACCCCGGCGTAGCGGTCGGCGATGAGCTCAAAAAGCCCCTGCCCTTTCTCGTCCACCACCTGGGCGTAGTAGTTTTGGCTGAAGGCCATGAAGTCCTTAAGGCGTGCCCCTGGGTAGAGGCGCTTGGCGTAAGCCTCCATTCGCGCTTTGGCTTCTGCCTGGGGAATGGGGCGGGCTTCCGGGGGGTAGACCGCCATCATGCCCATCATCCCGTGGCCGCCCATCATCCCGTAGCCCATCATCCCCGGGCCGTACTGGGGGCCGTAGCCCATCATCCCCGGGCCGAAGTTCCCCATCATGCCCTGGGTGAGGGCAAGGCCCAAGAGCAAAAGGCCCAGAACTCCTAAGACCATACCGTAGCGTTTCATGCTTCACCTCCCCTTTCCAGTTCCTTCCTAAGCCTTCTGTAGCTTTCCTCGTCCAGCTCGCCCCTGGCGTACCGGAGGCGCAGGGCCTCCAGGGCCTCATCCTTTTTGGGCCCGCCGCCTCTCCCCCAGGCCCGAAGCCCCAGGTAAAAGAGGCCAGCCAAGAGGGCCAGGATGAGGAGCATGTTGAGAAGCCCGAGGAACCACCCGAACCCCATGCTGCCGAAACCCATCATTCCCACGATCCACCTCCACCTATACCCTAGACCGGTACTGTTAAGCTGGCGTAAAGGAGCTGGCTTTACCTGGGCTTAACATTGGGCCCCTAGTCTTTACGTAGATGCCGAGAGGATACGTGGGGCTTGGTTTCGCTTTCCTGGTCCTGATTGGGTTGGCCTTGGGAAGTGGGTTACTGAAAGAGGTATCCTGGGAGCTTTACCGGGTAGCCAACTCCTTATACGCCCTCTTGGCCCCGTGGGTGGACGGGCTGAGGCGGGAGGTGGGGGTGCCATGGCTTTCCGCTTTTCTCCTGGGAGTCCTGGCGGCCTTCGCTCCCTGCCAGATCACCACGGGGGCCAGTGCCCTGGCCTACCTGGCTCCTTCCGCTATTCAGGGAAGGGTCTGGCCCAGGTTTCTGGCCTTTCTCCTGGGGAAGGCCCTCACCTACCTGGTGCTTGCCGGAGTGGTCCTCTTCTTGCTAGGCGGGTCCCTGGACAACCCCGGGGCGGTCTTCCGCCCGGTGCGCTTGGCCCTTGGCCCCTTCATGGTCCTGGTGGGCTTGGGCCTCTTGGGGGTGGTGCGCTGGCCCCTGGCCTGGGCGGCATCGGAGGGCTGGGTGGCCCGGGTGGAGGCGTGGGGTGGACTTCTTGGGCCCTTAGCTTTGGGCGGGGTTTACGGCTTGGCCTTCTGCCCTACCCTCTTCTGGCTTTTCTTCGGGCTTCTACTTCCCTTGGCCCTGGCCTCTCCCTTTGGGTTTCTCTTTCCCCTTCTCTTCGCCCTGGGGACGGGCTTTCCCCTGGGTTTCCTGCTCTTCCTTTTCGCCCGCATGAGCCGGGGCCAGGCCTTGAGGGGGATGCGCCTTGCGGGAAGCGTCCTTCTAAGGGGCGCAGGGGTGGTCTTCGTGGCCCTGGGGCTTTTGGACACGGTGCTTTACTGGAACCTCTAGCATGGGAAGCATGGGGGCTAAGGGGGGCTTAAGGGCTCGGTTCTTCGCCGCACTGCTACCCACCCTTTCCCAGGGGCACGCCCACGTAAGCGAGCCTTGGCGGAGGAGGCTTTTGGGAGACCTGGCGGGCACGGTGTTGGAGATCGGCCCGGGAACGGGGGTCAACCTGGCCTACCTGCCGGATGGGGTCTACTGGATTGGCCTCGAGCCCAATCCCTACTTCCACCCCCACCTCCGGCGGGCTCTAAGCCTCAGGGGGCTTTCCGGCGATGTTCTTTTAGGTCAGGCGGAGGCCATCCCCCTGCCGGAGGGAAGCGTGGAGGCCGTGGTGGCCACCTTGGTCCTGTGCTCGGTGGAGGATCCCAGGCGGGCGTTGGCGGAGATCCTCAGGGTGTTGAAGCCCGGGGGGCGTTTCGTCTTTTTGGAACACGTGGCCGCCCCTCAAGGTACGCTTCGCGTGACCGGGGTTCCTGCCTTCGCCGGGCCCAGGATTTCCTCTGTTCCCCTTGGGCCCTTCTGGGGGATGGTTGCCATCCCAACCGGGAAACCCTGGCCCTTATCCGGGAGGCCGGGTTTGCCCGGGTGGAGGCAGCGTCCTTCGCTTTGCCCCTTCCCCTGGTGGCCCCCCATGTGGCCGGGGTGGCCTGGAAGGAATAGCCCTTAGCGCCCCCGCCAGAGGGTGCCCTTCCCGTCCACCCAGGCCAGTAAACCCTCCTGCTGGGGATGGGCGGCCAAGGCCAGCACCGTACCCTGCCAGAGCCTGCGCCAGCCCACTTCTGTTCGTTGCCATATTCCAAGCTGCCCTCCTAGGTACAGGGTGCCGGAGGGGGAGAGGGCCAAGGGTCCCGGGGCAGGGTCTGGGGAGGGGAGGGGGCGGAAGCTTTGGCCCCCGTCCTCGCTCAGGAAGAGCCCTCTTTCCATAAGGGAGGCCCAGAGGCGCCCTTTTTGGTCCACCAGTAAAAAGGCCATCCCCGCCTTGGGCAGGCCCTGGGCGGGAAGCTTGGCAAAACTCTGCCCTCCATCCTGGCTGCGGAGGTAACCGTAGGTGGCCTCGAGGGTGTAGTGGACCTCGGGCTTCTTGGGATTTACGGCATAGGCGTGGAGGTCCAAGGCGGGAAGGCCCTTGGGCTTTAGGTCGCGGAAGCGCTTGAGATCCTGGCTTTCCGCAAGAATCCAGTGCCCGGCAACCAGGAGGCGCCTGCCGTCCCAGGCCAGGTTCATGGCGTCCCAGTCCCGCCGCCGCACCAGGTCCTGGGGGGTGCTGTTATTCCAGAGAACAATGCCGTCGTGGTGGCCCAGGAGCAAGGCTCCCGAGGGGTGCCATAAAAGGGCGTGGACGTCCCGGGTAGGCACCGGGCCCAAGGAGGTTTGGGCTAGGGCAAGGCCCAGGGTGAGAAGGAGGGCGAGAGGGCGCATGGCGTTCTACCGCGAGGCAAGGCGGAAGCCGGTCAGGCAGGTGGGGCTTTGGCTGAAGGTGGCCACGGGCCCTGTGGCCACCAGATTTCCAAAGCGGATCTCCAGAGTGTAGCGGCGGTTCCGGGGCAACCAAAGCTCAAAGAAGCCGTCCTTTCCTGTCTTGACCTGGGTCTTGAGCACCTCCTTTTCCCCCTCCAGCACCCGCACCAGAAATACCTCCTCCTGTAGCTCCCCGGTGCAGCTGGAAAAGTAGTGGACCTGGCAGGGGTGGGTGCGGCTGACATAGGGGGCCACCGCCAGGAGGAAGCGGTCCTTGAGGGCCACCTGGGCCTTGCGGCCGTCCGGGAACTCGAAGAAGAAGGCCTCAGGGGTCACGTAGCTCACCACCCTTTGCCCTTCTTCCCGCCACCGCTTGGCCAGGGCCAGGGCCTCTTCGGGCCCCAGGCCCTTGAGGGCCTCAGGGCTAGGGGCCTGGGCCAGTCCCAAGGCCAACGCCACGCCTAGGAACGCCAACGTCTTTCTCATGCCCTTTACCCTAGCCTTGGGATGTTAAGCCCTTGTAAAGGGGAAGGGTGAAGGTGAAACGACTTCCCTGGCCCACTTGGCTTTCCACGAAGATCCTTCCCCCCATGGCCTCCACCAGGCCCTTGGCGACGGTGAGCCCCACCCCGCTTCCTCCCTCCTTGCGGCTGCGGGCCTTGTCCACCCGGTAGAAGCGCTCAAAGATGTGGGGCAGGTGCTCCGGGGGGATGCCGGGTCCGGTGTCCTCCACCTGGAAGGCCACAGCCTCCCCCTGGCGGAAGGCCCCAAGGCACACCTCGCCGCCTGGGGGCGTGTGGCGGAGGGCGTTGGTGAGGAGGTTGGCCAGCACCTGGAGGACCCTTTCCTCGTCGGCCCACACCGGGGAAAGCCCCTCCGGCGCCTCCAGGCGAAGCGCCACCCCCTTGGCCTGGAAGGCGCTTTGGAAGCGGGTGAAGGCCTCTTCAAGCAGGCCTTTGGGGTCCAAGGGCCTGGGGCGGATCTCCACCGCCTTCGCCTCCACCCGGGAGACGAGGGAGAGGTCCTCCACCAGGCGCCCCAGGGCCTTGACCTCCCGCAGGATCCCTTCGGCCGCCTTTTCTTTGGAGAGGACCCCGTCCATAAGCCCCTCGGCGTAGCCTTGGAGGGCGGCCAAGGGGGTCCTGAGCTCGTGGGCCACGGTGCCGATGAGCTCGGCCCGGGTTCGCTCCACCTTCTCCAAGGCCTCGGCCAGGCGGTTGAAGTGGAGGGCAAGCTCCCCGAGCTCGTCCCGCTCCAAGAGGGGAAGCCGGATTCCGTACTCCCCCTGGGCCATGCGCCGGCTCCCCTCGGCGAGAAGCCTTGCGGTGCGATAAAGGCGGAGGCTGGCGAAAAGGGCGGTGAGAAGGGCCCCCAAGGCGGAAAGGGGGAGGGCGGAGAGGAGGGCGGCGGTGAGGGTGGAGCGCAGGCCCTTTTCCAGGTCCTGCCTTAGGGCCTCGGCCATCATGCCCCCGCCCATCATGGCCAGGGCGTGGTACATGCGCTCCACGTGCCCCCGGTAGAAGGCGGGGGCGAAGGCCTCGGCCAGGAGCAGGAGAAGCCCAAGGGCGAGCAGGGCCACCAGAAGGTGGCTCAGAAAGAGCTTAAGGAAGAGGCGCATCCAGGTCCTTGAAGCGGTAGCCCACGCCCCGCACCGTCTCCAGGAAGCGGGGGTTTTCCGGGTCGTCCCCGAGCTTTTTTCGGAGAGAGGCAATGTGCACGTCCACCACCCGGTCCACGCCCGGAAAGTCCGGTCCCCAGACCTTCTCCAAAAGCCTTTCCCGGCTGAAGACCATCCCCGGGTGCTGGGCGAGGGTCAAAAGGAGGTCAAACTCCAGCCGGGAAAGGGAGAGGGGTCTGCCCTCCAGGTAGGCCTGGCGGGCCTTGGGGAGGATGCGTAAGGGGCCGTAAACGAGCTCTTCCTTAAGCCCGGCTCGGCGCAACAGGGCCTTGACCCGGGCCACCACCTCCTTAGGGCTAAAGGGCTTGACCACGTAGTCGTCGGCCCCGAGCTCCAGGCCTAGGACGCGGTCCTCCTCCTCCCCCTTGGCGGTGAGGATGAGGAGGGGAAGCTCGGGGCGCTCCCTTCGCAGGATGCGGGCCACCTCCAAGCCCCCCACCTTGGGGAGCATCAGGTCCAGGATGACGAGATCGGCGGTGGGGAAGAGCTCCAGGGCTTTCTCCCCGTCCTCCGCCACGAGGACCTCAAACCCGGCCCCCTCGAGGTAGGCCCCGAGGACCTCGAGGAGGGCCGGGTCGTCGTCCGCCAGGAGGACCTTCATGCCAGGTCCCGCTTCATCCGCTCAAAGGTTTCCTTGTCGATCTCCCCCCTGGCGTAGCGCTCCCTTAGCACCTCTAAGGCCCGGTCCCGCCGCTCAGGGGCTAAGGTCCTGACGATCCAGTAGACCAAGAGGCCTAGGAGGGCGAACCAAAGGAGGCTTAAGAGGGGCCCCCACCAGCCCAGGTACCCACCGTGGTCGCACCACCACATACCTTTCACCTCCTAGTTCCAGCTTAGCCTCGGCGGATTAAGCTACGGTAAAGCTCCTTGGCTGGAACCCTTTTAGCCTCAAGGAGTTGCTGAGCACGAAGAGGCTGGAGAGGGTCATGGCACCGGCCGCCAGCATGGGGTTCAGAAGAAGCCCCGTGAAGGGGTAAAGAGCCCCGGCCGCCACGGGGATGAGGAGGATGTTGTAGGCGTAGGCCCAGAAGAAGTTGAGGTAGATGGTCCGAAGGGTACGCCGTGCCAGAAGGATGGCGTCCACCAAGCTTTCCAGGCTCGGAGAAAGCAGGATGACATCCCCTGCCTCCACGGCGATGTCCGTGCCCGTGGCCAGGGCAATGCCCGCATCGGCCTGGGCCAAGGCGGCGGCGTCGTTGATGCCGTCCCCCACAAAGATCACCTTCCGCCCCTGGGCCTGGAGGTGCCGTATGGCCTCCACCTTACCCTCAGGGCGCACCCCGGCCAGCACCTCCTCTATGCCCAAGGTCTCGGCCACCCGCCTGGCCGGGATGGGGTGGTCCCCGGTGAGGAGGACGGGTTTGAGGCCCAGGGCCTTTAAAGCGGCCACCACCCTTCGCGCCTCGGGCTTGGGGGGGTCAAAGACCCCGAAGGCGGCCAAAAGCCTCTCCCCATCCGCCAGGTAAAGGGGGGTGTAGCCCTTTTCGGATAGCTCCCAGGCCTCCTTGGGAAGCGCCACCCCAAGCCTCTCCATCAGGGCTGGGCCCCCCAGGTAAAGCTTCTTCCCCTCCACCACTCCCTCGATGCCCTCCCCGGGCAGGGCCCGCACCCCTTCGGCCTCGGGCAGGCTGAGATCCCTGGCTGCCTCCAGAACCGCCTTGGCGATGGGGTGTTCGCTTCCCCGCTCCAAGGCGGCGGCGAGGCGCAAGGCCTCCTCAGGGCTTAGGGCAAACCCCAGGCGTTCCGTGAGGGTGGGCTTCCCTTGGGTCAGGGTCCCGGTCTTGTCCAGGACCACGGTATCCGCCCGGGCGAGGCCTTCGATGGCCTGGCCCTTGCGGAAGAGGAGGCCGAGCTGGGCCGCCCGCCCCGTGGCCACAGCGATGGCCGCTGGGGTGGCGAGGCCCATGGCGCAAGGGCAGGCGATGAGGAGCACGGAAAGGACGGCCACGAAGGCGTAGGAGAGGCCGGGGCCATAGAGAATCCAAAGGGTAAAGGTGATAAGGGCGATGATGAGCACGATGGGCACGAAGACGCTGGCGATGCGGTCCGCCACCTCCTGCACCCGGGGCTTGTAGGCCTGGGCTTCCTCCACCAGGCGGGCCATCTGGGCCAGGACCGTGGCCTCCCCCACCCGGCTGACCCGCACCAGGAGGGCTCCTTCCCCGTTCACCGTACCCCCCACCACCTCATCCCCGGGCTTTTTGACCTTGGGAATGGGCTCCCCGGTGAGCATGGCCTCGTCCACGTGGCTAAAGCCCTCCACCACCACCCCATCTGCGGGGATGCGCTCCCCGGGAAGCACCCGCACCAGATCCCCGGGGATGAGGGCCTCGGCGGGGATTTCCCTTTCCTCCCCTTCCTGAACCACCCGGGCGGTCTTGGGCCTCAAGGCCAGGAGCTTGCGGATGGCCTCCGAGGCCTTCCCCTTGGCCTTTTCCTCCAGGTGCTTGCCCAAAAGGATCAGGGCCAGGATCACCGCTCCTGCTTCCAGATAAAGATGGCGGGCCTCCTCGGGGAACAGGGTGGGGAAGAGGAGGACCAAAAAGGAGTAAAGGTAGGCGCTTCCCGCCCCCAGGGCCACCAGGGTGCTCATGCCCAGGGAGCGGTGCCGGATCTCCGCCAGGGCCTGGCGGAAGAAGCGCCTACCCGCGTAAAGGACAGGGAGGGCGGTGAGGACCTGCAAAAGCGGAGGGAGGTGGGGAAGGGGAAGAAGCATGGGCCCCATGGCTAGGAGAAAGGTGAGGAAGGCAAAGGGCAGGGCGATGAGGAGGTCCAAGGGATAAGCGGGGGCCCGTTTTTCCTCCTGGACCACCTCCAGGGGCTCGTACCCTGCATCCCGGATGGCCTGGCGCAGGCGGGGCAGGGTCACGGTGTCCGGGAGGTACTCCACGAAGGCCTTCTCCGTGGCCAGGTTCACGTGGGCGGAAAGCACCCCGGGTAGCTTCTTCAAGGCCCGTTCCACCCGGGCCACGCAGGCGGCGCAGGTCATGCCCTTTACGGGGATCTCCGCCCGGGCCACCACGGGTTCGTAACCTGCCTCCTCCACCTGCTTGAGCACCTCGCCCAGGTCCACGCCTTCTTGCAGTCGCAAGAAGGCTTCCTCGGTGGTGAGGTTGACCCGGGCTTCCTCCACGCCCGGGGCCCTCTTTAAGGCCCTTTCCACCCGCGCCACGCACGAGGCGCAGGTCATTCCCTTTACCCCTACTTTCACTTCCAATGCCATAGCTTCATACCTCCTAGCGGAAACCCCTTTGCTTTCCCCGGGCTGGTGTGCCCTTGGGCTTCTGCCCCGCCCTGGACCGGGTGGGATCAACGGTACTTGAGGGCCTCCATCAGTTCCTCCACGATTTCCTCCACGTCCCCCCGCTCGTGGGCGGTGGCCACGTGGTCCCGGAGGTGGGCCCTTAGGACCATCTCCCCCACCCGGTCCAGGGCACCCTCCACCGCCTTGAGTTGCTTCAGCACGTCCACGCAGTAGACGTGGGGATCCTCCAGCATGCGCAGGATGCCCTCGAGGTGGCCCTTGGCGGAGAGGAGGCGCCTTTTGGCCTCTTCCCGCACCTTGGGGTCCAGGTGGAGGGGGTGGCGGGGCACAGGGCCTCCTTAGCCCGCCAGGGCGGCCCGGTAGCCTTCCTCTTCCACGGCCCGGATCAAGGCCTCAGGGTCCGCCTTGCCCTCCACTAGGGCCTCGGCCCGTTCCAGGCTCACCTCGACCTTCTCCACCCCGGGTACCTTAAGAAGCGCCTTTTTCACCGACATCACGCAGTGGTTGCAGGTCATGCCTTCTACCTTGAGCTTCAGCATCCCTTACCTCCCCCCACCCCAGGTGGGGTGGGTACTCTCACCCTAGCGCTTCTTCCGCCCGCCGTCAAGGACAAAGGCCCCAAGTCCTCCTTGGGGCCTTGCGGACGGGATGGGCGTCTATAGGTCCAGAAGGATGGTATCCCCCTCCAGCTTGGCGGGGAAGACCTTGACGGGCCTGGGGGCGGGAAGGGTCTGCCGGCCTGTTTTCAGGTCGAAGCGGGCCCCGTGCCGGGGGCAGACGATCTGGCCGTCTTCCACATCCCCCTCGTGGAGGGGGCCGCCGTCGTGGGTGCAGATGTCCTCCAGGGCGAAGACCTCCTCCCCGGTGTAGAGGAGGAGGATGGGCTTCTTGTGCTCGGGCCGCTTCACCACCAGGCGGCCGTTTTGTAGCTCGCTCAGCCGGGCTACCGGGGTCCACATGGCTTAGATGCGCACCTTTTCCTCGATGACCGCCTCGAGGTGGGCCCTTAAGGCCTTTAGAGGAATGCGGTTAAGGACGTCCGCCAGGTGGGCCTTGACCAAAAGCTCCTGGGCCAGGCTACGGGAAAGCCCCCGGGACTGCAGGTAGAAGAGTTGCATCTCGTCCACGGGGGCGGTGGTGCTGCCGTGGGTGCAACGCACGTCGTTGGCCCCGATCTCCAGCTGGGGGATGGAGTCCACCCGGGCGGTGGGGGAGAGGATGAGGTTGCGGTTGGCCTGGTAGGCGTCGGTCTTCTGGGCCCCCCGTTCCAGCTTGATGAGGCCGGAAAAGACCGCCCGGGCCTCGTCCTTCACCGCTCCCTTGTAGAGGAGGTCGCTTCGGGTATGGTGCTCCACGTGGTGCTGCAGGGTGTAGTGGTCGAAGTGCTGGAGGCCGTGGCCGAAGTAAAGCCCCAGCATCTCGCTTTCCGCTCCCGGGCCCAATAGCTCCGAGGCCACCTCACTCCTGGCGTAGCGCCCGCCCAGGTTGACCACCAGGTCGTTTAAGGCGGCATCCCGCTCCAGCAGGGCCCTTTGCCGGTGGAAGTGCCAGACCCCGTCGCCCAGGGTTTGCACGTGGGCGTGGCGCAGCCGGGCTCCAGGCCTCAAGACCATCTCCGTGGCGGAGAGGTGCAGGGTGGGGGGGAGGTCCAAGGAGAGGTACTCTTCGATGTAGGCGGCCTTGGCGTTGTCCTCCAGGAAGATGAGGCTCCGCCCCGCAGAGGCCTGGTTCCCCTCCAGGAGCACCTTGAAGACCCCCACGGGCTTCTCCACCTCCAGCCCCGCGGGCAGGTAGAGGAAGGCCCCGTGGGTGAAGAAGGCGCTGTTCTCCGCGGCGAACTTGTCCTCGGTGAAGACCGCCCCGAAGAGGGTGGCCTCCACCTTTCCCGGGTAAAGGCGCATGGCCTCGGCCAGGGAGGTGAGGACGAGGCCTTTGGCCTCTAGCTCCTCGGGCACCTCCCGGTAGACGAGGTCGGGCCCCACAAAGACCAGGAAGGCGGAGACATCGGTCTTCTCCAGC
This sequence comes from uncultured Thermus sp., assembly GCA_947085095.1. GTDB lineage: Bacteria > Deinococcota > Deinococci > Deinococcales > Thermaceae > Thermus. The sequence continues at coordinate 72,058 of CAMTVD010000035.1, read as the reverse complement.
CGCCGCCGCACCACCTCGGGCAGGGTGTCCCGGGTGAGGTGGAGCCTTTTGGGGGTTTCCACCGGGCTCTCCAAGGGGGCCTCGGAGAGGTCGGTGTAGCGCCAGTTCTCGTCCTTCTTGCTGGGGTAGGGGAGGCGGGCGAAGGCCTCGAGGGCCTCAAGCCGCTTCTTGAGCACCCAGGCGGGCTCCCCTAGGGCGTGGGATATAGCTTGCACTTGCGTCTTGTCCAGTACCAGCATCCTGCCTCCTTGCGCGGCAAGCCTCGGCCTTTAGCCGACGGAACCCTCCATCTCCAGCTCAATGAGGCGGTTCAGCTCCACGGCGTACTCCAGGGGTAGCTCCTTGGCGATGGGCTCAATGAAGCCCCGCACGATCAGGGCCGCGGCCTCGTCCTCCTTGAGGCCCCGGGTTTGCAGGTAGAAGATCTGCTCGTCGTTGATCTTGGAGACGGTGGCCTCGTGGCCCACGTGGGCGGAGTCGTCCTCAATCTCAATGTAGGGGTAGGTGTCCGTCCGGCTTTCCGGGTCAATGAGGAGAGCGTCGCACTCCACGTTGGCCTTGGCCTGGCGGGCCCCTTCCATCACCTTCACCAGGCCCCGATAGCTGGCCCGCCCCTCTCCCTTGGAGATGCTCTTGGAGACGATGGTCCCCGAGGTGTGGGGGGCGGCCATGACGATCTTGCCCCCGGTGTCCTGGTGCTGCCCCGTCTTGGCGAAGGCGATGGAGAGGATCTCCGTGCGGGCCCCGGGCTCCAGGAGGTAGCTGGAGGGGTACTTCATGGTGACCTTGGAGCCCAGGTTGCCGTCCAGCCACTCGTGGTAGGCCTCCCCGTAGACCAGGGCCCGCTGGGTCACCAGGTTGTACATGTTGGTGGACCAGTTCTGGATGGTGGTGTAGCGGCTCTTGGCTCCCCGCTTCACCACGATCTCAATGACCCCGGTGTGGAGGCTTTCCGTGGAGTACATGGGGGCGGTGCACCCCTCAATGTAGTGCACCTCCGCCCCCTCGTCCACGATGATGAGGGTGCGCTCAAACTGACCGAACTCCGGGGTGTTGACCCGGAAGTAGGCCTGGAGGGGAAGCTCCACCTTCACCCCCGGGGGCACGTAGACGAAGGAGCCCCCGGACCAGGCGGCGGAGTTCAGGGCGGCGAACTTGTTGTCCTCGGGGGGGACCACCTTGGCGAAGTGCTCCCGGAAGAGGTCCTCGTACTTCTTCATCCCCTCCTCAATGGCCACGAAGATGACCCCCTGGCGCTCCAGCTCCTCCTTGACCCGGTGGTAGACCATCTCCGAGTCGTACTGGGCCCCCACCCCGGCCAGGACCTTGCGCTCCGCCTCGGGGATGCCCAGGCGCTCGTAGGTCTTCCGGATCTCCTCGGGGATCTCCTCCCAGCTCCTGGCGTCCCGCACCTCGGCGGGCTTCACGTAGTAGACCAGGTTGTCCAGGTCCAGGCCCGAGAGGTCGGGGCCCCAGGTGGGCATGGGCTTCTTCTGGAAGATCTCTAGGGCCCTAAGGCGGAACTTCAGCATCCACTCGGGCTCGCCCTTGTGGTAGCTGATGGCCTCAATGACCCGCCGGGAGAGGCCCCGCTCGGCCACGAAGACCGGCTTGACCTCGTCCACGAAGCCGTACTTGTACTCGTCTCCCAGGGTCTTCAGGTCCACGTCGCTCATAGGCCCTCCTTGACCCTCTCCCTAAGCCAGTCGTAGCCCCTGGCCTCCAGCTCCAGGGCCAGCTCGGGGCCGCCCTCGGCCACCACGCGTCCGTCCATCATCACGTGCACCCGGTCGGGGACGATGTAGTTGAGAAGGCGCTGGTAGTGGGTGATGACCAGGGCCCCGAAGCCCGGTCCCCGCATGGCGTTCACTCCCCGGGCCACCACCTTGAGGGCGTCTATGTCCAGGCCGGAGTCGGTCTCGTCCAGGACGGCGTAGGAGGGCTCGAGGACCAGAAGCTGCAGGATCTCGTTCCGCTTCTTCTCCCCGCCGGAAAGGCCCTCGTTGAGGTAGCGGGAGAGGTAGCCCTCCTCCCAGTCCAGAAGCTCCAGGGCCTTCTTCACCTTGGTCCAGAACTCCGCCACCCCCACCTCCCGGCCCAGGCGGGCCTGCAGCGCCAGGCGGAGGAAGTTGGCCATGGTCACCCCTGGGACCTCCACCGGGTACTGGAAGGCCAGGAAGAGGCCCCTTTTGGCCCTTTCATCGGGGGAGAGGTCCAGGATGCTCTCCCCGTCCAGGAGGATCTCCCCCTTCTCCACCCGGTACTCGGGGTCCCCGGCCAGGATCTTGCCCAGGGTGCTCTTTCCCGCCCCGTTGGGGCCCATGAGGGCGTGGACCTGGCCCTTGGGCACCACCAGGTTCACCCCTTTAAGGATCATCTCCCCGTCAATGGATGCCCAGAGGTCGCGGATTTCCAGCTGGTTCATGCTTTTGCCTCCTGGTGCCGGGTCCTTCCTTACTGCGACCCGTTCGCAGTAAAAGTATAGCCCGGCGCCCTCCAAAAGTATAGTGATTTAGTCGGGATTTGCCAGGTGGAACCCCAGGGCCTCCGCCAGGCCCAGGGGGCTTGGGGGGAGGCGTTTTTCCAGCTCGGGGCAGAAGCGGCCCAGGGCGCGGCCCAGCTGGAAGCGGAAGGCGGGGGGCAGGCTTCCCTGCCGGACCTCCTCTAGCTTGGCCCAAGCGGCCTCCTTCTCGCCCAGGCCCAAAAGGGCCAGGACCTCCACCGCCCGGGCCTGGGCCAGGAGGCCGGGGTCCTCGAGGGGGGGGAGGGCCACGATCTGGGCCAGGGCCTCGCCAAAGCCTCCCTCCCGGATCAGGACCTCCGCGTACCCCAGGCGGGCCTGGGCCCGGAGGTAGGGGTTTTCCAGGGAAAGCAGGGGCTTGAGGAGGTCTTTCCCTTCCTGGGGTGACAGAAGGAGGGCGAGGAGGCTGGCGGTATCCAGCCTGAGGGCGGTGTAGCGGTCCGTGGCCTCCTCAGGGATGGCGGCCAGGAGGTCCTTTAGGAGGCGCTCCGCCTGGGGGGCGGCAAGGTTGCCCAGGAAGGGGGGGCGGTAGGGCTGGCCCGCCTCCAGGAGGAGGTAGGTGGCTCCCAGGCGGAAGAGGGTGCGGAGGTGGCGGTAGCGGGCCTCTTTGGGCCGCTCTTTGGTGGCGCGGAAGTAGGCCTCCGCCCGCACCAGAAGCTCCAGAGCGGCGAAGGGCCTTCCCCAGGCGGCCTGGAGGATGCCCCCCTCGCTTTCCACCCGGGCCCGGGTGAAGGGGTCTTCCGCCTCGGAAAGGGCCTTCGCGAGGGCGGCCTCCGCCTCCTCGTAGCGGCCAAGCCGTCTTAGGAGCGTGGCGTAGCGGGCCCGCACCCGGGCCACCTCGTCCTTGGGGGCCCCGGCCTCCTCCAGGGCCTTGAGGCCCTCGGCCATGCGTTCCTGGGCCTCGAGGCGGCCCAGGCGCATGAGGAGGTCCCCCATCTGGTAGCGGGCCCTCCCCAGGAGGAGGGGGTCGTGCCCCACCTGGGAGAGGGCCTTTAGGGCCTCCTCGTACCGTCCCAGGTCCTTGGCCACCAGGCCCCGCCAAAGCTGCACCCGGTCCCGGAGGAAGGGCACCACGGGCAGGCCTTCTGCCTCGGCCACGAAGCGGGCGGCCTTCTCGTAGTCCCCCTTCCAGCGCTCCACCGCCGCCATCACCAAAAGCCCCTCCGCCTGGGCGGTTTCGTCCAGGTGCTCCAGGTCCTCCTTGGGGGGAAGGAGCTCCTCCGCCTCCCGGTAGAGGGCGGCATCCGCCTTGGCCTCGGCGGCCTTGATGCGGGCCCAGGTGCGCAGGGTGGGGTTTTCCGACCGGGAAAGGACCTGGAGGGCTTCCTCCGCCTCGGGGTGGGCGTACTGGCCCAAGACCGCCCGGTAGCGCACCACCACCGAGGCCAGGGCCTCGAGGTCCTTTTCCGGCCACCCTTGGGCCTCCTCCCACAGGCCGGGCAGGAGGGCCAGGCGGGCGGGATCTTCGTGTAGAAGCTCCAGAATGACTTGCCTTTCCCCCGCCTTGCGGGCGTGGTGGAGCTTGCGGAAGAGGTTTTCCCGCGGGAAGTATTCCAGGGCCAGGCGGTGGAGCTCCCGGGGGACCTCCTCCGGCAGGAGGCTCCTTAGGGCGGGGCGCACCAGGCCCTCCCCTACCCAGTCCAGGAGCGCCCTCTCCGCATGGGAGAGTCTTTCCAGGGGTTTTCCCAGGGCCTTTTCCAAGAGTTCCAGGGGGAAGGCGGGGTCGGCCTCGGGGCTGAAGGCGGAAAGGGCCTGGAGGAGGGGCCTCAGGGCGGGGTCGTCCTGGAGGGGGGTGTTGGGGTCGTGCTTGGCGGCCTCCAGGAGGACCAGGCGGGAAAGCTCCCCGAAGTTGCGCCCTGCCCGGTTCACCAGGGCCTCCAGGCGCTCCGGGGGCAGGTGGGGAAGCCTCTCCCGCACGAAGCGGCGGGCCTCCTCCCGGCTCGGGGGAGAAAGGGGTTGGTAGGGAAGGGTGGGTGGGGGCTCGGAAAGGGCGGCCAGGTAAGGTATGTGCATTTTTTTCAAAAAAGGTTCCAACCAGGCGGCCAGGCCCTTTTTTCCCCCGTCTGCCCCTCTAAGGGGCAGGCCCTCCAGGGTGCCCTCCGCCTCCGCCCGCAGGAGAAGGGGACGCCCCTCCCGGTTCAGGGCCTGGGCCAAAAGGGCGAGGGCCTCCTGCTGCAAGGCCCCCTGGAGCACGTAGGGCTGGGTGGGGGAGAGCTGGGCCAGAAGCCCCCGCACCTCCTCGGCCACCCCCAGGGTCTCCGCCAGGGGCACCAGGGCCTGGGCCAGCTCCCCGCCCAGGTTGAGGAGGAAGGGCTCCTTTCCCGGGAGGGCGGAGAGGGCCCGGCCTAGGGCGGAGAGGAGGACCCCCTTCCCCGTGGCGGGCCCGCCCACCACCACCATCTGGGGCCTGCCCCCCGCCTCCAGCTCCTTGAGGAAGCGGCGGAAGATGCGCCTTTTGTCCCGGCCCAGCACCTTGCGAGCGCTCTCCAAAAAGAGCTCCGCCGGGGGGGATGGGGGTTCCAGGCCCGCCTCCCGGTAGAGGTCGGCGATCACCTTGTAGAGGCGCTCCTTCTCCTCGGGGCTTCCCAGGTCCTTGTAGAGAATGTTGCGCACGGTGCCCGCCCGTCCGCCCCGTTCGGCCATGAGGGCCTCGAGCCAACGCAGGGAGCCCTTCTTGCCCCGGTGGTCCCGCCCCCTGAGGTGGGGGCGGAGGTCTTCTAGGTAGCGGAGCCAGGGTGTATTCGCATCTGACATCGCGTTTACACTATAAAGCTTTTGTCTGGTTTTGTGCACACGAAAAACTCCCCGGAGTACTCCGGGGAGCGGGAGCTTTCTGGCCTAGTGGACGGCTTCGTTGAACTGGGCCTCTTCCGTGGAGCCCTTGAGGGCCAGGGTGGAGGCCTCCCCCTGGGTGAGGGCCAGGACCACCTCGTCAAAGTAGCCCGCCCCCACCTCCCGCTGGTGCTTCACCGCGGTGAAGCCCTGGGCCTGGGCCAGGAACTCCTTCTGCTGGATCTCCACGAAGGCGGGCATGCCCCGGGCCTTGTACCCCTTGGCCAGCTCCCAGATGTAGTAGTTCAGGGTGTGCCAGCCCGCCAGGGTGATGAACTGGAACTTGTAGCCCATCTCCCCCAGCTCCCGGTTGAACTTGGCGATGGTCTCATCGTCCAGGAACTTCTTCCAGTTGAAGGAGGGGGAGAGGTTGTAGGCGAGGAGCTTGTCGGGGAACTCCCGCTTCACCGCCTCGGCGAACTTTCTGGCCTCCTCCAGGTCGGGCTTGGAGGTCTCCATCCAGATGATGTCGGCGTAGGGGGCGTAGGCCAGGGCCCGGGCGATCCCCGCCTCAATCCCATTTCTCACCCGGTAGAAGCCCTCGGGGGTGCGCTCGCCCTTGAGGATGAAGGGCTTGTCCCGCTCGTCAATGTCGCTGGTGATGAGGGTGGCGGCCTCGGCGTCGGTGCGGGCGATGATCACCGTGGGCACCCCCAGGATGTCCGCCGCCAGGCGGGCCGCCTGCAGGGTGCGGATGTGCTGGGCGGTGGGCACCAGGACCTTCCCCCCCAGGTGGCCGCACTTCTTTTCCGAGGCCAGCTGGTCCTCGTAGTGGATCCCCGCGGCCCCCGCCTCAATCATGGCCTTGGTGAGCTCAAAGACGTTCAGGGCTCCGCCGAATCCCGCCTCGGCGTCGGCCACGATGGGCACGTACCAGTCCCGGGTCACCTTGCCCTCGGAGCGCTCAATCATGTCCGCCCGCATGAGGGCGTTGTTGATGCGCCTCACGATCTGGGGCACGGAGTTCACGGGGTAGAGGGACTGGTCGGGGTAGGTCTGCCAGGCCAGGTTGGCGTCGGCGGCCACCTGCCAGCCGGAGAGGTAGATGGCTTCCAGCCCAGCCCGCACCATCTCCACCGCCATGGCCCCGGTGTAGGCCCCGAAGGTGTGGATGTAGGGGCGCTCGTGGAGGAGCTGCCAGAGCCTTTCCGCCCCTCGCTTGGCCAGGGTGTGCTCCACCAGGACGCTGGGCCTGAGGCGCACCACGTCCTCGGGGCGGTAGTCCCGCTTCACCCCTTTCCAGCGGGGGTTGGTGGCCCATTCCCGCCTCAGGGCCTCCGCCTCTTGCCGCATCTCCGGGGTCAGCATGCTCAAGGGTTCCATCCGGCACCTCCAAGGGCCAGTCTGGGGGTGGAGGCCCTTGTGGTGTAGGGTGTAAGGCCCGGAGCTTCACACGGTTGGGCGGTGTGCCCAGACTTTGCCTACACCGCTTTAGCGCACCTGCTGGGCGGCGATGAGGAGGGGGTCCCAGACGGGGCTATAGGGCGGGGCGTAGGCCAGGTCCAGGGCCAGGAGGTCCTCCACGGTCCCGCCCTGGGAAAGAAGGGCGGCCAGGGCGTCTATGCGCAGGGCCCCGTGCCCGTGGGCCACCACCGCACCCCCCAGAAGCCGTTCCGTTCCCTCCTCGTAGACCAGCTCCACAAAGAGGGGCTGGCTTCCCGGGTAGTAGTGGGCGCCGTCCCGACTCTGGATGAAGACCTTTTTGGCGGCGTACCCCTCCTTGCGGGCGGCCTCGAGGGAGAGGCCGGTGGTGGCCACCGCCAGGCTAAAGGCCTTGAAGATGGCCGTCCCCACCACTCCATGAAAGCGGGCCTCCTTCCCGGCGATGACGCTCCCGGCGGTGCGCCCGTGCTTGTTGGCCACGTCCCCCAGGGGGAGCCAGTAGGGGCGCTTTAGGACCTGGTGGAAGCTCTCCGCCACGTCCCCGGCGGCGTAGACCCCTTCCAGGTTGGTGCGCATCCCTTCATCGGTGGCGATGGCCCCCGTGGGCCCCAGGGCCACCCCCATGGCCTGGGCCAGCTCCACGTTGGGCCGGATGCCGGTGGCCAAGAGGACCAGGTCCACCGGCACCACCCCTTCCGAGGTCTCCACCGCCTCCACCCGCCCCTGGCCCCGCAAGGCCTCTACCCTGACGCCGGTCCAGACCTCCACCCCGTGGCGCTCCAGCTCCTCCTTGAGGAGGGCGCCCACCTCGGGGTCAGAGTGGGGGAGGGGCCGGTCCCGGGCCTCCAGGAGGGTGACCTCCAGGCCCCGCTTGCGGAAGGCCTCGGCCACCTCCAGGCCGATGTACCCCGCCCCCAGGATGGCGGCCCGCCTGGCCCCCTCGAGGGCCCCAAGGAGCCTTTGGCCGTCCTCCATGCTTCTTAGGGTGAAGACCCCTTCCTGCTCCGTACCGGGAATGGGGGGGATGGTGGGCCTGGCCCCCGTGGCCAGGACCAGGTGATCGTACCGGTCTTGGAAGGTGCGCCCCTCCTTGTGGTCAAAGACGGTTACGGTCCTCGAGGCGGGATCCACATCCACCACTTCATGGCGGGTGTGGACCAGGACCCCTTGCTTGCGGAACTCCTCCGGGGTGCGGGCCACCAGTTTTTCCAGATTGGGAATCTCTTCTGAAAGCACGTAGGGCAGGCCGCAGGCTCCGTAGGACACCCACCCGGACTTCTCGTAGACCACCACCTCCAGCTCGGGGTTTTCCCGCTTGGCCTTGGCGGCGGCGGAGGCCCCGCCCGCCACCCCACCCACCACCACCATGCGCTTGCCCATGGGGGGTATTGTGCCACAGGGCCCTTGGGCCAGATGTCCCCGTATGATGGAGGCATGACCTCCCCGTCCTCAGGCGACCTTTTCAGGGAGAAGGTTAGGGAAACGGTGGAGCGCATCATCCGGGAAGCTGGCCTCGAGGGGCGCTTCCACGTGGAGGTGGAATACCCGTCCCCCCACGGAAGCGCTATCCGTGAGCAGGGCAGGAAGGTGGATGTGGTGGTTCTGCTAAAGGAGGACCTCCGGCCTTATCTCTTTTTGGAGTGCAAGTGGCAGTCCACCTCCGGTAGCGCTGAGGATAAGCTCTTCCGGGCGGCGGAGGAGGCCAGGAGGGACCGGATCTTTGGCGTGCACTCTGTGGTTGTGGTGGGAGGCTCGGGGTTTGGACCCAAAATGCGCCGCTGGGCCCTCACCGAGGGCTTCATACACGAGTCTTTTTTGGAGGCCTGGCTAAGGGAGTTCTTTGAAAGCAGGCCGGTGCGCAGGAGAAGAAGGGGCTAACGGCCAATATGATCACCCCCCTTTTCCCCAACCCTGCGTCCAAGAGGCTGGACCCTCCCCTCAAATGGGCGGGGGGTAAGCGGTGGTTGGTGCCCTATCTGGAAAAGATGTATAGGCCCCACCGCCACCGGAGGCTAGTGGAGCCTTTCGCTGGCGGCTTGGCCGTGGCCCTGGGGTTGATGCCGGAAAGGGCGCTTCTTAACGATATCAATCCGCACCTCATCAACTTCTACCGCTGGCTCAAGAGGGGGCTCGTTCTGAAGCTGGAGATGCGCTACGATCGGGAACTCTACTACGCTTACCGGGCACGTTTTAATCAGCTTATTCGGGAGGGTCAGGCAGACTCCCAAGAGGCCGCTGAACTCTTCTACTACCTTAACCGCACGGGCTATAACGGTCTTTGCCGCTTCAACCGCAAAGGCGAGTTCAACGTTCCCTTCGGTAAATACAAGGTCGTTGCCTACATGCGGGACTTTTCTTCCTACAAGCAAGCTTTCCGCAACTGGGAGTTCACCTGCATGGACTTTCGCCAGGTGTCTCTTCTCCCCGAGGATTTCGTCTACGCTGACCCCCCTTACGATGTGGAGTTCACGGAGTACAGTCCGGGGGGGTTCCGCTTTGAGGACCAGGTGGACCTGGCGGAGTGGCTGGCCGAGCACCCTGGTCCTGTGGTGATATCCAATCAGGCCACCCCGCGGGTGGTGGAGCTTTATCGGCGCCTGGGTTATTCGGTGCGCTTCCTTTCCGCCCCCAGGCGAATAAGCTGCAACGGGAACCGGGAGAAGGCCCTAGAGGTTCTGGCCCTGAGGAACCTTTAGGATCTCCTCCCGAACGAGCCGCCCCCCCTTGAGGTAGAGGATCCGCCCGGCCCTTTGGGCCAGCTCCAGGTCGTGGGTAACCAGGATCAGGGTGCGGGCCTCCCCCGCGGCGAAGAGGAGGGCGGCCACCTGCTCCCGGCTCTCGGCGTCCAGGTTGCCCGTGGGCTCGTCGGCGAAGAGGATCTCGGGGTCCAGGGCCAGGGCCCGGGCCAGGGCCACCCTTTGTTGCTCCCCACCGGAGAGGCGGTTTGGCAGGTGGTGGAGGCGGTGGGCCAGGCCCACCTGTTCCAGCACCTCCGCTGCCCGCTTCTGGCGCTTCCCCTGGGGCCAGCCCGAAAGGAGGAGGGGAAAGGCCACGTTCTCCAGGGCGGTGAGCGTGGGGATTAGATTCCACTGCTGGAAGACGAAACCCATGTGCCTGAGGCGCACGCCTGCCCGCTCGTCCTCGGGGAGGCGGTGGAGGGGGGTTTCCCCCAGGAAGACCCCGCCCTCCGTGGGCAGGTCAAAGCCAGCGAGAAGGTTTAGGAGGGTGGTCTTTCCGCTGCCCGAAGGCCCCACCACCGCCGTGGCCCCCTTGGGAAAGGCGTAGGTGAAGCCCTGGAGGGCCACCACCTCTTTCTCCCCTTGCCGGTAGCGCTTGGTCAGGTTCTCGGCTCTGAGCATCTACACCCTCCCCAGGGCTTCCACCACCGGGATGCGGCTGGCGTTGTGGGCGGGAAGCAGACCGGCCAGCAGGCCAAGGGTTAGGGCCACCCCCAGGGCGAAGAGGGCGAGCCTGGGGGTGATGGCGGAGAGGGCCAGGCCCACCTGGTCCACGGTGTAGAGGTTGATGGCCGAGGAGGCTAGGCTTCCTACCCCTAGGCCTAAAACCCCCCCCAGGAGGGCGAGGAGGAGGGCCTCGAGGATGACCAGGCGGAAGATGAAGCCCCGTTTGGCCCCCAGGGCCCGCATGACCCCGAACTCGCGGATGCGCTCGTAGACGGACATCATCACGGTGTTGGCCACGAGGAGCCCGCCCACAACGAGGGCCACCAGGCTGATGCCAAAGCGCACCAGGTCGCTGATGCGCAAGGCCCTCTCGGCGAAGCGCATCACCTCACTCGTGGTCTGGGCCTTGAGGCCGGGGACGGCCCCTTCCAGGGCCCGGGCCACTTCCTCCGCCTTCTGCCCGGGGTTCAGGGCCACCAGCACCGTGCTGTAGTTCCTGGTGCCCAGGACCTCCTGCAGCGCGGGAAGGGGGACGAAGATGAGGTTGTCGGCGAGCCCCCCGGTTTCTTCCAGGACCCCTTCCACCCTAAGCTCCACCCTGGGGGAGAGGCGCAGGGGGCTTCCCAGGCCCAGTTCACTTCGCTTGGCCACCTTGGCCCCCACCACCGCGCCCCTTGCCGAGGGGAGGAGGCGGCCCTCCTTGCTCTTCGTCCCGGGGTAGAGGAGGTCGGGGGCGGTTCCTTCAGGCAGGCCCTGGAAGAAGAAGCTGGTGCTGGGGTCAAACCCACCCCGGGTGAGGAAAAGGGTGGGGATGACGGCCCTTACGCCCAGGTTTTTCCCCGCCTCCTCCAGGGCGCGAAAGCTCTCCGGGGTGATCTCGGGGAAAGCCCCAAAGCCGAAGCCCTCTACGCCTTCGGGCACCACCTGGATGGCGGGCCCTACCCGGGAGAGCTCCTGGAAGAGGGCCTTGCGCAGGCCCTCTCCGAAGGAAAGGAAGAGGACCATGCTGCTGGTGGCCACCACCACCCCAAGGAGGGTGAGCAGGCTCCGCACGGGCCGGGCCATGAGGTTGCGCAGGACCAGGAGAAAGACCTCCATCCCCCCAAGCTTACCCCGGGGGGAGGGCTCTGGCGTGGCCGGGGCTACAAGAGGCGTTCCACGAAGCGGGTGTCTATCGCCTCCAGGAACTCCTGGGGCCTCACCTTTTGCCGTTCGGGATGCTCGTAGTAGGCCTTTTCCGCCTCCTCAAAGTTCTCGTGGCCCACGAACCACAAGAACTCCCGCTCCGAGAGCCAGTAGGCCCCGAGGACCTGGAAGCCCAGGGCCCGGCGCAGGGGGACGATGGTCTCCAAAAAGACCTTCTGGAAAGCCTCCCTGGCCCCTTCCTTCAGGGTGTAGCGGCGCATCTGAACCTTCATGGGCTAAGTTTAAGGCATCAAGCGGCGTGCGGGAGGCCGCCCTCTGCGGCTTCCGGGTCCGGGGGGAGGCCCGGGAGGCTGTTCGGGCTTGCTCCCTCGAGGCCAGGGTCCGGATCGCCCGCTTCGTGGGTCCAGACCCTATAATCAAAGCCATGCGCACGGCGGAGATCCGCGAGAAGTACCTCTCCTTCTTTGAGGGCAAGGGCCACCTGCGGCTGCCCTCCTTCAGCCTCATCCCGGAAAATGACCCCTCCCTCCTCTTCACCTCCGCGGGCATGGCCCCTCTAAAGCCCTACTTCCTAGGGGCCAAGCCCATCTTCGGAGGCAAGGAGTGGCGCAGGATCACCACCTGCCAGAAATGCCTCCGGGTGGGGGACGTGGAAAACGTGGGCCGCACGGCGCGGCACAACACCTTCTTTGAGATGCTGGGCAACTTCTCCTTCGGGGACTACTTCAAGAAGGAGGCCATCCTCTGGGCCTGGGAGTTCCTCACCCAGCACCTGAAACTGGACCCCAATCGCCTTTGGGTCACGGTCTACGAGGACGACGACGAGGCCTACGCCCTCTGGCGGGACCTGGTGGGGGTGCCCGAGGAGAGGATCGGCCGCTTCGGGGAGGAGGAGAACTACTGGCCGGGCGGGGCCATCACCCACGGGCCCAACGGGCCTTCCGGCCCCTGCTCGGAGATCTTTTACGACCGGGGCCCCGCCTTCGGCACCCCCGACGAAACCGGCCCCAACACGGGGAGCGGGGACCGGTTCGTGGAGATCTGGAACCTGGTCTTCGCCCAGTACGACCGCCAGGGGCCCATCCCCGGTCCCGGGATCCTGAAGCCTTTGCCCCAGAAGAACATAGACACCGGCATGGGCCTCTACCGGGTGGCGGCCATCCTGCAGGACGTGGAGGACTTCTACCGCACGGACACCTTCTACCCCATCCTTGAGCGGGTGGCCCTCTTTAGCGGCAGGCCTTATGAGGGCCAGAGGAGCGTGAGCCACCGGGTCATCGCCGACCACATCCGGGCGGTGGTGGCGGCCCTTTCCGATGGGGTCACCTTCTCCAACACCGGGAGGGGATACGTGATCCGCCGCCTCCTCAGGCGGGCCCTGCGCCACGGCTACCTCCTGGGCCTCACCGAGCCTTTCCTCCACCGGCTGGCCCCGGTGGTGGCGGAGCTCCTCGGGGACTTCTACCCGGAGATGCGGGAGAACCTGGCCGTGGTGGAGAAGCAGATCCGCCTCGAGGAGGAGCGCTTCCTGGAGACCCTGGAGGGGGGCCTTAGGCGCCTGGACGCCCTCCTTTCCGGCCTGAAGCCCGGGGAGGTCCTCCCGGGGCAGGAGGCCTTCCGCCTCTACGACACCTACGGCTTCCCCCTGGACCTCACGGTGGAGATCGCCGCCGAAAGGGGCTATGGCGTGGACACCGAGGGCTTTAAGAAGGCCATGGAGGCCCAGCAGGAGCGCTCCCGGGCGGCCATGGCCTTTGAGCGGGAGATCTTCAAGAAGAGCGCCCAGGTCCTGGAGGAGCTTTACGTTGAGAAGGGGGCCACGGAGTTCCTGGGCTACGGCACCCTGGAGGCCGAGGCCGAGGTCCTGGCCCTCCTGGCGGGGGACGAGAGCCTTTCCGAGGCGGGCCCCGGCACCGAGGTCCAGGTGGTCCTGGACCGGACTCCCTTTTACGCGGAAGGGGGCGGGCAGATCGGGGACTTTGGCTTCCTGGAGTGGCCCAGGGGAAGGGCTAGGGTGGAGACCACGGGGAAGACCGAGCGGGGCATCTTCCTCCACAAGGCCCGGGTAGAAGAGGGAATCCTGAAGGTGGGGGAGCGGGTGCGGGCGGTGGTGGACCCGAGGCGGAGGGACACCGAGAGGAACCACACCGCCACCCACCTCCTCCACGCCGCTTTGCGGGCCGTCCTCGGCCCCCACGTGCGCCAGGCGGGAAGCCTGGTGGCCCCGGACCGCTTGCGCTTTGACTTCACCCACCCCGAGCCCCTAAAACCAGAGGAGCTTGAGCGCATAGAGCTCTTGGTCAACCGCTGGATCATGGCGGACTTTCCCGTCACCTGGCGCTACCTGCCCCTGGAGGAGGCGAGGAGAGAGGGGGCCATGGCCCTCTTCGGGGAGAAGTACGGGGAGATCGTGCGGGTGGTGCGGGTGGAGGGGAGCCCCTTGGAGGGCCTCGAGTCCAAGGAGCTCTGCGGGGGCACCCACGTGCGCCGCACCGGGGAGATCGGGGCCTTCCTCATAAGGAGCGAGGAAGCGATCTCCGCCGGGGTGCGCCGCATAGAGGCCGTTACCGGGGAGGGGGCCATCCGCTTCGCCCGGGGGGCCCTGGACCGCCTCAAGGCTTTGGCGGAGGCCCTGGAGGTGGGAGAGGCTTCCCTGGAGGAGCGCCTCTTTAAGCTCCTGGCCGAACTCAAGGCCAAGGAGAAGGAGGTGGAAGGCCTCAAGGCCCGCCTGGTCCAGGCCACCCTGGGGGGAGGTGGAGGCCTGGCCTTGGCGGAAAAGGGGGGGCTCAAGTGGGCCGCCCTGGAGCTTCCCGGCCTGGACATCCCTGCTCTCCGCCAGGCGGCGGACGACCTGGTGGGGCGGGGGGCGGACGTGGCCCTGCTCCTCTCCGGGGGGCAGGCGGTCTTGAAGCTCTCTAAAAGGGCCCAGGAAAGGGGCCTCGAGGCGGGAAGCCTCTTCAAGGCCCTCACCGAGCGGGCCGGGGGGCGGGGCGGGGGCAAGGGGGCCCTGGCCCAGGGCGGGGGGTTGGACCCCGAGCGGGCCAAGGCGGTCCTCCCCGAGCTCCTCCCGTAAAATAGGGGCATGATCCTCCTCAGCGCTTTGGCGGTGGCCCTCTCCTGGGGCCTCTTCGCCCTCACCTTTGGCCGCTACCGGAAACGGCCCTCGCTGCACAACGCCCTCTACAGCCTGGGGCTTCTCTTCTTCGCCCTGGCGGTGTCCGCGGAGCTGGTCTCCCGGCTCCTAGGGGCCTGGGACCCCTTCCTCTACCGCCTCTGGTACTTCACCGGGGCCATGCACGGGGTGACCTTTTTGGGCCTGGGGAGCCTGGCCCTCCTGAACCCCAAGGCCGCCCGGGGGCTTCTTTTCCTCCTTTCCCCCTTGATCCTCTACGGCTTTTATCTGGTGGCCTCGGCCCCCCTGGACTTCGCCCGGCTCCCCGAGCCCTACACCCCCTCCGGGGCCGCCTTCCCGCCCCCAAGCCTCACCTCCCCCCGGCTCTGGACCATCCCCTTCAACCTCCTGGGTACGCTCCTCCTGGCGGGGGTGGCCCTCTACACCACCCTCCTCTTCTGGCGCAGGAACCCCATGAGGGCTCAGGGCACGGCCCTCATCTTCCTCGCCGCCCTCATCCTGGCCTCCACCAGTACCCTGAACCGCTTCGGGGTGGTGGGCCTGGAGGAGGTGGGGCGGGCCCTGGGAATCACCCTCCTCTACCTGGGGGTGGCCCTGGCGGACCGAAGCGTGCGCTATGCGGGTGGGCGCGCTTGACGTGGGGGAGGCCCGGATCGGCCTGGCCGTGGGGGAGGAAGGCCTTCCCTTTGCCTTCGGCCGGGGGTACCTGGTGCGCCGGGGCCTGGAAGAGGACGTGGAGGCCCTTCTGGACTTCGTGCGCCGGGAGGGGCTATCCAAGCTCATCGTGGGCCTTCCCCTGCGCACGGATATGAGGGAAAGCGCCCAGGCGGGGCGGGTCCTCCCCCTGGTGGAGGCCTTGAGGGCGAGGGGGGTGGAGGTGGAACTCTTGGACGAGCGCTACACCACCCAGGCGGCCCTGGCCCGCCTTCAGCACGCTCCCAAGCGGGTGCGGCGGGATAAGGGCAAGCTGGACGAGATGAGCGCTGTGGTCCTTCTGGAGGGGTACCTTGCCCGAAGGCTCTAGGGCGTGGCTTTGGCGGGGGGTTTGGGTTTTCTTCCTCACCTTCGCCCTTCTCCTCCTCTACGCCCTTTGGCTCTTGGGCCCCACGGGGAAGGAGGCGGTGGTGCGCATCCCCAGGGGGGCGAAGGGGGTGGATGCGGCCCGGATCCTGGAGGAGGCGGGGCTTCTCCGCTCCGCCTACCTCTTTTCCGCCTACCTCCGCTTCTCCGGCCGGGAAAGGCGCCTTGTGCCCGGGGTCTACCGCCTCGAGGGGGAGGGGGCCTTCCGCCTGGCCCGGGCCCTCACCGGGGAAAAGAGGCCCCTCGCCGTGACCCTCACCTTCCCCGAGGGGGAAAGGGCGGTGGACTACGTCAGAAGGCTTTCCGGGGCGGGGCTGGACGGGGAGGGCTTCCTGCGCCTGGTGGAAGGCCCCGGGGCTTTGAAGCCCCCTTATGTGGAGGGGAGGACCTTAGAGGGCTACCTCTTCCCCGCCACCTACACCTTTGACCTCCTGGCCACCCCGGAGGAGGTGGTGCGGGCCATGCTCCGCCGCTTTGAGGCGGAGCTCACCCCCCCGGTGCGGAGGCTTTTGCAGGAGCGGGGGCTTTCCGTCCACGCCTGGGTGACCCTGGCCTCCATCGTCCAGGTGGAGGCGGGAAGGGAGGAGGAGATGCCCAAGATCGCCGGGGTCTTCCTGAACCGGCTAGAGAGGGAGATGCCCCTGCAGGCGGACCCCACCGTGGCTTACGCCTTGGGCAAAAGCCTCCCTGAGCTCTCCCGCCCCGCCGGGGACTTCGCCGTGGACTCCCCCTACAACACCTACCGCTACCGGGGCCTCCCCCCAGGGCCCATCGCCAACCCCGGGCGGGCGGCCCTCCTGGCGGTCCTCAACCCCGTACGCACCGACGAAAAGGGCCGCCCTTACCTCTACTTCTTCCACGCTAGGGGCAGGATCTTCCTGAACACCGACTTTGAGGGGCACCTGCGGGATCTGGCCCGCCACCGCTACTCCTCCCCGTGACGGAGGAGCCTGAGCTGGGCGTAGGCGAAGAGGAGGGTGAGGAGGAGGATGACCACGGTGACCGCCGCGGCGTAGCCCAGGCGGAAGTTCTCAAACCCCGTTTCGTAGAGGTAGTAGCCCAGGACCCGGGTGGCCCCGTAGGGCCCGCCCCGGGTGAGGAGGAAGACGGCGGCGTAGGACTGCAGGGAGAGGATGGTCCCCACCACCACCAGGAAGAGCACCGCGGGGCGCATGAGGGGCAGGACCACGTGGCGGAAGGCCTCCCATGGCCCCGCCCCGTCCACGTAGGCGGCCTCGAGGAGGGTCTTGGGGATGGCCTTGAGCCGGGCGGAGGCCACCAGGACCCCGTAGCCCAGGTGCCGCCACAGGGTGAAGAGGACCACCATGACCAGGGCCCAGAACCCCTCCCGGTCCCAGGGGGGGATGGGGAGGAACTGGGCCAGGGCCCCGTACTCGGGGGTGAAGAGGGTGTACCAGCTCAGGGTGGCCCCACCCAGGGTCACCAGGCCGGGGA
The DNA here is from genome assembly GCA_947085095.1 of uncultured Thermus sp. GTDB lineage: Bacteria > Deinococcota > Deinococci > Deinococcales > Thermaceae > Thermus. The sequence goes on along the minus strand of CAMTVD010000035.1, from coordinate 55,104 downwards.
GGAAAAGGAGGCTTTTGGCGAAGCGCTCGTAAGGGGCCCCTTCCAGGGCCACGGCCAGGGCCAAGGAGAGCCCCACGAAGAGGGGCAGGGCCAGGAGCATGAACTTCAGGGTGACCCAGAGGCTACCCCAGAAGGCGGGGTCCTGGAGGAGGTCCTGGTAGTTCTTGAGGCCCACCGGTTTGGGCTCGGAGAGGCCGGACCAGTCCCAGGCGGAGAAGCGGATAACGTCCAAGAAGGGGTAGAGGACGAAGACTCCTAGGGTGAGGAGGGCCGGGAGGGAGAAGAGGGCGAGGGGAAGCTTCCGCCGCACGGGGCTACCAGAGGTAGAGGAGGGCGAGGAGGAAGGGGTAGCGGTCCGAGGCGGAGATCTCCAGGGCCAAGGGTTCCAGATAGAGGCGGAAGCCCGCCCCCCAGGCGAGGTGGAAGCCCGCCTGGTACCCCAGGCCCAGGAAGCCGGAGAGGGCCCCGCCGGGGACCTCGAGGCTCACCAAGGGCCCCAGGTGGACCCCGAAGGGGTAGCGGAGGTCCAGGCCCAGGCCGAAGGAGGTGTAGAAGTCCCCAAGGATCAGCCCCGGGAAGAGGTTGGCCTTGAGGAGGGTGTGGACTTCGGGGCTTTGGGAGAGGAGGACCTGGGCGTCCAGGCCGGTATCTATCCCCAAGGGGCTCACGGGCAGGACCAGGCTCCCCTGCAGGTAGAAGCCCTTGTCGGGGCTATAGCCGAAGCCTGCGGTGTTCTCCGGGTAGGCCGGGGCCTGGGCCAGGGCCAGGCCGAGGAGAAGGCCGAGGGTGGCAAGAAGGCGCTTCATATCCCCGCTATCATACCAGGTACCATGGGGCCGTGAGCGCCCTTTTTGCCCTGGACCCCCTTCCCGGCCTCCTTCCTGCCCGGGAGGCTCCCCTCCTCATCCTGGTGGGCCTCACGGGGGTGGGGAAGAGCACCCTGGCGAGGGCCCTGGACCTGCCCCGGCTTCCCGACCGCAGGGAGCTCGTGGACCGCTACGTCCTCCCCCGCTATGGGGCCAAGCCCCCCATTCCCCGGGAGGAGCGCTTCCGCCTCACCCGGCGCTTCCGGGAAGAGTTCCCGGGGGGTGTGGCCGAGGTCCTCTACCGGGGGTACGTGGTTCCCAAGCCCCTTCTCCTCTTTGACGGCCTCAGGGGGGAGAAGGAGGTGGCCTTTGCCCTGGAGCACCTGCCCAAGGCCTTTTTCGTGGTCCTGCAGGCCCGGGAGATCACCCGCTTAAAGCGCCTCCTCACCCGCCAGGACGCCTTTGACCGGGTGGCCCTCTCCCCGGAGGAGGCCGGGAGGCTCCATGAGCTCGCCCAGGGGGTCCTCTCCCCGGAGGAGCTCGCCGAGGCCCTGGCCCTGGCCCCGGTGGAGGAGGTCTTGGCCAAGCTCAAGATCGTGGCCGAGGAGAAGAAGAACTATGACCCGGAAGGCCCCCTGCGCCTCCTAAGGGGCCACCCCCGGGCCCTGGTCCTGGACACGGAGGTTATGGACCTGGAGGCGGAGCTTCGGGCGGTTCGGGAGTTTCTCCGGGGCCAGGGCTTCTAGAATGGGCCTTATGGCGACCATAAAGGAGCTTCGCCTCATCCCTTTCCGCATTCCCTTGAAGACCCCCTTGCGCTGGGGGAAGGCCTCGGAGATGGCGGCCCTGGAGCACGCCCTTCTGGAGGTGGAGCTTTCCGAGGGCTCCCTGGGCCGGGCTGAGGTGGCCATCAGGCCCACCATCTATGGGGAGACCTGGGGAAGCGTGGCTGGGGGGCTCGCCTACCTGAGGCCTAAGCTTCTGGGCCTCGAGGCCGATGACCAGGAGGCCATCCGCGCTGTGCTGGAGAGCTTCCCCTGCAACCACGCCCTAAAAGGAGCCCTGGACCTGGCCCTCTGGGAGGCCTGGGCTAGGAGCGAGGGGGAGGAGCTTTACCGGGTCTTGAAGCCCGCCAAGCACCGGGTGCGGGTGGCCTACATCCTGGGCCTCTCCTCCGAGGAAGAGGTGCTGGAAGACGCCCGCATGGCCTACGAGGCGGGGGTTCGGGTCTTCAAGGTCAAGGTGGGGCGGGACCTAAAGGGGGACACGGAGCGGATCCAGCGCCTCAAGGAGGCCTTCCCCGAGGTGGACCTCTACGCCGATGCCAACGAGGCCCTGAACCCCAAGGAGGCGGAGGCCTACCTCCAGGCCTGGAAGGAGCTTGGCCTCCTCTACGTGGAAGAGCCCCTGCCCATAGAGGAGGTGGAGGCCAGGAGGCGGCTAAGGGAGAAGAAGGTCCTCCCCCTCATCGCCGACGACAGCGCCATGACCCCGAAGGACCTCAGGCGGGAGCTTCTCCTGGACACCTTTGACATCCTGAACCTCAAGCCCGCCCGCACCGGGGCCACCTGGACCCTGGAGATGCTCTCCCTGGCCCGGGAGAAGGGCAAACGGGCCATGGTGGGAAGCCAGGCCCAGAGCAGTTTCGGGGCCTACCAGTCCGCCCTCCTCGCCTTCCAGCAGGGGGTCACGGAGCCCAACGAGCTGGCCTTCCACCTCAAGGCAGAGGGAGGATTTCTGGACTTCCCCGCCTTCCGCGAGGGGTGGCTCTACTGGGAGGACCTGGTAGAGGCCCGCTTTGACGAGGCGGCTTTCCTCAAGTACGCCCTAAAGGAGGCCTAGGGCTTCCCGGAAATCCTTCAGGGTCCCTTGGGCCCCTGCTTTGAGAAGCGCCTTCTCCTCGTGCCCCGTGAGGAGGGCATAGGTCCTAATCCCCGCCCCCACGGCGCTCCTTACCCCGGAGGGAGAGTCCTCAAAGGCCAGGGCCTCCTCCGGCCCCACCCCCAGACGCTCCAGGGCCACCCGGTAGGGGAGGGGGTCGGGCTTGCCCCGGCCCACTTCCTCGGCCAGGACCAGGAGGGGCGGGTCCAGTCCCAGAGCCTTCAGCACGTGGCGGGCATTCTCCTTGGGGGCGTTGGTGACCACGCCCCAAAGGAGGCCCTTCCCTTGCGCCAGGCCCAGGAGCTCCCTAAGCCCCGGCGTGGGCTTAAGGCCTTGGGCCAGCTCCCGGAAGCGAGCTTCTTTGGCCTCTATAAGCCCCTGGGCTTCTTCCCCCTCCAGCCCCAGGAGGTCCCGCACGATCTCGGGGTTGAGCCTTCCCGAGATGCGCTCCCGGTAGAAGGGGGGATCCAACGGAAGGCCAAAGGGCCTCAGGACCTCCCGCCAGGCCAAAAGGTGCAGGGGATCGGTGTCCGCCAGGGTGCCGTCCAGGTCAAAGAGGAGGGCCCTAAGCATCCTTCTGTAAAACGCTTACCAGGAGAAAGAGCCCCAGGGCGAGGCCGAGGAGCCCGAAGGGAATGCCTGGAAGGGGCAGGAGGGCGAAGAGGGCGGGGATCAGGGTGCTCCCCGCCGCCCCGGCGTAGAGGAGCCCCCCCAGGGCCCGGTGGCCGAAGCGGGTTTGGACCAGGGCGAAGAGGGTAGAGAAGAGGGGGCCCAGCAGAAACCCCGCCAAGGGGAAGAGGAGGGCGGTGGGGGGAAAGAGGTTGAGGAGAAGGAGGAGAAGGACCCCTAGGAGGAGGCCGCGCAGGGCGGCCAGGGGTCTTTCCGCCACCGGCCTGGCCAAAAACAGCCTCCCCAGGGCCAGGAAGAGCCAGTAAAGGGAGAGGAGGACCCCGCCCGTGGCCGTGGCGTGGCCCAGGCGCTCCAGCCACACCCGGTTCCAGGTGGCCAAGGCCCCCTCGAGGCCCGTGTACAGGGCCACGGCCAGGAGGAAGGGGAGGAGGCCCATGGCCCTTCCCCGGGGAAGGCTCTTCACCGCCGGGGCCTCCCAGACCAAAAGGGCGGCCAGGAGGGCCAAAAGGCCCGCCAGGAGGAGGAAGGTGGCGTAGGGCAGGAGGGTGAGGGCCAAGGGGGTGGAGACCGCCCCCAGGCCGAAGCCCACGTTCACCCGGTTGACCAGCTCCACCCGGCGCTCGGGGTAGAGCTCCCCCACCAGGCTGTTCCCGTGCACGTTCATGACCCCTTCCGCCAGACCCAGGAAAAAGGCCAGGGCCACCACCCAAAGGAAGCTTTCGGCCAGGGCCACCCCCAACAAGGCCAGGGCCAGGAGGAGGAGGGCCCCGGGAAAGAGGGGGTGGCGCCGTTCCCCTTGGGCCAGGCGGATTCCCAGGAAAAGCCCCAGGAGGAGGGCGGCGAAGAACCAGGAAACCTCCTCCTCCACCCCGAAGGCTTTCCGCCAGTGGGGAAGGGCGGCCCCGGGTAAGGCCACCACCACGCCCACCAGGAAAAGGGAGAGGAAGGCCCCTAGGAAAAAGCGCACGTCCGCCATTCTCCTCCTTGCTGACCCTTTGGTCAATAATGGGGAGCATGGAGGACGCCTTGAAAAAAGCCCTGGCCGGAGAAGGGTTCTTCGCCTTCCCCGGGCTTCTCCTCCTCAAGGGCCCCGATGCCTTCAGCTTCCTGCAGGGCCAGGCCACCCGCGACCTGGGGCGGTTTCAGGGCCCCGCCGGGGTCCTCTTCCTGAACCATAAGGGCCAGATTGAGGAGGCCGCCACCCTCTTTCCCCACCCTGAGGGCTTTCTCCTGGCCCCTTGGGGTACCCTTATGGGCCTGAAGGCGCGCCTGGAGCGCTACATCATCTTTGACCAGGTGGAGCTAGAGGAGCTTCCCCTCTTCCGCCTCCTTCACACCGACGGCCGGGAGGAGGTGGCCCAAAGGGGAGAAGGGGGGCTTCCTCCGGAGATCTTCCCCGTCTACGCCCTCCTCAAGGGGATTCCCCTTTTGGAGGACATCCGCGGGGAGCTTCCCCAGAGCGTGGGCCTTCTTCCCCTGGTGGACTACGGCAAGGGGTGCTACGTGGGCCAGGAGATCATGGCCCGCACCGAGGGGAAGGAGGTCCCCTACCGCCTGGTGGGCCTCGAGGTCCTGGAGCCGGGGGAGAGGGGGGAGCTCTTCCTGGAGGGCAAGCGGGTGGGGGCGGTGAAGCGCCTGGAAGAAACCCCCTTCGGCCATCTGGGCCTGGGGCTGGTGCGCAAGGAGGTGCCCTTGGGAACGGTGGTGACGGGGGGCGGGGGGGCGTACCTCCTCCTCGCCTATCCCTTTGAGGAGGCGTTATGGAGCGGGCAGAGATCATCGGCGTAGGCACGGAGCTCATCCACGGGGAGACCCTGGACACCAACACCGCGGAGATCGCCAGAAGCCTCGAGGCCTACGCCCTCAAGGTGGAGAGGACCCTGAGGGTGGTGGACGAGATCCCCCCCCTGGCCCGGGAGGTGGCCGAGGCCTGGGAGCGGGCCCGCCTCCTGGTCCTCTCCGGGGGCCTGGGCCCCACCCCCGACGACGTGACCCGGGAGGCGGTGGCCCTGGCCCTGGGGGAGCCTTTGGAGCTGGACGAGGCTGTGCTTTCCCGGATTGAGGCCCTCTTCCGCGCCCGGGGCCGCCCCATGCCCGAGGCCAACCGCAAACAGGCCCTGAAGATCCCCTCGGCCCGCTGGCTGGAAAACCCCCACGGCACCGCCCCCGGCTGGTGGGTGCGCAAAGCGGGCAAGGACCTGGTCCTCCTCCCGGGTCCACCCCCGGAGTGGCGGCCCATGTGGCAGGAGGTGCTCCCCAGGCTGGCCCTGCCCAAAAGGGCCTACGCCAAGCGGGTGCTGAAGACCTGGGGCGTGGGGGAGTCGGAGATCGTGGAGCGGCTTGGGGATCTCTTCCTCCGGGGGGAGGCGGTGGAGGTGGGCACCTACCCCAAGCTCCACGGGGTGGAGGTGGTGGTGCGGGGCCAGGAGGACCTGGTGGCCGAGCTCTCGGAGAAAATCAAGAAGAGGCTCATCAAGGAGGTCTGGGGAGAAGGGGAGCTCACCCTGGCCGAGGCGGTGCAGAGGCGCCTGGAGTTGGAGGGGGCCACCCTTTCCACCATGGAAAGCCTCACCGGGGGGCTTTTGGGGGCGGAGATCACCCGCGTGCCCGGGGCCAGCCGTTTCTTCCTGGGGGGCGTGGTATCCTATTCCCTAGGGGCCAAGGCCCGCTTCGGTGTGCCGGAGGAACTCCTCGCCAAGACGGTCTCCGCCGAGACGGCCAAGGCCATGGCGGAGGCCGCCCGGGCGCTTTTCGGGTCCACCTACGCCCTTTCCACCACGGGCGTGGCGGGGCCGGACCCCCTGGAAGGGGAGGCTGTGGGCACGGTCTACGTGGCCCTGGCCGGACCCAAGGGGGTGGAGGCCAGGCGGTACCGCTTCCCCGGGGACCGGGAGGCGGTGAGGCTTCGGAGCGTGTACGCCGCCTTAGCCCTCCTGGTGACATGAGGCTTTTCTACGCGGTTTTCCTACCCGAGGACGTGAGGCGGGCCCTGGTGGCCGCCCAGGAAAAGGTTTCCCGCTACAAGGGCTGGAAGGAGGTCCCCCCCCACCAGCTCCACCTCACCCTCCTCTTCCTGGGGGAAAGGCCTGAAGGGGACCTCGAGGACCTGATCGCCCTGGGCCACCGCCTGGGACGGAAGGTGCCCCCCTTCACCGCCTCCTTGCGGGGCACCGGCTACTTCCCCAACGAGGGCGCGCCCAGGGTCTGGTTCGCCAAGGCCGAGGGGGAGGGGTTTTCCCTCCTGGCCCAGGGCCTGCGGGAGGGGGTGAAGGAGATTCTGGGGGAGGAGGCCTTGGAGGCGGAGGGGGAGAGGGCCTTCAAGCCCCACATCACCCTGGCCCGGCGCAAGGCCCCTGCCCCCAGGGTCCCCCCGCTGGTCTTCGGCCTCAGCTGGCCCGTGTCCGAGTTCGCCCTGGTGCGCTCAGAGCTCAAACCCCGGGGACCCGTTTACACGATTCTGGAGAAATTTCCTTTGCGAGGTGATCATGGACGAGAACAAGAAGAAGGCCTTAGAGAACGCGCTGAAGACCATTGAGAAGGAGTTCGGCAAGGGCGCGGTCATGCGCCTGGGGGAGATGCCCAAGCTCCAGGTGGACGTGATCCCCACGGGCTCCTTGGGCCTGGACCTGGCCCTGGGCATCGGGGGCATTCCCCGGGGGCGGGTCACGGAGATCTACGGGCCGGAATCGGGGGGGAAGACCACCCTGGCCCTCACCATCATCGCCCAGGCCCAGAAGCAGGGCGGGGTGGCGGCCTTTGTGGACGCGGAGCACGCCCTGGATCCCCTTTATGCGGGGAAGCTGGGGGTCAAGGTGGAGGACCTCCTGGTTTCCCAGCCGGACACCGGGGAGCAGGCCCTGGAGATCGTGGAGCTCCTGGCCCGCTCGGGGGCGGTGGACGTGATCGTGGTGGACTCCGTGGCCGCCCTGGTGCCCAAGGCGGAGATTGAGGGGGAGATGGGGGATGCCCACGTGGGCCTCCAGGCCCGGCTCATGAGCCAGGCCCTGAGGAAGCTCACCGCTGTCCTCTCCAAGAGCAACACCGCCGCCATCTTCATCAACCAGGTGCGGGAGAAGGTGGGGGTCATGTACGGCAACCCCGAGACCACCCCGGGGGGAAGGGCCCTCAAGTTCTACTCCAGCGTGCGCCTGGATGTGCGCAAAAGCGGCCAGCCCATCAAGGTGGGCAACGAGGCCGTGGGGATCAAGGTCAAGGTCAAGGTGGTGAAGAACAAGCTGGCCCCTCCTTTCCGCGAGGCCGAGCTGGAGATCTACTTCGGCAAGGGTCTGGACCCCATCATGGACCTGGTCAACGTGGCGGTGGCCGCAAACGTCATTGAGAAGGCCGGCTCCTGGTTCTCCTACGGGGAGCACCGCCTGGGCCAGGGCAAGGAGAAGGCGGCCGAGTACCTGAGGGAGCGCCCCGAGCTCCGGGAGGAGATTCGCGCCAAGGTGCTGGAACGGGCGGGCGAGGTGGTGCTTTCCGCCAGCGAGGAAGAGGGGGAGTAGATGACCCTTCTGGACCTGGTGCTTGTGCTGCTGGTCCTGGTCCTCCTTGGGGCTCTCCTCCTCCGGCGTAAGGGAGAGGACCAGGCGCGAGGGGAGGCCCGGGAGATCCTCGAGGCGGCGCGGGAAGAGGCCAAGGCGGCCCTGGAGGCCGCCCGCAAGGAGGCCAAGGAGATCCTGGAGGCCGCCCGGGAGGAGGCCAAGGCCATCCGGAGGGAGGCGGAGGCCCTCCGCCAGGAGGTGGAAAGGGAGGCCCGGGCCCGGGCCGAGGCTCTGGAGAAGGAGGCAGGGAGGCGCCTGGCCGAGGCCGAGGAGCGCCTAAGGGCCGAGCGGGAGGAGGTTAGGGCGGAAAGGGAGCGGCTCAAGGCCCTGGGGGAGGAGCTCAAGGGGGAGCGGGAGCGCCTCAAGGAGGAGCGGGAGGAGCTCCGCCGCGAGGCGGAGAGGCTTTCCAAAAGGGGCGAGGCCCTGGACGCCCGGGCCCTCAGGCTGGACGCCCTCGAGGAGGCCCTGAAGGCCAGGGAAGCCGAACTGGTTGAGCGGGAGAAGGGGATAGAAGAGCGGCTCTACCAGGTGGCGGGTCTTTCCCGGGAGGAGGCCAGGAGGCTCATCCTGGAGAGGCTGGACCGGGAGCTGGAGGAGGAAAAGGCGGCCCGGGTGCGGGCCGCTTTGGAAAGGGCCCGGGTGGAGGCGAGGCGCGAGGCCCAGAAGATCCTGGCCCAGGCCATGCAGCGCCAGGCCTCGGAGACGGCGGCCCAGCTGGCGGTCTCCGTGGTCCCCATCCCCACAGACGCCATGAAGGGACGGATCATCGGCCGGGAGGGGCGGAACATCCGCACCTTTGAGGCCCTGACGGGAGTGGACCTGATCATTGACGACACCCCGGAGGCGGTCCTCCTCTCCTCCTTCAACCCCGTGCGGCGGGAGATCGCCCGCATGGCCCTGGAGGAGCTCCTCAAGGACGGGCGCATCCACCCAAGCCGCATAGAGGAGGTGGTGGAGAAGGCCAAGCAGGAGATGAAGACCTTCATCTACGAAAGGGGGGAGGAGGCGGCCCTCGAGGCCGGGGTGGTGGGCCTGAAGCCGGGCTTGGTGCAACTCTTGGGCAGGCTCCACTTCCGCTCCAGCTACGGCCAGAACGTCCTCAAGCACTCGGTCCAGGTGGCCCACCTCACCGGGATCATGGCCGCGGAGCTGGGTCTGGACGCCGGGCTCGCCCGCAGGGCGGGGCTTCTCCACGACATCGGCAAGAGCGTGGACCGGGAGGTGGAGGGAAGCCACGTGGAGATCGGCATCGCCCTCGCCCGCCGCTTCGGCGAGCCCCATGAGGTCATAGACGGGATCGCCCACCACCACGACCCGGAGAACGCCGAGACCGTCTACGCCGTCCTGGTGGCCGCCGCCGATGCCCTCTCCGCCGCCCGGCCCGGGGCCAGAAGGGAGAGCCTGGAGGAGTATTTGCAGCGCCTCGAGGCCCTGGAGCGCATCGCTCTTTCCTTTCCCGGGGTGGAGACGGCCTTCGCCGTCCAGGCGGGCCGGGAGGTCCGGGTCATCGTCAAGCCCGACAGGATCACCGACGCCAAGGCCACCCTCCTGGCCCGGGAGATCGCGGGCCGCATTGAGCGGGAGATGAACTACCCCGGCCAGGTGCAGGTGACCGTGGTGCGGGAAACCCGGGTGGTGGAGTACGCTAGGTGAAGTGAGGCGATATGCTTAAAGGCGAGGACATCGGGATTGACCTGGGGACGGCCAGCGTCCTCATTTACGTGCGGGGGAAGGGCATCGTTCTGCGGGAGCCCTCGGTGATCGCCGTGGTGCAGGGCAAAAAGGAGGTGAAGGCGGTGGGGGCCGAGGCTTACCGCATGCTGGGCCGCACCCCCGGCAACATCGTGGCCGTGCGGCCCCTTAAGGACGGGGTCATCGCCGACTACGCCCTCACCGAGCGCATGCTCATCCTCTTCCTGCAGAAGGTCCTCTCCCCCTTAAGCCGCTTCTTCAAGCCCCGGGTTATGGTGGGGGTGCCTTCCGGGGTCACGGACGTGGAGAGGCGGGCGGTGGTGCAGGCGGTTTCCGCTTGGGCGCAAAAGGTCTACCTCATAGAGGAGCCCCTGGCCGCGGCCATCGGGGCGGGGATCCACGTGGCCGAGCCCACGGGGAGCATGGTGGTGGATATCGGGGGCGGCTCCACCGACATCGCCGTCATCTCCTTGGGGGGGATTGTGCGCTCGGAGAGCCTGAGGATCGCGGGCAACGAGATGGACCAGGCCATCATCCGCTACATCCGCCAGAAGCACAACCTCCTCATCGGGGAGCGCACCGCCGAGGAGCTCAAGATCCAGCTGGGCCGGGCCAAGATCCTGCCCGGGGAGGAGAGGGAGGTGGCGGAGGTGCGGGGTCGGGACCTCCTCACCGGCCTTCCCCGCACCGCCGAGATCCCCGCGGAGGACGTGGCCGAGGCCCTGAAGGAGCCCCTGGACAAGATCTTCCAGGGGGTGAAGTCGGTCCTGGAGACTACGCCCCCGGAGCTGGCCTCGGACATCTACGAGCGGGGCATCCTCCTCACCGGGGGCGGGGCCCTCCTCCGGAACCTGGACATCGCCCTGCAGGAGGCCACGGGGGTGCCGGTGGTGGTGGCGGAGAACCCCGTTGAGGCGGTGGCCCTGGGCACGGGCAAGGCCCTGGAGATGCTCCACGTCCTGGAGGACACCATCCTCTCCTCGGACGATGTCCTGAAGAGGTGAGGCCGTGGAGATCGGGGAGATCCTCAACCTCCTTCCCCACCGCTACCCCTTCCTCCTCATTGACCGGGTCCTCGAGGCGGACGAGAAGCGCTTCCGCGCCCTAAAGAACGTCACCTTCAACGAGCCCCACTTCCAGGGGCACTTCCCCGGCTACCCCATCATGCCGGGGGTCTTGATCCTGGAGGCCATGGCCCAGGCGGCGGTGGGCACCCTGGCCCGCCAGCCGGGGGTGGCCCCGGGGGGTCTGGTTTTCCTGGTGGGGGTGGAGGAGGCCCGCTTCAAGAAGCCCGTGGTTCCCGGGGACACCCTGATTCTGGAGGGGGAGCTCCTCTTCTTCCGGAGGGGCTTGGGCAAGGTGGCCGTGCGGGCCTTGGTGGAAGGGGAGGAAAGGGCCAGGGCCACGCTGAGCTTCGCCCTTAGGGAAGGGTGATGGCGGACCTACTGGCCTACTTCAAGCGGGCCCGGGGCGGCCGGGTGGTGCAGACGGGCTTCCTCTCCCCGGAGGAGCAGGCGGAGCTGGAAGGCCTGGCCCAGAAGGAGGGCCTCAAGGTGGCCTTCTTCGGGGGCTTTGCCCTGGCGGAGCGGAAAGTGGCCGTGCTGTACCCGCCGGAAATCCCCTCGGTCCACGACCCCGTGGAGGTCTTCTACGTGGAAAAGGAGCCCCCTGACCTGGGGGAGGCCCTGGGGGATGTGGAGCCTTATGAGGAGGGCTTCCTGGTGGCCCTTCTGCCCCAGGGGAGGAAGGCTTTGGAGGGGGCAGGCCTTGCCCTCCTTCCCCCTCCCGAAGGGGCCCTGAGGCCCTCTAAGGAGAGGGTGCGTACCCTGGTGGTCCCCTCCCTCAGGGTGGACGCCGTGGGGGCCAAGGGCTTCGGCGTTTCCCGCACCTACTTCGTCCAAGGCGTGAAGGCGGGGAAGGTGCGCCTCAAGGGCAAGGTGGCCTCCCCCAAGGAGGAGATGGCCCCTGGGGATGTCCTTTTGGCCGAGGGCCTCGGGAGCCTGAGGCTTTTAGAGGTCCTTGGCGAGACCCGGCGGGGCAACTATAAAATCAAGGTGGAGGTGGAGCGCTAGGAGAGGGGTTTTCGGCGTTGGGCTTGACGGGACGAGGCAGAGCCATATAGGCTAAGGTTTGTGCTCTTTGGTCGGGCCAAGGGAGCACGGTAAGAGCCAGCCGCCGCAAGGGGGACCCCTTGCGGAAGAACCCTGTTAGCTTACCTCGGGCGGCCCGCTTTCCCTTAGAGGTGACGCATGGAGATTAAGCGGTTCGGTCGCATCCGAGAGGTCATTCCCCTTCCTCCCCTTACGGAAATCCAGGTGGAGTCCTATAAAAAGGCCCTCCAGGCGGACATCCCACCCGATAGGCGGGAAAACGCCGGCATCCAGGCCGCCTTTAAGGAGACCTTCCCCGTGGAGGAGGGGGATAGGGGCAAGGGCGGCCTGGTCCTGGACTTCTTGGAGTACCGCATCGGCGATCCCCCCTTCTCCCAGGACGAGTGCCGGGAGAAGGACCTCACCTACCAGGCCCCCCTTTACGCCCGCTTGCAGCTCATCCACAAGGACACGGGCCTCATCAAGGAGGACGAGGTCTTCCTGGGCCACCTTCCCCTGATGACCGAGGACGGCTCCTTCATCATCAACGGGGCCGACCGGGTCATCGTTTCCCAGATCCACCGCTCCCCCGGGGTGTACTTCACCCCCGACCCTGCCCGCCCCGGGCGGTACATCGCCAGCATCATCCCCCTGCCCAAGCGCGGGCCCTGGATTGACCTGGAGGTGGAGCAGAACGGGGTGGTGACCATGAAGGTCAACAAGCGCAAGTTCCCCCTGGTTCTGCTCCTTAGGGTCCTGGGCTACGACCAGGAGACCCTGGTGCGGGAGCTTTCCGCCTACGGGGACCTGGTCCAGGGCCTTCTGGACGAGGCGGTTTTCGCCATGCGCCCTGAGGAGGCTATGGTCCGCCTCTTCACCCTCCTCCGCCCGGGGGACCCCCCCAAGAAGGACAAGGCCCTGGCCTACCTCTTCGGCCTCCTGGCCGACCCCAAGCGCTATGACCTGGGAGAGGCGGGCCGCTACAAGGCGGAGGAGAAGCTGGGCATCGGCCTCATGGGGCGCACCCTGATCCGCTTTGAGGACGGGGAGTTCAAGGACGAGGTCTTTTTGCCCACCTTGCGCTACCTCTTCGCCCTCACCGCCGGGGTCCCCGGGTACGAGGTGGACGACATCGATCACCTGGGCAACCGCCGCATCCGCACCGTGGGCGAGCTCATGGCGGACCAGTTCCGGGTGGGGCTCTCCCGCCTCGCCCGGGGAGTGCGGGAGCGCATGCTCATGGGCTCCGCCGACACCCTGACCCCCGCCAAGCTGGTGAATAGCCGCCCTCTGGAGGCCGCCCTCCGGGAGTTCTTCAGCCGGAGCCAGCTCTCCCAGTTCAAGGACGAGACCAACCCCCTCTCCTCCCTAAGGCACAAAAGGCGCATCTCCGCCCTGGGCCCCGGGGGCCTCACCCGGGAGCGGGCGGGGTTTGACGTGCGCGACGTGCACCGCACCCACTACGGGCGCATCTGCCCGGTGGAGACCCCGGAAGGGGCCAACATCGGCCTGATCACCTCCCTGGCCGCCTACGCCCGGGTGGATGCCCTGGGCTTCATCCGCACCCCCTACCGCCGGGTGAGGAACGGGGTGGTCACCGAGGAGGTGGTCTACATGACCGCCTCCGAGGAGGACCGCTACACCATCGCCCAGGCCAACACCCCCCTCGAGGGGGACCGCATCGCCGCCGACCGGGTGGTGGCCCGGCGCCGGGGGGAGCCGGTGATCGTCACCCCGGAGGAGGTGGAGTTCATGGACGTCTCCCCCAAGCAGGTCTTCTCCGTGAACACCAACCTCATCCCCTTCCTGGAACACGACGACGCCAACCGGGCCCTCATGGGTTCCAACATGCAGACCCAGGCCGTGCCCCTCATCCGGGCCCAGGCCCCCGTGGTCATGACGGGCCTGGAGGAGCGGGTGGTGCGGGACTCCCTGGCCGCCCTTTACGCCGAGGGGGAGGGGGAGGTGGTGAGGGTGGACGGCACCCGCATCGCCGTGCGCTACGGGGACGGCCGCCTGGTGGAGTACCCCTTGCGCCGCTTCGCCCGCTCCAACCAGGGCACCGCCTTGGACCAGCGCCCCCGGGTTAGGGTGGGCCAGCGGGTGAAGAAGGGGGACCTCCTGGCGGACGGCCCCGCCTCCGAGGAGGGCTTTTTGGCCCTGGGACAGAACGTCCTGGTGGCCATCATGCCCTTTGACGGCTACAACTTTGAGGACGCCATCGTCATCAGCGAGGAACTCCTCAAGCGGGACTTCTACACCTCCATCCACATTGAGCGCTACGAGATTGAGGCCCGGGACACCAAGCTGGGTCCCGAGCGCATCACCCGGGACATCCCCCACCTCTCCGAGGCCGCCCTGCGCGACCTGGACGAGGAGGGCATCGTGCGCATCGGGGCCGAGGTGAAGCCCGGGGACATCCTGGTGGGCCGCACCAGCTTCAAGGGGGAGCAGGAGCCCTCCCCCGAGGAGCGCCTCCTGCGCTCCATCTTCGGGGAGAAGGCCAAGGACGTGAAGGATACCTCCCTCAGGGTCCCCCCCGGGGAAGGGGGGATCGTGGTGGGCCGCCTGCGTCTTAGGCGGGGCGACCCCGGGGTGGAACTCAAGCCCGGGGTGCGGGAGGTGGTCCGGGTCTTCGTGGCCCAGAAGCGCAAGCTCCAGGTGGGGGACAAGCTGGCCAACCGCCACGGGAACAAGGGGGTGGTGGCCAAGATCCTCCCCGTGGAGGACATGCCCCACCTGCCCGACGGCACCCCCGTGGACATCCTCCTCAACCCCTTGGGCGTGCCCAGCCGGATGAACCTGGGCCAGATCCTGGAGACCCACCTGGGCCTGGCGGGCTACTTCCTTTCCCAGCGCTACATCTCCCCCGTGTTTGACGGGGCCACCGAGCCCGAGATCAAGGCCCTCCTGGCCGAGGCCTTTGACCTCTACTTCGGCAAGCGGCAAGGGGAGGGCTTCGGGGTGGACAAGCGGGAGAAGGAGGTCCTGGCCCGGGCGGAGAAGCTGGGCCTGGTGAGCCCGGACAAGAGCCCCGAGGAGCAGCTCAAGGAGCTCTTCATCCAGGGCAAGGTGGTCCTCTACGATGGCCGCACGGGGGAGCCCTTTGAGGGGCCCATCGTGGTGGGGCAGATGTTCATCATGAAGCTCTACCACATGGTGGAGGACAAGATGCACGCCCGCTCCACCGGTCCCTACTCCCTCATCACCCAGCAGCCCCTGGGGGGCAAGGCCCAGTTCGGCGGCCAGCGCTTCGGGGAGATGGAGGTGTGGGCCCTCGAGGCCTACGGGGCCGCCCACACCCTGCAGGAGATGCTCACCCTGAAGTCCGACGACATAGAGGGCCGGAACGCCGCCTACGAGGCCATCATCAAGGGCGAGGATGTGCCCGAGCCCAGCGTGCCCGAGTCCTTCCGGGTGCTGGTGAAGGAGCTCCAGGCCCTGGGCCTGGACGTGCAGACCCTGGACGAGAGGGACAACCCCGTGGACATCTTTGAGGGCCTGGCCTCCAAGAGGTGAGCCAGAGATTCGCAAGCTGGAGGAAAGATGAGAAAGGAAGTCCGCAAGGTCCGCATCGCCCTGGCCTCCCCGGAGAGGATCCGCTCCTGGAGCTACGGGGAGGTGGAGAAGCCTGAGACCATCAACTACCGCACCCTGAAGCCCGAGCGGGACGGGCTCTTTGACGAGCGCATCTTCGGTCCCATCAAGGACTACGAGTGCGCCTGCGGCAAGTACAAGCGCCAGCGCTTTGAGGGCAAGGTGTGCGAGCGCTGCGGGGTGGAGGTGACCAAGAGCATCGTCCGCCGCTACCGCATGGGCCACATTGAGCTGGCCACCCCCGCCGCCCACATCTGGTTCGTGAAGGATGTGCCCTCCAAGATCGGCACCCTTCTGGACCTTTCCGCCACCGAGCTGGAGCAGGTCCTCTACTTCAACAAGTACATCGTCCTGGACCCCAAGGGGGCGATCCTGGACGGGGTGCCCGTGGAGAAGCGCCAGCTCCTCACCGACGAGGAGTACCGGGAGCTCCGCTTTGGCAAGCAGGAGACCTACCCCCTGCCCGCCGGGGTGGACGCCCTGGTCAAGGACGGGGAGGAGGTGGTGAAGGGCCAGGAGCTCGCCCCCGGGGTGGTGAGCCGCATGGACGGGGTGGCCCTTTACCGCTTTCCCCGCCGGGTGCGGGTGGACTACCTGAGGAAGGAGCGGGCCGCCCTCAGGGTTCCCCTTGTGGCCTGGGTGGAGAAGGAGGGCTACCGGCCCGGGGAGGTGCTGGCGGAGCTATCTGAGCCCTACCTCTTCCGGGCAGAGGAGGCCGGCGTGGTGGAGCTTAAGGAGCTTCCCGAAGGCCACCTCCTCTACCTGCGCCAGGAGGACCAGGTGGTGGCCCGCTACTTCCTGCCCGTGGGCCTGACCCCTTTGGTGGTCCAGGGGGAGATCGTGGAGGTGGGCCAGCCCCTGGCGGAGGGGAAGGGGCTTTTGCGCCTGCCCCGGAACATGACGGCCAAGGAGGTGGAGGCGGAGGAAGAGGGGGAGACCGTCCACCTCACCTTCTTCCTGGAGTGGACCGAGCCCAAGGACTACCGCATCGCCCCCCACATGAACGTCATCGTGCCCGAGGGGGGCAGGGTCCAGGCCGGGGAGAAGATCGTGGCCGCCATTGACCCCGAGGAGGAGGTCATCGCCGAGGCCGAGGGGGTGGTCCACCTGCACGAGCCCGCCAGCCTCCTGGTGGTCAAGGCCCGGGTCTACCCCTTTGCGGACGACGTGGAGGTGACCACCGGGGACCGGGTGGCCCCGGGGGACGTGCTGGCCGACGGCGGCAAGGTCAAGAGCGAGATCTACGGCCGGGTGGAGGTGGACCTCGTCCGGGGCGCGGTGCGGGTGGTGGAGTCCTACGACATAGACGCCCGCATGGGGGCCGAGGCCATCCAGGAGCTCCTCAAGGAGCTGGACCTGGAAAAGCTGGAGGCGGAGCTCCTGGAGGAGATGAAGCACCCCTCCCGGGCCCGGAGGGCCAAGGCCAGGAAGCGCCTGGAGGTGGTGCGGGCCTTCCTGGACTCCGGCAACCGCCCGGAGTGGATGGTCCTGGAGGCCGTCCCCGTCCTGCCGCCGGACCTCAGGCCCATGGTGCAGGTGGACGGGGGGCGGTTCGCCACCTCGGACCTCAACGACCTCTACCGCCGCCTCATCAACCGCAACAACCGCCTGAAGAAACTCCTGGCCCAAGGGGCCCCGGAGATCATCATCCGCAACGAGAAGCGCATGCTCCAGGAGGCGGTGGACGCGGTCATAGATAACGGCCGCCGGGGAAGCCCCGTGACCAACCCCGGCTCCGAGCGCCCCTTGAGGAGCCTCACCGACGTCCTCTCCGGCAAGCAGGGACGCTTCCGCCAGAACCTTTTGGGCAAGCGGGTGGACTACTCGGGCCGGAGCGTGATCGTGGTGGGCCCCCAGCTCAAGCTCCACCAGTGCGGCCTGCCCAAGCGCATGGCCCTGGAGCTCTTCAAGCCCTTCCTCCTTAAGAAGATGGAGGAGAAGGGCATCGCCCCCAACGTCAAGAATGCGCGGCGGATGCTGGAGCGCCAGCGGGACATCAAGGACGAGGTCTGGGACGCCCTGGAGGAGGTGATCCACGGCAAGGTGGTCCTCCTGAACCGGGCCCCCACCCTCCACCGCCTGGGGATCCAGGCCTTCCAGCCCGTCTTGGTGGAGGGGCAGTCCATCCAGCTCCACCCCCTGGTCTGCGAGGCCTTCAACGCCGACTTTGACGGGGACCAGATGGCGGTGCACGTCCCCCTCTCCTCCTTTGCCCAGGCCGAGGCCCGCATCCAGATGCTCTCCGCCCACAACCTCCTCTCCCCGGCCTCGGGCGAGCCCATCGCCAAGCCCAGCCGGGACATCATCCTGGGGCTTTACTACATCACCCAGGTGCGGCGGGAGAAGAAGGGGGCTGGCATGGCCTTCGCCACGCCTGAGGAGGCCCTAAAGGCCCACGAAAGGGGCGAGGTGGCCCTGAACGCCCCCATCTTGGTGGCGGGCAAGGAGACCAGCGTGGGCCGCCTCAAGTTCGTCTTCGCCAACCCCGACGAGGCCCTTCTGGCGGTGGCCCAGGGGCTTTTGGACCTCCAGGACGTGGTCACCGTGCGCTACCTGGGCCAGCGCCTGGAGACAAGCCCGGGCCGCATCCTCTTCGCCCGCATCGTGGGCGAGGCCGTGGGGGACGAGAAGGTGGCCCAGGAGCTCATCCAGATGGACGTCCCCCAGGAGAAGAACTCCCTCAAGGACCTGGTCTACCAGGCCTTCCTGCGCCTGGGGATGGAGAAAACCGCCCGCCTCCTGGACGCCCTCAAGTACTACGGCTTCACCCTCTCCACCACCAGCGGCATCACCATCGGCATTGACGATGCCGTGATCCCGGCCGAGAAGCAAGCGTACCTAGAGGAGGCCGACCGGAAGCTAAGGCAGATTGAGCAGGCCTACGAGATGGGCTTCCTCACCGAGCGGGAGCGCTACGACCAGGTCATCCAGCTCTGGACGGAGACCACGGAAAAGGTCACCCAAGCGGTCTTCAGGAACTTTGAGGAGAACTACCCCTTCAACCCCCTCTACGTGATGGCCCAGTCCGGGGCCCGGGGTAACCCGCAGCAGATCCGCCAGCTCTGCGGCATGCGGGGTCTGATGCAAAAGCCCTCGGGCGAGACCTTTGAGGTGCCCGTGCGCTCCTCCTTCCGCGAGGGCCTCACGGTGCTGGAGTACTTCATCAGTAGCCACGGGGCCAGGAAGGGCGGAGCGGACACCGCGCTTCGCACCGCCGACTCCGGCTACCTCACCCGGAAGCTGGTGGACGTGGCCCACGAGATCGTGGTGCGGGAGGCGGACTGCGGCACCACCAACTACATCTCCGTCCCCCTCTTCCAGCCCGACGAGGTGACCCGCAAGGAGCGCCTGAGGAAGCGCTCGGACATTGAGTCTGGCCTCTACGGGCGGGCCTTGGCCCGGGAGGTGGAGGCCCTGGGCCGGAGGCTGGAGGAGGGGCGGTACCTGACCCTCGAGGACGTCCACTTCCTCATCAAGGCGGCGGAGGCGGGGGAGGTGCGGGAGGTGCCGGTGCGGAGCCCCCTCACCTGCCAGACCCGCTACGGGGTGTGCCAGAGGTGCTACGGCTACGACCTCTCCATGGCCCGGCCCGTCTCCATTGGGGAGTCCGTGGGGGTGGTGGCCGCCGAGTCCATCGGGGAGCCCGGCACCCAGCTCACCATGCGCACCTTCCACACCGGGGGCGTGGCGGTGGGCACCGACATCACCCAGGGTCTGCCCCGGGTCATTGAGCTCTTTGAGGCCCGCCGCCCCAAGGCCAAGGCGGTCATCTCCGAGATCGACGGCGTGGTGCGCATTGAGGAGGGGGAGGACCGCCTCTCCGTCTTCGTGGAGTCCGAGGGCTTCGCCAAGGAGTACAAGCTCCCCAAGGACGCCCGCCTCTTGGTGAAGGACGGGGACTACGTGGAGGCGGGCCAGCCCCTCACCCGCGGGGCCGTTGACCCCCACCAGCTTTTGGAGGCCAAGGGGCCCGAGGCGGTGGAGCGCTACCTGGTGGACGAGATCCAGAAGGTCTACCGCGCCCAGGGGGTGAGGCTCCACGACAAGCACATTGAGATCGTGGTGCGGCAGATGCTCAAGTACGTGGAGGTCACCGACCCCGGGGACAGCCGCCTCCTGGAGGGCCAGGTCCTGGAGAAGTGGGACGTGGAGGCCTTGAACGAGAAGCTCATCGCCGAGGGTAAGGTGCCCGTGGCCTGGAAGCCCCTCCTCATGGGGGTCACCAAGAGCGCCCTCTCCACCAAGAGCTGGCTCTCCGCCGCCAGCTTCCAGAACACCACCCACGTCCTCACCGAGGCGGCCATCGCCGGGAAGAAGGACGAGCTCATCGGCCTCAAGGAGAACGTGATCCTGGGCCGCCTGATCCCCGCGGGTACGGGCTCCGACTTCGTGCGCTTCACCCAGGTGGTGGACCGGAAGACCCTGAAGGCCATTGAGGAGGCCCGGAAGGAGGCGGTGGAGGCCAAGGAGAAGGAAGCCCCCCGCCGCCCCGTGCGCCGGGAGCAGCCCGGAAAGGGCCTCTGAGAAGATCCCGCCGAGGCTTTGGCCTCGGCGGGATCTTCTAAGGGGAAAAATGCTGGCCAGAGTCTTTTCCGCCTTCCGCCAGGTGGGGGAGGACCTTTTCCACCAGGGCCTCATCTCCGCCACGGCGGGCAACTTCTCCGTGCGCACCAAGGAGGGGTTTCTCATCACCCGAAGCGGGGTGCAGAAGGCCCACCTCACCCCGGAGGACCTGGTGGAGGTGCCCCTAGAGGGCCCCATCCCGGAAGGGGCCAGCGTGGAGAGCGTCATCCACCGGGAGGTTTACCTAAAGACCCCGGCCCGGGCCCTGGTCCACGCCCATCCCCGGGTGGCGGTGGCCCTCTCCCTTCACCTGGAGCGCCTTGTCCCCTTGGACCTCGAGGGCCGGTTCTACCTGAAGGAGGTGCCCGTCCTCTCCCCCAAGACGGTCTCGGCCACGGAGGAGGCGGCCCTGGCCGTGGCCGAGGCCCTAAAGGCCCACCGGGTCTGCCTCCTCAAGGGGCACGGGGCCTTCGCCTGGGGCGGAAAGGAAAAACCCGAGGAGGCCCTTCTGGAGGCCTACAGCCTCATGACCACCCTGGAGGAGAGCGCCGAGATCCTCCTTTACGAACGCCTCTGGAGGCTAGGATGAGGGTGCTTTTCGTGGAGGGCAAGGACCTGGAGACCCTAAAGGCCCTGGCCCAGGAGCTTCCCCACCCCTTCTGGCTTTTGGAGGGGGAGGGGGTCTTCCTCCTTCAGGTCTTCGGAGCCTCGGAGGAAGCGGTGAATAGGGCCAAGGAGGTTCCCGGGGCTAGGGTTTGGGCTTTCCGCTTCCAGGATGGGGTAGTCTATAGGGGATGCGGGAAGAAATCGGCTACATCCCCGTAGGGGAGGCGGAGCTTTACGTGGAGGACGTGGGGGACCCCCACGCCCCCGCCCTTTTCGTCCTCCACGGCGGCCCGGGGGGGAACGCCTACGCCCTCCGCGAGGGCCTTGGGGAGTACCTGGAGGACTTCCGCGTCGTCTACTTTGACCAGCGGGGCTCGGGACGGAGCCTGGAACTCCCCGAGGACCCGAGGCTCTTCACCCTAGACGCCCTGGCGGAGGACACCCTCCTCCTGGCCGAGGCCCTGGGGTTGGAGCGCTTCGCCCTCCTGGCCCACGGCTTCGGGGCGGTGGTGGCCCTGGAGGTGCTCCGCCGCTACTCCGGGGCGGAGGGGGCCATCCTCCTTTCCCCTTGGGTGAGCTTCCCCTGGCTTGCCGCTAGGCTGGCGGAGGCCGCTGGTCTAACCCCCTTAGAGGACCCTGAGGCAAACCTCCGGGCCGCCCTGGAAAGGGCCGAGCCCAAGCTCCTCTTTGACCGCCTCATGTTCCCAAGCCCCAGGGGCCGTCTGGAGTACGAGTGGGTGGTGGAGGGCTCGGGGATCCTGGGTCCGGACGCCCCGGCCCGGGTCTTCCTGAGAAACGGCCTCTGGCGCCTGGACTACACCCCCTACCTCCTTCCCAGCCGGAGGCCCGTGGCCGTGGTGGTGGGGGAGAGGGACGGCACCAGCTACCCCTACGCCGAAGAGGTGGCGGAACGCCTCAAGGCTTCCATCCGGGTGGTCCCTGGGGCGGGGCATTTCCCCTGGATAGATGAGCCCGAGGCCTTCGCCGGGGCCTTGCGGGAAGCCCTGGGGGTTCTCCTGGTGTCCCGGGAAGGGTAAACTGGGGGTGTCACCGGGGGTGCCCCTAAGGGGCTGAGAGATACCCTTGGAACCTGATCCGGGTAATGCCGGCGTAGGGAAGGTGACCGAGGCCCCTCCCGGTGACAAAGGAGGGGTTTTATGGTTAGAACCTTGGCGCTTCTCGTCCTCTTGGCTTTTGGACTGGCTCAGGAGGTTACCGTCCTCACCCACGCAAGCTTCTCCCTGGACAAGGCCCTGATCGCCCAGTTTGAGCGGGAGACGGGCCTTAGGCTCCGCTTCCTCAAGGGGGGGGATGCAGGGGAGACCCTGAACCGGGCCATCCTCACCAAAGGGGCCCCCATCGCCGACGTCATCTACGGCTTTGACAACACCTTCCTCTCCCGGGCCCTCGAGGCGGACATCCTCCTCCCCTACCGGAGCCCGGAGATCCGGAACCTGAAGGCCACCCTGCTTTTAGACCCCACCTTCCGCGCCCTCCCCGTGGACTACGGCTGGGTGAGCCTCAACTACGACAAGGCCTACTTCAAGGACCGCCCCCTGCCCAAGACCCCAAAGGACCTGGCCCGCCCCGAGTACGCCAGGCTTCTCGTGGTCCAGAACCCCGCCACCAGCTCCCCGGGCCTGGCCTTCCTCATGGCCACCGTGGCCCACTTCGGCGAGGACGGCTACCTGGACTTCTGGGCCGCCCTGAGGGACGGGGGGGTGCGGGTGGCCAAGGGCTGGAGCGAGGCCTACTACACCCACTTCACCCTCTACAAGGGGGACCGGCCCCTGGTGGTCTCCTACACCACCTCCCCGGCGGCGGAGGTCTACTACTCCGAGGGTAAGTACCAGGAGCCTCCCACGGGGAACCTCTTCCCCGAGCTCAGCTTCTTCCAGGTGGAGTTCGTGGGCATCCTGAAGGGGACCAAGAACCTGGAAGGGGCCAGAAAGGTGGTGGACTGGTTCCTCTCCCGCCCGGTGCAGGAGAACCTGCCCACGGAGATGTGGATGTACCCCGCCAGGCGGGACGCCAAGCTTCCCGAGGTCTTCCGCTTCGCCCCCGAGCCCATAGGGAGCGCGCGCCTGGACCCCGGGGTGATGGCCAAGAACCGGGAGCGCTGGATAGAGGAGTGGACCAAGGTGGTCCTCCAGGGACAAAGCCCCGAGGCGGTGCGGCGGGCCAGGCGGTAGGGTAGGGGTGTGGTCCGCCTCGCTGGGGGGCTTCTTCTCCTCTTCCTGGGCTTCGCCCTCTTCTACCCCCTTTGGCGCATCCTCCTCCTGGGGGTGGGGGAGGGGTTCGCCCAGGCCCTGGGGAACCCCTACTACCTGGGCCGCTACCTCTTCAGCCTCCAGTACGGCCTCCTTTCCGCCCTCCTCACCCTGCTTTTGGCCCTGCCCCTGGCCTTCCTTTTCCGCCGGCGCTTCCCCTTCCGGGAGGCCCTCCTCGCCTGGAGCACCCTGCCCTTCGTCCTCCCCACCCCGGTGGTGGCCCTGGGCTTTATGGCCCTCCTCGGGCCCAGGGGGGTTCTGGGGGTGGACCTCTACGGCACCCTGGCCCTCCTCCTCCTGGCGGCGGTTTTCTACAACCTGGGGCTTGCCCTCCGCATCCTCCTTCCCGTGGCCCTCCGCCTCGAGGGCCCCCTGCGGGCGGCCAGGGTCCTGGGGGCGAGCCCCTTTCGGGCCTTCCTGAGGGTGGGGCTTCCCCTCCTTCTCCCCGCTTTGGGCTCGGCGGGGCTCCTCATCTTCATCTACGCTTTTTCCGCCTTTGGCGTCCCCCTCCTTTTGGGGGGTGGGCGGTACGCCACCCTGGAGGTGGAGGTCTACACCCTCCTGGCCCACCGCCTGGCCTTCCCCGAGGCCAGTGCCCTGATGCTTCTGCAGTTCCTTACCCTGGGCCTGGCCGCTTTCCTCTACCTCAGGATCCCCTCCTACCCCCTCCCCCCGGGCGGCCTCCTCCCCAGCGGGCGGCCCTGGGCCCTCACCTTGGGGCTTTTTCTCCTTTTCCTCCTCCTCTTCGCCCCTCTCCTCGCCCTCTTCCTGGAGATGGACCTAAGGGCCCTGGCCCGGGCCTGGGCTTCCGAGGACTTCACCCCCCTGCCCCTGGCCCTGGGGAACAGCCTCCGCTTCGCCTTCTTAGCCTTCCTCCTGGCCCTGCCCCTGGGGGTGGCCTACGGGGTGGCGGCGCGGAAGAGGGGGGCCCTGGACCTTCTGGGGCTCTTCCCCCTTATGGTGAGCCCGGTGGCCGTGGGCCTGGGCTACCTCCTGGCCTACCCCTCCTTGAGGGGGTCTTTGGCCCTACTCCTTGCCGCCTACGCCCTCCTGGCCTATCCCCTGGTGGCCCGGGTCCTCCTCCCCGCCCTGAGGAGCCTTCCCCCAAGCCTCCTCGAGGCGGCCCGGGTCTTAGGGGCCACTCCCCTTAGGGCCTTCCTGAGGGTGGAGCTTCCCCTCCTTCTCCCGGCCCTGGCCTCGGGGAGCGCCCTGGCCCTTTCCGCCATCCTAGGGGAGTTTGGGGCGAGCCTCGTCCTCTGGCGGCCCGAGTGGACCACCCTGACCCTGGCCATCTACGAGCGCTTAGGAAGGCCCGGGGAGGGGCCCTACCAGGAGGCCCTAGCCCTGGCCGCCCTCCTGGCCCTCCTTTCCGCCCTCCTCTTCTACCTCCTGGACCGGGGCCGGGGGCGGGTCGGCTAGTGCTGGCACCGGGGGCAGTAGTGGGTCCCCCGGCCCGCCACCACCCCCTTGGCGATGGGGGTGCCGCACCGGAGGCAGGGGAGGCCCCCCCGCCCATAGACCCCGTGGCGCTCCTGGTAGCCGCCGGGGAGGCCATCGGGCTGCTGGTAGGTGCGGTCGGAGAGGGTGCTTCCCCCAAGGGCGACGGCCTCGGCGAGGACCGCCTGGAGGGCCCGGAAGAGCCTCAAAGCCTCCTCCTCGGAAACCCCTTGGCCCCGGCGGAAGGGGCTTAGGCGGGCTCGGAAGAGGGCCTCGTCCGCGTAGATGTTCCCCACCCCCGCGGCCAGGGTCTGGTCCAGGAGGAGGGCCTTGAGGGGTTTTGGGCTTCGCCTTAGGCCCAGGAAGAAGGGCTCGAAGCGGAAGGCCCCAGAAAGGGGCTCAGGGCCCAGGCGCCTTAGGAGGGGGACTTCCCGGTAATCCCCCCGCTCCACCACCAGGATGCGCCCAAAGCGCCTTGGGTCGTGGAAGTAAAGGGCGCCGTCGGGGAGGAGGAACTCGGCCCGGGTGTGGGGGGTCTTCTCCAGGCGGAAGCCCCCGGTCATCCCCAGGTGGACCACCATCTCTAGGCCCCCGGAAAGCCCAAAGAGGAGGAACTTCCCCCGCCTTTCCACCCCCTCCACCACCTGCCCCGCTGCCCTTTGCGTGTGGCGGTAGCGGAGGGGGTCCTGGTGGCGGACCTCGAGGAGGCGCTTTCCCTGAAGGAGGGGGATGAGCTGCCTCCGGGTGGTCTCCACCTCGGGAAGCTCAGGCACGGGGCCGCCTCCGGGCAAAAGCGCCGTAAAGCCTTTCCCCTAGGCCGCCCACCCGGCCCAGGAGGAGGAGGGGGTAGAGGGGAAAGAGAAGGGGAAGCCTCCGGCTCAGGGCCAGGAAAGCCCCGTAGCCCCGGTGGACCTTTTCCCCTTCCAGGACGTGGAGCTCCCTCAGGAGGGCCTCCTGGGGGAGGTCCGAGGCTTCCTGCAAGGGCTCCACCTTCAGGGCCTTCCCCAGGTCCAGGGCCTTTAGGCCCCTGCCCAGGGCCCGGCAGTAGGGGCAACGGACGTCAATCAGTACCCGCATGGGCTTCCACCGGAATGGGTTCCCCCTTCTCGTTCACCGCCACGTAGGTGAGGAGGCCCTTGGTGGCGAGAACGCGGCCATTTTCCTCCCCGAAGCGCTCCTTGTAGACCTCCACCTCCACGGTGAGGGAGGTCCGTCCCACCCGCACCACCCGGGCCACCACCTCCAGGAGGTCCCCGGTGCGGATGGGCACCTTGAACTCCACGCTCCCCACGGCCACGGTGACCACGGGTCTTCTGGCCCGGCGGGCGGCGGCGTAGGAGCCCACCTTGTCCATGAGGCCCAGAACAAAGCCCCCGAAGGCGGCCCCCAGGGGGTTGGTGTGCTCGGGAAAGACGAGTTCCAGCGTGCGCGCCTCCATACCTCTTTAGCCTACATAAAGGGCGTCCGTGCGGCGGGCCATCTCCCGGTCCTTCTCCGTGATCCCCCCCGCGGAGTGGGTCCACCACTCCACGGTGACCCGCCCCCACTCCACGGTGAGGCGGGGGTGGTGGTTTTCCCTTTCCGCAAGCTCCCCCACCCGGTGGGCGAAGGCCAGGGCCTCGCGGAAGTCCTTGAAGCGGAAGCTCTTGGCCAGGCGCTTGGGGTTTTCCAGGGTCTCCCAGTCCATACCCCCAGGGTACGGCAAAGCCCCCGGGCCTAGGGTGCCCGGGGGCAGGATTCTGGTTGCGGGGGCGGGATTTGAACCCGCGACCTTCGGGTTATGAGCCCGACGAGCTACCAGGCTGCTCCACCCCGCGTCGCCATCCTCAACTATAGCCGGGGGAAGGGGATATGTCAAGCACCTTGCCCGGGTTCAGGAGCCCCTCGGGGTCCAGGAGGGCCTTGATCTTTCGCATCCATTCCAGAGCGGCCCCGTGCTCCTGGGGGAGGAACTTCTTCTTCCTCAGGCCCACCCCGTGCTCCGCGGTGCAGGTGCCCCCAAGCTCCAGGGCCTTCTCCACCAGCCTTTCCGCGAAGGCCTCCGCCCGGGGGTAAGCCTCGGAGAGGACGGGGATCAGGGTGTGGAAGTTCCCGTCCCCCACGTGGCCCAGGATGTTGCCCGCTAGGCCCATCTCCGCCATGAGGCCTTGGGCGTGGGCCACCATCTCCGGGAGGCGGGCGAGGGGGACGGCCACGTCGGTGATCACGAACTGGTGGCCGGGGTAGAGGTGGACCAGGGCCCAGTAGGCCTGGTGCCGGGCCTCCCACTGCCGCTTCCTCTCTTCTTCCGTCCTGGCGGCTTCCACCTCGAGGGCCCCGCACTCCCGCACGATCTCCATAGCCAGGACGCTTTCCGCCTCCAGGGCCTCCTTCGTGGAGGCGTGGAACTCCAGGAAGAGGGCCGGGCGTTCGGGGAAGCCCACCCCCAGGTGGCGGTTTAGGGCCCGCATGGCGAGCTCGTCCAGAAGCTCCAGCCGGGCCACGGGGAGGCCCGAGGCCATGACCCTAACGCTCGCCTCCACCGCCTCCCTCACCCCGGGGAAGAAGACCCTCAGGGCGTGGACGTGCTCGGGAAGGGGGTGGAGGCGGAGGGTGAGGCGGGTGATGACGCCCAAGGTGCCCTCCGAGCCGATGAAGAGGTCCTTGAGGTCGTAGCCCGCGGAGGTCTTGCGCACCGGCCTCCCCAGCTCCAGGACCTCCCCGCTGGCCAGGACCACCTGAAGGGCGAGGACATTTTGCCGCATCCCCCCGTAGCGCACCGTGGTGGTGCCGCTGGCGTTGGTGGCGGCCATGCCCCCCAAGGAGGCGTCCGCCCCCGGGTCCACGGGGAAGAAAAGCCCCGTTCCCTTCAGGGCCTCGTTCAGGGCTTTGCGGGTGAGGCCGGGCTCCACCACGCAGAGGAAGTCCTCTGGCCTTACCTCCAGGAGGCGGTTCATGCGGCTTAAGTCCAGGCTGATGGCCTCCTTGAGGGGGTAGAGGTGGCCCTCGAGGCTGGTCCCCGCGCCAAAGGGGATGACCGCCACCCCGTGCTCCCTGGCCCAGAGAAGGGCCTTCCTCACGTCCTCCACGCCCTCCGGGTAGACCACGGCCAGGACGGGCCTCGCCAGGGGGTAACCCTCGTCCTTCCCGTGGCGCAGGCGCTCGCTCTCCGAGAGGTCCACCTTGCCGGGAAAGAAGCGCTTCAGGGCTTCCAGTTTTTCCATCTCCCTGAGTTTACGTTCTCCCCTTGCCCAAAAAGGGGACCGTGGCCAGAAGGAGGCCCGAAAGGAGGAAGGGG
This sequence comes from uncultured Thermus sp., assembly GCA_947085095.1. Taxonomy (GTDB): domain Bacteria; phylum Deinococcota; class Deinococci; order Deinococcales; family Thermaceae; genus Thermus. The sequence continues at coordinate 27,708 of CAMTVD010000035.1, read as the reverse complement.
AGGGGAAGCCACATCTCAGCCAACAGCCCTCCAAGCGCCGGCCCCAAGGGAGTGAGGAGGCCGGTGAGGAAGAGGAAGCCCCCCGCCACCCGGCCCCGGAGCTCCGGGGGGGCCTGGCTCAGGCGCACCGCGCCCGCGATGGCGGCGAAGGCGGCGCTTCCCCCGCCCAGAAGGAGGCAGAAGACCAGGAGCAGGGGCCAGGGGGGAAGGAGGGCTGCCCCCAGGAGGCCCAGGGCGGAAAGGAGCAGGGCAGACCCCAGGGCCCTTTCCTCCCCCAGCCGGGCCAGGGCCGCGCCCACCAGAAGCCCCCCCAGGGCGCTCCCCAGGCTCAGGGCCGTTCCCAGGAGGCCCAGGACCCAGGGGGCCTCCCCCAGGCCCCGCAGGACCAGGAAGGGAAGGAGGCCGGCAAAGAGGGCAAAGGCCAGGCCCAGGGCCCCTTCGGCCAGGAGGAGCCGCCTCAGGGGAGGGCTTTCCCAGAGGAAGCGGACCCCGAGGAGGCTTCCCCCCTCGGGCCGCCCCGTGGGCCCTTGGGGGAGAGGAAGCGCCCGGTAGAGCCCGGCGGCCAGGAAGAGGAGGCCGCTCCCCAGGGCCGCGGTAAGCCTCCCGCTTCGGGTGAAGAGGAGGCCCGCCAGGAGGTCGGAGAGGGCATCGGCCAGGGTGTAGAGGGCATTGAGCTGGCCCCGGGCCCGCACCAGGGCCTCCTTGGGGAGGAGGTCGGCGAAGAGGGCCCCCGCGGCCACCATCCGCACCACCTCCAGCCCCCCGAAGAGGAAGCCCAGGGCGTAGAGGGGGAGGAGGCTCGTGCCGAGGGCGAGGAGGGCCAGGCTGAGGGCCCCCTGGCCCAGGGCTGCCAGCACGAGAAGCCTCTGCCTAGGCCACCGATCCGCCCAGGCCCCGGCGAGGAGGGCGAGCAGGGGTTCCGCCAGGAACCGGAGGGTCAGGGCCAGGCTGGCCCCCAAGGGACCTACCGCCCCCAGGGCCGCCAGCGCCCCGTGGGTGAAGTAGAAAAACCCCGCCCCGAAGAGGCGGAGGGCCTCGAGGGCGAGGAGAAAGTTTAGTTGCATGCTTCTCACGCTTCACTCCGCCTTTTGCCTCAAGGCTTCCAGCCGCTTAGGGTGGAGAGGCCCTAAGGCAAAAGAGAGAAGGGCCAGGAATCCCGCGGCTCCTAGGAGGAGAGGTAGGGCTGGACTCTCCCTGCCAAGTACCCCTGCCCCCAGGCCCCCCAGGGCCCCGGCCCCGTAGAGGAGGGCCCGGATGGCGGCGAGGCTTGGGGCTAGGCCCTCCCTGGGCAGGAGCCAGCCCCGCACCGCCCGCAGATGGGTGCCGAGGAGGGCCACGGCCAGGCCTAAGAGGGGAGGGGCAGCGAGGAGAAGAGGAAAGGGCAGGAGAAAGCCCATCCCCCCGAGGGCTGCCCCTAATGGGCCCAGCCTGAAGGCCAGGGCCGGTGGGACCCGCCCGGCAACGTAGCTTCCCAGGGTGTAGCCCAGGCTCTGTAAGGCGAAGGCCAGGCCGAAAAGGGCTTCCGGAGTGCCCGCCCGGAGGACCAAAAGACCCAGCAGGGCGGTGGTGAGGGCATGGGCCAGGGTGAAGAGGAGCGAGATGAGGAGGTAGGGTCTGAGGGGGGTGTGGGCCAGGAGGCGGCGAAGAGCCCGGCCCAGGCCCTCAGGCTTCGCTTTTGCTTTTTTCTCCTCAGCTTCCCCCATGAGGGCGGGGCGGAGAAAAGCCCAGGCCAGGAGGAGGATGCCGGCGGAAATGAGGTAAGGGAGGGCGGGGTGAAGGCCGAAGAGGATGGGACCAAGGGCCACCCCCACCAGGCCTCCCACCTCCCAGGCGGCGTAGAGCTTGCCGCTCCGCTCCGCCAGCCTGCCCCGGTCCCTCCGCACCAGGAGGCCCTCCCAGGCCACGATGGCCAGGTCGGTGAGGACCATGAGGGGATAGGCGTAGAGGACCAAAAGGCCGGGCTCCCGCGGCAGGAGGGGGAGGGGGAGGAAGAGGAGGCCCCGGGCCAGGCGCAACTCCAGGAGGGCCCGGGCCACCCCCCGCCGCTCTACCCAAGGGCTGAGGAGGAGAAGGGGTCCCAGGGTGAGGTAGCCCAAGGCGGCAAAGAAGCCCACCCAGAAAGCCTCCCCCGCGCGGGCTACCTCCAGGGCGAGGGCGCTGAAGCCTATAGAGGCCCCGAGGTCGCTCAGGGCCTCCGCTAGAAAGGCCTGACCGGACCTCATGGCCGCTCTCCTTCCCGCCGCAAGGCTTCCAGCCGCCAAGGGTGTAGGGGTCCCAGGGCCAGAAGGAAGAGGAGCCCCAGGCCCAGGATGGCCAGGCCCAGGGGCAGCCGGGCCCCAAGCCCACCCAGGACCCCGGCGAGGAGGGCCCCTAAGAGGTTCCCCGCCGAAAACAGGGCGATGGCCCCCGCCTGCACCCGGCCCAGGAGGGCCTCCGGTGCAAGCCGCTGCCGAAAGGCCCGCAGGTGGACCCCGCCCAAGGCCCCCCCGGCCCCCACCAAAAGGGGGCCCAGGAGGCCTAGGGGAAAGGGGAGGAAGAGGGCGCAAAGCCCCAGGAGCTTGAGGCCGTGTCCGCCCCAGATGCCAAGGCCAGGGCCCACGCTCCCCGCAAGGAGGCTCCCCAGGAAGCCCCCGAAGGAGAGGCCCAAGGGGTATAGCCCGTAGAGCGCGGGCGGGACGCCTCCTCCCAGGGCCAACAGGGGGAGGAGGGCCAGGCCCAGGATGGAGAAGAAGCCCAGGGCCAGGGCGTAAAGGGTGAGGGGGAGGAGCCTGGCATCGGCCAAGAGAAAGCCCACCCCGGCCAAAAGGGCCCTGAGGCCCATCCCCTCCCGCCTGGCCTCCTGGGGCGGTGGGTAGGCGGGGAGGCCGCGGAGGAGGAGGCCCTCGGCCAGAAGGAGGAGGCCCGCAAAGGGATCCTTCAGTGTGTCCACTGCGATGTGGGTTGCCCCTACCCTGCCCCGGGCCCTTTCCAAACCCTCCCGCCCCACTAGGTCCGCCAGGTAGGCCGAGGCCGTGAGTCCCGTCAGGGTGGAAAGGGTAAAGAAGAGGGCTCCGCAGAGGGCGAGCAAGATCGGGGTTTTCAGGAGCAAACCTAGGGCAATAAGCGCCTTAAGGGTAAGTGCAGCGGCCAAAAGCTCCCGCCTAGGGATCCTGTCCGCCAAGACCCCCAAGGGGAGGGCGAGGAGCCCGGCGATCCGCTGGAGGGCAAAGGGGAGGGTGGCTTGCCAAGCGGGGCCTCCGGAGAGGGCGAAGAGGACGAAGAGGGGAAGGGCGAAGAGGCCTTCCCCTAGGATTCTCAGAGCTTCGGCAAAGAGGAACCGTCTCAAGTGCAGACCACCTTCCCCACCCCCTCTCACTTCAGGGATCCATATGCTGCCCTCCGGCCGAGGAGGGTCCAGGCGGCCAGTGCCAGGAGGAGAAACCCAAGTCCTGCTCCCAGATAGACCCCCTCTAGGCCCACCCCTCTCCCCGCTGCCCCTGCCAGAAGGGCTCCCCAAAGTCCGGCCATACCGGTAAGGAATCTCATCCCACCACCTACTCGGCCCAGCAGGGCATCCGGTGCCATGGCCTGCCTCAGCACCACTTCCTGGACCGCCAGGAGGATAGCGCTCATGCCCAGGATGGCCACGAGGAGAAGGCCCAGGGGTAGGGGGGGCTTGAAGAGCAGGCCCAGGATGGCCACGGCGTCCAAGAGAAAAAGGAAGGTGAGCACCCTTTGCGGCTTCCTTCCCTTAAGCTGCGCAGTAAGAAGCCCTGCTACCGCCCCGCCCACGGAGAAGGCGGCGCTGAGGAGCCCATACCCTACAGGCCCGTACCCAGCCTGGATGGACCAAAGGGGAAGGAGGGCAAAGGGCATGACCCGGAGGAAGCTGGCTCCCATGACCAGTCCGGCCAGCCAGCGGAAAAAGGCTTCCTCATACAGCCACCTGAGGCCAGCCAGCACTCCCGGCGAGGCCTTTCCAAGGGGCGGTATGGGAGGGAGCCTCCCCGCAAAGGGAAGAGCAAGGAGGCCTAGCGCGCCCCCCAGGAAGAAGGGCCAGGAGGGGTGCTGGACGAAGAGGAACGCGCCCAAGGGGGCGCCGAAAAGATCGGCCAGGAGGCTTGCTGTGGAAAGGCGCCCGTGGGCCTTCTCCCGCTCCTCTGGCACGACCCTAGGAACGAGAACCCGGACCTCCAGGAAGAGCCCGAGGACGCTGCCTGCCAGATAGAGGCCAAGGAAAGCCCAAGGGCCAAGAAAGCCGAGGCTTATCCCCAAGAGGAAGCGCAGCAAACTCTCGGAGAGGAGCCCGAAGACAAGAGCCTTTTTGCGATCTATCCGGTCTAGGAGGTACCCCGTGAGAAGGGCCAAGACGGAAACTCCCCAGCCGATGGCATGCTGCAAGCCCAGGTACAGGGGGTTATCCAGACGGGCGAGATAAAGGGCGGCTGCGGTACCTACCGCCCCCCCAGCAAAGCTGACTAAAAACAAGATAGCGGTGAGTAGGAACACAATAAGCTAATCCAGAAAGCCCTCCACTTGCCAGACCACACCATCAGCAGATGAGCAAACGTACATCTTGTCAAAGTCCAGGGAGAACCTTACGCAAGTAGGCATTCTTAATCCCCTTACGATGGGGGGCTGGAAGTGATAATTGCCTTCTTTGGCAGTATCTACCGCTATGACTTCCCCCATTTCAGGTTGAACGGCAAAGAGTAGTCCGGAGGGGGGATGAAGACGCATCCCCCCCAGGCGATGAAGCCCCCAGGCCACCAAGGCACCTGGATAGGCAACCAACTCAGAGTAGGTCATTTGCTCCGGCATCTCGTCTGGATCTATGCGGAAGATCTGGCCTAAGCTTCCCACAGCAAGGTGGAAGATTTGTCCAGAGCCATCGTCAACCCAATTTTTCACGCATCCGGCCGCTGCGTACTTTTCCCATTCTTCAGGCCAGGACTGCGGCGGGGTCAAACCAGGCTCTCCATGTCGGGCGGGTATGTCTGTGATGAAGGCTTCGGGCTCAATGTAGCGGTCAAGATTCAGACGGGTGATCTGTGTCATGAATCTAGAGTGATTCTCGCTAAAGAAGAGCGTTTCTCCTTTTTTCGTTTTCAGAACGGCTATAGTGTAGGGACCCTTTAGATTGACAGCTATTTTAGGCAGCTTCGTCGCGTCACCTCCATCCGCGATATCTGTGATGGCCCCTCCCCAAGTTTCTGCGACAAGGATCTTTCCCTCCTCGGTAGGGCGAATAGCAGCAGGACCTCGAAGATTAAAAGCCAAAGGCTTGGACTCCGAAGCATCGCCCCCCTCCGTAATGTCGCGAATGGTACCCGCGGTGTGCTCAGAAACCAAAAGCCTCCCTTCAGGAGTCCACTCCATGTGAGAAGGATTCTGCAAACCCCAGGCGAAGGGCCGCACGTGCACCCGCCGCGTCCGGCCGCCGACCTTGACTTCCTGTACTTCCTTGATCATCCCCTTCACCCCCTTCCGGGTTAGCCCCAGGGTAGCAGGGGGTAGGTTACGCGAGGTTACGTGGAAGGGGTTCCACGGCCAACTTCCCGCGTAACCTCGCGTAACCCTTGGCCCTTTGCGTAACCACCCTTGTGGCACCCTGGGGGCATGAGGGGCAAGGCTCTTTGGCTTCTCCTCCTGGGCTGGCTCCTCCTTGCCCGGCCTTCCGGGCCCGTTTTGGCCTGCTGGGACCCGAGCTGCTTCCCCCCGGCCTCACACGCCATACTCCCGGCGGAGCCTCGCCACCCGGGCCTGGGCGATGGGGCGGTGGGGGTCCTGGGGCGGGAGCCTCTCCAGAAGGGTTTCCCAGAGCTCCAGGTCCTCTCCCAGGCGTTCGGCCAGGGTGAGGAGGAGGTCTAGCCTCCCGCTGGCGAGCACCGCTTGCCTCAAGGCTTCCTCCAGCTCCAGGCGGAGTTCCTCCACCCCCGGGGCCTGGCTCCAGGGGAGGAGGGGGCCCCGGTAGAGGGCCAGGGCCTCCTCTATACCTCCCCGAGAGAGGGCCCTGATGAAGGCCAAAAGGTCGGAGGGGGGAGGGTTTTCCAGGCGGTAAGGAGCGCAGAGGATCCGGAAGCCCTTTTCCCGCAGGCGGTGGAGGAGGGCCTTCAGGGCCCCCAGGTTGGGCTCCCCGTAAAGCGCCTCCGCCAGGGCCTCCCCCGGTAGGCCCTCCTCGCGGGCGAGGAGGAGGGCCAGGGCCTCGGTGCCCCTGGGGCCCAGGGAAGGAAAGGGGCCTCCCCCGAGGAGGCGAAGGAGGGGCACCTCGGCTGGGCCCAGGAAGAAGGCCCGGGCCTCTGGGCGGAGGCCAGGGGCAAGCCCCGGGGCCAGGGGGGCTTCCACCACCACCCCGAGGGCCTTCAGGCGGGCCTCGGCCAGGAGGGCGTAGGGGGCCCCGTCCTCCCGCAAGAGGCCGTGGGCGGCGAGGAGGCAGGCCGCATCCCCCTCCCCAAGCCCCCGGGCGAGGAGGTAAAAGCCCCAGGGCCAGCCCTCCCGGGGGAGGAAGGCCCGGGCCCCCTCCAGAAGGAGCCGGACCTCAGGGGGGTCCAGGGCCAGGGCCCCGAGGACCAGGAAGCTGGCGAGACTCTGGGGCCCCAAGAGGGGGAGGAGACCCCGGAGGAGGTTTCTTGCCCGCCTGGGGCTTCCCCGGAGGAGGTGGGCCAGGGCCAGGGTGTGGGCCGCCAGGATTCTCACGCCCCGGGCCTCGTGGAGGAGAAAGGGCTCCGCCTCCTCCAGGACCTGGGAAAGGGGGAGGTCGCCGAAGAGGAGTTCCAGGCGCAAATGGTGGAGGGTGGTCCAGGGGGAGGGGTCCTTGAGGCGGGCGAGGGCGGCGTGGGCCAGGGCCTGGGGCCGGCCCAGGCGCTCCAGGGCGATGGCTAAGGCCAGGTGGAGCCGGGCCTCCCCCTTGGGGTCCCCCTGGAAGCGGAAGAAGGCCTCCTCCAGGGCCAGGGCGCCCGCCCTCGGGGGCAGGGCCAGGCCCAGGTGGTAGAGGGTGCGGGGGGTCTGGGACTTTCGGGCGGCCTCCAGGGCCAGGGTCCGGTAGGCCTCGGGGTTCCCCCGCCTCCCCTCCAGGAAGCCGAGGAGGGCCAGGCGCTCGGCCTCCGGGAGGGCTTCTTGGGCGCTTTGGAGCAGGGCCAGGGCCTCCCCATCCTTCCCCTCCTCCAGGAGGCGGAGGGCCGGGGCGAGGAGAGGCTTGCCCATAGGGGAAGCCTACAGGTCCCCTCTTCCCTTGGGAGGGAAGGAAGCTACATTGGAGGGACGCCCCTTGGCCTTGCGTCCGGGCCCGATCATAGCGCGGCTGCCTGGTCCTCCTTGGCGTCGGGGAGGAGGCTTTCCGCTTCCCGCACCTTGGGGAGGAGGTAGCCGGAAAGCCCCCAAAACACCCCCATGCCCCCGAAGAGGAGGAGCATGAGGGCGATGCCTTCTCCCTGCCCGTACCGGGGGCCGAAGACCCGGTCGGCCAGAGGTCCCGCGAGGAGCATGGCCAGGGGGTTGGCGAACCAGGCGATCATGCGCCTCGCGGCGAAAACCTTGCCCTGGACGGAAAGGGGCACCTTGGCCTGCCAGATGGCCTGGTTGGATCCGTTGAGCACAGGGATAAAGAAGCTCCCCAGGAAGGCCAGGACCGCCCAGGCGGAGGGCCCCTCCACCGCCCCCATAAGGGCCAGGGCCAGGCTGGAGAGAGCCATGCCCAGGAAGACCCCGTGGACCCGCTTCCGGGGCCCGCCCCACAGGGAGAGGAAAAGCCCCCCCGCCACCCCGCCGATCCCCGAGGCGGATCGGACCAGGGCGAGGGCCGCCTCGGAAAACCCCGTCTTGGCCAGGATCATGGCCGGAAGGACTGCGGTCCCCAGGGTGGTGAGGAAGTTGATCCCGAAGAACATGAGCTGGAGCCCGAGGAGGGAAGGCCTTTCCAGGATGAAGCGGAACCCGAAGAGGGCTTCCTGCACCAAGGAGGCCTTTTCCGGGACCTCTAGTCTTGGGTTGGGGATGGGCACCAGGAGAAGGCTGAGGACCGCGGCGCTTGCCCCCAGGAGGTCCAGGGCGAAGATTCCCCCGAGCCCCAGGGGCTTGAGGAGGGCTGCCGCCAGGATGGGGGCCCCCACCCCGGCCAGGGACTCCGCCAGGCTCATCATGCCGCTCGCCCGGGCGTAGTCCCTCTTCTCCAGCATGGCGGACAAGGCGGCGGAGAGGGCGGGCCAGTGGAGACTGGAGAGGGCCCCCGTGAGGGCGGAGACCAGGTAGAGGGGCCAGACCTCGAGACGGCCCAGGAGGAACAGGAAGAGGAGGAAGCCCGTGGCCAGCCCCCCGCCCAGGTCAGCGGCCAGCATGGCCCACTTCCTTGGGTAGCGGTCCACCAAAGCCCCCGCCAGGGGGGAGAGGAGGATGAGGGGGAGGAAGTGGAAGAAGCCCATGAGGGAGAGGGTGGTGGCCTGGCCCGTCTTCTGGTAGGCGTAGAGGGTGAGGGCGAACCAGGTCATCTCCCGGCCCACAAGGGCCAGGGCCTGGCCCAGCCAGAGCACCCGGAAGGCGGCGAAGCCCCGCATGGCCTCAATTTTCCCGCCCCTCTACTCCAGCCGCAAGGAGGGCTTTAGAGTAGAGCCGTGCCTTTCCAGGTGGACAACCCGTTAGCCGCACGCCTCCTGGCCGATCCCGAGATGGCGGTTTGCCTCAAGCCTTTCCTGAAGGGCCCGGCCCGGGTCAAGGACCTGGCCGAGGCCCGGGGGCTTTCCCTGCAGCAGGCCCACTACCGGGTGGCCCTCTTCCGGAAGGCGGGGCTTCTGGAGGAGGTGGGACGTCTTTCCCGCCGGGGGAGACCCATCCGGCTCTACCGGGCGGTGGACACGGACTTCCGCATCCCCGCGCGCCTGGTCCCTCCCCGCCTCCTGGAGGCCCTCGAGGCCGCCAGGAGCTGGGAAGCGGAGTGGAGGAGGGCCCTCGCCCACATGGGGCCCGGCCACGGAGCCACCCTCCGGGTTTTCCTGAATCCGGAAGGGCTTTTGGAGTGGGCCGGGGTGGAGGAGCCCGACATTCTGGCGGAGGCCTTTCCTCCGCTGGTTAACCTGTGGAGCGCCGGGCTCTACCTTCGCCGGGAGGAGGCCAAGGCCTTACAGCGGGAGCTTCTTGGGCTCTACCAGAGGTACGCCGCCCTCTCCCCAGTTCGCCAGGAAGAGGGCCAGGCCCGGTACCTCCTCCACCTGGGCTTGGCGCCCGCGCCCTAAGCTTGGGGTTAGGCCTCGCCCCTGAGGATGGCCTCAATCCTCGCCAGGGCCTCTTGGGGAAGGTCCACCCCCGCCGCCCCCAGGCTCTCCCGGATCTGCTCGGGGCGGGTGGCCCCGGTGATGGCGCTACTGATCCCGGGAAGCCTCAGGACCCAGGCCAGGGCCAGCTGGGTGCGGGTGAGGCCCAGCTCCTCCGCCACTTCCTTGAGCTTGAGCACCTTCCTCCGGTTCTCCTCCGTGAGGAAGCGCTCGGCGAACTGGGGGTAGCGGGCGAAGCGGCTCTCCTCGGGGATGCCCCCATCGTACCGCCCCGTGAGCATGCCCATGGCCAGAGGGCTCCAGACCACGAGGCCCATCCCGAAACGCTCCGCCTCGGGGAGGATCTCCCCCTCCACCCTTTCGCGGTAGAGCATGGAGTACTGGGGCTGCTCCACGACGGGGGGATGGAGGCCGTTTGCCCGGGCAAAGGCCACCGCCTCGGCGATCCTTGCCGCGGGCCACTCCGAGGTGCCCCAGTAGAGGGCGTAGCCCTTTTCCACGATGGTGTGCATGGCGTAGACGATCTCCTCCATGGGCACCTCGGGGTCGTAGCGGTGGGCGAAGAAGAGGTCCACGTAGTCGGTCTTGAGCCGCTTCAGGCTTTTGGTGATGCTCTCCAGAAGGTGTTTGCGGCTTAGGCCCCGGTCGTTCACGTCCTCGGACATGGGCCAAAAGGCCTTGGTGGAGAGGACCAGGGTGTGCCGGGGGAAGTCCTTCAGGACCTCCCCCATGACCTCCTCCGCCAGGCCCCGGGCGTAGACATCGGCGTTGTCAAAGAAGTTCACGCCCCCTTCGTAGGCGATCTTCACGATTTCCCGGACCGTCTCTTTGTCCTTGACCACGTCGCCGAAGGTGACCCAGGCCCCCAAGGAGATCTCCGAAACCCTCAGGCCCCACCTGCCCAGCTTGCGGTAGCGCATCCCCCTCATGGCCCCCCAAGTCTATCCCCTCTTCCCGAGGTTGACCAGTGGGTCAGTTCCGGGAAGCGAAAAAGGGGGGCGAAAACCCCCCTGCCACCTATCTAAAAGACCGCCTTCCGCAGGATATCGGTTACGGAGACGATGCCGATCACCTCGCCCTGGATGACCGGGGCCCGGCGGATGCCCGTGTTGGCGAAGAGGCGGGCCACGTACTCCACGCCCAGGTCGGGGTTGACGGTGATCACCGGTTTGGTCATGATCTCGTGCACCTGGACAGTGGCCGGGTCCTTGCCGTAGGCGATCACCTTGTAGACGATGTCCGTCTCGGTGACGATGCCGTAGGCGTCCTCCTCGTGGCGGCGCTCCACGATGAGGGCCCTGAGGCCTGTTTCCTTCATGAGGTTGATGGCCTCCTTCACCGTGGCCGAACCCTCTATCCGCACCACCTCGGTGGACATGATGTCCTTGGCCTTTTTCACGGCGCACCTCCTTGCCCTAGGCTTTGGGCAAGAATAGGGTATACCGGTACCTAGTTATTGGAGTAGAGGCAAAAGTCCCTAAGGGGCACCGACCCCTTCAGGCTTCCTCCACCTCGAGGACCCCCCCCGGAGCCTGAAAGCCCAGCCGCTTGTGGGTGCCGTCGCAGAAGGGCTTGTTGCCCGAACCCCCGCAGCGGCAGAGGAAGACCCGAGGCCCTCTTCCCTTGCCCCCACCTGGAGGCGGAACCCTTTGCCCTCCACCCGGATTAGGGTACCAGGGGGTCTGGATGGGGGCAAGGAACCGCCTCCCCGAAGCTTTTGGACCATCCCCCCGCTTTGTCCTCCGGCCGGCGAGGGGGAAGGGGGATAGACGGTATACTTGGTGCAACTATGAAGCGGCTTCTTCGGAGCCTGGCCTGGCTTTTGGGCGTCTTGGTCCTCCTGGTTCTGCTTTTGGGGCTGGGAGGGGTGGTCTACCTGCGGGGCTCCTTGCCCCAGGCGGAGGGGAGGGTGAGCCTGCGGGGGCTTTCCGCTCCCGTGGAGGTGGTCCGGGACGAGAAGGGGATGGTGCGCATCCGGGCAGCCTCCACCAAGGACCTCATCTTCGCCCAGGGCTTCGTCCACGCCCAGGAAAGGCTTTGGCAGATGGAGTTTCAGCGGCGGGTGGGCCAGGGGCGCTTGAGCGAGGTCCTGGGGGAGGCCACCCTGCCTCAAGACCGCTTCCTCCGCACCTGGGGCTTCTACCGGGCGGCGGAGGAGGCCTATGGGAGGCTCTACCCGGAGGAGAAGGAGGCCGTGGAGGCCTACGTGGCCGGGGTCAACGCCTTCTTGCAAAGCGGAGCCCCCTTGCCCCCCGAGTTCCTCCTCCTGGGCTTCCGCCCCGAGCCCTGGACGGGGCCCGACGTTTTGGTCTGGGCCAAGATGATGAGCTTTGACCTTTCGGGGAACTGGGAGGAGGAGCTCAAGCGCCACCGCCTCCTTTCCCGGGGCGTCTCCCCAGAGCGGCTTTTGGAACTCATGCCCCCCTACCCGGAAGACGCCCCCACCATCCTGCGGGCCGGGGACCTCTCCCTTCCCCTCAAGCGGGAGGAAGCCCCCACAGCCCTTCTCCAGATGGCCCCTCCTCGCTTCCTCGAGGCCAGCAACAACTGGGTGGTCTCGGGAAGCCGCACGGTGACGGGAAAGCCCTTTCTGGCCAACGACCCCCACCTGGGCCTTTCCGCCCCCAGCCTCTGGTTCTTGATGGCCCTCGAGGCCCCCGGGTACCGGGTCATCGGGGCCAGCCTTCCCGGGGTGCCGGGTATCGTCATCGGCCGCAACGAGCGCATCGCCTGGGGGGTGACCAACGTGGGGGCGGACGTGCAGGACCTCTACCTCCTGGAGGAGGTGGCGGGCCGGGGGTACCGCCATAAGGGCCGGGTGGTCCCCTACCGGGTGCGGGAGGAAAGGATCCGGGTCAAGGGGGGTAGGGAAGAGGTCCTGAGGGTGCGGGAGACGGTCTATGGCCCGGTGATCACCGATGCCCTCAAGGACCCCCCCGAGACCCCCATGGCCCTCCGCTGGGTGAGCCTGGACCCGGAGGACCACATCCTCATGGCCTACCTGGGGGTGAACCAGGCGAAGGACTGGGAGGCCTTCGTGGCCGCCTTAAGGCACTACTCCGCTCCCAGCCAGAACTTCGTCTACGCTGACGTGGACGGCAACATCGCCTACATCGCCCCCGGGAAGTTTCCCATCCGCAAGGAGGGGCACACGGGCATGGTGCCGGTGCCGGGGGACGGGAACTGGGACTGGCTGGGCTACCGTAGCCCCGAGGACTGGCCCAAGGTCCTGAACCCCAAGGCGGGCTACATCGTCACCGCCAACCACAAGGTGACCCCCGAGGGCTTCCCCTACGCCCTCACCTATGACTGGGCCGAGCCCTACCGGGCGGAGCGTATAGAGGAGCTCCTCCTAGCCAAGGAAAAGCTCTCCCTGGAGGACATGAAGGCCATCCAGCAGGACCAGAAGAGCCTCCTCTACCGGGATTTCCGCCCCGTGCTGGAGCTTTTAAACCCCCTCTCCGAAAGGAGCGCCCTTTGGCGGGAACGCCTCCTTGCCTGGGATGGGACCATGGCCAAGGGTTCGGAGGAGGCCCTGGTCTTCGCCCTCTGGTACACGGAGCTCACCCGCCTGCCCCAAAGGGAGGTGGGGGAGGCCTTTTGGGACGAGCCCCGCTACCTCCTGAGGGCCCTGAAGGAGGGGGATAAAAACTGCGACCAGCCCGATACCGAGTACCCGGAGACCTGCCTGGACTACGCCGCCATGGCCCTGGAGAAGGCCCTGGACCGCAAGGAGGCCCTGAAGGCCCGCACCTGGGGGGAGGTCCACCGGGCGGACTTCCCCCACGCCGTCCTCAGCCACACCCCCTTGAAGCGCCTCAGCGACCGGGAGGTGGCCTTCGGCGGGGACCGGTACACGGTGAACGTGGGCCCCTTTGACCCCAGCACCCTGCGCATGTCCCACGGCCCCAGCTACCGTCAGATCGTGGACCTGGCCGACATGGAAAACTCCCTCTTCGTCCACCCCATGGGCCAGTCGGGGCACTTCCTCTCCCGCCACTACGCTGACCTCCTCCCCCTCTGGGCCAGGGGCGGATACCTCCCCATGCGTTTTAAGGGGGAGGGGAGGGCGCTGCTTTTAGAACCTGGACGCTAGGGTTTCTCCTCGCCGTTCTCTAACTTCTGAAAGTGCTCCAGCGCCTCCCGCACCTTCTCGTGCACCCAGTAGGCCTTGCGTCCGAAGAGGAGCTCCACCGCCTCGTCCACCCCTTCCACCGCGTAGAGGTGGAAGGCGCCCTCTTCCAAGGCCCGCACCACCTCTTCCCGCAGGGTGAGGTGGTGCAGGTTGGCCTTGGGCAGGACCACGCCCTGGGTGCCGGTGAGGCCCAGGGTCCGGCAGACCCTATAGAAGCCTTCCACCTTTTCCGCCACCCGGCCCACGGCCAGGACCCGGCCCGTCTGGTCTATGGCCCCGGTGACCGCCAGGTCCTGCCTTAGGGGAAGGCCCGAGATGGCCGAGAGGACGGCGAGGAGTTCGGCGAGCCCGGCGGAGTCCCCCTCAATCCCCCCGTAGCTTTGCTCAAAGACCAGGCTCACCGTGGCCGAGAGGGCCCCCAGCTTTGCGTAGGTGCCCCGTAGGTACCCGGCCAGGGTGAGGACCGCCTTGTGGAAGACCTGCCCCCCCAGGCCCACCTCCCGGTCAATGGAGAGGATCCCCTCCCGCCCGGGGCCCGCCTGGGCGGTGATGCGCACGGGGCGGCCCGTGGGGAGGGGGCCTTCCACCACCACCAGGCCGTTCACCTCCCCCACCCGCTCCCCGTGCACCTGAAGGGCCACCACCCCTTCCTGGAGTTCTTTCAAGTAAATCTCCTCCTCGAGGGCAAAGCGCTCCTCGCGGGCCCGGACCGCCCTGAGGACCGCTTCTCGGTCCAGGGGGGTTTTCCAGGAGGAAGCCTCTTGGGCCAAATCTAAAAGGCGGTAGAGGCGGGCGTCCAGCCGCTCCCGGTGTCCCGTCAGGCGCCGGGCCTCGTCCGCCAGGGCTGCCAGGCCCTCTGGGGTGAGGGCCACCCCCTCCCCTTCCAGGAAGCCTCCCAGATAGGCCACGTTCTCCTCGGTGTAGGGGATCTCGGGGCTGAACTCTACCCGGAAGGGGAAGAGCTCCAAGAACTCCTCGTCCTCCTCCAGGAGGGCGATGACCTCCGGTGGCCCCACCAGGAAGACCTGGGCTTTGAGGGGGGCGGGCTTGAGCCTGGGGGCCTTCACCTCGGGCCGGGGGGCCAGGGGGGCCACCTCCCCGGTGGCCAGGGCCCTTTTGAGGAGGGGGTAGCTCCCGAGCTCCAGGACCCGGTGGGCCTCGAGGACCAGCACCCCCCCGGTGGCCCGCAGGAGGGCCCCGGGGCGGAGGAGGCCCAGGTGGGTGGAGAGGGCCCCTTCCCTGGCCTCGTACTCCAGGTGGCCCAGGAGCCTTTCTGGGATGGGGTTGGGCTCGTAGACCACCCGCTCCCCGCCCGCCACCAAAAGCCTGGGGAGGAGATCTTCCAGGTCCGGCTCCTCCTCCAGGGCAGCGGCCCGAAGCAGGGTTTCCAGGACAAAGTCCAGGTAATGCCCCGCCTGGGGAAAGCGGGCCTTCAGGGCCTCGGCCTTGGGCAGGAGGAAGCGCTCGGCGAAGCCCCGCCTCAGGGCGGCCACCTCCATCTGGGCCCGTTGCCGCATGTCCACGTAGGCGAGGATGGTCTCCTCCAGCTTGGCGGAAAGCTCCGGGGGCAGGGGGCCCTTTCCCGAAAGCCTGAGCCCTTCCTCCTCCGCCAGAAGGGCGAAGCCGTGGCCCTCAGCCTCCTCCGAGAGGGCCTTGAGGAGGGCCTCGGCCTCCCTCTCGTAGTGGGACTCCACCAGGCTCTTGGCGTAGAGGAAGCCCTTTTCCCGAAAGAGGGCGGGGGTGAACTCGGAGAGAAGGCTCTCCACCCCTTCCACTAGGGCCCTCCCTTCCCCCTCGGGGAAGAGCAGGGGAAAAGCCTCCTCCCCCAGGGGCAGGTAGACCAGCTCCTCTTTGGAGAAGACCCGGTCCTTTAGGTAGGCGAGAAGCCGCTTGCGTTTGCCCAGGCCACTGGGCCCCACCAGGTACCCGTGCCCCCCCTGGCGGAAGGCGGCCTCGAGGGCCTTTAGGGCCCGCTCCTGGCCGAAGAAGGGCGGGGCGGGCCTGGGGGAGGTGGGGGGGGTGAACCAGAGAAGGCTATGGACCCGCATCGCGCCCACTATACCCGGACCTTCGCCCCGAGGGCCTTGGGGTAAACTACCGGCAAAGGAGGGATTCTATGGTCAAGGTGGAGGTTCTGGGCATGATCCTGGCGGGGGGGCAGGGGAGCCGCCTCTATCCCCTCACCGCCAAGCGGGCCAAGCCCGCGGTGCCCTTCGGAGCCAAGTACCGCATCATTGACTTCGTTCTCAACAACTTCGTGAACTCGGGCATTTACGCCATCTACGTCCTCACCCAGTACAAGGCCCAGTCCCTCACGGAGCACATCCAGCGCTACTGGCGCTTCGGGGCCTTTCTCTCGGACCACTTCATCCTCCTGGTGCCCGCCCAGATGTACCGCTACGAGGAACTCGGGCCCGTCTGGTACCGGGGTACGGCGGACGCCATCTACCAGAACCTCCACCTGGTGCAAAACCACGCCCCCAAGGCGGTGGCCGTCTTCGGCGGGGACCACATCTTCAAGATGAACGTCCGCCACATGGTGGAGTACCACTACGAGAAGCGGGCGGACATCACCATCGCCGCCTACCCCGTGCCGGTGGAGGAGGCGGGCCGCTTTGGGGTCTTGCAGGTGGACGAGGAGTGGCGCCTCACCGAGTTCCAGGAAAAGCCCAAGGCCCCCAAGCCCCTTCCCAGCAAGCCCCACCTGGCCTTGGCCTCCATGGGCAACTACATCTTCCGCACCGAGGTCCTCTTTGAGCTCCTGGAGGCCGACGCCAGGGACGAGACCAGCAGCCACGACTTCGGCAAGGACGTGATCCCTAAGGCCCTCAAGGAGGGGTATAGGGTCTATGCCTACGATTTCCACCGCAACCCCATCCCCGGCCAGGAGGGGCCCAACCTCTACTGGCGGGACGTGGGCACCCTGGACGCCTACTTTGAGGCCAGCATGGACTTGGTCAAGGTCATCCCCGAGTTTGACCTCTTCAACCCCGAGTGGCCCCTGAGGACCGCCAACCTCTTCAGTCCCCCGGCCAAGTTCGTCCACGAGACGGGGGAGCGGGTGGGGCGGGCCTTAAATAGCCTCATGGCGGGCGGGGTGATCGTGAGCGGGGGGACGGTAAGGGAGTCCGTCCTCTTCCGCCGGGTGCGGGTGAACTCCTACAGCCTGGTGGAGCGCTCCGTGCTCTTTGACGACGTGGAGGTGGGCCGCTACTGCCGCATAAGGAACGCCATCGTGGACAAGAACGTGAAGATCCCTCCCCACACCGAGATCGGCTACGACCTCGAGCTGGACCGGGCCCGGGGCTTCACCGTGACCCCCGAGGGAGTGGTGGTGGTGCCCAAGAGCTACCGCTTCTAGCCATGGAGAAGCACCCGGGCAAGCTCTTTTACCGTCTCTCCCGCCTGGGACCGGGAGACGAGCTTCCTTTGAAGCGCAAACCCCGGGCCAAGGTCTACGCCAACCCCCTGGAGACCCAAGCCCTTCCCCCCTTCCGCCAGGATGGGGGGCCTCCCCTTTTCCGGGCCATGGCCCACCTCAGGCCCCTCCTCCCCGAGGTGGGCTCGGCCCTCACCCTCAAGGACCTTTCCCAGGTCCTCTACCCCCTGGCGGAGCGGGAGGGGGGGCGGGGCTTCCCCTCGGCGGGGGAGGCCTACTCCCTGGAGGCCTACCTGGTGGTCTTCCGGGTGGAGGGGGTCTTCCCTGGGGTCTACCACTACTTCCCCAAGGAGCACCAGCTCTTCCAGCTTTCCCGCGAGGCGGGGGTCTGGGCCTGGTCCGAGGCCCTTCTCGGCCTTTCCCTGGACCGGGCGGCGGCCCTTTTGGTCCTCACCCTGGTCCCGGAGCGGAGCGAGGCCTTGTTTGGCCTCCGCGGGTACCGGTATGCTCTTTTGGAGGCGGGCTATGCTGCAGGGCTTGCCCTACTCGCTGCGGTGGGCCATGGTCTTGCCGCCTATCCCGCGGAGACCTTTTACGATGAGGCCGTGGCCCGGTTATTGGGTCTGCCCGAGGGGGAGTATCCCGGGGTGGTGCTGGTTCTGGGAAGGTAGGTATTCGGGATAAGGATTATGGCACGCATTCTTCTGGTGGAAGACGATCCGCAGGTGGGGGAGTTGGTGAGGCGTTTTTTGGAGAAGGAGGGGTTAGAAACCTCTTGGGCCCGCTCCGGGGGGGAGGCCCTGGCGCAGGTTTGGGAAGGCCAAAAGCCCGACCTGGTGGTCCTGGACCGGGGCCTGCCGGACATGGAGGGACTGGAGGTCCTGAAGGAGCTACGCGCTTTTGACCCCCTCCTCCCCGTCCTCCTCCTCACGGGCCGGGCCGACGAGGATAGCCGGGTGGAGGGGCTTCTGGGGGGGGCGGACGACTACCTGGGGAAGCCCTTCTCCCTCAAGGAGCTCCTCGCCCGCATCAAGGCCCTCCTCCGCCGGGCGGGCAAGGAGGGAAGGCGGCGCTTCGGCCCCTTGGAGCTGGACCTCGAGGCCCGCCAGGCCTTCCTGGAGGGGGAGGTCCTGAAGCTTTCCCCCACGGAGATGAACCTCCTCCTCACCCTGGTCCAGGCCCCGGGCCGGGTCTACACCCGGGAGGAGCTCTTGGACCGGGTCTGGGGCCCCGACTTTCCCGGCTCGGAGCGGGTGGTGGACGCCTACATCCGCCTCCTCCGCAAGAAGCTCAAGGACGACCCCCAGGCCCCCCGGTTCATTGAGACCGTGGTGGGCCTGGGCTACCGCTTCCTGGGCGAGTAGTGGAGAGGGTCTTCGCCTACGGCACCCTCAAGCGGGGCGGGAGGAACCACGTCCTGGTGGCCCCTTTCCTCCACCGGGTCCTTCCGGGAAGGGTCCACGGCTTTTGCCTCTATCACCTGGAAGGGGAGGATTACCCTTACCCGGCCATGGTGCCCGGAAAGGGGTGGGTGGAGGGGGAGGTCCTCTTCCTGGACCCTGAGGCCCTACCCCTTCTGGACGAGCTGGAGGAGGAGGGGGTGGAGTACCGGCGGGTGGCGGTCCAGGTGGATACCCCGGAGGGGCTCCTCACGGCCTGGACCTACCTCTACCTGGGGGACCTAAAGGGGGCGGGGCCCCTGCCCCCTGGGGCCTGGGAGGGGTGAGGGTTTAGAAAGGGCCAGCCCAGCTTTTGTTGCCAAGCCTCCACGCAAGCCCGTATGCTTAGCCCGTGCGGGTCCTTCACGTGGCCCCCGAGGCCTACCCCCTGGTGAAGGTGGGCGGTTTGGCCGACGTGGTGGGGGCCCTGCCCAAGGCCCTGAGGCCCCTGGGGGTGGAGGCGGAGGTCCTTCTCCCCTGGCACGGGGGTTTGGAGGCCAGGCGGGTGGGGGAGGTGCGCTTCCCCTTCGCCGGGCGGGAGGCGGTGGCTCCCCTGGGGGAGCGGGTGGAGGGGGGGGTGCGCTTCCTCCTCCTCAAGGTGGAGGGCTTCGGCCGGGAGCGGGTCTACGGCTACCCCGACGATCCCGAGCGCTACCTGCGCTTCGCCCTGGCGGCGGGCCGCCTGGCCCAGGGGTACGACCTGGTCCACGCCCACGACTGGACAGCGGCCCTCCTGGCCCTTACCGCCTCCGTGCCCGTGGTCTACACCATCCACAACCTGGCCCACCAGGGCCTTTTGGACCCGGGGGCCTTCTTCCGCTGGACGGGGCTTCCCTGGAGCCTTTTTCACATGGAGGCCCTGGAGTACCATGGCCGGGTGAACCTGATGAAGGGGGGGATCGTCTTCGCCTCCCGGGTGACCACGGTGAGCCCCAGCTACGCCGAGGAGATAAAGACCCCGGAGTTCGGCATGGGCCTGGACGGGGTCCTGCGCCGCCACGCCGGGAAGCTCAGGGGCATCCTGAACGGCCTGGACACGGAGGTGTACGACCCGGCCAGAGACCCCCACCTCCCCGCCCCCTACACCCGGGAGGACCCCTCGGGGAAGGTCCTGGCCCGGGAGGCCTTCCGGGAGAGGACGGGCCTCAAGCCCCCCGTCTTAGCCTACGTGGGGCGACTGGACTTCCAGAAGGGGCTGGACCTCCTCCTTGCGGCCTTGCCCCGCCTCCTGGAGCTGGGGTTTAGCCTCTATGTGCAGGGGGTGGGGGAGGAGGAGCTGGCCCGGGCCTTCCGGGAAAAGGCGGTGGCCCACCCGGGCCGGGTGGCCTTCCTGGAGGCCTACCACGAGCCCCTGGCCCGCCTGGCCTACGCCGGGGCCGAGGCCCTTTTGGTGCCCAGCCGCTTTGAGCCCTGCGGCCTGGTGCAGATGATGGCCCAGCGCTACGGCACCCCTCCCGTGGCCCGGGCGGTGGGGGGGCTCAAGGACACCATAGAGGACGGAAGGACCGGGGTCCTCTTTGAGTCCTACCACCCCGAGGGCCTCCTCTATGGGGTTTTGCGCCTCTTCCACCTGGGGGCGGAGGCCATGGGCCTTAGGGGCATGGGGAAGGACTTTTCCTGGGAGGGGCCGGCTTTGGCCTACCACGGGGTCTACCGGGAGGCCCTAGACTGGAGGGGATGAGGGACCCTCTGGACCACTTCCTGGCCCTACTGAGGCAGAAGGACTACCCGGGGGCCCGGGCCTACGCCGCGGGCTTCCCCGAGGGGGAAAGGGAGAGGCTCCTTAGGGGGCTGGACCTCCTGGAAAAGGATCCTGAGGCTCTACAGGACCCCCTCTTCGCCGCGGAGAGGGAGGTGGTCCTGGGGGTGAAGGCGGTGCGGGAGGGGCGGCGGGAGGAGGCGGAGGCCCGCTTCCAGAAGGCCCTGGAGCTGGACTCCCTGCACCACCGGGCCCTCACCAACCTGGGGACGCTCTATCTGGAGCGGGGCGAGCTGGAGGCTGCCTTGGACCTCTACGGCAAGGCCCTGAAGCTCCACCCCGACGATCCCGTTCTCCACGAGAACCTGGCTGCCCTTTACAAGAAGAAGGGGGATCTGGACAAGATGGTGGCCCACATGAAGCGGGCCACCCGGCTCAAGATGGCCCCGCCTGCTCCCCTAGACCCCCTCACCGGGGAGCGCAAGCGCTCTTTCCGGATTCCCCTCTGGGTCTTCTTCCTCCTCCTGGCCCTTCTCGCCTACTTTTTCCTCCATAAGCCTTAGGGCCTGGTCCAGGGCCATTAGGCTCCGCCCTTCGCTTAGGAGCCTGCGCCAAACCCTTCCTAAGGGCCTTCCCCGGAAGAGGTTCAGCATGTGCCTTAGGACGGCCCAAGAGGGGGTGCCCCGGGCCACCTCCTCCTCCAGGTAGGCCCGCATCCGCTTGGCCACCCCCAGGCGGCTTGGCCGGTGGGAAAGGCCAAACACCCTCCTGTCCGCCTCCTCCAGGACGAAGGGGTCCTCGTAGACGGCACGGCCCAGCATGGCCCCGTCCACCCTCTTCAGGTGGCAGAGGGCCTCCTCCAGGCTTTTTATCCCCCCGTTGGTGACGAAGGTGAGGTGGGGGAAGTCCTCTTTTAGGCGGTGGACCCACTCGTGCCTTAGGGGAGGGATTTCCCGGTTGGCCTGGGTGGAGAGGGTGAGAAGGGCGCTCCTGGCGTGGACGATGAAGACACCCACTCCGGTTTCCGCGAAGGTCTCCACCATCCTGGCCAGGGCGGGGTAGGACTCATGGCCGTCCAGGCCCAGGCGCATCTTTACGCTCACGGGGATGCCCACCGCCTGGACCATGGCCCTGAGGGTCGCCGCCACCCTCAGGGGGTTCCGGAGGAGGCAGGCCCCGTACCCCCCTTGCCTCGCCTTCGCCGAGGGACAACCCAGATTCAGGTTGATCTCGTCGTAGCCGTGGGCCTCGCCGATGCGGGCGGCCTCCGCCAGGCTCTCGGGGTCATGGCCCGCGAGCTGCAGGGCCAGGGGGCGCTCCTCGGGGCGGAAGCGAAGGAGACGCTCGCGGTTTCCCTTGAGGATCCCTTGGTCCACGGTCATCTCCGTGTAGAGGCGCACTCCACGGCTCACCTGGCGGACCAGGTAGCGGAAGTGCCGGTCCGTGCGGTCCACCATGGGGGCCACGGAAAGGGAAAAGGCGTTAATCCGCATCTACGAGGACCACATAAACGGGCACGGCTGGGAAGTGCCGTCTAAGCCGCTCTATATCGTAGACCAGTTGCTCCCCGTAGGAGACTCCGGAGGACATTTGGCGCTTCAAGGTGTACGCAGGAACGATCTCCACGCCCACGTCGGCCCTCCCTTCGTTGAAGAAGTACTGAAACTTGGCCATATCGTAGAACATAAAGGCGTATTTCCCAAACTGGACTTCCACGAACACCCGATCTTTCACAAAATCCACTTCTTTGTAAGCTCCCCGCACCACAGGTTTTTCCTGCCCCGGAAGCACGATGTCGTAGGTATCTCGCACACGATGAAACCCCCTTTTCGCAAAGGCTTCCGTGAAGGCATCGTTCATCCGTTCGGGTGCGTACAAGAGGGTGCCCTCCTTCGTTTTTTCCTTGCTCACCTTTGCCCGTTCTGCTTTAACTTCGGCTATAACTTCTCTGATTTCACGAAGAATTTCTGGAAAGCGTACCTGAAGAATCTCTTTGCCGCCAAGGTGAGAGTACTCGTAAGCTACTCTCATTGAAGCTCCGCAAACAGAGGTGCTTCCCAAATCGCTTTCAGATTCACCAATCTCGGCGGAACATAAGGGCTTTTCCCTGTAGGATCGTAGACCTCCCGTTCCATGGGACGAACCCGTAGCTTCCCTTCCCAAGCCTCTTGCAGACGGGTGCGGGCTATATCCACGTATTCGGGAACGATTTCCGCCATGGCTCCGCGCCTTCTGTGCATAAGTGCGGCGATCACGGTGGTACCGGAGCCCCCAAAGGGGTCTAATACCCAATCTCCTTCTTCTGTGAGGGCCAGGACAAACCTCTCTACCAGCTCTACGGGGTACTGGGCAGGATGAGTGGTTTTCTCCACATGATTAGCCTTTACGTTGGGAAAAATCCAGACATCGCCAGGGTTTTTTCCCAAGGGATTTCCCGATAGCTCCCCCTTTTTGGGTCCCTTGAAGTGACGCTTATTGGGGTATTTTTGTGGGACCCGAACCCTATCCAGGTGGAAGATGTACTCGTCCCCTTTGGTGAACCAAAGGGCCACCTCATAGCGTCCTGAAAAGCGCCGCTTGGCATGGAGCCCGTGTTCAAAAGCCCAAACGATGCGGTTGCGGAGCTTCAATCCTAAAGAGCGAAATATAGGGAAAAGGAGAATATCCAGGGGAAGGATTTCTCCATTCTCTACATAGTTGCCTACTTGCCAGACAAGGCTCCCTTCAGGCTTCAGCGTTCGGACGGATTCCCTTATGACCTCCTCCTGCCAAGACAGGTATTCGTCCAGAGCTTTCCGGTCTTCATATGGCTTTCCAATGTTGTAAGGCGGTGAGGTGATCACCAGAGTCACGCTCTCACTGGGTATCTGGGCCAGGAGTGCCAGGCAGTCACCTGGGTAGATTACCGCATGCGCCTTTGGATCGAAGCGGTCTTGGATGAGGAGCCCCATAGCTCCGAACCAGTTTACCAGAAGCTAGGGGGCGGTCTGGGATAGAACCTCGTCGGGGGAGAGGGGCCTGGGCTCCCGGAAGGCGATCTCCTCCCACTCCCCCTCCTCTATGACCTCTAGGCCTGGGCTCAGGGCCTTAAGCCTTTGCAGGAGGCCCTGGACCAGGTCCTCGGGCGTGCTGGCGGCGGAGGTGATGCCCACGCTTTCCACGCCCTGG
Organism: uncultured Thermus sp.; assembly: GCA_947085095.1. GTDB lineage: Bacteria > Deinococcota > Deinococci > Deinococcales > Thermaceae > Thermus. The sequence goes on along the minus strand of CAMTVD010000035.1, from coordinate 4,646 downwards.
AGCCACTCGGGCCTGAGGTCTTCGGGCCCCTCGAGGCGGTAGGCCCGCCCGGTGAGGCCTTGGGCCAGCTCCAAGAGGCGCATCCCGTTGGAGGAGTGGGGGCTGGTCAGGACCAGAAAGGCCTCCACCTTGGGGGCGAGGCGCTTCACCGCCTCCTGGCGGTTCTGGGTGGCGTAGCAGAGGTCCTTCCTAGGGGGCACCACCAGCTTGGGGAAGCGCTTTTTGAGGATGTCTATGGTGGCCAGGGTGTCGTCCACGCTGAGGGTGGTCTGGGTCAGGACCACCACCCGCTCGGGATCGGGCACGGCCACGGTGTGGGGGTCGGCCAGGCGGGGGTCTTTGCCCACGTGGGTGTGGACGGCCACCAGGATGGTCCTCTCCGGGGCCTCCCCGTAGGTGCCCTTGATCTCCTGGTGGTCGGCGGAGTCTCCGATGAGGAGGATCCAGTACCCCTCCCTGGCGTAGCGCCTGGCCTCGGTGTGGACCTTGGTGACCAGGGGACAGGTGGCGTCCAGGATGGTGAGGCCCATCTGGGCCGCCTCGCGACGCACCGCAGGCGGGTGGCCGTGGGCGGAGAAGACCAGGGTGCCCGCAAGCCGCCTCCTTTGGCGCAGGTCCTCTATTTCCTTCAGGTCCTCCACGAACTGGACCCCCTTGGCCCTAAGCCGCTCCACCACCGCCCGGTTGTGGACGATCTCGTGGTAGACGAGAAGCTCCCCCTGGTCCTTGAGGGCCTCGGCCCAGCGCTCCACCGCCTCAATGGCCATGACCACCCCGGCGCAGAAGCCTCGAGGCCGGGCCAGGTACACCCGCCTAAGCCCCGACATGCCCCCCATTCTAGGGCCTCTTGGGGCTTTCTTCTGTGGCCCCAAGGACCTTCGCCGCAAGCGCCTTGGCGAAGGCGGTTTCAGCCCTTTCCAAGGCCTTCCTGGCCGTCTTCTGTCCCTTGCCCCCCGGGCGGAACCCCTCCTGGGCCAGGGCCAGAAGGGCCAGGGCGGTGGCGGGGAAGGGGAGGCCCGCCCCTTCCAGAAGGCCCAGCCCTTGGCCATAAAGGTGGAGGGCTTCCCGGTGGCGCCCCTTCAGAAGGGCCTCGCTTCCCCTCTGGAAGGCCCGGGCGGCCGCCAGGAGGCCATCCCCCTCCACCAGGGGCTCACCGGCCTCGGCGGAGGTATGGGCGGCCTCGAGGAGCCTCTCCAGGGCCAGGAGGCGCTCCTCAGGAGGAAGGAGGGGAAAGCGGGCGGCGAAGAGGGGGGCAAACCAGGAAAGGCGCAAGGGGCGGGTCAGGTGGAAGGCCTCCCCCCGGGCCTCCACCTCCTCCCCCAGGGCCTTGAGGAGGGGCACCAGGCGGGGAAAACGGCTCCTGACCTCCTCCCTGAGGGCCTCCCCCTTGAGGGCCAGCAAAAAGCGAAAGGCCTCTACTCCTTCCAAGCCTCCACTTCCTTGTACTGCACCAAGGCGGCAAAGAGGGGAGAGGCCCCCTCGGCCACGGCGAACTTCACCTCCACCAGGACAACGTTTTCCGGCAGGTCCTCCACAAAGCGGTTCAGCCTTTCCTGGAATATATCCTGGTCAGTTGCGGTGATCACCTTGAAGCGCATCCCTTGCATGGCCTTATTATGCCCTCCGCTCCACCAGGGCTGCGAGGAGGTCCGCAAGAACCCTGGCGGCCTCCCCGTTGGGGAGGCCCTCCAAGAGGGGAAGGAGCCCCTGCAACCCTTCCGCCTTCAGGCGCTGGGCCACCCCCTTGGTCCAGACCAGGGCCTCGGAGGCAAGGAGCCTTTGCCAAAGCCAGCGCACCTCCGCCTCGGGCTTGGCCTCCCGGGGCAGGCGGAGGAGGGCCAGGGCACGGGCCCTGTCCTCCTCCCGGGCCTCCTCCAGGAAGCGGATGAGGATCAGGGTGCGCTTTCCCTCGTAAAGGTCCCCGGCCCGCTCCTTGCCGTAGGTCTCGTCGCCCTCGAGGTTCAGCACGTCGTCCACGATCTGAAAGGCCATCCCCAGCTTGAGCCCCGCCTCCTCGTAGAGGGGAGGGGGCTCCCTTCCCGCCAGGAGGGCTCCCAGGCGCAGGGGAGCCACGGCGGTGTAGTAGGCGGCCTTGTGCCCCACCATGAGGAAGTAGTCCTCAGGGGTGAGGTCCAACCTGCCCGTGAGGGTCCAGAGGAGGTCCAGGTGCTGGCCGTAGGCGGTGCGCCGCACCACCTGGTAAAACTCCAGGAGGACCCCCGGGCCCAGGACGCCCCGGGCCACCCCCTGGGCCAGGAGGCCCCACATCTCCCCGTGCAGGGCGTCCCCCGCGTTCAGGGCCAGGGGCATGGGGTGGAGGCGGTGGAGGGCGGGAAGCCCCCGGCGCTCCTCGGACCCATCCTCTATGTCGTCGTGGACGAGGACCCAGTTTTGGAAAAGCTCCAGTCCCTCCGCCAAAAGCAGGGCGCCCTCCTCGAGGGCCCCGTGGGCCAGGGCGCTGTAGTAGGTGAGGAGGCCTCTCAGCATTTTCCCCCCGCGGCGGGGGTAGTCCTGGAGAAGGGCCTGATAAAGGGGGTCCTCGTGGCGGAGGCGAGCCAAGAGCCTTTCCCTCAGGGTCTTGCGCACTTCCTGGGGCGCGGGCACCATGCTATACACTTTAGGCCATGCGTGGCTACGCCCTGGGCCTTCTCGCCCTTAACCTCCTCACCCTGATCTGGGGCACCACCTTCGTGGTGGTCAAGGGGGCGGTGGCGGAGATCCCCCCAAGCCTCTTGGTTCTCCTCCGCTTCTTGGTGGCGGGGGTTTTCTTCCTGCCCCTCCTCCTGCGCCTGCCCCGGGGGGCGTGGGGGCCGGGATTGGAGCTGGCCTTCTGGCTCCTTCTGGGCTACGCCTCCCAGGCGGTGGGGCTCCTCTACACCTCGGCCAGCCGGAGCGCCTTCATCACCGCCTTAAACGTGGTCCTGGTGCCCCTTTTCCTCTCCCTGGCGGGGAGGCGGGTGGGTGGGGTCTGGCTCGCCGCCCTCTTGGCCTTTCTGGGGGTGGGGTTCCTCTCCTACGACCCCAGGCAGCCCCCCTTGAACGTGGGGGATCTCTGGACCCTCCTCACCGCCCTCACCTACGCCATCTATATCATCCGCCTCGAGGTCCACGCCAAGGCCGTACCCTCTTTGCCCCTCACCGCCGTCCAGGTCCTGGGCACAGGCCTCTTCGCCCTGCCCTGGGCTCTGGCGGAGGGCTTCCGCCTGGAGGGGGTGCCCTGGGGAGCGGTCCTCTATCTGGGCGTGGCGGCCACCGCCCTCACCACCTGGCTCCAGACCTGGGGGCAGAAGTATGTGCCTGCTCCCCAGGCGGCCATCCTCTACACCCTGGAGCCCGTCTGGGCCACCCTCTTCGCCTTCTTGGTCCTGGGGGAGAGGCTAGGCGCCTGGGGCTTCCTTGGGGCCTCTTTGGTGATCCTGGCCACCCTCCAGGCTATCCGCCGATCCCCAGCATGACCCGCTTGCGCAGGGTGGGAAGGGTGTTGCCGAAGGCGGGTTTGCGTTGGGTGGCGATCAGTATGGCGTCCACCAGGGCCTCCACCGGCTCCTCTGCGGCGAAGGCCCAGGCGATGTCCATTTCCAAATCGGTGAGGAGGCAGGGCCTCAGCTTCCGGTCCGAGGTGAGGCGAAGCCGGGAGCAGTGGGAGCAGAAGGGCTCGGTGACCGGGTTGATGAAGCCCACCGTTCCCTGGCTTCCGGGGATGCGGAAGACCCGGGCCGGGGAGGAAGGGTCGTGGGGGACGGGCTCCAGGGGGCCATAAACCGCCTCAATCCGGGCCCGGGTTTCCTTACCCGGAACGAAGCGGCGGCGGTACTCCTCAGGGTCGGAGTTGTCCAGGTGCATGTACTCAATGAAACGCATGTGCAGGGGGCGTTCCAGAGAGAGGGCCGCCAGGGGGACCACCTCCTCCTCGTTCATCCCCCGGATGACCACGGCGTTTAGCTTTACCGGGTGGAGGTCCAGCTCCAGGGCGGTTTCCATGGCCTCCACCACCCGCTCCACCTTCCCGCCCCGGGTGATGCGGGTGAAGACCTCGGGGGTGATGGCATCCAGGGAGATGTTCACCCGGTTGAGGCCGGCCTCCACCAGCTCCTTGGCCCTTTTGGCGAAGAGGAGGCCGTTGGTGGTGATGGCCACGTCCTCAATGCCCTCCTTTTCCCGGGCCCGGGCGATCATCTGGGGGAGTTCCTTGCGCACCAGGGGCTCGCCTCCCGTGAAGCGCACGGCGGAGAGGCCCAGGAGGGAGGCGGCCTCGAGGAAGTGGTCCACCTCCTCCACGGTGAGGGTGCCGGGGGGTTCGGCCACCTCGAGGCCCAAGGGATGGCAATAAAGGCAGTGCAGGTTGCAACGGGGTGTGACCGAGATGCGGACATCCTTGATAACCCTGCCGTAGGTATCCAGTAGACGCATGCCTCCCCCCTTACGGGCCAGAATACACCAGTCCGGTCGTGGGGAGGCTATGGGGTTCACAAAAGCGAACCCCCCAGGTTGCCCTGGGGGGTTAAGTGGAGCGGGAGACGGGATTTGAACCCGCGACCCCGACCTTGGCAAGGTCGTGCTCTACCGACTGAGCTACTCCCGCGAAGGAAAAATCCCCCGCACCGACCTACTCTCCCAGGACCCTGCGGTCCCAGTACCATCGGCGC
>CAMTVD010000034.1:0-40763 GCA_947085095.1 uncultured Thermus sp. | reverse complement strand
TGCAAAACCTCGGCCACCGTCTCCCGCACCGCTTCCCTCAGCAAGATTCGCAAGGTATCCTGGTCCACGGGGCACCTCCTCGTGCTAAGGTGTGCCCCCCTATTAAACACGGACCCTTACACATAAATCCTTACACGACCGCGAGGGGCCAAAGCCCTCGGGAAGGGCTTCACAAAAGGTGTTCTGAGCGACACTTTGCCTTGACATTTCCCTGACTGCTTTGGTAAGGTACAAATGTCCTCGGGTGTACCCGGGCGGTGTATGCGGTGATGTCCATGCGCAAAACGGTCGCCCTTCTGATGCTTCTGGGCTTCGCCTTGGCCTCCCCCGACTTCGGGCGCTGGTACCCTCTCTCCGAGGCCCAGACCCTGGCCCAGGCCCACGGACGGCTTCTTTTGGTCTACTTCCATAGCCCTGCCTGCCCCTACTGCGACCAGATGAACACCTTCGTCCTTTCCGACCCCCAGGTGGACGCCTTGTTGCGGGGCCGCTACGTGGTGGCCTCCGTGAGCACCGCTACTCCCGAGGGGCAGGACCTAGCCCGGCGCTTCCGGGTGCCGGGCGTTCCCAGCTTTGTCTTCCTCGCCTTCCGCAAGGGGGCGTGGGAGGAGGTGGGCCGGTTTTTTGGCAGCCGGCCCCGGGCGCAGTTCCTGGAGGAGCTGCGCCAGATGTGCGCCAAAGGAGGTGCGTGTGGATAGGCGAGCGTTTCTAAAGGCTACCGGCATGGCCCTGGGGGCTGTAGCCCTCTCTGGCCTTCCTGTGAAGGCGCAGGCCCTCGAGGGCGAGGATCTGGCCAACCTGGAGAAGGCCCTGCAGGAATCCTTGGGCAAGGGCTTCAAGGACCTCACCCCCTCTAATCTGGTTAAGCTCACCATGCCCGCCATCGCCGAGAGCGGGGCCAACGTCCCCGCCGAGGTAGAGGTGAACCTGCCCTCCGCCCAGGTGAAGGCCATACACCTCTTCGCCGACAAGAATCCCACCCCCCGCCTGGCCAGCCTGATGCCCATGCAGGCCCTACCCTACTACGCCACCCGGGTCCGCCTGGCGGAGACCAGCGCCATCCGGGCGGTGGTGGAGACGGCGGACGGCAAGTTCCTTTTGGCCTCGGCCAGCACCCGGGTTACCGTGGGCGGGTGCGGTTAAGGGAGGTAGACCATGAGCATTCGCGTGATCGTACGGCTGACCCCGGCCAAGCCCAAGGCGGGCGAGGAGTTCCGGCTGCAGGCGGTGGCCCAGCACCCCAACGAGCCCGGCACCCGCCGGGACGAGCGGGGCAACCTGATCCCCGCCAACTACATCAACCAGGTGGAGGTCTTTTTTGAAGGGGCGAAGGTGGCGGAGGCCCGCCCCGGCCCCTCCACCAGCGCCAACCCTCTCTACGGCTTCAAGTTCAAGGCGGAGAAGCCGGGCACCTTCACCGTGAGGCTGAGGGACACAAGCGGGGCTACAGGGGAAGGCACGGTCAAGCTGGAGCTGGCGTAAGCGTGGGCGCCCGGGAGACCGGGCGCCTTTATGGAGGTGGCCTATGGGCAAAGGGTGGCAGGTAGGCCTGATGTTTCTCCTTTTAGGGATAGGGCTGGCCCAAGGGGAAGTGGACCCTCGGGAGGAGGCGAAAAGGCAAAAGGAGCTTCTCCTGCAAACGGCGGGGATCCTGCCCACGGAGCTGGTGGTGGCCCAGGGGGAGGAGCTTTTTAACCGCAAGGGTCCCTCGGGCAAGACCATGGCTGAGTGCGACTTCGGTCTGGGCAAGGGGGTCCTGGAGGGCGCCGCCGCCCGGCTTCCCCGCTACTTCCTGGATACGGGCAAGGTGGAGGACCTGGACAGCCGCATCCTCACCTGCATGACCCGGGTTCAGGGCTTCAAGCCGGAGCAGATCAGGCGCTCCGAGGTGGTGGCCATCGCCTTCTACATCGCCAGCAAGTCCACCGGGCACAGGATCCAGGTGCGCCTCCTCTTCCCCCAGGAACGGGAGCTCTACGCCCTGGGGGAGAAGCTCTTCTACGCCCGGAGCGGTCGGCGGGACTTTGGCTGCGCCACCTGCCACGTGACCTACGTGGAAAGGCGGGCGGGGGTACTCCGTTACGCCGATGTTCTGGGCAAGGACAAGTCCTGGACCAACTGGCCCGCCTACCGCTACTCCAACGACCAGGCTTGGACCATGCAGGACCGCATCCGGGCCTGCTATACCGTGGTGGGCCATCCTGGTCCTGAGCTCTACTCCCTTCCCGTTTTGGCCCTGCAACTTTTCATGGCCTATCAAGCCAATGGGGCGGTGGTGGAGGAGTGGCCCGCCTTCGTGCGGTGAGGAGGGTGTATGAGGCAAACTTTCCTCTTCCTTTTGGCCTTGCTGATCTTAGCCTTGGCCTTGGCCCAGCGCTACTTTACCGAGGAGGAGCTTAAGCTCATCCAGGCAGGGGGCAGGACCTATGCGGAGGCCTTTACGGGCCAGCGCCCCGACCAGGCCCTCTGCTCCATCCACAGAAACCGCCTCCCCGCCGACCTCCTGCCCCAGTTCCTAGAGGAGCAACGGGCCCTGATCAAATACCCCGCCGACGGGAAGCTCATGGGGGACTGGCGGAGGGGCGGGGAGATCTTCAACGACCTTCGCAAGGCGAACTGCTTCTCCTGCCACTTTGGCTCCCCCGTCCACCTGGGCGGGGACGTGGGGCCCAACCTGGAGAAGTACGGCCTGAACCGGGGCCAGTCGGAGGCCATCCAGCGCTACACTTACGAGGTCATCTACAATCCCTGGGCCTACTTCCCCTGCTCGGTGATGTACCGCTTCGGGGCCTTGGGGGGGCTCACCCCGGAGGAGATCGCCCACGTGGTGGCCTACCTCCTGGACCCGGCGTCCGACTTCAACACCAAGCCCGCGGTGGGGTCTAAATGAACCGCAGGGAGCTCCTCTTCCTCCTTTCCACCCTGGCGGGCCTCTCCCCCCGGGCCCTGGCCCAGGTACTGGAGGACCCCAAGCGCCTCTACGACCTCCCTCCTTACGGGGAGGCCACCCTCCTCTACTTTTCCGACCTCCACGCCCAGGCCTTCCCCCACTACTTCATGGAGCCCCCTAACCTCATCGCCCCCAAGCCCCTCATGGGCCGTCCCGGGTACCTCACGGGGGAGGCCATCCTCCGCCGCTACGGGGTGGCGCGGAAGACTCCCTTGGCCTACCTCCTCTCCCACCTGGACTTCGTGGAGCTGGCCCGCGCCTTTGGCCCCATCGGAGGGCTTAGCCCGCTGACCGCCCTCATCCGCCAGCAAAGGGCCCAGGCAGAGGCCGGAGGGGCCAAGGTTCTGCTCCTGGACGGGGGGGATACCTGGACCAACTCGGGGCTTTCCCTCCTCACCCAGGGAAAGGCCATCGTGGACTGGCAGAACCGGGTGGGCGTGGACCACATGGTTTCCCACTGGGAGTGGACCCTGGGGCGGGAGAGGGTGGAGGAACTCCTCCAGGGCTTCCAGGGGGAGCTTCTCTCCTACAACATCGTGGACGAGCTCTTCGGCGATCCCCTCTTTCCCGCCTACCGCATCCACCGGGCGGGAGCCTACGCCCTGGCCGTGGTGGGGGCCAGCTACCCCTACGTGAAGGTCTCCCACCCCGAGGAGTTCACTGAGGGCCTCTCCTTTGCCCTGGACGAGAGGAGGCTAAGGGAGGCGGTGCAAAGGGCCCGGGCCGAGGGGGCGGACGCCGTGGTCCTCCTCTCCCACAACGGCCTGCAGCTGGACGCCGCCTTGGCGGAGCGGGTGGAGGGGATTGACCTCATCCTCTCCGGCCACACCCACGACCTCACCCCCCTGCCCTGGCGGGTGGGGAAGACCTGGATTGTGGCGGGAAGCGCCGCGGGCAAGGCCCTCATGCGGGTGGACCTCAAGCTCCGCAAAGGGGGGATCGCCAACCTCCGGGTGCGGGTCCTTCCCGTTTTGGCCCAGCACCTGCCCAAGGCCGAGGACGTGGAGGCCTTCCTCGAGGCCCAGATTGCCCCCCACCGCCAGCACCTCTTTGCGCCCCTGGCGGTCACGGAAACCCTCCTCTACAAACGGGACACCCTCTACTCCACCTTTGACCAGCTGGTGGGGGAGGCGGTCAAGGCCCTCTACCCCGAGGTGGAGGTGGTCTTCAGCCCGGCGGTGCGCTGGGGCACCACGGTTTTGCCGGGAGAGGCCATCACCTGGGACCACCTTTACGCCTACTTGGGCTTCACCTACCCCGAGCTCTATCTTTTCTACCTGCGGGGGGAGCAGATCCGGAGCGTCCTGGAGGATATCGCCAGCAACGTCTTCACCCCGGACCCCTTCTACCAGCAGGGGGGGGATGTGAGCCGGGCCGTGGGCCTCCGCTACGCCCTGGACCCCGATGCCCCCACGGGAAGCCGCATCCGGGAGCTGGAGGTGAACGGCAAGCCCCTGGACCCGGGCCGCCGCTACCTGGTGGCCTCGTACGGGGGAAGGCTCCAGCGGGCAGGAGAGGCCAAGCCGGGGCACGAGCCCAGGCCCATCTACGAGGTGCTGGCCAGCTATCTCAAGTCCGTGGGCCGGGTGCGCCTCCTGCCCGAGCCCAACGTGAAGGTTCTGGGGCGCAACTACCGCATGCCGGAGGTGAGGGGATGAAGCGAAAAGGGATTTGGGTCGTGGGCCTATTGCTTCTCGGCCTGGGGCTTTCCCAGGTGGGGCCCTTCCGGGCCCGCCTGGAAGCGGCCGTCCGGGACGGGGGGACGGAGTTCGCCAGGGTGATGCTGGCCCAAGACAAAGCCCAGGCCCTCTGCTCCCAGCACCGGGACAGGCTCCCCGCCAACCTCCTCCCCGCCTTTCTGGCCGAGCAGCGGGCCCTCATCAAGTACCCCGCTGACGGCAAGCTCATGGGGGACTGGAGGAAAGGGCAGGAGATCTTCACCGACCCCAAGAGGGGGAACTGCTACGCCTGCCACTCCGGGGACCCCGCTGAAGTGGCCTTTGGCACCATTGGGCCTGACCTTAGGGGGTATGGGGCCTTGCGGGGCCAAGGGGAGGCCGTCCAGAAATACGTCTACGAGGTGGTCTACAACGCCTGGGCCTACTTCCCCTGCTCCCTCATGTACCGGGGCGGGGTCCAGGGCCACTTTACCCCGGAGGAGGCCGCCCACATCGTGGCCTTCCTCTTGGACCCCGGGTCCCCTGTGAACCGGAGGTGAGGATGAAGCGGACATCCCTTGTTTTAGGCGTGGCCCTTACCGCATTGGGCGCCCTTTTCGCCTACACCCAGGCCCAGAAACCCTTGGACCCCTTTGAAGAGGCCATGCGCCAGCGGCAGATGTACCTGGAGACCTTCGGGATTCTGCCCGGGGAGCTTTACGTGGAGGAGGGGAAGGAGCTCTTCTACCGCAAAGGGCCTTCCGGGAAGACCCTCGAGGCCTGCGACTTCGGCAAGGGACCTGGGGTCCTGGAGGGGGCCTACGCCCAGCTCCCCAAGTACTTCCCCGACTCCAAGCGGGTGGAGGACCTGGAGACCCGGATTTACACCTGCATGCAGAAGGTCCAGGGCTATAAGCCCCAGGAGATCAAGCGGGACGAGGTGCGGGCCATCACCGCCTACGTGGCCAGCTTCTCCTCCAAGGCCAGGATGCAGGTGGTGCCCAAACATCCCCAGGAGCTTGCCCTCTACAACCTGGGGCGGGAGCTATGGTACTGGCGGGCGGGCAACCGGGACATGAACTGCGCCGCTTGCCACGATCGCTATGCGGGCAGGCGGGTCCGCCTTTCCCCCTTGCGTAGCCCCAGCCAGGGCCTGGGTAGCGAGTGGCCCGCCTACCGGTTTGAGGCGGACAAGCTCTACACCATGCAGGACCGCATTGACTTTTGCTACGAGTCCATCGGTATCCCTAAACCCGCTTACTACTCCGAGCCCTACGTCGCCCTGACCCTTTACATGCTGGCCGAGGCCAGCAAGGCCGGGCGCTCCTTTGAAGAGTTGCCCTTCTTCACGAGGTAGGTATGCGCCGCCGGGACCTCCTCCTTGCCTTTCCCTTCCTGGCCCTGGCCCGGGGCCAGGGGGAGGGGGCTGCAAACTGGACGGAGGCCTTCGGGGCCTTCATCCAGAGGGTGCCTCCCGCCAGCTACCTGGTCTACCCCACGGAGGCCAGGGACCTCCTCCTCTTTGAGCCTTTGGTCCTGGACGTGCGCACCCTGGAGGAGCGGAAGCGGGGGTACATCCCGGGCTCGGTCCACATCTATGCGGGGGAGGTTCCCAAGCGGCTTGGCGAGCTCCCCAAGGACAAGGAAGCCTTGATCCTGGTCTACTGCAGCTCAGGGAGCGTTTCCATGGTGATCGCCGCCTATCTGCAGGCGCTGGGATACAAGAACGCCAAGAACATCGCTCACGGATTCAAGGGCTGGCTGGATGCTGGTCTTGAGGTGGAGGTGGAACAATGAAAAAGCTTTTGGCCCTTTTAGCGGTTTTGGGTCTGGCCCTGGCCCAGTCCCTAGTGGTGGAGGTTAAGGGCTCCCTGGAAGAGGTGGAGGCCAGGACCATCCAGGCCCTGAAGAGCGTGGGCCTCGAGCCCGACCGGGTCCTGAACCTGGGAGAGCAGGTGCGCCAGGTGACGGGTCCGGGCTTCCCCGAGTACCGCCTCATCGTCCTGAAGCCGGAGAAGGGGAGCCTGGCCGCCGTCTCCAAGAACCCCATGGCGGCCATCGTTCTGCCCCCCACCCTCTTCATCACCGGGGAAGGGGGGAAGTACCTGGTGGGCACCTTTGACGGGCGGCTCCTCTTTGGCATGCTGGGGGTCTACGGGGGCGAGGTGGAGCGGCTTACCTGGCGCCTCGAGGGGGCCCTTTGGCGCGTGGGCCTTGTGAAGCGCCTTCCCCCCGCCCTTATGCCCGACCCCAGGAGCGGCCTGATGCCCGCCCTCCTCTACCGGGTGCCCTCGGCCCAGGTGGAGGACGTGGTCCTCATGGTGGAGACCGAGCTTACCTCCCTGGGGATGAACCTCCTCCCCAACGTCCAGGTGGGCCCGGTGACCGTGATCATGCCCTGCAAGAGCGAGTGGGCCCGTATAATGTTCCTCACCCAGCCCGCCGGAGGCTTTGCCGCACCCTGCCGCTTCTTCGCCCTGCAGATGGGCCCGGACGTGCTGGTGGGGGCCATTGAGCCCATGCTGATGACCATCATGCCGGGGGTGATGGGCACACCCGCGGTGCCCATGCTCCAGGAGGCCCGGCAGGTTATGGGCGCCGTTTTGGAGGCCGTGGGCGGGGTGCCGTACCGCCCTGGTCAATAGAGGAGGGAGAAGATGAAGGTGAACCGGCGTCAGGTGATCAAGACGGGGGCTGCCCTAGCGGCGGCCGGGGCCCTGGGCCAGGGCTTCGCTCAGGAGTTCTACGCCAAGCCCCCCACTTTGCTTCCCCGCACCCGGGCCCCCCGGGTAGTGGTGGTGGGGGGGGGCTGGGGCGGGACCACCGCGGCCCGCAAGCTGAAGCAGGCGGTGCCCGAGGCCGAGGTGGTCCTGGTGGAGCAGCGGGGCTACTTCATGTCCTGCCCCATGTCTAACCTCTTCCTGGCGGGGGTGCAGCCCCTGGAGTTCCTGGTCTTTGACTACAGCAACGTGATCCGGGACGGGGTGGTCTTCGTCCAGGAGCGGGTCTTGGAGATCAACCGCGACCGCCGCCTCATCCGCACCACGGGGGGTTACCTCTCCTATGACCTCCTGGTCCTCTCCCCGGGGATCGCCTACATGTACGAGGCCATCCCCGGCTACCCGGAGGCCAAGGACTTCCTCCCCGTGGGCTTCCGGCCCTTTGAGCACATCGCCCTCCGTCGGCAGATTGACCAGTTTGAGGAGGAGGGTGGGGAGTTCGTCATGTACATCCCCAACCCCCCTTACCGCTGCCCCCCGGGCCCCTACGAGCGGGCGGCTGTGCTGGCCTGGCGGCTCAAGAACAAGGGGGTCAAGGGCAAGCTCATCGTCCTGGACGCCAACCCCCAGCCCATCTCCAAGGCCCCCGGGTTCCTGGCCGCCTACAACGACCTCTACAAGGACTACCTGGAGTACGTGCCCAACACCCGCATCACCGGCCTGGACTACGAGAAGAAGCTGGTGAAGACGGAGCTTGGGGATATTCCCTTCACCTTGGCCAACCTCATCCCCCCCATGAAGGCCGCGGACATCGTGCGCCAGGCGGGCCTGGGGGAGCGGTGGGCCAACATCCGCCTCCCTTACTTCTTCTCCGAGAAGGACGACCGGGTCTACCTCCTGGGCGACATCGTGGGCAACGCTCCCTACCCCAAGAGCGGCATGGTGGCCTACGTTTCCGGCACCATCGTGGCCCGGCAGATCGCCGAGCGCCTCAAGGGCAAGCCCCTGGCGGAGATCCCCCCCGAGCTTCCCACCAACATCTGCTACTCCTTCGTGAACTCCGAGGAGGCCATCTGGGTGGCCCACCAGCATAGCTGGGACGCGGCCGCCCGCCGGGTGGTCCAGCAGGCCACCGTGGACAACCAGCGCTCCGCGGCCAGCGGCCAGGCGGCCTACGGCTGGGCCTTGGGCATCTGGAACGACATGTTTGGCCCCGCTTGAGGGCCTAGGGTCCCGCTCCCGCTGGGGGCGGGATTCTCTTCCGCACGCAAGATACACTGGGAGGGTATATGGACCGAAGGAAGTTCTTCCGGCTTCTGGGCGCGGGTGGGCTCTTCTCCCTCCTTAAGGGGCGGGCCCAGGGGGCTCCTTGGGATGAGCGGGCCTTTGCAACCCTTCGGACCCTGGGGGCTCCCCTTACCGAGTACGGGACCCGGAGTCCCTTTGAGGAGGAAGTGGTGCGCTACATCTCCCCCAACCTGCGCACCCGCCACTCGGGGGCCGACTTCGCCCCCCTGGAGAAGCTGGAGGGGGTCATCACCCCCAACGGTCTCTTTTTTGAGCGCCACCACGCTGGGGTGCCCCAGGTGGACCCCAAGGGTTACCGCCTGGTGATCCACGGGATGGTGGAGCGCCCCCTGGTCTTCACCCTCGAGGACCTCAAGCGCTTCCCCTCCGTGACCCGCACCTACTTCATTGAGTGCGCCGGCAACGGGCAAAACGGCTACCGCAACCCCCCGGACCCGGGCCTCACCGCCACCCGCAGCCGGGGCCTGGCCTCCAACGCCAGCTGGACCGGGGTGCCTCTTTCCATCCTCCTCAAGGAGGCGGGGGTGAAGCCCGGGGCCAGGTGGCTCATCCCCGAGGGCATGGACGCCGCCATGTACACCCGCTCCCTGCCCCTGGAGAAGGCCATGGAGGACGTCCTGGTGGCCTACGCCCAAAACGGGGAGGCCCTTCGCCCGGAGCAGGGCTACCCCGTGCGCCTGGTGGTCCCGGGCTGGGAGGGGAGCATCCAGGTGAAGTGGCTGAGGCGCATCCTGGTCACCGACCTCCCCGCCATGACCAAGGACGAGACCAGCGAGTACACCGACGTGATGGCGGATGGCCGGGTCCTGGCCTTCACCTGGGTCATGGAACCCCAGTCCATCATCACCCAACCCTCGGGGTTGCAGCAGATCAACCGAGGCTTCCAGGAGATCCGCGGCCTGGCCTGGAGCGGGTATGGGCGGATTACCAAGGTGGAGATCTCCTTGGACGAGGGGAAGACCTGGCGAAAGGCCACCCTCGAGCCCCCCGTGGAGCGGTACGCCTTCGTGCGCTTCAAGATGTCCTGGTACTGGGACGGCAAGGAGGTGGTCCTCTGGAGCCGGGCCTGGGACGAGAAGGGGAACACCCAGCCCACCCGGGAGGAGTTCTTCAAGAGGTGGGGGAAGAACAACCGCTACCACTACAACGCCATCCAGGCCTGGCGCATCCTGCCCGATGGCCGGGTGGTGAACGGGGACCGCCCCCTGGGCACCCAGGCGAGGGGCCCCGCTGGGGGGTGCGGTGGGGAGGTGTTTGATGGTTAGGCGCGTCCTCTTGCTTTCGGCCCTTTTGGGCTTGGCCCTGGGGGCCCGGTACCAGCTGGGCACCCCCATCAGCGAGGAGCTTGCCGCCCAGTACGACCTCAGGCCCGTGGTCCTGCCCGATGGCCGGGGGCTTCCCCCGGGAGAGGGGAGGGTGGAGGAGGGGGAGCGCATCTACGCGGAGAAGTGCGCCTCCTGCCACGGGGCCCGGGGAGAGGGGTACCCCTTCAACCGCCTGGTGGCGGAACCCTTCCCCATCACCCCGGACACCGAGCCGGTGGAGTACGCCATTGGCAACTACTGGCAGTACGCCACCACCCTCTTTGACTACATCCGCCGGGCCATGCCCTTCGGGGCGGCGGGCACCCTCAGCGACGAGGAGGTCTACCACCTGATGGCCTTCCTCCTCTACATGAACGGCATCACCGAGGCGGACACCCCCATCAACCAGAAGACCCTGCCCCAGGTCCGGATGCCCGCCCGGGAGCTTTTGGACCTGGACCCCGAGACCCAGCGCCGCTTCCCCTGGCTCACCTTGCCCTAGGATGAAGGCATGACCCTTTCCCTGAGCGCGGCCTTTTTGGCGGGGGTGCTCTCCTTCCTCTCCCCCTGTGTCCTTCCCCTGGTGCCCACCTACCTCTTCTACCTGGGGGGAGAGCGGGGGCGCCCCCTTTTCAACGCCCTCTTCTTCATCCTGGGCTTCGGGGCGGTCTTCTTCCTCCTGGGCCTCCCCTTCACCCTCCTTGGGGGCCTCCTCTTTGAGCACCGCCAGACCCTGGCCCGGGTGGGGGGAGGGGTCCTGATCCTCTTTGGCCTGTACATGCTGGGCCTGAGGCCCAGGTGGGGAGTAAACCTCCGCTACGAAGGGGAGACCGGCCGCCCCCTGGGGGCCTTCCTCCTGGGGGCTACCCTGGCCCTGGGCTGGACCCCTTGCATCGGCCCCATCCTGGGGGCCGTCCTCACCCTCACCGCCGTGGGGGGTGGGGTAGGATTCCTCCTGGCCTACATCCTCGGCCTGGCCCTACCCTTCCTTCTGGTGGCCCTTTTCGCCGACCGGCTCAAGGGGTGGCTCAGGCGGGCGGGGCGGTTTGCCCACCACGTGGAGCGCTTCGCAGGGGTGGTCCTGGTTTTGGTGGGGCTTCTCCTCCTTACTGGCTCCTTCACCGTCCTCAACACCTTCTTCCTGCGCCTTACCCCGGAGTGGCTGCAGAAGTATCTCTAGGACCTTCGTCCCGGCTTAGGACCTCTAAACTGGTGTAGGCATGCTCTTGCGCCTTGCGGACGTTTCCAAGCGTTTCGGCCGCGACTGGGTCTTGAGGGACCTGAGCTTCTCCCTGGAGAAGGGGGAGGTGGTGGCCCTCCTGGGCCCCAACGGCTCGGGTAAGACCACCCTCCTTAGGCTCCTGGCTGGGCTTCTGAAGCCCACCCGGGGGCGGGTGGAGCGAAAGGGGGAGGCCCTCTTTCTCCCCAACCCCCCCGCTTTCCACCGCCACCTCACCGCCCGGGAGCACCTCCTCTACGACCTGGCCTTTCACGGCAAGGGCGGGGACTGGCGGGGAGCCTTGGGGCGCTTTGGCCTCCCGGCCGATCTACCCCTTTTGGCCTTTTCCAGCGGGATGAAAAAGCGCCTGGCCCTGGCCCGCCTCACTTTGCTGAGGCCCCACCTTTGGCTTTTGGACGAGCCGGAAACGGCCCTGGATGCCGAGGGGCGGGCGCTTCTCCTGGATGTTCTACAGGAGGCCCGCCGGGAGGCCGGGGTGGTCCTGGCCACCCACGACCGGGCCTTGGCGGAACGGGTGGCGGACCGCAGCCTCGAGCTGGGGGGAGCATGAGGCCCCTGGGGCGGGTGTGGCTTCTGGCCCTGCGGGACCTCCGCCTGGAGGTGCGGGACCGCTCGGGCC
The DNA here is from genome assembly GCA_947085095.1 of uncultured Thermus sp. GTDB lineage: Bacteria > Deinococcota > Deinococci > Deinococcales > Thermaceae > Thermus. The sequence goes on along the minus strand of CAMTVD010000034.1, from coordinate 28,964 downwards.
TCCTTTCCCTCCTGGCCTTCTTTGCGGTCATGCTCTTCGTCATGGCCCTGGCCCTGGGGCCGGAGGAGGGCCCCCTGCGCCGGGCGGCCCCGGGGGTGCTTTGGGTGGCCCTGGCCTTTATGAGCACCCTGCTTTCCACCCGGGCCTTCGCCCTGGAGGTGGAGGACGGCACCCTGGACGACTTGCTCCTCACCCCGGGGGGAAAGGAGTGGATTTACTTCGGCAAGCTCCTCTTCCAGGTCCTCCTCCTCCTTCCCCTGAGCCTTCTGGCCCTGTTCATGGCGGCGGGCCTCTTCTACCTGCCCCTGGAGCAAGGGTTGCCCCTCTTCCTCACCCTGGTCCTGGGGGTGTTGGGCTACGCCAGCGTGGCCACCTTTTACGCGGGGCTTCTGGCCCGGCTAAGGGGGCGGGAGGCCCTTCTCCCCCTCCTCCTCTTCTCCCTGGTGGTTCCCGTGGTGCTGGCCTCGGTGCGGGCCACGACGGGCCTTTTGGAGGGGCTTCCCTGGGGCGAGGTGGCCAGCTGGTGGCAGCTCCTTTTGGTCTTTGACGTGGTCTACGTGACGGCCAGCGCCCTTCTTTTCCCCTTGGTCATAGACGGGTAGACCCACAGACTTTTGGGCCGCAAAGGCCCTATGCTGGATAAGGATGGAGGAACGAGATGCTGAAGGCAGCCAGTCCTGACCGCCCCGACCTCTTGACCTGGGTCTTCTTGGTCCTGGGTTTGCTCCTGCTCCCCGTGGGCCTATACGTGGCCCTTTCCGCCCCCCCGGATGCCAACCAGGGTTATCTGGCCCGCATCATGTACCTGCACGTCCCCACCGCTTGGCTGGGCTACCTGGCCTTCTTCGTCACCTTCCTTTACTCCCTCCTCTACCTCTTCCGCCAGGACCCCAGGCACGACCGGGTGGCCATGGCGAGCGCCGAGATCGGCCTCGTGTTCATGGGCCTGGCCCTGGTCACGGGGATGCTCTGGGCCCGGCCCACCTGGGGGGTCTACTGGACCTGGGAGCCCAGGCTTACCACCACCGCCATCCTCTTCGCCGTCTACGTGGGCTACTTTCTCCTCAGGGGGGCCATAGAGGACCCGGAGCTGAGGCGGAAGGCGGCGGCGGCGGTGGGCGTTTTGGGCTTCATCAACGTGCCCATCAGCTACATGTCGGTGAAGTGGTGGCGGAGCCTGCACCAGACCCAGTCCATTGACCTGACCACCGGCAAGATCCACATGGCCCCGGAGATGCTCCAGGCCCTGCTCTTCAACCTCTTGGTCTTCACCCTGCTCTACCTGGCCTTTGTGCGCCTGCGGGGGTTTGTGGCCCTGCTCGAGGCCCGGAAGGAGGAAGCATGAACGAGGTGTTCGTCACCTGGGTCTACACCCTCACCTACCTCACGGTCTTCGGCTACCTGGCCTACCTCTTTTGGCGCTATAGGAGGGCGAGATGAGGGGCAAGTACCTTTTGGGCATCCTGGTCATCCTGGGGGCCCTCGCTTACATGATCTTCGGCGGTCTGGGCCAGAACCTGGTCTACTTCCTCACCCCTTCGGAGTACCTCCAGGCCCAGGACAAGTACCAGAACCGCCCCGTGCGCCTGGGGGGCCTGGTCAAGGAGGGCACCGTCCAGTACGACAAGGACCGCCTGGAGCTCCGCTTCGTCCTCACCGACGGGGTGGCCGAGGTGCCCGTCTTCCACAAGGGCACGCCCCCCGGCATGTTCAAGGAGGGGCAGGGGGTGGTGGTGGAGGGGCGCTTCCGGGAGGGAGTCTTCCAGGGGGGAAACCTCCTGGTGAAGCACTCGGAAACCTACCAGCCCCCCAAGGAGGGCTGGACCCCGGAAGAGGTGCGCAAGCTCATTGAGGAGGCCAAATGACGCCGGCCCTTTTGGGCAACCTGGGGGTAAGCCTGGCCTTGGCCTTCAGCCTTTTGGGCCTGGCCCTTTCCCTTCTCGCCTACCTCCAGGGGGATGGGCGTTTCCTGAAGGGGGCTAGGACCCTGGTCCCCCTCGCCGTCTTGGGGGCCGTGGCCGCCTTTATCGCCCTGGAATGGGCCCTCCTCACCCACGACTTCAGCCTGGCCTACGTGGCCAAAAACCACTCGGTCAAGGACCCCCTGTGGGTGACCCTGGTCACGCCTTGGGCGGCCCTCGAGGGGAGCATCCTCCTCTGGGGCCTCCTCCAGACCCTTTACACCCTTCTGGCCAGCCGCAAGCCCCTGGACCCCTGGCGGGCCTCCTTGGTCCTCGCGGTCCTCTTCGGCGTCCAGGTCTTCTTCTTCGGGGTCATGGCCACCATCGCGAGCCCTTTCGCCACCCTTCCCAACCCCCCCGCCGACGGCACGGGCCCTAACCCCCTCCTGCAAAACCACTGGATGATGGCCGTCCACCCGGTGCTCATGTACCTGGGCTTCGTGGGGCTTTCCGTGCCCTACGCCTACGCCGTGGCCGCCATGGCCACGAGGAGCTACCAGACCTGGGTGGAGGAGACGCGGTGGTGGACCCTGATCGCCTGGGGCTTCCTCACCGCCGGGAAGGTGGCGGGCATGTGGTGGAGCTACGAGGTCCTGGGCTGGGGCGGATACTGGGCCTGGGACCCGGTGGAGAACGCCAGCTTCATCCCCTGGCTCCTCGCCACCGCCTTCCTCCACACCGCTTACGTGCAGCAGACCCGGGGGGCCTTCAAGACCTGGAACTTCGCCTTCGTGACCCTGGCCTTCGCGGCCACGGTTTTGGGCACCTTCCTCACCCGAAGCGGCATCATCCAGTCCGTGCACGCCTTCGCCGAGGGGCCGGTGGGACCGGCCTTTTTGGGCTTCTTCCTCTTCGCCACCGCCTTGGGCCTGGGCCTCCTCTCCCGGGTTTCCCGGGAGGTGCGGGACGTGGCCCTCTTCCACCCCTTTGCCCGGGAGGGGGCTTTGCTCCTCGGGGCCTTCTTCTTTTCGGGCTGGGCCCTGGTGGTGGTCCTGGGCACCTTCTACCCCCTCTTGGTGGAGGCCTTCAGCGGGGCCAAGGTGAGCGTGGGGGCTCCCTTCTTCAACCAGGTCTCGGCCCCCATCGGGGTGGGGATCCTCCTCCTCATGGGGGTGGGGCCCCTCCTCCCCTGGCGCAGGCCTAGAAGGGAGATCTTCCGGAACCTGTACCTCCTCCTTTCCGCCCTGCTCCTGGGGACCCTGCTCGCCCTCCTCAGGGGGTACACCCTGGGGGCTTCCCTGGCCGTGGGCCTCTTCCTCTACAACACCCTGGCGGTGGGCCTCCTCTTCGCCGAGGGGATGCGGGCGAGGCGTATGGCGGGGCTTAGCCCCTTGAGCTTCATGGAAAACCGCAAGCGGGTGGGGAGCCTCATCGTCCACTTCGCCGTGGCCCTCATGGCCCTGGGCATCGCCTTCAGCCAGACCTACCGCCTCGAGGTGGAGAAGACCCTCTACCGGGGCCAGGCCTGGGAGGTGGCGGGGGTGCGGATGGCCTTTCAGGGGGTGCGGGCCCTGGACGAGGGGCGGCGCTTCGCCGTGGAGGCCCTCCTCTCCACGGACCGCTTCGGGGAGGTCCGCCCCAGGCTCCACTTCTACCCGCAGATGCAATCCCCCCTTCCCGCCCCCAGGGTGATCTACACCCCGGGGAACGACTACTACTTCCTCCTCATGGACTTTGACCGGGAGAAGGGGGAGTGGGCCTCCTTGCGCCTCATCGTCACCCCCATGGTCCTCTGGATCTGGGTGGCGGGGGGGCTCATGGCCCTGGGGACCCTGTACATCCTCTGGCCCGCCTCGAGGCGGGAGGAGACAAGGGGGGTGAGTCCGGCGTGAAGGGGTGGTTCTGGCTCCTCTTGGTGGCCTTTTTGGCGGGCCTCTTCTGGTGGGGGATGCAAAGGAACCCTAGGGAGCTTCCCTCAGTCCTGGCCAAGGAGCGGCGCCCCGCCCCCGGCTTCACCCTGCCCCTCCTTCCCCCTTACCGGGCCGAGTGGGGGGAGGCCTTCCGCTTGGAGGACCACCTGGGGAAAAAGCCCATCGTCCTCAACTTCTGGGCCAGCTGGTGCTACCCCGCCTGCTACGAGGAGGCCCCCGTCCTGGAGGCCGCCTGGCGGAGGCACCGGGAAAGGGTCCTCTTCCTGGGGGTGAACACCCAGGACAAGGAGCCGGAGGCCTTGAGGTTCATCGCCCAGTTTGGCCTCACCTTCCCCCAGGTCTTTGACCCCAGGGGACGGGTGGCGGTGGACTACGGGATGTACGGGGTTCCGGAAACCTATTTCATTGACGGGGAGGGCCGGGTCATGGCCCGGCACGCGGGGGCCGTAGACGAGGCCACCCTGGAGAAGTACCTGAAGGAGATGCTCCCATGAGGCTTCTTTTGCTGCTTTTGGCCCTGAGCCTGACCGCCCTAGCCCAAGAGGGGCCTCCGCCCGACCTTTCTCCCGAGGTCTTTAGCATCGCCCGGGAGCTCCGCTGCCCCGTGTGCCAGGGGGAGTCGGCGGCGGAGAGCAACTCGGGGGTGGCGGTGGAGATGCGCCGGATCATCGCCGAGATGCTCCAGGAAGGCAAGACCGAGGCGGAGATCAAGGCCTTCTTCGTGGAGCGGTACGGGGACTGGATCCTCTATGAGCCTCCCCGGCGGGGGGTGACCCTCTGGGTCTGGGTGCTTCCCGTGGCGGGGCTTCTCGTGTTGGGCCTGGGGCTTTTCGCCTACTTCCGGCCCAGGAGGCCCCTTCCCAAGGAGCTTCTGGAGGAGGCGGAGCGCCGCCTGAAGGAGCCCCCGGCATGACGGCCACCCTGATCTTCCTCCTCCTCTTCCTCCTGGGCCTCTTCCTGGCCTTGAGGCCCCTTTTCGCTCCCAAGGAGCCCTTCCCTGAGCCTCCCCGTAGGGAGGAGCTCCTGAAGGAGCTGGAGGTTCTCCGGGAAGAGGCGGGGGCCCTCGAGGGGGAGGAGAAGAAGCTGGCCCTGGCCCGGATGGTGGAGCTGGAAAGGGCCCTGGAGGGCTACCGCCCCCCCGAGCCTAGGCCCTTCAACCCCCTGCCTGCGGTTTTGGTCTTGGGGGTGGTGGCCCTCCTGGGGGTGGGGCTTTGGCGCTACACCCTGCCCCGCCTGCCCGGAGAGACCACGGTGACCCAGCGGGCCGAGGCCCGGGAGCTCAAGGCTCTTTCGGAAAAGGCCAAGAGGACGGGGGAGGTGGCGGACCTTCTGGCCTGGGGCCGGAGGGCCTACGAGCTCGCGGTCTACGAGCAGGCGGCGGAGGCCTACCTGGAGGTCCTGAAGAAGGATCCCAGGAACGTGGAGGCGGTCAGGCGGGTGGGGATTATCCTCTTCCTCTCGGGCCGCCTCGAGGAGGCCCGCCTCTTCCTGGAGATCGCCCAGCACGCCGACCCCAAGGCGGCCGAAGGCTGGCTCTTCCTGGGAAACCTCCACTTCCAGGAGGGGAGGTACCGGGAGGCCATCGCCGCCTGGGAGCGGTACCTGGAGGCGGGCGGGGAGGCCAGGGAGAGGGTGGAGGGCCTCATCGCCATGGCCCAGGCCCAGGCCCAAGGGGGGAAGGACGGGAGGAGCGTTTACGAGGCCCGTTGCGCCGCCTGTCACGGGGCCACGGGGGAAGGGGGCGTGGGGCCCAGGCTCAAGGGGAACCCCATCCTGAAGGCGAGGGAGGCGGTGCGGGAGATCGTCTTGCAGGGGCGGGGAACCATGCCCGCCGTGCCCCTTGCCCCGGAGGAGCTGAAGGCCCTCCTGGACTATCTGGATAGCCTGTAACCATGAAGCGGCGCGACCTCTTCTTCTACGTCCCCGTGGCGGTGGCGGGGGGGTTTTTCGCCTGGTTGGGCCTGCGGGCCTACAACCTCCGCTTCCGCCCCCGGCCCGAGGCGGGGGAGCCCCTCTGGAAGGAGGGTCCCAGGGTGGGAGTGGCCAGGAGGGGTGAGCTTGGGGTTTGGCAGGTCAAGCCCTTCACCTATCCCCTTCCCCTGGGCTCCCTGCCGGCCCTCCTCCTCCGCCTGCCCGAGCCCGCCCCCGGGGGGCTATCCCTGGGGGAGGAGCACTACATCGCCTTTAGCCGCATCTGCACCCACCAGGCCTGCACCCTGAACTACGTCCCCGACCCCGAGGCCGCCTCCATCCTCTACAACTTCCGCTACGAGAGGCCCTTTCTGGGGTGCCCCTGCCACTTCGGGGCCTTTGACCCCCTCCTTGGGGGGAAGGCGGTCTACGGCCCGCCCCGCTACCCCCTGCCTCGGCTGAGGCTCGAGGCGGAGGGGGAGGACCTCTATGCCACCGGGCACGAGGTTCCCTTGCGGCCCATGGAGGGGACTTAGGGAAGGCAGCGCCAAGAGTAGGCCAGGCGTTGCTCTGCGTAAAGGCGGGGGCCTTCCCAGCGGTAAGTGGAGGCGGCCCAGGCCTTGCTTTGGCAGGGCCCCTTCCCCTGGGCCAGACTCCTGCTCTGCGAGGAGGGCCATCCCCGGTCAAAACGGCGATCCCCTCGGCCGGAGGCGTAGGCGTAGGTGCCCGTTTCCACGAGTCCCCAGATCAAGGCCCCAACTGAGCAATGGGCCGTGGCGTAGGCCTTGGCCCCGGGCTGGGAGGCTAAGGGCATGGCGGAGGCGGCCAGGCGGCAGCTGGGGAAAAGCCCCTTTGGTCCAAAGGTTTCCAGGAGCAGGGGGAAGGTGTCCACCCCCACCATGAGGCCCCCGTCCGGGCTCCTTAGGCTGGGGGGTAGGCGCGTCCAGGGGTCCTCGGGAGGGCCTTCCTCGCCTTGGCGCAGGGCCTCCAAGGCTTCCAGGAGGTGGTTCCGCACCCTCTCCCGGTGGGGGTCCACGATCCCTTGGCCGAAGAGCTTCGCCACAACCCCTTCCCAGGCCCGCAGGACGAGCCCGGTGTCCTGCCAGAGCCTGCCGTGTTCCCGGGCGAAATCGCAAGCCTCCATCCAGGCCATAAGGCTAGAAGCGGCCCTGGCGCGGACCTCTTGGCAGACCGCTTCCACCTGGCGGAGCCCTTCCGGGGTGAGCCTGGGGGGTTGGATGAGGAAGGCCACGCCCCCTGCCCACTCCCGGTAAGCGAAGCCCTGGGTGACCCAGGTCCAAGGCGGGGTCTCCGCTCTTCCCGTGGCCCAAAACAGGCCAAGGAGCAAGAGCCCTAGAAACTTGTGCATGATCGCCTCCTTCCCAGACTAGCCTAGTTTGCCTCCATTCGCAACAAGGAGGGGCAAAGGGATTCCTTCCTAGCCCCCTTGCAACCGCACCCGCACGAAGCGGTCCTTTCCCCGCTGGAGGACCAGGGGGCGGGAGAGGGCCACCTCGAGGCCCGGGTCCGTCACCACCTCCCCGTCTATCCTTAGGCCCCGGTTCCCGATGAGCCTCCTGGCCTCGGCGTGGGAGGGGGTGAGGCCCGCCAGGGTGAAGAGCCGGGCCACCCAGATCCGCCCCTCCTTGAGCTCGGAAAGGGGGATCTCCACCTCGGGGATCTCCTCGGGGATGCCCCCCTTGGCCACCTCGTCGTAGCGCGCCTCCGCCCGCCTCACCTCCTCGGGGCCCGCCTCCTTGTCCTTTCCCAGGGCCTCGAGGCGGTAGCCCAGGCCCTCGTAGAAGGCCCGGTCTATCCGGGGGGGAATCTTTGGCAGGGCGTAGGCGGCGGTGAGGAGCCGGGCCAGGACCCGGTGGGCGGGGACGGGGCCCGCCTGGAGGAGGGCTTCCACCTCCTCTGGCTTTAGGTCGGTGAGGAGGCGGAAGTAGTCCTTGAGGAGGGGGTCTGGCACCCGCATGAGCTTCTTGAACATGACCTCGGGGGGCTCGGCCACGCCGATGTAGTTGTCCAGGCTCTTGGACATCTTTTCCTGGCCATCCAGGCCCACCAAAAGGGGCATGATGAAGGCCACCTGGGGCGGCTGCCCGTAGGCCCGTTGCACCTCCCGGCCCACCAGGAGGTTGAAGCGCTGGTCCGTGCCCCCCATCTCCACGTCGGCCCGGATGGCCACGGAGTCATAGGCCTGGGCGAAGGGGTAGAGGAACTCGTGTAGGGAAATGGGAGTCCCTTCCTGGTAGCGCTTCTTGAAGTCCTCCCTTTCCAGCATCTGGGCCACGGTCATGAGGGAGGTGAGGCGCACCACCTCCTTGAAGGAGAGGTTCTCCAGCCACTCGGAGTTGTAGCGGAGCTCAAAGAGCTCGGGCTCCTGCCTGAGGATCTTCCCTGCCTGCTCCACGTAGGTTTTGGCGTTCTCCCGGGTCTCCTCCAGGCTGAGGGGAGGACGGGTCCTGCTCCTCCCCGAGGGGTCCCCGATCATCCCGGTGAAGTCCCCGATGATGAGGACCACCTTGTGGCCCAGTTCCTGGAACTGGCGCATCTTCCTCAGGACCACCGCGTGGCCCAGGTGCAGGTCGGGCCGGGTGGGGTCGGCCCCCAGCTTCACCGTGAGGGGACGCCCTTCCTTGAGCTTTTCCAGGAGTTCCTCCTCGGGGATGATCTCCTCCGCCCCCTCCTTGAGGAGGAAGAGGGCCTCTTCCGGGGATGGCCTGCGGTCCGCCATGTGCCCAAGTATACTGAAGCCAATGCGGAGCCTGCTCTTTCTGGTGCTGGTGGGCTTGGGGCTTTATTGGTACGCGGAGCGGTACGGCCTGGCCGTGGGCTATCCGCCCTTTTTGCCCGTCTTCTACTGGAAGTACGCGGGAGAGGCCCTCTACCCCCTCCGGGTTACGGGACTCTACGACGCGGTGAAGGTGAGGGTTTCTGGGAGCCTCCAAGAAGGGCGCCTCCAGGTGGCCCTCCTCAAGGACGGGCGGGCGGTGGGGGAGCGCACCTTTGCCGGGAGCTTCCAGGAGGAAGTCCGCTTTCCCGTCCAGGCCGGGGAGTACACCCTCCGCTTCCGCCTCGAGGGCGCCAAGGGCCGGGTGAGCTACGACTGGGTGGCCACCAAGTTTGCCCCTTAGGGCGGGGTGTGCTACACTTAAGCCTGGCTTGCCCCTAGGGGGCACGAAGGGGAGAGAAATGGCCACGAAGAAGCCCAAGAGGAACCTATCCGCTCTGAAGCGGCACCGGCAGTCCCTGAAGCGCCGGCTTCGCAACAAGGCCAAGAAGTCGGCCATCAAGACCCTGAGCAAGAAGGCGGTCCTCCTGGCCCAGGAAGGCAAGGCGGAGGAGGCCATCAAGATCCTGCGCAAGGCGGAAAGCCTCATTGACAAGGCGGCCAAGGGCTCCACCCTGCACAAGAACGCCGCCGCTCGCAGGAAGTCCAGGCTCACGCGCAAGGTGCAGAAGCTCCTTTCCGCGGTGAGCGCTTAAGGAGGAGGGTATGGGAAAGGGTGACCGTCGCACCCGCAGGGGCAAGATCTGGCGGGGCACCTACGGCAAATACCGCCCCCGCAAGAAGAAGTAAGGCGCTTTTCCCTAAAGGGGCCTGGGGAGCTAGGCCCTCGTTTCCTTTTCCATCTCCCAGGTGAGGTCCCGGAGGAGCCATCCCCGTCCCGGGGGTGAGAGCTCGCCTGAGGACAGGGCCTGGACCAGGTAGCGGCGCACCAGCCCCTCGGGTACCCCGCTGGCGATCACCTCGCCCAGGTTGCGGGTGCCATCCAGGAGGCCCTGAAGCTGGCCGAACTCCTCCAGGGTCTTGCCCCTTTTCCCCTGGTAGCGGATCCTCAGGGCGTACCAGGCGTAGCGGCGCAGGGGGTAGAGGTCCCCTTCCCTTACCCCCATGTAGGCCCGCTCCATGGCGATGAGGAGGGGGACCCCCCAGGCTTTGGCGGCGGCGCGGACGCTCTTCCCCCCCTGGAACGCTTCCAAGGGAGCTTTGGGCCGGATGGCCTCCAGGACCCGGCTGGGGGAGTCTATAAGGGTGCGGAACCGATCCCACTCGTCGTTGACCCGGGCCCACTCCCCCAAAAGCATGGGAAAGGGGATGAGGGGCTTTTCCGGGGTTGCGGAACCCGTGTGGAAGCGAAAGGAGCCCTCCTCGGGGTGCAGGGGGAAGGTGAAGAGGGCCTCGAGGCCCTCCCAGTCCAGGATGCTGGCCCCCACCACCTCCCCGGCGGCGAAGCGCAGGGTGAGGGGCAGAAAGCCGGTACTCACCTCCAAAACCCCAGAGCGTTGGTGGCCGTGGATGAGCTCCAGCACCTCGGTCAAGGGGATCACGTTTAGGTTTCCTTCCACCAGTATCCCTCCCCAAGTCCCAAGACCAGGATACGCCCCTCTCCCCGGTAGGCCTCCAGGGCGGCGATGACCGGGGCCTCCTCCCCCTCCTGGGTCAAAGCGGCCACCGCGGGCCCCGCTCCCCCCACGAAGGCGGCCAGGGCCCCGGCCTCCAGGGCCCCCTCTAGGGTTTCCAGGACCCCGGGCATCAGGTGGGCCCGGTGGGGCTGGTGGAGGCGGTCGCGGCAGGCCTCCCTTAGGGCCTCCAGCTTCCCCGAGCAGAGGGCCGCGGGCCAGAGGGCGCTCCGGGCCAGGTTGTAGACGGCGTCCCTTAGGGGTACCCTCTCCGGCAAAGCCTCCCGGGCCAGGGGGGTGGGCACCTCGTAGGGGGGGATGGCCAGGACGAAGCGGAGGCCTTCGGGCCTCGGCAGGGGGATGGCCAGGGGGGGGGCGCTCAGGGCGGCCACGAAGCCCCCAAAGACTGCGGGGGCCACGTTGTCGGGGTGGCCCTCCAGCCTGGCCGCCACCCGGAAGACGCCGTCCCGCCCGAGCCTTCCCCCGGAAAGGCGGTCTGCCAGGGCCACCCCCGCCACCAGGGCGGCCGAGGAGCTCCCCATCCCCCGGGCCAGGGGGATGGGGTTGAAGGCCTGGACCCTTAGGGGTGGGGGCTTTAGCCCGAGGGCCCGCATCCCGGCCCGGTACCCCTCGTGGATGAGGTTGTCCGTCCCCTCCACGTGGCCCTCTCCTTCGTAAAGAAAGGTGTCCTCCGGGGCGGGGGCGGCCTCCACCTCGAGGTAGAGGTCCAGGGCCACCCCCAAGGCGTCAAAGCCCGAGCCCAGGTTGGCCAGGGTGGCGGGGACGTAGAGGCGGGGAAGGGGCTCCATAAGTCCTGTCCCAGCATACCAGGACTTTCCCTGGGGTCTTGACAAGAAGAAGAAGAAGCCCTATCTTAGGGGTGGAGGTGGTACAATGAAGCTGACCATCCTGGGAGTTCTTATGGTTGTGTTTTTGGCTTTGCCACTAGCCGTAGGCCAGGAGGTATCCCCTCCCCGGGAGGGACGCTCGTGTCTCCTACTAGACGACGAGATGGTGAAGACTCTGGACAATCAGTGCTTAGACCCAGGAAATGGCGGCTCGGCGGTGTGCGGGAGTTATAATTGTTTCACGAGGTGTGAGACTATAACGGTTAACGATTGCGTGTGGCGCTGGGTTTGCGCAAGTTTTGCTGCAGCATGTGTTTACTGGACCGTAGATCCCAGGGGAAGGGCGGTTTGCGCAGCAACGGCGTTTGTGTGTACTGGCTATGACTGGCAGCAAGTTTGCACCCCAAGGGAGGAGCAAAGATGCCAAACGTATTGCGTTCGCTGAACAGGGTTCTTGTGACTTTGATAGATACCGCCTTTTACTCTTCCTTGATAGTTCTGCAATTTAAGCTATGGTTGTCCGTTTTTGATAGCTATTTTCGTAATGGGAGGCTTGAAACTGGGGACGTTTTCGTGGTGTTTGCCCTCCTTTTGGCCCTCTGGTTTGCCTATGGGCGCATAGGCCTACCTTATGCCAGCGCTCTTCTCGGAATCATCTGGGCCGCCTATTTTCAGTCCCAGCGCTGATAGAAAGCTACCTTCAAAGGGGGTGGTGTAGGTGGTACCCACCCTAATCGGTCCTATCCTTTGCTACCTTGTATGCCTTGCTGTCCAGCACCTTGTTTGCACTTACGCTCCTCCTCTTTGGCAACCTGCTTGCAGCGTTGTCGTCTATAATGAGTGCCGTTAGGTGTGCGAGCAACAATGCCGGTAAGGGGGGATGGCAAAATGCTCCAGTTTGATGGAAAGCTTGCGAAAAGGCTTTTCTGGCTTGGTATCTTTGTGGCATCTGTGATCCTTGGCTCCTTCCTGGAGCGACAGGGCATCTGGAGCGGGGTCCCGCTCCTTTTGGGCTTGGGGTCCGTACTTGCCTTCTACTTCTTCTGGGATGGCGGTGTGGCCTTTAACCTGCTCAAGGTCTGGGCCTTTTCTCTTCCTGCCATAGTCCTTTTCTACCTTGCTTTGGACTTTGTTTTTCCTGGGACCTTGACCCATCGCTTGGACTCCCTGGCTAAGGAGCCCTTCTTTGTGGGGGTTCTGTTGGGCTTCCTCCTTCTGAGGCCGGTACGCCGGCCTGGGATGCGCCAGGGGCCAGGGGGGCAAGGAGCCCATCTCGGTTTATGAGGAGACCCGGGGGCGGGTAAAGTTCTCTTCCTCGCCTTCCTTGGAGGTTACCGCAGGAAAAAGGAGGGGGGAATCTGGCCCTCCTGGAGGAACTTTCTTGCCTGGGGTAGGGCCTCTGCCACCTCCCGGGCCAGGAGGCCCAGCCCCTTCTCCTCGGCCAGGAGGTCCCCGGCCAGGCCGTGGAGATAGACCCCAAGCCGGGCGGCCTCAAAGGGGGGGAGCCCGGCGGCCAGCAGGGCGGCGATGGCCCCCGAGAGCACGTCCCCCGTCCCCCCCGTGGCCAGGGCGGGGTTTCCCGTGGGGTTCAGGGAAAGCCGCCCGCCTTCCGCCACCACCGTGGGGTTCCCTTTTAGGACCACGGTGAGCCCCGTTTCCCGGGCCAGGGTTCGGGCGGCCTCCAGGGGGTCCCTGCTCACCTCCTCGGGCGGCCTTCCCAGAAGCCTTCCCGCCTCCCCGGCGTGGGGGGTGAGGACGGCCTTCACCCCAGCCCGGCGGTAGGCGGCCACCACCTCCGGATGGAGGGCATCCGCGTCCAGGACCGTGGGGAGGCCCGCCTCGAGGGCCCGCATGGCCCATAGGGGCCCCCAGGAGCCTCCCCCCATGCCCACCGCCAGAGCCTCCACCCGCATGGGGGGAAGGCTGGGGGCGGGGACGGGGTGGAAGACGGCCTCGAGGGGTTCCAGGGGCGTTCCCTCGGGGACCACGAGGTGGACGAGGCCGGCCCCCATGCGGTAGGCCCCCAGGGCGGCCAGGACCGGTGCCCCGGCGTAGCGGAGGCCATCCCCGCGAAACCCTCCCAAAACCCCCACCCGGCCCACGCTCCCCTTGTGGGCGGTGAGGGGGCGCCTGGGGAGGAGGGGCCTCAGGGCCTCCGGGGTGGCCACCTCGGGGAGGTCCTCCCGCTCTAGGAGGGCCTTGGGGAGGCCGATTTCCGCCAGGTAAAGGCTTCCGCAGGCCTCCCGCTCTAGGAGGTGGGGGGTCTTGAGGGCGGCGAAGGCCACGGTGGCCGTGGCCCGGATGTGGGGACTGTAGGGGAGGCCCGAGGGGAGGTCCAGGGCCAAGACGGGGAGGGAGGAAGCGTTCACCCGGTCCACGAGCCCGGCGTAAAAGCCCTCCAGGGGTCCCTTCAGTCCGGTGCCGAAGAGGGCATCCACCACCACTTCGCCCTCGGCGAAGGCGGCCTCCTCGAGGGGGTGGATGGCCACCCCGTGAGCCACGAGGGCGTTCCGGGCGAGGAGGGCATCCCCCGTCTGGCCTTGGGCGGCGTAGACCCGCACCCTCACCCCCTCCAGGAGGAGGTGCCGGGCCAGGACCAGGCCGTCCCCGCCGTTGTTTCCTTTGCCCGCCAGGACCAGGGCTGGGCGCTCGCCGAAGAGCTTCCGGTAGGCCCGGGCCGCCTTCATCCCCGCCCACTCCATGAGGAGGAGGCTGGGGTAGCCCAGGGCCGCCGCCTTCTCGTCCGCTTCCCGCATGGCCTCAGGGCTGAACACGCGCACGCCTTCAGGATATCCCGGCCCATCGTCTAGGATGTGGGCATGGGCAGCTTGGAAGAGGCGAGAAAGCGGCTTCAGGAGGCCCGCAAGGTGGCCGTCCTCACCGGGGCGGGTATCTCCAAGCCCTCGGGGATCCCCACCTTTCGGGACGCCGAGGGCCTTTGGAAGGAGTTCAACCCCCTAGACTACGCCACCCCCGAGGCCTACGCCCGGGATCCCGAGAGGGTCTGGACCTGGTACGCCTGGCGCATCGCCAAGGTGCGGGAGGCCGAGCCCAACCCCGCCCACTATGCCCTGGCGGAGCTGGAAAGGCGGGTTCTGGAGAGGGGAGGGAGCTTCCTCTTGGTAACCCAGAACGTGGACGGCCTCCACGCCAGGGCGGGAAGCCAGAACCTGGTGGAGCTTCACGGCAACATCCTGAGGGCCCGTTGCGAGGCCTGCGGCCACCGCTTCCCCCTTCCCGAGGCCTTCACCCCACCTCCCCGTTGCCCCCGGTGCGCCCACCGGGCCCGGCCTGACGTGGTCTGGTTTGGGGAGTTCCTGCCGGAAGGGGCCTTTGAGCGGGCGGAAAGGGCTTTTGCCGAAGCTGACCTCGCCCTCGTCATCGGCACCAGCGCCGAGGTGGAGCCCGCCGCCTCCTTGGGGCGCATCGCCTACGCCTCGGGGGCCTATTTGCTGGAGGTGAACCCCGAACCCACCCCCCTCACCCCCTTGGCCCACCTCTCCTTGCGCATGGGGGCGGTGGAGGGGATGGCGGTCCTTCTGGAAGGGCTATGAGCGGCTTTTTCCGGTGCCTTGCGGACCTCGCTACCCTGGCACGGGCTGGGGTGGTAGGGTGGGTCCTCCTCCAGGTGGGGGAGGGCCCCGAGGCCCTGGGGCAGGTGGTCCGCCTCCTCCTCCTGGGCTGGAGCCTGGACATCCTGGACGGGATCCTGGCCCGGGCCTCCGGGAGGCCCTCGCCGCTGGCTGCCTGGGACTACCCCCTGGACGCGGGCCTGGCCTGGGCGGGCTGGGCCTATTTGGCGGGGGCGGGGCTCCTTGCCCCCGGCGTTGCCTGGGGGTGGGCGGTTTTGGCCTTGGTGCTCCTCCTCCGCCGCCCTAAGAAGAGCCTTTCCATGGCCCTGCAGGTCCCGCCCACCTTCGCCCCCTTTTTCCTGGCCCAAAGCCTTGCCCTCGAGGCCTTCCGGGAGGCGCTGGTATGGGTCTTGGTGGTCCTTTTGCTGGACGGCCGCCGCTTCTTCGGCGTGGTGCAGGAGTTCTTGGAAGACGCGGGCCTTTTTGCCCTTTTCGCTCGGAGGCGGGCCTAGCCCTCCTCCCGCCTGCCCCGGAAGACCAGGCGGAAAGGGACCTCCCTTAGGCCCAGGTCCTCGCCGATGCGGTTTTTCAGGTAGTTCTCAAAGGCCCGGGTGACGAACTCGGGGTGGTTCACGAAGAAGACGAAGGTGGGCGGGGCCACCTGGGCTTGCGTGGCGTAGAGGATTTTCAGGGGCTTGCCCCGGAAGTTGGGGAGCTGGACCTTGCCCGTCCACAGCGAAAGCCAGCGGTTGAGCTCCGCAGTGGGTACGCGGGTGTGGTTCAGCTCGTGAAGGCGCACCGCCTCGCTGAAGATCTTGTCCAGGTTCTGCTTGGTAAAGGCGGAGGTGTAGACCCGGGGAAGGTGCTCTAGATGGGCCAGCTTTTCCCGGAGCTCCCGCCGCACCCTGGGCGCCTCCTCTTTCGTCACCAGGTCCCACTTGGTGATGACCAGGAGGACGGGCTTGCCCTTCTCCATGGCGTGGTTCGCCAGCTTCAGCTCCCGGTCCCCCACCTGGAAGGGGTCCACCACCAAAAGGACCACGTCCGCCTCCTCTATGGCCCGGAGGCTCCGCTTGATGGCCAGCTCCTCCACCAAGGTCTCGGGGCGCTTGCGGATGCCTGCGGTGTCCAGGAGGACGAAGCGGTTCCCCCCCCTGTAGACCTCCACGTCAATGGTGTCCCGGGTGGTGCCGGGCTCCTCGGAGACGATGACCCGTTCTTCTCCCAGGATGGCGTTTAGGAGGCTGGACTTCCCCGCGTTGGGCCGGCCCACGATGGCCAGGCGGATGCCCGCCACCTCCGGCTCGGACTCAATCTGACGCACGGGGAGCCTCTGCCAGATGGCCTCCAAAAGCTCCTCCAAGCCCCTTTTGTGCTCGCTGGAGGTGGGGATGGGGTCGCCGAAGCCCAGGGCGTAGAGGGGGCCCAGGTAGGCCTCGTGGCCGGGGCTATCCACCTTGGTGGCCACCAGGATCACGGGCTTGCCCTTCTTCCTCAGGTACTCGGCCACCTCATAGTCGGCGGGGGTCAGGTCCGAGCGCCCGTCCACGGTGAAGAGGACGAGCTCGGCCTCCTCCAGGGCCTGGTCCACCTTCTCCTGGATCTTCTTCTCCCAGCGGTCCCCGGACCAGAGCCCCCCGGTGTCCACCAGGAGAAAGCGGCCCTGCTCGGTTTCCACCACGCCCTCTTTGAGGTCACGGGTGACCCCGGGCACGTCGGCCACCACCGCGCTCCTTCTGCCCAGGAGGCGGTTGAAGAGGCTGGACTTGCCCACGTTGGGCCTACCCACGATCACGACCTTGTGCATCATCACCCCAGGAAAAGGGGCGGGGAGGCCCCCGCCCGCACTAGCCATAGTGTAGCACACCGGGTATACTCCCAAGAGGCATGCAGAAACTAGCCCTTTTCCTGCTCAAGGCCTTCGGTTGGACCCTGAACATAGCGCCCCCGCCCAGCAAGAAGTACGTGCTGATCGGGGCCCCCCACACCTCCAACTGGGATTTCGTGGTGGGGATTCTGGCCCTTTGGGGGGGGCGGATCCGCGCCCGCTTTTTGGGGAAGAAGGAGCTTTTCAAGCCGCCCCTGGGCTTCCTCATGCGGGCCCTGGGGGGCATCCCGGTGGACCGCTCCCAGAGGAGCAACCTGGTGGACCAGGTGGCGGAGATCTTTGCGAGGGAGGAGGAGATCGCCATCCTCATCACCCCGGAGGGCACCCGGGGCAAGGCCCCCTACTGGCGCACCGGCTTTTACTACATGGCCCTGAAGGCGGGGGTGCCCATTGCCCTGGGCTACGCCGACTTCCGCCGCAAGGAGGTGGGGATCGGGGGCTACCTCTACCCCACGGGGGACATCCGCAAGGACTTTGCCCTCATCCGGGAGTTTTACCAGGACAAGGCGGGCCTGAGGCCGGAGAAGCAGGGCCCCATCCGCATCCGGGAGGAGGTTGTGGAGGAAGCGTAAGCAGGGTAGAATGGGCCCATGAACCACAATCTCCAGACGGATTCGGAGCGTACCTGGGCGGCTGTGGCCCACCTGGCCCCTTTGGTGGGGTACTTCTTCGTCATCGGGCAGATCCTTCTGCCCCTAGCCATCCTGCTCTGGGGGCCCAAGGGCTCCTTCCTCCAGGCCCACGCCAAGGAGTCCTTGAACGGGCAGATCAGCTATACCCTTTACGGCCTGGCTCTTCTGTTTCTGGCCCTCACCGTGGTAGGCATAGTGGTGGCGGTTCCCTTGGGCTTGGCCCTCCTAGTCCTGGTGCTTTGGAACATGGTGATGGGGGCCCTGGCGGCGGGCCGGGGGGAGTTCTACCGCTACGCCCTCATCCTGCGCCTGGTGCCCTGACCAGGACCACCACCGCCAGGGCGTGGGTGCGCTCGTGGCTCAGGGTGAGGTGGGCCAGGAGGCCCTGCTCCCGCATGGCGGCCTCGAGGTCCGGGGCGAAGCGCAAAAAGGGCTTCTTCCCCTCCATCCCCACCCAGACCGATTTCCAGGAGAGGCTTTCCGGCCAGCACTTCTGGAAGGCCTCCTTGGCCGCCAGGCGGGCGGCGAGGCTTGGGGCGGGGTCCTGGCGCGCCAGGGCGTGGGCCAGCTCCTCCTCGTGGAAGAGGCGCTTCAGGGCCCTTTCCCCGTGGCGGGCGAGGAGCCGCCTCACCCGGGCGACCTCCACCAGGTCGGCGCCCAGGGCCAGGATCAGGGGAAGGCCCGTCCCCACCATGCCCCCATCCTAGCCCTTGAGGGCCCTTCCTTTGCCGTGCTAAGGTACCTGGGTGTTGCCCAAGGCCTTCCTCTCCCGCATGAGCGCCCTCTTAGGGGACGAGTTCCCCGCCTTTCTCAAGGCCCTCACGGAGGGAAGGCGCACCCACGGCCTCAGGGTGAACACCCTGAAGCTTTCCCCAGCTGACTTTCAAAGGATCTCCCCCTGGCCCCTCACCCCCATCCCCTGGTGTCAGGAGGGGTTCTATTACCCGGAGGAGGCCCGGCCTGGCCCCCACCCCTTCTTTTACGCTGGGCTTTACTACATCCAGGAGCCCAGCGCCCAGGCGGTGGGGGTGCTCTTGGACCCCAAGCCCGGGGAGAGGGTCTTGGACCTGGCGGCGGCCCCGGGAGGGAAGACCACCCACCTTGCGGCCCGCATGGGGGGGAAGGGGCTTCTTTTGGCCAACGAGGTGGACGGCAAGCGGGTGCGGGGGCTTTTGGAGAACGTGGAGCGCTGGGGGGCCCCCATGGCCGTGACCCAAGCCCCCCCCAGGGCCTTGGCCGAGGCCTTTGGGGCCTATTTCCACCGGGTGCTCCTGGACGCCCCCTGTTCCGGGGAGGGGATGTTCCGCAAGGACAAGGAGGCGGTCCGCCACTGGGGCCCTTCCGCCCCCAAGCGGGCCAGCGAGGTGCAGAAGGCCCTCCTCGCCCAGGCGGCCCGCCTGGTGGGGCCCGGCGGGGTTCTGGTCTACTCCACCTGCACCTTCGCCCCCGAGGAGAACGAAGGGGTGGTGGCCCACTTCCTGAGGGCCCACCCCGAGTTTCACCTGGAGGAGGCCCGCCTCCACCCCCTCTTCGCCCCCGGGGTGCCCGAGTGGGGGGAGGGGGATCCGGAGCTTTGCAAGACCGCCCGGCTCTGGCCCCACCGCCTGCAGGGGGAGGGGCACTTCCTGGCCCGCTTCCGCAAGGGGGGAGGGGCCTTCGGCACGCCGCCCAAGGAGCGGGTGCCCCCCCTTGCCCCGGAGGCGAGGCGGGCCCTCACCGCCTTCCTGGAGGAGGCGGGGCTCTCCTTGGAGGACCCCATCCTGGAGCGGGCCGGCCACCTCTACCTCCTTCCGGAGGAACTTCCCTCCCTTTCGGGCCTAAGGGCCCCCGCTCCCGGGCTTTACCTGGGTAAGGTCCAGAAAGGGCGGTTCCTGCCCGCCAAAGCCCTGGCCCTGAGCTTCGGGGCCACCCTGCCCTGGCCCAGGATGCCCCTCCTGGAGCTTTACCCGGAAGACCCCAGGGCCCTGGCCTTCGCCACCGGGGAGGGGGTGGCCTTTGAGGGGGAGGACCTCCCCCTGGCTCTGGTGGTCCTCAGGACGGGGGTGGGGGCTTTTCCCCTGGACTTCGGCAAGGCCAAGCGGGGGGTGCTGAGGCCGGTGGGGGTGGGGCTTTAGGCTACCAGAAGGTATCGGCGCCCAGGGCTTTCAAGGCGGGGTCGTGGGAGAGTAGAAGGGCCCCTTCCAAAAGGCTTTGGGCTGCCAGCATGCGATCAAAGGGGTCCCGGTGGGCGCCAGGGAGACGAGGGGCTAGGATGGCGTGGGGCCCGAGGATCGGGAGTTCCTGAGCTCTGAGGTCCTGGAGCCATCCTGAATAGCCTGCCAATATGAGACCCCCTTGGGGTAAGCGGCCCAGCTGGTGCTTGATGGCGATTTCCCACAAGGAGGCTACGCTTACCAAACGCTGGTTTCTCGGATTAAGGAGGAGCTCCCTGGCCTGAGGAGAAAGGCGTTCGGGTTCTACGAGGGCGTAAAGGAGGGCATGGGTGTCCAGAAGCAGCTTTAGTTCCCGCCCCATGCGGAAAGCTCCTCCTCGGGGAGAGGGGCGTTGAAGGCCTCCCAGTCCAAGGGACCCAGGCTCCGAAAAGTTCCTAGGCGAACGGTTTCTCCCACCGGAGCCAGGCGGGCCCAAGGGCGGCCGTGCCGGGTGATGACCACTTCCTCGCCCCGTTCCACGGCCGCCAGCAGTTCCGAGAGGCGGGCTTTGGCCTCGGAAAGGCTTACAGTGCGCATACCTCCAGGCTAACCCTCGGAGCCAAGGAGCGCAAGGCGGGCCAGCTCCCCCTGCCAGAGGGCGAAGGCCTCCTGAAGGAGCGCCTCGGGCAGGGGGCGGACCTCGAGGCGGCCCAGGGCCAGGGGGACCACCCAGTGGAGGCTTTCCGAGACCTTCTTCTTGTCCCGGAGGAGGTAGGGGAGGAGGTCTTCCCAGGTGAGGGGAGGGAGCCTGGGAGGGGAGAGCCAGTGGAGGAGGCGCCTTACCAGGGGCACGAGGTTCTCCCCGCCCAGGGCCCTTCCCAGAAGGGCGGCGTAGAGGAGGCCGTAGGCCACGGCGGCCCCGTGGGGGAGGGCGTGGTGGCTATGGGCCTCGAGGGCGTGCCCCAGGGTGTGGCCCAGGTTGAGAAGCCGCCTCTTCCCCTTTTCCAGGGGGTCCTCCTCGGTGACGGCCACCTTCACCGCCACCGCCCGGGCCAGGTAGTCCGCCAGGGAGGGGTGTTCCGGGGAAAGGCCCTCCACCTGGAGAAGGGCCCTGTCCCCGGCGATGAGCCCGTGCTTGAAGGCCTCCACCAGGCCCTCTTTGAAGGTGAAGGGGGAGAGGGTCCTGAGGGCCCCAAGCTCGGCGTAGACCCCTTTAGGGAAGTGGAAGGCCCCCACCAGGTTCTTCCCCTCGGGGAGGTTGATCCCCGTCTTGCCCCCCACGCTGGCGTCCACCACGGCCAGGGTGGTGGTGGGGAAGGCCAGGTAGGGGATGCCCCGCAGGTAGGTGGCGGCCACGAACCCCCCCAGGTCGGTGAGGGTCCCGCCCCCCACCACGAGGAGGGTGGTGTTCCGGGGAAGCCCCCTTTGGGCCAGCCAGGAGAGCACCTTTCCGTAGACCTCCAGGGTCTTGGCCCCCTCGCCCCCCCTGAGGCCGAGGAGGTGGGGCACCCCCAGGGCCTCCGCCACCTTTTGGGCGAAACCCGCCACGTTTTGGTCGTAGAGGAGGGCGGTGGGGCCCTGGGGCGGGGGGACCTCCTTCAGCACCCCCTCCCCGATGACGATGGGGTAGGGGGAGGGTTTACGGACCTCTATCCTTCGCATACGCCCAAAGCTTGGTCACGATCTCCTCCACCACCTCCTCCACCCGCCTCCCGTCGGTGGAGACGTGGATGTGGGCCTCCTGATAGATGGGGGTGCGGGCCTGGAGGAGGGACCGGATGCGCTCCAGGGGGTTTTCCACCTGCAGAAGGGGTCTCTCCCCCGGCTTCCTCGTGGCCCTTTCCAGGATGGTCTCGGGGCTCGCCCAGAGGGCCACCACCGGTCCCCTGGAAAGGAGGGCCTTTCGGTTTTCCGGGTCCAGGAAGGTGCCCCCGCCCAGGGAGAGGACCAGGTAGTCCTTCCTGATGAGCTCCCCCACCGCCTCCTTTTCCATCCTGCGGAAGGCCTCCTCCCCCAGGTGGCGGAAGATGTCGGGGATGGAGATCCCCGTGTAGCGCTCAATGTAGCGGTCCAGGTCAATGAAGTGGAGGAGGAGGGCCCGGGCCAGTTCCCGGCCGATGCGGCTTTTTCCCACCCCCATGAAGCCGGTGAGGCTCACGAAGGTGGCGGGGCGGGGCACCTCTATGCGGGCCACAGGGTTATCCTACGCCTTCAGTAGGTGCGCACCCGCTCCTTGTAGCGGGCCACCCGTTCCTGGAGCTCCTCGAGGGTGTCCCCCCCGAACTTCTCCAGGTAGGCCTGGGCCAGGACGATGGCGGAAAGGGCCAAGAGGATCACGCTGGCGGCGGGAACCGCCGTGGTGTCGCTTCGCTCCCGGGCGGCGTCAGCGGGCTCGTGGCTCACCACGTCCACGGTGGGGAGGGGCCGCATCAGGGTGGCGATGGGCTTCAGGGCGGCCCGGATGACCAGCTCCTCCCCGGTGGTCATCCCCCCCTCCAGCCCCCCGGCCCGGTTGGTCTGGCGGTAAAACCCCCTCTCCGGGCTCCAGTAGATGGGGTCGTGGACCTCGGAGCCCCGCTTCATGGCGTTCTCAAAGGCCGGGCCGATCTCCACTCCCTTGACCGCAGGGATGGACATGGCCATCTGGGCCAGCCGCCCGTCCAGCTTCCGGTCCCAGTGCACATGGCTCCCCAGGCCCGGCACCAGGCCCCGGAAGCGGGCCTCGAGGACCCCCCCCAGGGTGTCCCCCTCGGCCCTGGCCTGGTCTATGCGGCGGATCACCTCGGCCTCCGCCTCGGGGTCGGTCATCCTTAGGGGGCTTTCCTCAATCCGGGGCAGGAGGTCCCAGGAGAAGGGGACCTGGCTCCACACCCCGGCCATCCCCGGCACGTACCCCGCCCCCTCCACCCCCAGGAGGCCGAGGAGCTTCAGGGCCACCGCCCCCACGGCCACCCGCATGGCGGTCTCCCGGGCGCTGGCCCTCTCCAGCACGTCCCTCAGGTCCTTGTGCCCGTACTTGAGGCCCCCGGGAAGGTCGGCATGCCCGGGACGGGGGGCGGTGAGGGCCCTTTTGCGGGGCTCGTTCCCGGGGGCGGGGTCCATGATCTCCGTCCAGTTCTTGAAGTCGGCGTTCCTTATGGCCAGGGCCACCGGGGCCCCGGTGGTGCGCCCGGCCCTCACCCCGGCGCGGAACTCCACCCGGTCCTTCTCTATGACCATGCGCCGCCCCCGGCCGTAGCCCCCCTGCCTCTTTTCCAGCCAGGGGTTGATGTCCTCCTCGGTGAGGGGAAGCCCGGCGGGCAGCCCCTCAATGATGGCGAGGAGCTCGGGGCCGTGGGACTCGCCTGCGGTGAGGAACCTCATGGGGACATTGTAGGGAAGAGGCCGGGGTAAGACCACCCCCGGCCCCCTCGCCCGGGCCCAGCTCAGGGCCTGGTTGCGGTTTCCTTCAGGATGTCGGCGGTGATGACCACCAGAAGCTCCCGGTCGGTGGTCTCGTTGGTGCGTTGCTTGAAGAGCTCCCCGATCAGGGGGATGTCCATGAGGAGGGGCACCCCCTGCTGGGTCTGGGTGTTCTCCTGGGAGGTGAGGCCCCCCAGGACCACGGTCTGGCCGTCCCGCACCCTTAAGGTGGTGGTCACCACCTGCTTGGTGAAGCGGTCCACGTCCCCGTCCACGGGGTTGCGCTGGACGTTGCCGGAAACCTCGGCCTTGATGTTGAGGAGGATCTGCCCGTCGGCGGTGATCTGGGGGGTGACCTCCACGATGATGCCGATGTCAAAGGGGACCCGCTCCACCCGGTCCCCCACCACCCGGCGGATGAGGAAGGTCTCCCCGGACTGGAGGCGGGCGGTCTGGTTGTTGAGGACGGTCTGGTTCACGTCCCTAAGGGCCCGGGAAAGCCCCTGGCGCTGGAGGGCATCCAGGGTGGCCACGATGTTCAGGGCGGCGAGGCTCCTGGTGGAGTCAAAGATCAGGGAGAGCCCCGAGTCCAGGATGCTGGCCACCAGGTTCCCCCCGGCGATGGTGTTCCACTTGAGGCCCAGGTTGCGGGTGAGGTTGGACTGGACCTCCTGGATGCGCACCCTGAGGTTCACCTGGGGCACCGCCTGGTCCAGTTTGGGGATGAGGCTCTCCACCAGGGCCAGGTCCTCGGCGGTGCCGGTGACGATCAGGGTGTTGGTGCGCTCGTCGGCCACCACGGTGGCCTGGCGGGCCTGGGGTTGCGCCGGGGTCTGCCCCTCCTGGACCCCAGGCCTTTGCGCCTGCAGGGCCTCCTGCAACACCTTGGCCAGCTCGCTGGCCTTGGCGTTGGAGAGTTGGTAGGAGCGCTGGAAGACCGGGAGGCCCTGCTTTGGGGCTTGGTCAATCTGGGCGAGGAGGCTTTCCACCTCGGCCAGCTGTCTTTGCGTGCCCCGCACGGAGAGGAGGGGTTGTCCGGGCACCGTCTGCACCACGATCCCCGGCACCTCCCGGGCCAGGAAGGGGGCCACCTTCTCGGCGTCGGCGAAGCGCAAGGGGTAGAGGCGGCGGAGGGTGGCCTCCTCTCGGGGTGGGGGCGGTGGGGTGGCCACGTCGGCGGACTTGAGGAGTTCGGCGAAGAGGGCGTGGTCGGCCTCGGTGGCCTCCAGGAGGAGGGCCTGAGCGTTTCCGGGGATGCTTTCCAGGCGGGCCCCCTTGAGCTCCTTTTCCAAAAGGGGCTGGAGGCGGGCCCTGGCCTCTTCAAAGGTGAGGTTCTGCAGGGCGTAGACCCGGCGCAGGGTCTTGGGGATGTCGGCGGCCTTGAGGAGCTCCGCCAGGCGGGCGTGGTCCTCCTCCGTGGCCAGGACGATGGCCCTCTTGGGGTCCGTGGGCACCACGCTCACCTGGACCCCAGGCAAGCGGGCCTGGAGGAAGGCGAGAAGCTCGGGGAAGGTGGCGTGGGTGAGGGCGTGGGTCCTCTCCACCCGGGGTTTGGGCTCGGCCAAAGCGGGAAGGGGCCGGAAGTCTATGCCCGCCCGCCTCAGGAGGTCGGAGAAGCGGGTGTGCTGCTCGGGGGTGGCCAGGACGGAGAGGATGGCCTTGAGCCTGCCCCCCTCCTCCACCACGATCCAGTTCACGCCCATCCCCGCCGCCTCCCGGGAGAGGAAGGGGAGGAGGTCGTTCTGCACCCAGGCCTTGGCCCCGTCTATGTTGACCACGGTGCGGGCCTGCCCCTGGGCGTCGGTTTCCGTGCGCCGGTAGGCGATCTCGGGGATGCCCACGATGTAGGGCCGCCTCTCCGCCGCCCCCACGCGGCTTGGGGCATCCACCAGGGCGGTGATCACCTGGGTAGGCGCCACCACCACCACATCGGGGGGCAGGAAGAGGTAGCCCAACCCGAACTGGGTCCCGTAGGTGGCGAAGAGGAGGTCCCACACCTCCCGGAAGGGCCTGCCCTGGAAGTCCAGCCTCACGTTGGGTAGGGGGGGCTGGGCCTTGGCGGGGTCTCCCGAGGGGTCGTAGGCCCGGTAGATGAGGGGCTGGAGGCCCACGCTCCTGGCCAGGGCTTCCAGGACCACGTCCAGGGGCAGGGTGAGCCCGGCCCTTACCTGGCTTTCCGAGACCTTCAGCTCCACCTTGGCCTGGAAGCGGGGTTCGTCTGGAAAGCTCCCGGCCAGGGCACCCGTGCCCAGGGCGGCGAGGGCCAGGATAAGGGGCTTCATAAGACTTCTTTTCACCGTTCACCTCCTGCTTGGGAGTCTGCTAGGGGAATCTCTAGGGTTTCCTCTTTCAGGAAAAGCACCACGCGGTCGCCTTCTATGCGCCGGATAACCGCCTCGCTTCCCGGGATGGGGCTCCCCACCGGGAGGACCAGGTAGCCTTCCTTGCTCTCCAGAATGGCCACGCTAACCGGCCCCAGGAGGGTGCCGGAAAGCCTAAGCCCCTTTTCCTCCACCAGGGCAGCCAGAGGACTTTTGGGGGGCGGAGGGGGGATGACGGGAGGGGCCTCCGGGGCAGGAGCCCCCTCATCTACCTGCGCTGCGGGTAAAGGGACTTCCACCAACCCCGGGGGTGGGGCCACTTCCACGGGGGGTTCCACCCGGGCCTGGGGCACCTCCGCCTTGGGGGCGGGCCGTAGGACCTTGGGGGCTGGCAGGGCCCCGGCGGTGCCGGGAAGGGGCCTGGGGGCGGTGGGAAGGCTGGGGGTGGCCAAGGGGGTTCCTGGGCTCACCCGCACCGGGGCCCCTGGGGGGACGGGGGTGGGGCGGACGGCGGGCGTGGGTAAGGGCGCGGGAGGGGCTTCCGGGGCCCCCTCTACCGCCACGAAGAGGGGAACGAAGGGGTTGGGGGGCGGGCCCTCCTGCCTGGC
The DNA here is from genome assembly GCA_947085095.1 of uncultured Thermus sp. Classification (GTDB taxonomy): domain Bacteria; phylum Deinococcota; class Deinococci; order Deinococcales; family Thermaceae; genus Thermus. The sequence continues at coordinate 3,408 of CAMTVD010000034.1, read as the reverse complement.
CTGGGGCAGGGGGAGGGGGGCGGGTTGGGCTTGAGGCGCTGGGGCAGGGGTTGCCTCTTTCGGGGGAGCGGGTTCCACCTTTTGCGGCTGGGTGGGTTCGCTCAAGGGGGGGATGGGGGGGGCCTCGAGGGCCTGGGGGGTTTCCTGGGCGGCCGGGGGGGGTACTGGCGCCCCGGTAGCGGGGACCTGGGCGGGCAGGTAGAAGCCCACGTACCACAGGCTCACGGCGGAAACCAAAAGAAGCCCCGCCAGGAGGAGCTTGGTGGACTGAGGGAGGTTGGCCCAGGCGGCGCTCAGACGGGCCAAAGCTTCTTTCACCGCTCACCTCCTTGGGCCTGGGCTTCCAGGTCCTTGGCCAGCATGTAGAGGGTGAGGGTCAGGCTGGTGGAGAGCCTGGGGTTGAGCTCCTGGCTCTGCACGCTCAGGTTGAGGCCGGAGAGGGAGCTGAAGCGGGAGAGGCCTTCCAGCCGCCTCAGGTAGGCGAAGGTTTCCGGGAAGGGGCCTTCCAGGGAGAGGGCCAGGTTGACCGCCCGCACCTCCGGCACCGGGGCCGAGGTGGGGGAGCGGGTGAAGGAACGCACCACCACCCCGCTCCGATTGGCCTCACCCAGGATCTCCGAGAGCACCTGGGATAGGCGCTCCTCCCGGGGGAGGGCCCTAAGGAAGGCCTGCCTTTCCGCCTGCAGGGTGGCGATGGCCGCCCGGAGTTCGGGCAGGGCCCTCTGCGCCCGGCGGCCCTTGTCCCGCTCGGGGATGAGGCTTTGTATCTCCTGGCGCACCAGGGCGGTCTCCTGTTGCAGGGGGACGATGAGGAGAAAGTACCAGAGGAGGGCCACCAGTAGGGTGAGGACCATGGCGATCAAGGCCCACTCCCGCTGTCCCAGTCTAGCGAGCACCTTGCTCACCCCCTACTGCGCCGATGCGGGCGCTAAAGGTGTAAAGCCCCCTTTCGTCCAGGGAAGCCCCCTGAAACTCTATGCCGAACCGAGGGGAGGTTTCAAAGGCCTGGACGAAGCGCACCAGGGCGTTCTGGTTCAGGGCCTCTCCTTGGACGTTGAACTCCACCCGCACCTTCTTCCCGTCAAAGGCCCCTCCCTGGGCCTGCTGGGCCGCCTCTTCCTCGGAGAAGGCCCGGGTGCTCACGGAGCGCAAGGCCACGGGGAAGCGCCCGCCCTCCCGGGGGATCTGCCCGATGAAGGCGGCCAGGTACTCCGACCAGGGGACGAAGCCCTTGCGCAGGCCCTCGCGGATGGCGAGGAGGGCCTCGAGGGCCCTCCTTTCTTGCTGCAGTCGGTCTTGCTCCTGAATAAAGGGTTTTAGGGCCTCCACCTCCGCCCTCAGGGCATCCCGCTCCCCCTTGGCCAGGGAGAGTTCCGTGTAAGCGGTGTAGTGAAGGATCCCCAGGGTACCCAGGACCACCAGGGCGAAGAGGAGGGCGGAAAGCCGCCACCAGCCGGGCTCCACCCGGCGGCGGAGGTTTTTGGGGAGGAGGTTGAGCCTAATCAAGGGGACTCACCCCCCTTAGGGCCAGGCCCACGGGCACCAGGAGTTCAGGGCCCATCTCCCTGAGCTTTTCCAGGTCAAAGCGCCTGGGGTCCACCTGGATCCCCTGCCACGGGTCAGGAGTGGCGAAGTTCACCCCCAGGGTGTCGGTGAGGAGGGTGGCGAGGCCCCTGAGGCGGCTTCCCCCGCCGTACAGGTAGCCCACCTCCGGCTGCACCTCCCCCAGCTGTACCCGGAAAAACTCCAGGCTCCTGCGGATCTCCTGGGTGAGTTCCACCAGGACGGGGCGGATGGCATCGTAAATGCGGGCGGGGCTGTAGCGCTCCCGCTCCACGTCAAAGTCCAGGAGGAGGTCCTCGTCTTCCGTGGGGATGGTGGCCAGGCCGTAGGTGCGCTTCACCTCCTCGGCGGTGAGGAAGTCCAGGCCGAAGCTCTTGCCAATGGCCTCGGTGAAGTCCTTTCCCGAGAGGGGAAGGACCCGCACGGCCAAGGGGCGGTCCCCCTTGGTGAGGACCAGGCTGGTGCTCTCGGCCCCGATCTCCACGGCCACGGCCACCGCCTCCGGGTCCTTGGTGAGCTCGGCTTCCAGGGGGTAGAGGCCAGCGAAGGGTTTGATGTCCAGCACCACGGGGATGAGGCCTGCGCTCCGCAGGGCCTCTATGAGGGAGGCCACCGCCTCCTGCCGGGCGGCGGCCACCATGACCTCCACCTGCTCCCCTTCCGGCACCTCCGCCAGGGGGTCCAGGGGGGCGAAGTCCAGGACCACCTCGTCAATGGGGAAGGGGATGTAGCGCTCCGCCTCCCAGCGCACGGCCTCCTCCATCTCCTTGGGGGGCATCTTGGGCACCTGAAGGGTGCGCAGGATCACGCTGGGGTTGGGGATGGCGCTCACCACGTAGCGCTTCCTTGTGCGGGCCTCGGCCAGGAGTTCCCGGATCTCCTGGGCCAGGCTGGCGGGTTCCGCCACCACCCCCTCCACCAGGGTTCCCGGGGCCACGGGGCGGGTGGCCAGGGCCCTCAAGGAGGGGGGATAACCGGAGAGTTCCACCAGCTTCAGGCTGCTGGCACCGATCTCCAGCCCCAAGGCCTCTACCCGGGGTTTGAATAACCTGCTAAAACCTGAGAGCACGGCACCTCCTTATTCCTGGCGCGGTCTAACGGGGCCCTGGGTCATAACGAACCTGGCTACAGTATATACCGCTTCTTCGGAAAGAGGGAGAGGAGTCCGTCCTCCCGGTTCCGGGTTGGCCCGGGAGCCTTAGGCAAAGACAGACCCCCTCCCTAGGCCTAAAGGGGGGGGTCTCCCAGGGTTTAGAGAGTTTGCAGAGCCTCCACCACCTTTTGGGTGAAGGCCTCGGTGGTAGCGGTGCCCCCCAGGTCCGGGGTGCGGGGGCCCTTTTCCAGGACCAGGTCCACCGCCTGCTCCACCCTCTTGGCCGCCTCCTTCTCCCCCAGGTATTCCAGCATCATGGCGGCGGAGAGGATGGTGGCCGTGGGGTTGGCGATCCCCTTACCGGCGATGTCCGGGGCCGAGCCGTGCACCGGCTCAAAGACGGCGGTGGTGTCCCCGATGTTGGCGGAAGGAGCGAGGCCTAGGCCTCCCACCAACCCGGCGGTGAGGTCGGAGAGGATGTCCCCCAGGAGATTGGTGGTGACGATGACGTCAAAGCGCTCGGGACGCATCACGAGCTGCATGGCGCAGTTATCCACGATGATGTCCTGCACGTTGACCAAGGGGAAATCCCGGGCCGCCTCCTTCACCGTGTCCAGGAAGAGCCCTTGGGTTACCGGGAGGACGTTGGCCTTGTGGGCGATGTGGAGGGTTTTCCTGGACCGGCTTTCCGCTATCTTGAGGGCTACCCGTCCAACGCGCTCGCTGGCCTTTTTGGAGATCACCGCATCGGC
>CAMTVD010000033.1:0-27653 GCA_947085095.1 uncultured Thermus sp. | reverse complement strand
GACCATGGCGGCCCAGAGGCGGGTTTTCTTGTGGGTCTTCGGGTCCAGGGAGAGTTCCAGCAGGAGCCGGTCCTCCTCAGGGGTCAGCTGGATCTGAAGAGGGGCTGCCATGTTGACATGATAAGGGGTTGGCACTTAGCATGGGCCGCGTGAGCGCTTGGGAGGCCCTTCTCTTGGGGATCACGGAGGGACTCACGGAGTTTCTTCCCGTCTCCTCCACCGGCCACCTGACTCTGCTTTTCCACCTGCTGGACCTGCCCATTGAGGAGGACGCTTTCTTGAAGAGCTTCCTCATCGCCATCCAGCTGGGGGCCATCCTGGCCATCCTCCTCCTTTACGGGAAACGCTTCTTGGTGGACCGGGCGCTTTGGCTCCGCATCGGGGTGGCCTTCGTGCCCACGGGCCTCATGGGTTTCCTCTTCTACCCCCTTATCAAGGGGGTCATCCTGGGCAAGGACGGGGTCGTGGTCTTCTTCCTCTTTTTCGTGGGCCTCGCCCTCCTCTTCGCCGACCGCCTGGCGGAAAGGGCCCGCTACGAAGACGTGAGGGAGCTTCCCCTCTTCCACGCTGTCTGGATCGGCTTCTTCCAGGGCCTAGCCGCCCTCTTTCCCGGCACCAGCCGCAGCGGGGCCACCATCCTGGGGGGGCTTCTTCTGGGCCTTAAGCGCAAGGCGGCGGCGGAGTTCAGCTTCCTCCTGGCCCTCCCCACCATGCTGGTTGCGGTGGGCTACGATCTCACCCAAAGCGCCGAGGCGGTGCCGGAAGGGGGGTGGGGGCTTCTTCTCTTGGGATTTTTCGCCGCCCTCATCACCGCCCTCCTCACCGTGCGCTGGATGCTGGCCTTCGTGGAGCGGTACGGCTTCCGGCCCTTCGCCTACTACCGCATGGCCTTGGCCTTAGTCTACGCCTACTTCTTCCTACGCTAAGGCCAGGACCCGGTCCAGGGCCTTCAGGAAGGCCTGGTAGGGGGCTTTCCTGGCCCCCTCCCCCATGAGGCCCAGGCGGAGCACCTGCCCCCGGGTGGGGCCGATCCCCCCGGCCACGACGACGCCCTCACCGTAAAGGGCCTTGACCAGGCGGTCCGCCTCCACGCCCTCGGGGGGGCGCACCACCAGCACGGTGGGGAGGGGGCTTTCCTTGGGGTAAGGGCGGAAGCCCCTAAGGCGAAGCTCCTCCAGAAGCCAGGCGTAGACCTCCTCCGCCCGCCTTTTCCTGGCCTCTATCCCCTCCTCCAGGGCCAGGTCCAGGGCCTCGAGGAGGGCGTAGTGCAGGAGGACGGGGGTGGTGTGGTGGTACCCGCCCCGCTCCCAGTGCTCCGCCACCCGGGAAAGGTCCAGATACCAGCCCCGCTTGGCGGTGAAGGCCTTGCGCCCCCTCTGGCTCAGGGCGATGGGGGCCAGGCCCGGGGGGGCGGAGAGGCACTTCTGGCTCCCGGTGAAGGCGTAGTCCACCCCCATTTTCTTCATGGAGAAGGGAAGCATCCCCAGGGTGGTCACCGCATCCAGGAAGAAAAGGGCCCCGGCCTCCTGGGCCAGGGCCCCGATGGCGGGGGCGGGGTTCAGGACCCCGGTGGAGGTCTCCCCGTGCACCAGGGCCACCATGCGGTAGGTCTTCCGCCTAAGCTCCCTCTCCACCGCCTCGGGGTCCACGGCCTCCCCCGGGGGGAACTCCAGGACCGTGGGCTTTAGGCCGTGAAGGGCAGCCATCTCCGCCACCCTCTGGGAAAAGGCCCCGTTCACCAGGACCAAGACCGGGCCCCGATCCAGGTTGGCCAGGCCCGCCTCCATGCCCAGGCTCCCCGAGCCCGCCAAGGCCGCCACGAAGGCGCCCTCTCCGGGGTCAAAGAGGGCCCATAGCCTCTCCTGGATGGCCCGGTTGACCGCCAGCACCTCGGGGTCCAGATGCCCGCGCATGGGGCGGAGGAGGGCCTTCTGCACGCGTTCGGGGATGGGGGTGGGTCCAGGGGTCAGAAGCAGCATCCTAAGCCTCCCAAAAGCTTAGGCCCCCGCGGGCAGACCCGGGGGGGCCCTTCCCGAGGGAAGGGGCCCCCTACCGGATAGCTCGCGGGAGCCTCATTGCCCGGCACTTTAGCAAAAGGGGCATCCCTTGTAAAGTGCTAAGTGGATGAAGGACTACTACGCCATCCTGGGGGTGGACCGGGAGGCCACCCAGGAGGAGATCAAAAAGGCCTACCGCCAGCTGGCCCTAAAGTACCACCCCGACCGCAACCCGGGGGACAAGGACGCCGAGGAGCGCTTCAAGGCCATCAACGAGGCCTACGCCGTCCTCTCCGACCCGGAGAAGCGGGCCCAGTACGACCGTGGGCTTCTGGGGGAAGCGGGCTTCAAGGCGGAGGACCTCTTTGACCTCTTCGCCCAGGTCTTCGGCTTCCGTTCAGGCCGCGTGCCCCCCCGGGGGGAGGACCTCGAGGCCCTGGTGGAGGTGGAACTCACGGACCTCCTGGAAGGCAAGGAGGTGGAGGTGGCCTACACCCGCTTGGTGCCCTGCGAGGCCTGTGGGGGCCAGGGGGGAAGGCGGGTGGCCTGCCCCACCTGCGGCGGAAGGGGGGCGGTGGAAAGCTACCAAAGGGGCATCTTCGGCACCTTCGTAAGCCGCTCCACCTGCCCCCACTGCAAGGGCCAGGGCCAACTCCTGACCGAGGCCTGCGCCCATTGCCGGGGCCGGGGCCGCCTCCCCCGGGAAGAAAGGGTGCGGGTGAGAATCCCCCCGGGCATGGACGAAGGGCAGCTCCTCCGGGTCCCCGGGTACGGCAACCTGGGGCCTGGCGGTCCTGGGGACCTCTACGTGCGCCTTCGGGTGAAGCCCCACCCCCACCTGGAGCGCCAGGGGGCGGACCTGGTCTACCGCCTAAAAATAGGCCTGGCCCAGGCGGCCCTGGGCACCCGGGTGGAGGTGCCGGGGCTCAGAGGCCCCATTCCCTTGGACATCCCCCCGGGGACGGGGCATGGAGAGGTGTTTGAGCTTCCGGGGGAGGGTCTCCCCCACCCCGGGGGGCGAGGAGCCTTGCGGGTGGAGGTGGAGCTTGCCGTGCCCAAAAGGCTCTCCCCGAAGGCCAAGGAGCTCCTCAGGGCCTACGCGGAGGAGATGGGGGAGGCCGTGGCCCCCGAGGGCGTTTGGGAAAGGCTCAAAGGGTTCTTCCGCAAATAGCTCCCTCGTGGTATATTGAGGCATTCCGGGTGGCTTTAGGGTGGCCCCACGGGTCTAAAGCAACCCCTAAGGGCCCGGATACGAGCGGGTGCTCGGAAGAAGAAGGAGCAGTATGCAGAAGGGTCGGGTCAAGTGGTTCAACGCGGAGAAGGGCTACGGCTTCATTGAGCGCGAGGGCGACACCGACGTGTTCGTCCACTTCAGCGCCATCAACGCCAAGGGGTTCCGCACCCTGAACGAAGGGGATATCGTCACCTTTGACGTGGAGCCGGGCAAAAACGGCAAGGGGCCCCAGGCGGTGAACGTCACCGTGGTGGAGCCAGCCCGCAGGTAAGGGACCAAAAGGGCCGCCCCGGGGAAACCCGGGGCGGTCTTCCTTCACCCCCTTCTCAGGGAAGGGAGGATAGCATGGAGGCGATGCGGACCCTCAGCCTCACCCTGCGCCCGGTGCGCCTCGAGGACGCCCCCCTGCTGCACAGGCTTTTCCTTCGGAGCCCTGGCTATTTCGCCCTGATCGGCATGGAACCCCCCACCCTAGAGGACGTGGTCCGGGACCTCCACACCCTGGGGGAGGACCCCCGCCGCCGGGCCTTCCTCCTCTTTCTGGAAAGGGAGTATAGAGAGGCCGTGGGCTACCTGGACTACAAGCTCCACTACCCCGAGGAAAGGGACGCCACCCTAAGCCTCCTCTTGATCCGCGAGGACCACCAGGGCCAGGGGCTTGGGCAGAGGGCCCTGCGCCACCTGATGGACCACTTGACGGGAGTGGAACGGCTTTACGCCGTCGTCTACGGCAACAACTCCCGGGCCAAGGACTTCTTCCGCAAGGAGGGCTTCCGCCACGTGAAAGACGGGGGCCCCGCCCTGAGCTGGTACGTGCGCCGTCTGGGGGCGGAGCCCGCGGAAGCCTTACTCTAGGCCGGAGAGCTTGCGGTTCTTCTCAATGTAGGACTTCCACTGTTCGGGAACGTCTTCCTCAGGGAAGATGGCGTTCACGGGACAGGCGGGCACACAGGCCCCGCAGTCAATGCACTCCTCCGGGTGGATGTAGAACTGGTCCCCCCCATCGTAGATGCACTCCACGGGGCAGACCTCCACGCAGGACTGGTCCTTCACGCCGATGCAGGGCTCACAGATCACGTGCGGCATCCTTCACCTCCCGAGCGACCGCTCCCCCCTATTTTAGGCCAGGAGGCCCCTTGTCAAGAGGCCTGGCGGTAGAAGGCCTCGCGGAAGATGGCCCCCAAGACCTCCTCTCCCCGCACCACCAGCACCAGGGGCTGACGGAAAAAGAGGGGGTAGAGCTCGCTCACCGCCACCTCCGCCTCCACGCTCTGAACCTCCTCCAGGGGAAGAATCTGGTCGGAGAGGCCCAGAAGCCCCACCGGCCTCCCCTCCTGCTCCAGAAGGGCCACCCCCCGGCCCTCGTAGGCCTCGAGGGCCTCCACCCGGGGCAGGGGCCGGGCCAGGCGGCGAGCGGGGGTGGGGCCGAAAAGCCCCGCGGTGAGCAGGGTGGTGCAGGGCACCCGCACCGCCTTCTTGGCCACGTAGAGAACAAAGGTGAAGAAGAGGACGAAGGCCAGCCCCTCCAGGAGCCCAAAAACGTTGAAGGCCCCCCATCCCAGCCGTCCCCCACCCCCCAGCAGGGTGTGGACCAGGTAGGAGAAGAGGAGGGCCAAGACCAGGGCCGCCAAGTAGGCGAATAGCCCCGCCAGGCGGAGTTCCTTTACCGTGCGCATGGGCCTAGCTTACCAGGTCCGCCTCCCGGTCCACATCCACCCCCACCTCGGGGTAGGGGGTGATGAGGGCCCGGGCCTCCACCCCCAGGATCCGCTTCGCCCGGGCCTCCAGCTCCCCTATGGAGAGCTTGCCCAGAAGGAGCTTAAAAAGGACGTCCAGCCCGATGAGCCGGGCCAGGGAGAGGGGTCTCTTTCTCAGGGCCACCACCTTCCTGGCCAAGGGCAGAGCCTGGAAGAAGAGGGCCTTGTCCAGGAGGAGGAGGTTTCCCCCGGTGAAGGTGCCCTCCCTGAGCCGGGCGTAGGTGCGGCGGTTTCCGGGAAAGCGGGCCTCCACCGCCTCCTTGGGCACGATGGGGTAGACCAAGGCCGCCTCTGGGGCGTTATCCAAAACGAAGCGCACCGCCTCCGGGGTCAGGTGGGGGATGTCGGCGGTGGCCACCAGGACCCGGCCCTCCACGTGGGCCAGGGCGGCCTCGAGGTTGGCGAGGAGGCTCCCCTGGTCGGGAAGGGTAAGCCTGGGAGCCGGGAAGAGCCCGGGGTTCTCCCCCACGTAGACCGCGGAAAGGCCCGCCCCCTTCAGGGCCTCCAGCACCCACTCCGCCATGGGCCTGCCCCGGTAGGGGACGAGGGCCTTGCTCCTCACCCCGTGCTTCCTCGCCCAGGCCTCTTCGCCCCCAGCCAAGACAACGGCCTCCATAACCCCTATGCTATCCTTATCCCCGTGGCTCGGTGGCTTGCCCCCTTGGGCCTCCTCCTCACCTGGGCCTTCACCTTGTTCGCCTACTTCCAGCTCCCAAAAAGGATCCCCGCCCACTGGAACCTCCAGGGGGAGGTGGATCGCTACGGAGCCCGGGAGGAGGTCTTTCTCCTCCCCCTCCTCCTGACCCTCCTCATCTACCCCCTCCTCCACCTGGCCCCCCGCATAGACCCCAAGCTCCGGGGGCAGACCCCTGGGGTCTGGCCCTGGCTCGAGGCCCTGGTGGTGTGGACCTTCGCCCTTTTACAGGGGGCCATCCTCTACGCCACCTGGCGGCACCTCCTTGGTGCGCCCGTCCCCGTGGAGCGTGCCATCTTGGGGTTCTTGGCCTTCCTTTTCCTGGGCCTGGCCCTTCTCCTTCCCCGCCTTCCCCCCAACTACCTGGCCGGGGTGCGCACCCCCTGGACCCTCGAGGACCCCGGGGTATGGCGGGCCACCCATCTGCGGGCGGGGGCGGTCTTCGGCCTCTTGGGCTTCCTGGCCCTGGGAGTGGCCTTGGGCTGGCTCCCCTTCTGGCTTTGGGCCTTGGCCTTGGCCCTGGGAAGCCTTGACCTGGTGCTCTTCGCCTACCGAGCCTGGCGAAGGCGAAACCCCGGCCCCTAGGGGCCGGGGGCTTTTATGGGGTAGCCCTAGAGGGGCCTAAGCTCCAGCCTCAGCACCTGGTTGCCGGTGACCCGGAGGGTCTGGACCAGGGTGCGGTAGCCAGGGGCCACCAGGGTGAGTTCCCGTTCCCCGAAGGGGGCCTCCAGGCGCAGGTACCCGCCCTTGGCCACCCCCACCTCCTGGCCGTCCAGGAAGACCCGGGCCTCCACGTTCAGGTAGAGCTCCAGGATGGCCCGCACCGGGACGAGCTCCACCAGAAGGCGCACGCTCTCCCCGGGGCGCACCTCCAGGGCGGCCCGGTACTCCCCGTACCCGGGGGCCACCACCCGCACCTCCCTTAGGCCCGCCTCGAGGCTCACCCTAAGGGGGGCCCGGCCCACCAGGCGGCCGTCTATGTAGACCTCCGCCCCCTCGGGCCTGGCCTCCAGGTAGAGCTCCCCGGTGCGGAGGGGCCTCAGGCTGGCGGATAGCCTCGTCTCCCGGCCCCGCTCCACCCGGACCGTGGCCTGGTAGAGCTCGTAGCCAGGAAGGCGGAGCTCCACCCGGTAGGTGCCCTCGTTCAGGGTGAGGCGCAAGGGGGTACGGCCCTGGAGGCGGCCCTCCAGGTAGACCTCGGCCCCCGAGGGAGTGGACTCCAGGAAGAGGGTGCCCGTGCGGGGAACGGGGTTGAGGCGGACCTCGAGCCGGGTGGTCTCCCCACGGCGCACCTGGACTGCGGTCCTGTAGGGCTCATGGTCGGCGAGACGGAGCTCCACCGTGTACCGCCCCTCGGGAAGGGCCAGGGAGAGGGGGGTGCGGCCCCTGAGGACCCCGTCCACGTAGACCTCGGCCCCCGAGGGAGTGGAGGCCACGCTTAAAGCGCCCTGCCTGGCTTCCGGAACCAGCTGGGCGAAGACCTGGACCCTTTCCCCGGGCCTGGGGTTCACCGTGACCCGGTAGGGCTGGTAGCCAGAAAGCCTGAGCTCCACCTCGTGCCGCCCGGGGTTCACGGAGAGGGTAAGGGGGGTGCGGCCCTGCAGGCGGCCATTCAGGTAGACCTCGGCCCCGGTGGGCCTCGAGTCCACCACCAAAGTGGCCTGGGCCGGGGTGGGGGGCGGGGCGGTGATGCGGCCCACGTAGTAGCGGGCCACGTCCGTGACCCAGTCCCTAGGGGGCAAGGGCTCTATCACAATGGAAAGGGCCCGGGCCAGCCCCTCGGCCCCCTGGACCCTCACCCGGTTCCCCTCCACGTCCAGGATCTCCTGGAGCGAGAGGGGGCGCTTGCTGGCCACCGCCAGGATGCGGTCCTCCCCTTCCGGGCCCGTTATGGTGTAGCGGTAGCGGGCCCCCGCCGGGGGGTAGCGCCGGGTCTCCCCCGCCCTGAGGAAGTTATCCCGCTCGTAAGCGTTAGGCAGGATGGGGTCAATGCGCCCGTCGGCGTTGATGTTGAAGAGGTAGACGAAAGCGTCCTGGTTGACGCTCACGTAGATGTAGATGGGCTCGCCGATCTGGTAGAGGGCGTTTCCTCGCTTGCCCGGGTCCTTGTCCACCCACACCTTCACCTGCAGGTCCGTGGGCACCGGGTTGATGATGATGCCCTGGGGGTCTATCTGCTGGGCCAGGGCCATTCCCAGGCCCACCGCCGCCCAAAGGAGCTTCCGCATATCCCTCACCTCCACCCCTAGGCTAAAGCCTGGGTGTGAAAACCATGAGGGAAAAGGACCAAGGAACCTTAAGGCTCGGCGAAGGCTCCTAGAGCGCGGAAGCGGCGGTAGCGGTCCTGGTAGAGGGCCTCGGGGGATAGACCCTTAAGCTCCTCCAGGGTCTTGAGAAGGACCTCCTTGATGTTCCTGATGGCGGCCTCCGGGTCCTTGTGGGCCCCGCCCTCGGGCTCGGGGACGATGCCGTCCACCACCCTAAGTTCCAGGAGGTCCTTGGCGGTGAGCTTGAGGGCCTCGGCGGCCCTGGGGGCCTCCTTGGCATCCCGCCAGAGGATGGCGGCGCAGGACTCGGGGCTGATCACCGAGTACCAGGCGTTTTCCATGATGAGGACCCGGTTGGCCACGGCGATGGCCAAGGCCCCCCCGCTCCCCCCCTCCCCCAGGATCAGGGCGATGGCGGGCACCCGGAGGCGGCTCATCCGCTGGATGCTCTGGGCGATGACCCAGGCCTGGCCCCGCTCCTCGGCGGAAACCCCCGGGTAGGCCCCTGGGGTGTCAATAAAAGTCAAGAAGGGGTAGCCGAAGCGGTCCGCCAGGTCCATGAGGCGCATGGCCTTGCGGTACCCCTCGGGGTGGGGCATGCCGAAGTTGCGCCTTAGGTTTTCCTTGGTGTCCCGGCCCTTCTGGTGCCCCACCACCACCACCTTCTGGCCCTCCAGGTAGGCGAGCCCCCCCACGATGGCGGGGTCGTCGGCGAAGGCCCGGTCCCCATGGAGCTCCAAAAAGTCCTGGAAGGCCTTCTCCAGGACATCCAGGGTGGTGGGCCTTCCGGAGGCCCGGGCCAGCTGCACCCGCTGCCAGGGGGTGAGGTTCCCGTAGGTTTCCCGCTTGAGGCGCTGAAGGCGCTCCTCCAGGAGGCGGATCTCCGCCTCGAGGTCCACCCCCGTGCTCCTGGCGGTTTCCCTGAGGTCCTGGATGCGCTTTTCCAGCTCTAGGATGGGCTTTTCAAACTCCAGCGCCATAGGGAACCCCCGGGTGCAAGTGGCGGAGGGCCCGGACCACTTCCCCCTTCAGCCTCCTGCGGTCGGTGACCCGGTCCACCATGCCGTGCCTAAGCAAGAACTCCGAGCGCTGGAAGCCCTCGGGGAGCTCCTGGCGTATGGTCTGCCGGATGACCCTGGGCCCGGCGAAGCCGATCAAGGCCCCGGGCTCGGCGAGGATCACGTCGGCCAGGGCGGCGAAGCTGGCGGTGACCCCCCCGGTGGTGGGGTCGGTGAGGACGGAGACGTAGGGGAGGCGCTTGGCCCAGAGGAGGTCCAGGCTCATCACCGTCTTGGCCATCTGCATGAGGGAAAGGGCGGCCTCCTGCATCCTGGCCCCCCCGGAGGCGGCCACGATCACCAAGGCCCGCCCCTCCGCCGCCGCCCGCTCCGCCCCCCGGGCGATCTCCTCCCCCACCACGCTCCCCATGGACCCCCCGGCGAAGGCGTAGTCCATGACCAAAAGCACCGCGGGCACCCCCCCGATGGCGCAGACCCCCCCCAGGATGGCGTCGGGCCGGCCCGTCTCCTCCTGGTAGGCCCTGAGCCTTTCCACGTAGGGCTTGGTGTCCAGAAAGGCCAGGGGGTCCAGGGGTCTTAGCCGGGTGATTTCCTGAAAGGTGCCGGGGTCGGCCAGCATCTCCACCCGCTCCGCCGCGGGCATCCGGTGGTGGTGGCCACACTTGGGGCAGACGTAGAGGTTTTCCTTGAACTCCTTTTTGTAAAGCTGGGCCCCGCAGGCCTCGCACTTGGTCCAAAGCTCGGGGACATCCCGGTTCTCCCCGCTGGGCCGCCTCCTTCGGAAAAGCCTTTCCAGGGCCATTCACGCCTCCTTGGGGGCCTCGAGGGCCCGGGTTTCCCCAGCCACGCTCTGGCCGATGAAGACCGCCCCCGCCTCCACCTCCAGGGCCTGGGCCCGGACGTTGCCGGTGAAGCGGGCGGTCCTGGCCAGAAAGACCCTTTCCGCCACCAGGTCCGCCTTCACCTCCCCGTGGACCTGGATGGCCTTCGCCTCAATCCTCTCCCCCTCCACCCGGCCCGTCCGGCCCACCTCCAGCTCCCCCTCCACCAGGATGGAGCCCCGCACCAAGCCGTCTAGGCGCACCTGCCCCTTGGCCTTCAAATCCCCCAGGACCTCGGTGTCCGGGCCCAGGTAGGTGAGGACACGTTCCTTTCTACCCAGCATCCGCCCCATTCTACCGGGAGGCCCAGGCGGGGTCCAGGTAAGGCCTGGGGTCCACGGCCACACCCCGGCGGTAAACGGAATAGTGCAGGTGGGAACCCGTGGAACGCCCCGTGGAGCCCACATAGCCCAGGACCTGGCCCCGCTCCACCCTTTGTCCCGGGCGGACCAGGAGGCGGGAGAGGTGGCCGTAGAGGGTCTGGTAACCCGCTGCGTGGTCCAGGAGGACGGCGAGGCCGTAAGGCCCCATCCAGCCGGCCTGGGCCACCACGCCCGCCCCGGTGGCGTGGACGGGGGTGCCGTAGGGGGCGGCGAAGTCCAGGCCATCGTGGAACTCCCACCCGGGGCCAAAGGGGTTCCTCCGCATGCCGAAAGGGGAGCTTACCCCCCGGTAGCCCCTCAGGGGAAGGCCCAGGGGCAGGCTCCTTTCCACCTCCAGGGTGCGCTCCAGGGCAGGGGCCACCTCCTGAAGCTGGCCCTGCAGGTCCAAAACCAGAAAGCGGACCTCCGCCCAGCCCTCCATGGCCCCGCCCCCCCTTCCCCCCTCCACGTGGCGCACGGGACGGGCGTTGATGGGGGAGAGGCCCGCCCGGCGGCGGAGCTCCTCAATGGCCTTTCTCAGGGCCTCTAGGTCCTTCTTGGTGCGCTCCGCCTCCTGGGAGAGGGCCCCGTTTTTAGCCTTCTCCGCCTCGAGGGCCAGGGAAAGCCGCCGGGCCTCCTGGGAGAGGGCCTGGATCCGGGCCTCCAAGGCCCTGGCCTCCCGGGCCCGGTGCCAGAAGTAGAGATTGGCCCCCGTCCAAAGGGCGAGGAGGGCCAGAAGAAGGGCCAGGGCCCAGCCCGGAAGGTGGAGGGCCCGGCTCCCCCCGCCGCTTCGGGTGAGGAGGAGGGTGTAGCGGGCAGGCCGCCTTTTCATCCCGGAAGAGTATACCCTAGACCCGGCCTAGGACCAGGGGGGAAGGGCTGGCGCTCTGCCCCAGGCGGAAGGCCGCCCGAAGGTGGAGCAGGGCCTCCTCCAGGCCCCGGTTCCGGTGGTAGACCAGGGCCAGGGCCTCTCCCCTTTCCACCCGGTCCCCGGGCTTCTTCAGGAGGTGGACCCCCACCCCATGGTCTATGGCCTCCCCCTTCTTTTGCCGCCCCCCGCCCAGGGCCAGGACGGCGAGGCCCACCTTGAGGGCGTCCACCTCCTGGACCACCCCCTCCTCCTGGGAGAGGAGGGGAAGCTCCTCCGCCAGGGGGAGGAGGGCGAGGTCCTCCACCACCCTGGGGTCCCCCCCCTGGGCCTCGAGGAAGGCCTGGAACTTGGCCAAGGCCTTCCCCTCCTCCAGGACCTTCCGGGCGAGGCCAGGGTCCAGCCCCTCCAGCTTCAGGGCCTCCTCGGCCAGGGTGAGGGCCACCTCCAGGAGGTCCTCGGGGCCCTCCCCCTTCAGGGCGAGGATGGCCTCCCGCACCTCTAAGGCGTTCCCCACCGCCCTCCCCAAGGGGGCCTCCATGCTGGTGAGGACCGCCCGCACCCGGCGCGAAGCCCCCTGGCCGATGGCCACCATGGCCTCCGCCAGGGCCCTTGCGGCCTCGAGAGTCTTCATGAAGGCCCCTTTGCCCACCTTCACGTCCAAAACGATGCTCCTGGCCCCGGCGGCCAGCTTCTTGCTCATGATGGAGCTGGCGATGAGGGGAAGGCTCTCCACCGTGGCGGTCACGTCCCTGAGGGCGTAGAGCTTCCCGTCCAGGGGAGCCAGGTCCTGGCTCTGGGCGGCGATGACCAGACCCACCCTTCTCGCCCTTTCCCAAAAGGCCTCCTCTGTCATCTCCCCCCGCCAGCCCGGTACGGACTCCAGCTTGTCAATGGTCCCCCCGGTGTGGGCCAGGCCCCGGCCCGACATCTTGGCGAAGGTGCACCCGCTGGCGGCCAGGATGGGTCCCACCACCAGGGTGGTCTTGTCCCCCACCCCCCCGGAGGAGTGCTTGTCCACGGGATGGGGCAAGGAGGAGAGGTCCAGGACCTTGCCGGAATGGGCCATGATCTCCGTGAGCCAAAGGGTCTCCTCCGAGGAAAGCTCCCGGAAGAAGACGGCCATGAGCCAGGCGGAAACCTGGTAGTCGGGGACCTCGTCCCTTAGGTAGCCCAGGAGGAAGGCCGCCATCTCCTCCTTGGTGTGGGTGAGGCCGTCCCGCTTGGCCTGGATGAAGCGCACGGGGTTCATGGCCCCATGCTACGCTAAGGGCATGGCCACCCGGTACCGCTTCGGGCTGGAGGCCTACGAGAGACTCTTCCGGGGAGTTAAGAACGTGGAGCTCCTGGAGGGGGAGGTCTACGAGATGAGCCCCATCGGCCCAAAGCATGCCTGGAAGGTGGCAAGGCTCCTCCGGGCCTTCCTGGAAGCCCTAGGGGACCAGGCGGTGGTCTGGCCCCAGAACCCCATCCGCATTCCCCCCCACTCGGAACCCCAACCTGACCTGGCCCTCCTAAGGCCCAAGGACTACGGGGAAGCCCTCCCCACTCCAGAGGACATTCTCCTAGTGGTGGAGGTGGCAGATACCAGCCTGGATTACGACCTGGAAAAGAAGCTTCCCATCTATGCCAGAGCGGGCATCCCCGAGGTCTGGGTCCTGGATCTGGGGCGCAACCTCCTCCACGCCTTCCGCCACCCCAAGGAGGGGGTCTACACGGAGCACCGGATTTTCCTCCCCGGGGAGGAGGCGGAGCCCCTGGCCTTCCCCGGGGTGAGGATCCCCTGGGACTAGGCCCGGCCCACGGAGCCGAAGAGCTCCATGCGGCTCTTCACCACCTCCTTCACCGCCTCCCGGGCCGGGCCCAGGTACTTCCTGGGGTCAAACTCCTTGGGGTTCTTATTGAGGGTCTCCCGAAGGAGGGCGGTGAAGGCCAGGCGCAGGTCGGTGTCGGTGTTGATCTTGGCGATCCCCAGGGAGATGGCCTTCCTGATGTCCTCGGGGTGGATGCCCGCGGCTTCGCCGATCTCCCCTCCCGAGGCGCGGAAGCGCTCCACCAGCTCCGGGGGCACGGCGCTGGCCCCGTGGAGGACCAGGGGAGCAGGGACCAGCTTGGCGATCCGCTCCAGCCGGGGGTGGTCAATGAAGGGCCTGCCCTTGCCCTTGTAGGCCCCGTGGCTGGTGCCGATGGCCACCGCCAGGTAGTCAGCCCCCGTCCGTTCCATGAAGAGGCGGGCCTCCTCGGGGTTGGTGAGGAGGGCGTCCTTCTCGTCCACGGCCACGTGCTCCTCTATGCCGGCAAGCCGCCCCAGCTCCGCCTCCACCGTGACCCCCACGGCGTGGGCCGCCTCCACCACCCGCTTGGTCTCCCCCACGTTCGTCTCAAAGTCCTCGTGGGACTTGTCTATCATGACGCTGGTGAAGCCCGCCCGCAGGGCCCTTAGCACGCTCTCGTAGCTACTGCCGTGGTCCAGGTGCACGGCCACCGGCACCCGGGCCTCCTTGGCGAGCTCCACCGCCATCAGGGTCAGCGCCCGGCCCCCGTATTTCATGGCCCCCTCAGAAAGGGCTAGGATCACCGGGCTTTTTTGCTCCTCGGCGGCCTCGAGGACAGCCTGGAGAAACTCCATGTTGTTCACGTTGAAGGCCCCAACCCCATAGCCCTCGGCCCGCGCCTTCTTGAGGATTTCCAAACCTGTCACCAGCATAAGCGCCTCCGACCCCGATTATACCCGGGCCCTTGTGGAAACGTGGAAACTCAGTAGGCCTGCCCCGTGGCCTTGGTGAGGAGGAGGCGGAACTCGTGGGGGCTGGTGGCGGCGGAAAGGGCATCCTCTAAGGAAATGAGGCCCTCCTTGTACAGCTCCACCAGGTGCTGGTCAAAGGTGCGCATGCCGTGGAGGGAACCCTCCATCATGGCCTCCTTGATCTGCGGGGTCTTGTCCTCGTCCTTGATGAGCTCCCGCACGTAGGGGGTGGCGATGAGGACCTCGAGGGCCAGAACCCGCCCCGCCCCGTCCGCCCGGGGGAGGAGCCGCTGGGAGAGGATCCCCAGGAGGGACTCGGCGAGGAGGATGCGCACCTGCTGGTGCTCGTGCAGGGGGAAGAACTCAATGACCCGGTTGATGGTGCGCCAGGCATCCAGGGTGTGCAGGGTGGAGAGGACCAGGTGGCCGGTCTGGGCGGCCATGAGGGCGGCCTCCACCGTCTCCTTGTCCCGCATCTCCCCGATCAGGATCACGTCCGGGTCCTGGCGCATGGCGTACTTGATCCCGGAGTAAAAGCTGTCCGTGTCCAGGCCCACCTCCCGCTGGACCACCAGGCTCTTCTTGTGCTTGTGGAGAAACTCTATGGGGTCCTCAATGGTGACGATGTTCTTGGCGTAGTGGAGGTTGATGTGGTCAATGAGGGCCGCCAAGGTGGTGCTCTTCCCCGATCCCGTGGGCCCGGTGACCAGGATGAGGCCCCGCTCCCTAGCCGCAAGTCCCTCCAGGACCTCCCGGGGAAGGCCCAGGGCCTCAAAACTTGGGATCACCTCGGAAACCACCCGCATCACCAGGCCGAAGCTTCCCCGCTGCCTCAGGAGGTTGCAGCGGAAGCGGGCCACCCCGGGGATGGTGTAGGCAAAGTCCATCTCCTTGCGGTACTCCAACTCCTCTAGCTGATCCGGGGTGAGGAGGGCGCGGACGATGGCCTCGGTGTCCTTGGGGGTCAGGGGGCGGCTGCCAAAGGGCCTCAGCTTCCCGTCCACCCGCACCGTGGGCGGGGCCCCCGCCTGCAGGTGGATGTCCGAGGCCCGGGCCTGGACCATGGCCTTCAGCATCTCCAAGAGGCTTTGCCTACCCTCTTGCGGGGAAGCCTCGCTCACGGGTACACCTCCAGGTTGTCAATGAGCCTGGCCTCGGGGAACCGCCCCGCCACGAGGCCCCTGGCCCCGGGAAGAAAGCGGGAAAGGGGAAGAAGGGTCTCGGGGTGGACGATGGCCAGGTAGTCGGGGCGGAACTCGGGCACCTCCTTTAGGACCCTCTCCCCTGCCTCCAAAGCCGCGGCCACGCCACCCCCCGAAAGGGCCACCTCCCGCATGGCCAGAAGGGCCCGGTACAGGACAGAAGCCTTCCGCCTGGTTTCCGGGGAGAGGTAGACGTTGCGGCTGGAGAGGGCCAGGCCGTCCTCCTCCCGCACCGTGGGCACCCCCACCACCTCGAGGGGAAAGCCCAGGTCGCGCACCATCTTGCGGATCACCAGAAGCTGCTGGTAGTCCTTCTCGCCGAAGTAGGCCCGCTCTGGCCCCACCAGGAGAAAAAGCCGGGCCACCACCGTGGCCACCCCTTGGAAGTGCCCGGGGCGCACCTCCCCCTCCCAGAGGACGGTGAGGGGGCCCTCCACCTGGACCCGGGTGGCGAAGCCCTGGGGGTACACCTCCCCCACCTCGGGGGCAAAGAGGAGGTCCGCCCCCACCTCTTCCAAAAGGGCCCGGTCCCGCTCCAGGTCCCGAGGGTAGCGGTGGTAGTCCTCCCCAGGGCCAAACTGCAAGGGATTGACAAAGATGGAGACCACCACAAAGGGGTTTTCCCGCTTGGCCCGCTCCACCAAGGCGAGGTGCCCCCGGTGGAGGTAGCCCATGGTGGGCACAAACCCCACCCCTTCCCGGGGCAGGGCCGCCCGGAGTTCGGCCACGGTGCGCACCACCTTCACGGGGCTCAGTATACTTTCCCCGTGGGCAAGAAGAAACGCGAGGAGAAGCTGAAGAAAAAGGCCCTGAAGGACTGGGAGGAAAGGCGGCCCAAAACCCTCCGCGAGGCCCTGAAGTACTTCCCGGGGGTTTTCCTGCGCACCAGCCTGGTCATGATGGGGGCGGTGGCCCTGATCCTGCTCCTGGGCGCTTTGGGCCTAAAAGTGGTGGAAAGCTTCTGGTTCCAGCTTCTGGTCTACCTGGGCTTTTACCTGGTCTTCCAGCGGTTCATCATGGGGCCCTTGGCCCCACCCCGCATCAAGTGAAGGGGAAGCCCCGGCGCCCCCTTCCCAAGGAACCCCCAGGCCGGTGGGGCTCAACCGAAGCCAGCCAGGAGCATACTTAGCCTCTGCCGCCCTAACCCCAGAGGGTCTGGGCTTTGCCGGGGAAGCTAGATCCTTTCGGCGTCGGCCCAGAAGCCCTCGAGGTCGTAGTAGTCCCGGGCCTCCTTGGTCATGAGGTGGACCACCACCTCCCCGTAGTCCAGGACCACCCAGCGAGGACTCTGCCCCTCCGTGGGCCGGGGGCGAACCCCCTCCTCCTTGAGCTTCTCCTCCAGATGGCGCTCCAGGGCCTGCAGGTGGGGGGCGCTGGTGGCGCTGGCCAGGACGAAGTAATCCAGGCTCTCCGAGACCTTTCTCAGGTCCAGGGCCACCACGCCTTCCGCTTTCTTTTCCCAAAGGAGATCCTTGATGCGCCCGACCAGATCCAACGCCTCCTTGGTCTTCACCATCTAAGGCTCATTGTAGCAGGTCTCGCCCCAGCTCCACCACCACCCCCGCCACGGGCCCGTGGGGAGCGAGGAGGGGTAGGTGGAAGAGGTCCGCGAAGTAGGCCCCGGCCTCGGGGTCCTTGGTGTAGACCCCGCTTCGCGCCACCTCCGCCACCTCCGCCTCCGCCCCAATCCCCTCCTGGGCCAAAAAGGCCTGGGCCCAGGCCAAAAGCTCCGGCGCCCCCTTGAGGCGCACGGCCACCTGGGGCGGGGAGGAGGGCGGAACCGCCCCGAAGAAGGCGGAGAGAAACCCCCTCCTGGCCTCTTCGTCCACGTAGAGCCAGGTGCCTGGGCCCTCCCGGGTGGGCAGGGTGGCCAGGGAAAGCCTCAGCCCCCGCACCGCGGGCAGGTGGGGGAGGAGCTCCTCCAGAGCCAGGTCCGTGTCCAGCTCCTGCCAAAGGGCGCGCAGGGCCAGGGTAAGGGCGGGCCAGGTGGCGGGGTTTTGCGCCTTCCTCAGGACCTGCCCCATCACCTCCTTGATGCGGTCCAGGCGGGCGTAGTCCCCCAGGGCCTCGTGGCGGAAGCGCATGTACTTGACCGCCTCCTCCCCCGTGAGATGCAGGCGGCCAGCGGGGAAGTCAATGAAGAGCCTAGCGGCCCGGTCCGTGTAGCGCATGGGCCTCTCCAGGACCACCTCCACCCCCCCCACCGCATCTATGATCCGGGCCACGCTCTCCAGGGTGAGGATGAGGTGCCTCTCGGCCACCAGGCCCGTGGCCTCCTCCACCGCCCGTTTCAGAACCTCCGCCCCACCCCGGCCGTAGGCGGCGTTGATCCTGCCCCCGGCCCTAGGGCTATAGAGGTCCCGGGGGATGGCCACCCCCTTGACCTCTCCCCCCACCAGGCGCAGATAAAAGATGGTGTCCGTGCGGCTTCCCGGGCCGCAAGGAGTGTGGTGGCCGCAGTACTCAATGTCCCGGGCGGCCACCACCACCCCCATCTCCGGCAAAGCCCCCACCCGCTTAGGGCGCAAACCCTCTTCCCTTGGGCTTTTGGGCCAGGAAAGAACGCCCCCGAGGGCGAAAAGGGCCAAACCCAAGAGAAGAAAGGAGAACCTAGGGCGCATCCAGAAGGGTATGGTACACCGCCAGGGTCCGGGGGTGGATGGGGATGCCCTTTTGCCTAAGGTAGTTCACCTTGTTCTCCACCGCCAGGCGGTAGGCCTCAGGAAGCTTGCCGGAAAGGGCCAGCTCCCGGATCTCCCCGTTCACCCCCCGGCCGGGCTCGGAGATGTCGGCGATGTAGAGGGCCATACCGATGCCGTTTTTTGGGTCCACGCCGTAGACGTGGCCCTCTATGGCCTCCAAGACCTCCTCGTCCTCCACCCCCCACCCCTCCGCCAGGCGGCGGGCTGCCCGGCCGTGGAGGGACAGGGGATGGGCCCTTTCTACCTCGTTTTCCGGAGGGGCCAGGGCCAGAAGCTCCTCCTCGGGCAGGTCCCGGGCGGCGTCGTGAAGAAGGGCCGCCAGGTGGGCCCTTTCCCCGTCCAGGCCGTTCTTCTCGGCGATCTCCCGGGCCAGCTGGGCCACCCGCAGGATGTGGGCGAAGCGCTCGGGCTTGACCAGGGCCTTAACCTTATGGGACAGGCTATCGGTAGAGACCGTGCTTTTCAAGGTACACCTCCACGGGGCGCGGCACCCAGTGGCGCACGCTCCGCCCCTCGGCCATCCTCCGCCTGATCTCCGTGCTGGAAATGCCCACCTCGGGCACCCAAAGGGGGACCACCGGCACGGGCACGCCTTCCAAGGGGTAGCCGGGCCGGGCCACGGCCACCAGGGTGGCGAGCTCGTGGAGCCGGTGCCCCTCTTTCCAGCTGAGGATGTCCCGGTAGGCGTCGGCCCCGGTGATGAAGAAGAGCTCGTCCTCGGGGAAAAGCCTTCGCGCCTCCAAGAGGGTGTCCACGGTGTAGCTGGGGCCTGGGCGGTCCAGCTCCAGCCTCGAGGCGAAAAACCGCCGCTCCTCCGAGGTGGCCAGGAGGACCATTTCATAACGGGCCTCGGGAGGCGCCACGGGAGTCTTGTGGGGCGGGCGGGCCGCCACCACAAAGAGGACTCGGTCCAGGTTCAGGGCGCTGGCCGCCTCGCTGGCGGCGATGAGGTGGCCCAGGTGGATGGGGTCAAAGCTGCCGCCAAAAAGGCCCAGGCGCACCTACACCTCCGGGATGTACTCAAACTCCAGGCCCCCAATCCGCACCACGTCCCCGGCCCGCACCCCTTTGGCCTTGAGGGCGGCCTCCACCCCGTGGCGCTTGAAGACCTCCTGCAGGTAGCCCGCGGCCTCGCCCAAGTCTCCCTTGAGGCGCTTGAGGTAGCGCTCCACCTCCGGGGCCCGCACCTCGTACACCCCCTCCTCCAGGGGCACCACCTCCACCCCCACCTGGACCTGGGTGCGGGGGGCGGGCTTGGGCAACTCGGGAGCCGGGGCGGCCTGGACCAGGGCATAGAGGGCCTCCAGAAGCTCCGGCACTCCCTCCCCGGTGAGGGCGCTCACCGGGAGGACAGGAAGCCCTTCCGGGGAAAGCTCCGCCACCCTGGCAGCCACCTCCTCCTCGGAGAGGAGGTCTATCTTGTTGAGGGCGATGAGGCTGGGCCGCCGGAGGAGGCCCGGGTCGTAGGCCCCCACCTCCTTCCGCAGGGTACGAAAGGCCTCCAGAGGAGCTTCCGTGGCGTCCAGGACGTAGAGGAGAACCCGGGTGCGGGCGATGTGCCTAAGGAACTCCAGGCCCAGGCCCTTCCCCTGGCTCGCCCCCTCTATGATCCCCGGGATGTCCGCCAGGGTGAAGCGCCTCTCCTCCGAAAGCTCCGCCACCCCCAGGTGAGGGCTCAGGGTGGTGAAGGGGTAGGGGGCCACCTTGGGATGGGCGTGGGTGGTGGCCCGGAGGAGGCTGGACTTCCCCGCGTTGGGGTAGCCCACCAGGCCCACGTCGGCGATGAGCATGAGCTCCAAGCGGAGCCTTCTTTTCTCCCCCTCCTCCCCGGCCTCGGCGAAACGGGGAGCCTGGCGGGTGGGGGTCACGAAGTGCATGTTCCCCCGCCCCCCCTCCCCGCCCCGGGCCACCAGGACGGTCTCCCCTTCCTGGGTAAGGTCGGCCAGGAGCTCCCCGGTGTCGGCATCGTAAACCCGGGTGCCCCGGGGTACCTCAATGAAGAGGTCCTGCCCGGCCCGCCCATGCTGGCCGCTTCCCTTACCGTGCTCCCCGTCCTCGGCCTTGTAGGTGCGCCGGGAGAGTTCCGAGAGGGAGTCCACGCTGCCCTTGGCTCTGAGGTAGACGTTTCCCCCCCGCCCCCCATCCCCCCCGTCCGGCCCCCCCTTGGGCACGAACTTTTCCCGGCGAAAGGAGACGGCACCGTCGCCACCCCTACCGGCGGCGACGGTGATGTGGAGAACGTCCTGGAAGGTCAAGGCGTCTTTAGCTTAGCGGGCGAACGCTCACAAAGCGGCCCAGCCGCCCCTTGTCCTGAAACTCCACCACCCCGTCCACCAGGGCGAAGAGGGTGAAGTCCCGGCCCATGCCCACGTTCTTCCCCGGCTTGAAGCGGGTGCCCCGCTGGCGGACCAGGATGTGGCCCGCCTTCACCACCTGGCCACCGTAGCGCTTGACCCCCAGGCGCTTGGACTGGGAGTCGCGGCCGTTTTTCGTGGAACCGAGTCCCTTTTTATGCGCCATGGCTCACCCCCGGATCTCCTTGATGAGGATCTCCGTGTACGGCTGGCGGTGCCCCCGCTTCCTGCGGTACTGCACCTTGGCCTTGAACTTGGAGACGGTGATCTTCTTGCCCTTACCGTGGCCCAGGACCTCGGCCACCACCTTGGCCCCATCCACCACCGGGGCTCCCACCACGGTCTTCTCGCCCCCCAGCAGGAGGACGGGAAGCTCCACCTGGCTCCCGGGCTCGAGGTCCAGCCTCTCCACCCGAAGCCTGAGGCCGGGTTCCACCCGGTACTGCTTTCCACCCGTCTTGACGATCGCGAACATGGCCTCCCCTTTTGGGCCCTAAGGGCCTACCGGTCTTCCACTATACCCAAGCTTGGGCCTTCCCGCAAGCCAAAGCCCCCCTTGCGGGGGGCTTTTCTGGTGGAGCCGAGGGGATTCGAACCCCTGACCTCCTCAATGCCATTGAGGCGCGCTCCCAACTGCGCCACGGCCCCAGGCAACGCCCATGGTACCGGGGGGCGGCCTTCTTGTCAACGGGGCCAGAGGCCTATGAGAAAGGCCAAGGCGGCGAAGACCGCCCCCAGGATGACGGTGACGCGGTAAAGCCCGCCGGTGACGCCCCGGGCGGAGAAGAGGTCAGTGGAGGCGCCCATGAGGTCCCCCGCCCCCTGCTTGGGCTCCTGCACCAGGACCAGGTAGACCAAAAGCCCCGCCACGCCGAGGTAAAGGAGGATGACCAGGGTGTAGAGGAAGTCCATACCCTTACCACTCTAGCGCCAGGTGGGCGCAGTGTCCACCCTGGCATGATGGGGGCATGGAGCTTTCCAGCATCCACGCCGCCTTTCACCGCATCGCCCCCTACACCCACCGCACCCCCCTCCTCACCTCCCGCCTCCTGGACGAGCTTCTGGGCAAGCGTCTTTTCCTCAAGGCCGAGCACCTGCAGAAGACAGGGAGCTTCAAGGCCCGGGGGGCTCTCTCCAAAGCCCTCACCCTGAAGAATCCCAAGGGGCTCCTCGCCGTCTCCAGCGGCAACCACGCCCAGGGGGTGGCCTACGCCGCCCAGGTCTTGGGGGTGAAGGCCCTGATCGTGGTCCCCGAGGAGGCGAGCCCCTTCAAGAAGGAGGCCGCCCGGGCTTACGGGGCGGAGGTGGTGGACCAGGGAGTGACGGCCAAGAACCGGGAGGAGGTGGCCAGGGCCCTAAAGGAGGAGACGGGCTACGCCCTCATCCACCCCTTTGACGACCCCCTGGTCATGGCCGGGCAGGGGACGGCTGGGCTAGAGCTCCTGGCCCAGGCGGGGCGGAAGGGGGTCCCCCTCGAGGCCGTTCTGGTGCCCGTGGGGGGCGGGGGGCTGATCGCTGGGATCGCCACGGCGGTGAAGGCCCTCTCCCCCACCACCCTGGTCCTGGGGGTGGAGCCCAAAGGGGCGGACGACGCCAAAAGGAGCCTGGAGGCCGGAAGCATCCTCCGGCTGGAAGAAGCCCCAAGAACCCGGGCCGACGGGGTGCGCACCTTGGCGGTGGGGGAGCACCCTTTTAGGGTGATGCGGGAAAAGGTGGACGGCATCCTCACGGTGGGGGAGGAGGCCATCCTCGAGGCCGAACGCCTCCTCTTCACCCGCACCAAGCAGGTGGTGGAGCCCACGGGGGCCCTGCCCCTGGCGGCGGTCCTGGAACACGGGGGAAACCTCCCCAAGACCCTGGCCCTCCTCCTTTCCGGGGGGAACCGGGACTTCTCTCCCTAGGCTCTGGGTGTAGGCTTGGGCCGTGATTGTTAAGGAAGCCCTTTTACCCATAGAAGAGGTGGCGGGCAAGCTGGGCCTCGGCAAGGATCGGCTCTACCTCTACGGGCCCCACATGGCCAAGGTCCTAGGCGAGCCCCCCAAGGCCAAAGGCAGGCTGATCCTGGTTACCGCCATCACCCCCACCCCGGCGGGGGAAGGGAAGACCACCACGGCCATCGGCGTGGTGGACGCCCTCTGGCGGCTGGGGAAGAAGGCGGCCCTAGCTTTGAGGGAGCCCTCCTTGGGCCCGGTCTTCGGGGTCAAGGGGGGGGCCACAGGGGGCGGAAGGGCCCGCCTCGAGCCCCGGCACGAGATCAACCTCCACTTCACCGGGGACTTCCACGCGGTGACCAGCGCCGTGAACCTCCTGAACGCCCTTTTGGACAACCACCTGCACCAGGGGAACGAGCTAGGCCTGGACCCCAGGCGGATAGAGCTGAAGCGGGCCATAGACATGAACGACCGCGCCCTCAGGCGCATCGTCCTGGGCCTCGGGGGCAAGGCCCACGGGGTACCCCGGGAAGGCGGCTTTGAGCTCACCGTGGCCAGCGAGGTCATGGCCCTCATGAGCCTGGCCCAGGACTTCGCCGACCTCAAGCGGCGCCTGGGGAGGATCCGCGTGGGCTTCACCTACGAGGGCAAGCCCGTCTACGCCGGGGAACTGGGGGCGGTGGGGGCCATGGCCGCCCTTCTAAAGCAGGCCTTCCTCCCCAACCTGGTGCAGACGGCGGAAGGCAACCCCGCTTTCGTGCACATGGGGCCCTTCGGCAACATCGCCCACGGCACCAACTCCGTGTGGGCAAGCCGCTTCGCCCTGGGCCTCGCGGACTACGTGGTCCAGGAGGCGGGCTTCGCCACGGATCTGGGCATGGAGAAGTTCATGAACGTGGTGGCCCGCACCGCGGGCCTGGTGCCCGAGGCCGTGGTCCTGGTGGCCACCATCCGGGCCCTCCGCTACCACGGGGGGCAGGACGCTTACGAGATGCCCGATCCCAAAGCGGTGGAAAGGGGCCTGGCCAACCTGGCCAAGCACGTGGAGAACGCGGAGCTTTTTGGCTACACCCCGGTTCTGGCCCTGAACCGTTTCCCCTCGGACGCCCCCGAGGAGATCGCCCTGGTCCGGGCCTTCGCCGAGGAGCGGGGGCTACCCTTCGCCTTAAGCGAGGTCTACGCCAAGGGGGGCGAAGGGGGCCTGGAGCTGGCGGAGAAGGTCCTGGAAGCCCTCAACCTCCCCCACGCCTACCGCCCCCTCTACCCCCTCGAGGCCCCCCTGGAGAGCAAGGTGGAAACCATCGCCAAGCAGGTCTACGGCGCCCACGGGGTGGAGTGGAGCGAGGAGGCCAAGAAGGCCCTGAAGGCCGCCAAGAAGGAGGGGTGCGAGGCCCTGCCCGTGGTCATGGCCAAGGCGGCCACCTCCCTCTCCGACAACCCCAAGCTCCGGGGCCGCCCCACGGGCTTCACCGTGCGGGTCACCGACCTGAAGTGCCGCCTGGGGGCGGGGTTTGTGGTGGTGTACATGGGAGGGATTGAGACCCTTCCCGGCCTGCCCAGGGTGCCCCAGGCCTTGGGCATAGACGTGGACGAGGAGGGGAATATCCGGGGGATGGACTACTAATTGGGGCCCCCGCCGTGGCAAGAGCCACGGCGGGGTACTTAGATCCCGTGCTGGTCCGCCCGCTGTTTCTCCACCGGCAGGCCCGTGGCCCCGTGGAAGGCCTCCACCTCCTCCAGAAAGCGGCGGAAGAGGTAGAGGGCATCGTGGGGCCCGGGAGCGGCCTCGGGGTGGTACTGCACGGAGAAGACGGGGTAGCGGGCGTGGGCCATGCCCTCGAGGGTGCCGTCGTTGAGGTTGATGTGGGTGGGACGGAACTCCTTCAGGGAGTCTATGTCCACCGCGTAGCCGTGGTTCTGGCTGGTGATCTCAATCTTGCCCGTCTGCAGGTTCTTCACCGGGTGGTTGGCCCCCCGGTGGCCGAACTTCATCTTGTAGGTGCGCCCCCCCGCCGCCAGGGCCAAAAGCTGGTGCCCCAGGCAGATGCCGAAGGTGGGCAGAAGCCCCATGAGCTTCCAGATGGTCTCGTGGGCGTACCGGGGCATGGAGGGGTCCCCGGGGCCGTTGCTGATGAAGAGGCCGTGGGGCTCGAGGGCCATGATCTGGCTGGCCGGCGTCCTGCCCGGAACCACGATCATCTCAAAACCCATCTGGGCCAGGTTCTCCACGATGGCGTGCTTAATGCCGAAGTCCATGACCACGATGCGCCGGCCGCTTTTCAGGGTGGGCCAGGCGTAGGGCAGGGGGGTGGAGACCTCGGGGGTCATGTCCCGGCCGTCTATGTCCGTCCAGGCCTTGGCCTCCTCCTGGAGGGTTTTTAGCTCCTCCTCGGTGAAGGCGTGGTCGGGGCTCCCGTAGAGGCTGGCGTGGGCGATGGTGCCCTTCAGGACCCCCCCCTCCCGGATCTTGCGCACCAGGGCCCGGGTGTCTATCCCCTCAATCCCCACCACCCCGTAGAACTCCATGAACTCCCCCAGGGTCTGCTGGGCCCGGGGGTTGGAGGCGGTGCGGCTGAACTCCTTGGCCACGAAGCCCTTGACCCAGGGGCGGTTACTCTGCATATCGTAGACGTTCACCCCGTAGTTGCCCTGGTGGGGGTAGGTCATGACCACGATCTGCCCGTGGTAGCTGGGATCGGTCATGATCTCCTGGTAGCCCGTCTGGGCGGTGTTGAAGACCACCTCCCCCACCGTCTTGCCCCGGGCTCCGAAGGCGTAGCCGTGGTAGACGGTGCCGTCCTCGAGGACCAAAACGGCCCGCTCCTTCACTCCAGCCATTCCTCCTCCTCTATCCCCGCTTGCCTCAGGATGCGCTTTAGAAGGTCCACGCCCATCTCACCCCGGTGGGGATTGGGCAAGACCAAGCGCACGGAACCCCGCACCGTGAACTGGTGCCGTCCCCCTGTGTAGGGCCCAGAAAAACCCAAGGCCTTAAGCCGCGCCACGAGCTCCCCCCGGGAAACCAGCTTAAGCCGCCTCGCCATGGGGTAGATCAATGCGGACCTCGCCTAAGGGCGGGGGCGTCTCACCCCGGGAGAGAAGAAAGAGAAGCCAGTCCTCCAGGGCCGCCTGCTGGTTGGCCTCGCACTCCCTCAGACTCTTCCCCGTGGCCCAGACACCGGGCAAGTCTGGGACTTCCCCGTAGTAGGGCTCCGCGTCCGCGATGAGCTCGTATCGGGCCCGGGCCATGGCCTCCTCCAGGTAGCGGGTCAGGGTGCCCATCCCACCCATTCTAGCCCCCAAAAGCCCCCGGGGAAAGGTGCTTGATGACGGCGATCTCCCGGCAGTTCTCGTAAAAGGGGCAGGCGTTGCACTCGCTCCAGACCTTGGGGGGCAGGGCCTCCCGGGTGGTCACCTGGTAGCCCAGGCCCCGGAAGAAGTTCACCTGCAAGGTCCAGGCGAAAACCCGGGGAAGCCCCAGGTCCCGGGCCTCCCTTTCCGCCCCCAGGACCAGCCACCGCCCCAGGCCCTGGCCCTGGCGATGGGGGTGGACGGCGAGGCCCCTGATCTCCGCCAGGTCCCGCCAGAGGACGTGGAGGGCCACGGTGCCCACGATCTTTCCGTCCTCGTCCTCCAGGACCTGGAAGTCCCGGATGTTCTCGTAAAGGTGGCTGTGGCTCCTAACCAGCATCAGGCCCTTTTCCGCCCAGTAGCGGATGAGCCAGTAGATGGCGTCCACGTCGCCAAGCCTCGCCTTCCGGAGCTCCACCCCCGCCTCCCGCCGCACCTCCGGCAGGACCACGGGGGAAAAGGAAAGACCCTCCACCTCAACCAAGGCCCACCTCCTTCTTGGCCTCTAAAAGCCGCGCGCGCACCGCCTCCGGGGCTGTTCCCCCGTAGGAGCGCCTCTCGTGGATGGCGGTCTCCAGATGGAGGAGGGGAAGGGCGTCCTCGGCGAAGAGGGGGTGGTGGGCTTCTAGCTCCTCCAGGGTGAGGTCCTTCAGAACCCGCCCCTCCTCGGAAAGCTTCCTCACCAGCCTCCCCACCACGTGGTGGGCCTCCCTAAAGGGAAGCCCCTTCCTGGCCAGGTAGTCGGCAAGCTCCGTGGCCAAAGCGAAGCTCCCCTCCGCCGCCCGCCACATCCTCTCCCGGTTCCACCTAAGGCCCGGGAGAAGAGCGGCGAGGAGCCTAAGGCTATCCCGGTAGGTGGCGAGGGCGTCCAGAAGGGGCTCCTTGTCCTCCTGCAGGTCCTTGTTGTAGGCCAAAGGAAGCCCCTTCACCACGGTGGAGAGGCCCACCAGGGCCCCCAGGACCCTTCCCGATTTGGCCCGGATGAGCTCCAGGATGTCGGGGTTCTTCTTCTGGGGCATGATGGAAGAGCCGGTGGCGAAGGCGTCCGGCACCTCCACGAAGCCGAACTCCTCGGTGCTATAGAGGATGAGCTCCTCGGCCAGGCGGCTTAGGTGAAGCTGGCCGATGTTCAGGGCGGAAAGCACCTCCAGGGCGAAGTCCCGGCTCGCCACCGCATCCAAGGAGTTCCGCATGGGAGCGGAAAAGCCAAGCTCCCGCGCGGTGTAGTGGCGGTCTATGGGGAAGCCCGTCCCCGCCAGGGCCGCAGCCCCCAGGGGGCTTTCGTTAAGGCGCTCCCTGGCGTCCCTCAGCCTTCCCGCATCCCGGAGAAGCATCTCGTAGTAGGCCAAAAACCAGTGGGAAAGCAAGATGGGCTGGGCCCGCTGCAGGTGGGTGTAGCCGGGAAGGACGTAAAGGGGCTCGAGGTGCCGCTCGGCCTCCCGCACCAGAACCCGGCGCAGGTCCAGAAGGAGGGAGAGAAGCTCGTCTATGGCCCCCCGCAGGAAAAGCCGGAGATCGGTTGCCACCTGGTCGTTCCGGCTCCTCGCCGTGTGGAGCTTGCCCCCGGGTGGACCCACGAGTTCGATGAGGCGGGCCTCCAGGTTCATGTGCACGTCCTCAAGCTCCTCCCGCCAGGGGAAGGTGCCCGCCTCGATCTCCCGCTCGATCTGGTCCAGGCCCTCGAGGATGGCCCTTAGCTCCTCCTCGGTGAGAAGGCCCACCCGGTGGAGCATCTGGGCGTGCACCCGGTTCTGCCAGAGGTCCTCCCGCCAAAGGGCCCGGTCGAAGGAAAGGGAGGCGTTGAAGCGGGCCGCCAGCTCGCTTGGGCCCTCGGCGAAGCGGCCACCCCAGGTCCTATGCGCCATGGCCCTTCCCTTCCCCCTCGTTCCCTGACGGCAAAGCCTCCGCCAAGGCCCGTACCCTGAGCCTTAGGGCGTTGATCCGGATGAAGCCCTCGGCGTCCTTCTGGTCGTAGCCCCCGAGCTCGTCGAAGGAAACCAGGTCCTTCTGGTAGAGGCTTTTGGGGGCCTTCCTCCCCACCACGTAGACGTTTCCCTTGTAGAGCTTCAGCCGGGCCACCCCGGTGACCGCCTGGGCCACGTGGTCGAAGTAGGCCTGGAGGGCCTCCCGCTCCGGGGCGTACCAGAAGCCGTAGTAGACGAGCTCGGCGTACTTGGGGGCAAGCTGGTCCCGCTGGTGGAGCACCTCCCGGTCCAGGGTGAGGCTTTCCACCGCCCGGCGGGCGTGGTAGAGGATGGTCCCCCCCGGGGTTTCGTAGACCCCCCGGG
>CAMTVD010000032.1:0-28966 GCA_947085095.1 uncultured Thermus sp. | reverse complement strand
GGTGTGTGGCGGCGGGTGAAGGGGTTTTTGATGCCTCGGCGGCACTACGGGGGGGTTGAGGAGCTTAGGGAGGCGGTGGTTCAGGCCCTCAAGGCCCTGGGGGGTGTGGAGTTGAAAATCTTGGGGGAGGGTACTTAGAATAGCCGCTAGCCCTTTTGGGCCCCAGCATGGAGGTTGCGTTCAAGAAGCTTTACGGCCACCGGCTTGCCCTCCCCCAGGTGGCCTTTGCCCTTCTCTTCTCCCAGGAGACCCCTCCGGCCCTGCTCCTGGCCCCGGAGGAGCGCCTCAAGCGCTACCGGGACCTTTCCGCCTTCGGCACAGCCCTTTATCCCAACCCGGGCCTCGAGGCCCTGGAGGAGCGGGCCCTCTTTCTCATGGGCTACGAGGAGGCCCTAAGCCCCTTCCCCGAGGACCCCGGGGCCTGGCGGCTCGTCCTTGAGGTAGGCCGGGCCTACCCGAGGGAGGAACTTCTCGCCCGGCTCCTGCGCATGGGCTACGCCCGGGACGAGGACTACAGGGTCCTGGGAGAGGTCTTGGAGCTGGGGGAGGTCCGCCTGGAGTTCTTCGGTGAGGAGCTGGAGCGCCTCTTCGTTGCAGGGGAGGAAAGGAGGCGGCACGTCCTTCTGCCCAAGCCGGGGAAGGCAGAGGGCTTCACCTCCAAGAAGCTCCTCCACTTCCCCGGGCCCGTCTACCTGGACACCCCCGCTTTGGCCCCCAAGGAGCTCTGGCCCCTCCTGGAGGGGAGGCCCGTGGTGGCCCTGGGGGGCGGGGTGGAGCTTCCCCCCATGGAGCTGGGCCTGAAACCCCTCCCCCCCTACCGGGGGAGCCTCAAGGCCCTGGAAAGAGACCTGGCCCGCTGGCTCGCCCAAGGGAAGCGGGTCCACCTCTTCGTGGGCCACGCCCGTACCCTGGATTTTTTGCAAAAGCACCTTTCCCCCTTCTCCCCCCTGATCCTGGACCGCTACCCGGGGCCCAAGGGGCGGCTTTCCCTCCTGCCCGGGGCCTTTGAGGGCGGGGCGGAGTGGGGGGAGGAGGTCCTCCTCACCGAGGCCCTGGTCTTCGCCACCGGGGCGGTAAAGGCCAGGTTGCGCCTAGGGGAGGGCCTCACCGATCCCGGGGCCTTAAGCCCGGGGGATTACCTCATCCACCCCGAGCACGGCATCGGCCAGTACCTGGGCCTGGAGACCCGGGAGGTCCTGGGGGCCAGGCGGGACTACCTGGTCCTGCGCTACCGGGGCGAGGGACGGCTCTACCTGCCCGTGGAGGGGCTACCCCTTCTCAAGCGCCACCCCGGCACCACCGACGACCCCCCGGAGCTCTCCTCCCTGGGAAAGGGCGAGTGGCAGCGGGCCAAGGAGAGGGCCAGGAAGGACGTGGAGGAGCTCGCCGCCAGGCTCCTCGTCCTCCACGCCAAGAGGAAGGCCACCCCGGGCCGGGCCTTCCCCGCCTTGCCCGAGTGGGACCCCCTCGTGGAGGCGGGCTTCCCCCACGAGCTCACCCCGGACCAGAGGCAGGCCCTGGAGGAGGTCCTCCGCGACCTGGAAAGCCCCCACCCCATGGACCGCTTGGTCTCGGGGGACGTGGGCTTTGGGAAGACGGAGGTGGCCCTGAGGGCCGCCCACCGGGTGGTGGGCCACGGGGCCCAGGTGGCCTTTCTGGTGCCCACCACCCTGCTGGCTGAGCAGCACGGCAGGACTTTCCGGGAGCGCTTCCAGGACCTCCCCGTGCGGGTGGGAGTCCTCTCCCGCTTCACCCCGCCCAAAGAAGAGGAGGCCATCCTTGAGGGCCTGAAAGAGGGCACGGTGGACATCGTCATCGGCACCCACCGCCTCCTCCAGCCCGATGTGGCCTTTAAGGACCTGGGCCTCCTCATCGTGGACGAGGAGCACCGCTTCGGGGTGGCCCAGAAGGAGCGGATCCGCGAGCTCAAGGAGAACGTGGACACCCTCTACCTCTCCGCCACTCCCATCCCCCGCACCCTCTACTCCGCTCTCGTGGGCCTCAAGGACCTCTCCAGCATCAAGACCCCGCCCCCGGGCAGGAAGCCCATCAGGACCTTCCTCGCCCCCTTTGACCCCCTGCTGGTGCGGGAGGCCATCCTAAATGAGCTGGAGCGGGGCGGCAAGGCCTTTTACGTCCACGACCGGGTGGCCTCCATTGAGGCCAGGCGGCGCTACCTGGAGAACCTGGTCCCCGAGGCCCGGATCGGGGTGGTCCACGGCCAGATGCCCGAGGGCCTTATTGAGGAGACCATGCTCCTCTTCGCCGAGGGGGCCTATGACCTCCTCCTCGCCACCACCATCATTGAGGCGGGGCTGGACGTGCCCGAGGCCAATACCATCCTCATTGAGCGGGCGGATCGCCTGGGCCTGGCCACCTTGTACCAGCTCCGGGGACGGGTGGGGCGGCGGGACCAGGAGGCCTACGCCTACCTCTTCCATCCCCCCCGGCTCACCGAGGCGGCGGAAAAGCGCCTCCACGCCATCGCCGACCTTTCCGACCTGGGAAGCGGCCACCTGCTGGCGGAGAGGGACATGGAGATCAGGGGCGTGGGGAACCTCCTGGGCCCCGAGCAACACGGCCACATCCGGGCCCTTTCCCTCGAGGTCTACACCGAGCTTCTGGAGGAGGCCTTGAGGAAGCTCAAGGGGGAGAGGGTGGAGGAGAGGCCCCACGTGACCCTGGACCTGGCCCTCTCCGCCCGCCTCCCCGCGGAGTACGTGGGGAGCCTCGAGGCCAGGAGCCGCTACTACAGCCGCTTCGCCGAGGCCAGGACCCTGGCCGAGGTCTCCCGCCTGGTGCGGGAACTCAAGGAGCGCTACGGCCCCCTCCCCGAGGAGGCGGAGAACTTCGTGAACCTGACCAGGCTCCGCCTGGTGGCGGAGAGGAAGGGGGTGCTCTCCCTCACCGAGGACCTCACCCATCTCCAGGCCGTCTTCCCCCGCTTTCCCCTGGACTACGACGCCAGGGCCCTCAAGGCCCTACCCCACCGCGTGGAGATCACCCAGTACCCCCCGGGCTTCCGCCTGGCCAAAAAGGGCCTGAGGCCCCGGGACTACCCCGAGGCCCTCATGCAGATCCTTTACCTCTTCGCCGACCGCTAGGGGATCAGGTTGAAGAGCTTGAGGCGCAGGACTACCTCGGCCTGGGCCAGGGTGTACCGCACCCTGTCGCCGGAGAGGCTGAGCCTGGCCCCAATGCGGAAGCTCCCGCTCTTGACCAGCTGGTAGGCGGGATCGCCTGGTTGCAGGTTCACGCTGAGGTCCAGGGTGCCTGTTTCGCCCAGGCTTAAGGTAAGGGATTCCTTCTTGACCTGGATGTCCCCGTTCCCGTCGTACAGGTCCGTGTCCTCCTTAGGGCCCATGCGCACCTCGAGGTCAACCCTGGCGGGAAGCGTTCCCGTGTTTTCCAAGTCAACCCGGAGAGAGATTCGCCCGTCCACCAGGGCTTCCGCCCCGGGCACGGAGACTTCCTGGCCCCCTGGATCATCGGGCACCCGGATTTCCGCCTGGGTTATGTCCAGGGTGCCCGTGCGGTTCTCGGGGGGAACGAAGCTCAGGAGGTCCACCTCGAGGCGGTGCACCGTGTGGCCGCTGCAGGCGGCCAGAGCCAAGAACAGGCTTGTCAGGAGAAGGGCGCGTTTCATCCTCAACCTCCTAGAAGCTCACCGCCAGGGCAATGCCGTATACCGTACCCCCCACCAAGGGGGCCTCGTGGGTGGTGAGGGCCAGGTCCAGGGCCAAGGCTTCCAAGTTCAATCCCATGCCCACGCCGAAGCGGAGGCCCCCCTCGTAGCCGATCCCCGTCCTCAGGGCCAGGGGGCCTAAGGGGTACTCCAACCCCAGGTGGAAGGTGGGCGCCACGTTCCCAAAGCGGGCATCCGCAGCTGCCAGAAGGCCGCTTTCCTCAAAGCGGTAGACCCCGTTCAAGAAAAACTCAGGGGCGGAGAGGTCGCTTCGCTTGCTGGTGGGGGTGCGGGTCTCGGTCCCATCCTCTCGCACGTGGATCTCTAGCCCGCTCCACTGGGCAAAGCCCAGGAGGTTGCGCACCCCAAGGCCAAGGGCCCACCCGCCCCCGTGCACGGCTACCCCCACATCCCCTCGGAGGCCGTAGCCCAGACCCCCGGCCCCCAGGCCGAAGCTCCCCTCCAGGTAGTCGGGATAGCTTACGAAATAGCGGTACTCGTAGCTCACCCCGCTCACGTTGCCATCTTGGTCAAAGGTGGGCCGGGCCAGGGCCCTTCCCTCGGCGTAGCCCAGGCCGTAAAACCCCTCGCCCCTGATCCCCACGTAAACCTTCCCCAGCCCGGGCACCTCCATCAGGGGTGTGGCGAAGCCCAGGGCCAGGCTCAGCCCGGCGCTGAAGGTACCGGAGCCTTCTAGGAGGCAAGGGGATGGGTTCTGGTTCTTGCACACGTCCAGGCTTCCCCCGGCCAGGGCCTGGGCCAGCTCCCGGCTGGGGGAAAGCCGCACCCCTTGCGTCCCAGCAAAGGGGCCGAGGGACAGATAGGTCCCGGGGCCCAGGTCCAGGGCGATGCCGAGAATCGGAGCGGGGATGAGGGCCTGGGGTTTCTCCGGAGAGGCCCCGGTCTGGAAAGAGGGGATGAGGTTCCGTCCTGAGCCGTCGGTGATGCTGAGGCCGTTGGCGCTCACCCGGAAGACCACCTCGTCGGGGCTACGGGCGGGGTTGAGGAGGAAGCTGTGCGCATGGGTTATCTGGTCGTAAAAGCTAAGGAGGTCAAAGCTGTTCCTGAAGGCCTGGGGGTCGGTAAGGTAGGCCAAGGGGCTGGTCTCGGGGAAGAGGGGGAGAAGGCGCAGGAGACCGATGGGGACCTGGACTCCTTCCTTACCCCAGGTGTCCGGGAAGGCGGCGTAGGCGGGGTTCGTCCCCGTGTGGGCGGGTCCAGGCAAGGCCACGCCCCCCATACCCAGGCTCCGTACCCCTTGCGCCAAACCCAGGCTCAAGAGCCCGGCCACGATAAAGCAAAGGGTTTTCTTCATAGCGGATGCAGCCTACGTGGGGTTGTCGCTCTTTGTCAAGGGGCCCTTTGACAGAGGCGGGGAGAGGAGGTAAACTTTGACTCAGTATAAGGAGGTTGGCCATGATCAAGAAGGTAGGCGTGGTGGGCGCGGGGACCATGGGGAGCGGGATCGCGGCCCTCTTGGTCAGCGCCGGGGTCCCGGTGGTCCTTCTGGATATCCCGGGAAAGGAAGACCGGAACGAGTACGCCAAGAAGGGGCTAGAGCGGGCCCTAAAGGCCAAGCCCGCAGCCTTCATGGACCCCGATCTGGCCCGCTATGTGGAAATCGGCAACACTGAGGACGACCTGGGGAAGCTGGCGGACTGCGACTGGGTGGTGGAGGCCATCATCGAGAAGCCCGAGCCCAAGCGGGCCCTTTACGAGCGCCTCGAGGCCATCCTCAAGCCCACGGCCATCGTCAGCTCCAACACCAGCGGCATCCCCATGAGGATCCTCCTGGAGGGGCGCTCCGAGGCCTTCCGCAAGCGCTTCCTGGGGACCCACTTCTTCAACCCGCCCCGCTACCTCCACCTCCTGGAGCTCATCCCCACCCCCGAGACCGATCCCAAGGTCCTGGAGGAGATCCGCCGCTTCGGCGAGCGCATCCTGGGCAAGGGGACCGTTCTCGCCAAGGACTCCCCGGGCTTCATCGCCAACCGCCTGGGGGTCTACGGCATGGTCCAGGCGGTCCGCCTCATGGAGAAGCACGGCCTCACCATTGACGAGGTGGACGCCCTCACCGGGCCCCTCCTGGGCCGCCCCAACTCCGCCACCTTCCGCACCGCCGACCTCACGGGCCTGGACGTGCTGAAGCTGGTGACGGAGGAGCTTTCCCACGCCACCGGGGAGGACTTCGCCCTGCCCGGCTGGGTCCTCCGCCTGGTGGAGGAGGGGCGCTTGGGGGAGAAGACGGGGGCGGGGTTCTACAAGCGGGTGAACGGGGAGATCCTCACCCTGGACCCCAGGACCCTGGACTACGTGCCCCGGGCCAAGCTGGACCTGCCGGAGCTTAGGGCTCTCAGGGACCTTCCCCTTGCTGAGCGCCTGCCCAAGGTCCTGGAGCTTCCCGGCAAGTACGGGGCCTTCCTCAGGGAGCTTTTCGCCAAGACCGCCCACTACACCCTGGAGAAGACCCCGGAGATCGCCTACGACCTGGTCGCCGTGGACCAGGCCCTGGAGTGGGGCTTCGGCTGGGAGATGGGCCCCTACAAGAACATGGACGCCGTGGGCCTTGCCCGGGTCAAGGAGCTCCTTAGCGGGCACGGCCTCTCCACCCCCGAGCTCTTGGAGAAGGCGGATGGGGCCTTCTACAAGGACGGCACCTTCCTGGGGTTTGACGGGGCCTACCACCCCCTGCCCAAACGGGAAGGGGTCATCTCCCTCAAGGCCCTGAAGTCCGAGGGGAAGACCCTCCTGGAGAGCAAGGAGGCGGCCCTTCTGGACCTGGGGGACGGGGTGGCCCTCCTGGAGTTCCGCACCAAGATGAACGCCATCGGGGAGGGCGTGATCCGCATGCTCCAGAAGAGCCTGGAGTACATAGAGGAGAAGGGCTATGTGGGCCTGGTGATCGGCAACGAGGACCCCAGGGCCTTCTCCGCCGGGGCCAACCTGGCCCTCATCCTCTCCGGGGCTCAGGAGGGGGACTGGGACGAGCTCTCCCTGGCGGTGCGCCAGTTCCAGAAGGCCTCCATGTCCTTGCGCTACAGCCCCTTCCCCGTGGTGGTGGCCCCCTTCGGCCTGACCCTGGGGGGTGGGGCGGAGTTCACCCTGCACGCCGATCTGGTCCAGGCCCACGCCGAGCTCTACATGGGCCTGGTGGAGGCCGGGGTGGGCCTCCTGCCCGCCGGGGGCGGCACCAAGGAGATGCTCCTCCGCTTCACCCGGGAGCTTGCTCCCTACGAGGAGGCGGACCCCTTTGAGGGGGTGAAGCGGGCCTTCAACCTGATCGCCATGGCCAGGACCTCCACGAGCGCCCTCGAGGCCAGGAAGATGGGCTTCCTTAGGGATCGGGATGGCATCTCCATGAACCGGGACTTCCTGATCGCCGACGCCAAAAGGCGGGTCCTGGAGCTGGCCCCCGACTACCGCCCGCCCCTTCCCCCCAGGATCCGGGTCCTGGGGAGCGAGGCCTTGGGCAACCTGCGCTACGCCGTCTGGGCCTTCCGCGAGGCGGGGGAGATCACCGACCACGACATGAAAATCGGCCTGGAGATCGCCTACGTGCTTTCCGGGGGGGAGGGCCCGGCGCGGGAGGTTTCCGAGTGGGACCTTCTGGACCTGGAGCGGGAGGCTTTCTTGAAGCTCCTCGGCACCCGGAAGACCCAGGAGCGCATCGCCTACACCTTGAAGACGGGGAAGCCCTTGAGGAACTAAAAGGGGGAGAAGATGCGGGAAGCGGTCATCGTGAGCGCAGTACGGAGCCCCGTGGCCCGGGGCAAGAAGGACGGGGCCTTGGCCACCCTTCACCCGGTGGACCTCTCCGCCCAGGTGATGCGGGCTGCGGTGGAGCGGGTGGGCCTGGACCCTAAAGAGCTCGAGGACGTCCTCTGGGGGTGCGCCATGCCCGAGGCGGCCCAGGGGCTGAACATCGCCCGGCTGGCCCTGCTTCGGGCCGGTTTACCCGTGGAGGTAGCGGGGGCCACCATCAACCGCTTCTGCTCCAGCGGCCTTCAGACCATTGCCATGGCCGCCCAGGCGGTGATGACCGGGATGGCGGACGCGGTTTTGGCGGGGGGGGTGGAGATGATGAGCCAGGTGCCCATGTCGGGCTACCACACCCGCCTCCACCCCGACCTCACCCCCACGGAGTGGAGCCCGGAGGCCTACTCCACCTACATCGGCATGGGCTTCACCGCCGAGAGGGTGGCGGAGCGGTTTGGCATCAGCCGGGAGGACCAGGACCGCTGGGCCTTGAGGAGCCACCAGAAGGCGGCCCAGGCCTGGGCCGAGGGGCGCTTTTCCGAGGTGGTGCCCATCCGGGTCCCCAAGGTCATCTACCAGGGCACCAAGAAGAAGGTGGAGGAGGTCCTCTTTGAGCGGGACGAGACCGTGCGGCCCGAGACCAGCCTCGAGGCCCTCGCCAAGCTCCGCCCCGCCTTCAAGAAGGGGGGGACGGTGACGGCGGGGAACGCCAGCCCCTACTCCGACGGGGCGGCGGCTGCCATTGTCATGAGCCGGGAGAAGGCGGAGGCCCTGGGCCTGAAGCCCCTCGCCCGCTTTATCAGCTTCGCCGTGGCCGGGGTGGAGCCCGATGTCATGGGCATCGGCCCGGTGAAGGCGGTGCCCAAGGCCTTGGAGCGGGCGGGGCTCAAGTTGGACCAGATAGACCTCATTGAGTTCAACGAGGCCTTCGCCGCCCAGGTCCTGGCGGTGATGCGGGCTCTTGGCCTTCCCGAGGAGAAGACCAACGTCAACGGCGGGGCCATCGCCCTGGGCCACCCCCTGGGGGCCACGGGGGCCAAGCTCACCGCCCAGCTCATCAGCGAGCTTTCCCGGCGGGGCGGGGGGTACGGCCTGGTCACCATGTGCATCGGCGGCGGCATGGGGGCCGCCGGGGTCTTTGAGGTGTATCCGGCGTAAAGGGGGAAGCCATGACCGAGGAGAAGAAGCTTTGGCAAAAAGGGGGCGGCTGGCTTTTGGAGAGCCCGGAAGGGGTCTACACCCCGGAGGACTTTGACGAGAGCGTCAAGGAGATCGCCCGCACCACCCGAACCTTTGTGGAAAGGGAGGTGCTTCCCCTCCTGGAGCGCATGGAGCACGGGGAGCTGGAGCTCAACGTGCCCCTGATGCGGAAGGCGGGGGAGCTGGGGCTTCTGGCCATTGACGTTCCCGAGGCCTACGGGGGCCTGGACCTGCCCAAGGTGATCTCCACGGTGGTGGCGGAGGAGCTTTCGGGAACCGGGGGCTTTTCCGTCACCTACGGGGCCCACACCTCCATCGGCACCCTGCCTTTGGTCTACTTCGGCACCGAGGAGCAGAAGCGGAAGTACCTCCCTAAGCTCGCCAGCGGGGAGTGGATCGCCGCCTACTGCCTCACGGAGCCCGGCTCGGGCTCGGACGCCCTAGCCGCCAAGACCCGGGCCACCCTTTCGGAAGACGGGAAGCACTACATCCTGAACGGGGTGAAGCAGTGGATCTCCAACGCCGGCTTCGCCCAGCTCTTCACCGTCTTCGCCAAGGTGGACGGGGAGCACTTCACCGCCTTTTTGGTGGAGCGGGACACCCCCGGCCTCTCCTTCGGCCCCGAGGAGAAGAAGATGGGGATCAAGGCCTCCAGCACCCGCCAGGTGATCCTGGAGGACGCCAAGGTGCCGGTGGAGAACGTCCTGGGCGAGATCGGCAAGGGGCACAAGATCGCCTTCAACGTCCTCAACGTGGGCCGCTACAAGCTGGGGGCGGGGGCCGTGGGCGGGGCCAAGCGGGCCCTGGAGCTTTCCGCCCAGTACGCTAACCAGCGGGTGCAGTTCGGCCGCCCCATCGGCCGCTTCGGCCTCATCCAGGAGAAGCTGGGGGAGATGGCGAGCCGCATCTTCGCCGCCGAGAGCGCCGTCTACCGCACCGTGGGCCTCATTGACGAGGCCCTTTTGGGCAAGGAGGGCGCCGAGGCGGTGATGGCGGGCATTGAGGAGTACGCGGTGGAGGCCAGCATCATCAAGGTCCTGGGCTCCGAGGTCCTGGACTACGTGGTGGACGAGGGGGTGCAGATCCACGGCGGCTACGGCTACTCCCAGGAGTACCCCATTGAGAGGGCCTACCGGGACGCCCGCATCAACCGCATCTTTGAGGGGACCAACGAGATCAACCGCCTCCTCATCCCCGGGATGCTCCTGAGGCGGGCCCTGAAAGGGCAGCTTCCCCTCTTCCAGGCGGCCATGAAGCTCCAGAAGGAGCTCCTGGAGCCCAGCTTTGAGGAGCCCGAGGACCTGGAGCTCCATCAGATCGCCGGGCTCAAGAAGCTCTTCCTGATGGTGGCGGGCCTGGCGGCCCAGAAGTACGGCCAGAAGGTGGAGGAGGAGCAGGAGGTCCTGGGGGCGGCCGCGGACATCCTGATAGATGCCTACGCCGCCGAAAGCGCCCTCCTGAGGGCCAGGCGGCTTGGGGAGCTGGCCCAGGCCATGGCCCGGGTCTACCTGGTGCAGGCCCTGGACCGGGCCCAGATGAGGGCCCTTGCCGTTCTGCCCCGGCTGGTGGAGGGGGACGAGGCCCGGGTGGTCTACTCGGCCGCCCGCAGGCTCACCAAGCACGAGCCCGTGGACCTGGTGGCCCTGAGGCGGAAGGTGGCCGAGGCGGTCCTCGAGGCCCAGGGCTACCCCATCCCCCGCTAGGGGCTTCTGGGCTCCCCGCCGTGGCGCCAGCCACGGCGGGGCGTTCTTACAGGGCCTCTATCCGCCACTTGGGGCCCTCTTTGCTGTCCTCCACGATGACCCCAAGGGCCTTCAGCCTTTCCCGAATCCGGTCGCTTTTGGCGTAGTCCTTGGCCCGCCGGGCCTCTTCCCTGAGCTCCAGGAGAAGCCCGATGAGGCCCGAGAGGAGGGGGCCTGAGAGCTTTTCCTCCAAAACCCTTTCGGGGAAAAGGCCAAGAAG
Source organism: uncultured Thermus sp. (assembly GCA_947085095.1). Classification (GTDB taxonomy): domain Bacteria; phylum Deinococcota; class Deinococci; order Deinococcales; family Thermaceae; genus Thermus. Next base: position 18,363 of record CAMTVD010000032.1, on the reverse strand, counting down.
CCCTTCCCCCAGGGTGTGGAAGGCGCTTTCTGCCCGCTCCAGGCTTTCCCGCCTGGCCTCGGGGAGGAGGCGGTGGAGCTCGGGGAGGAAGGTGAAGAACTGGGCCAGGGCCTCCGGGGTGGCGAGGTCGTCCTCCAGGGCCTCCAGGACCCCTTTCTCCAGGGCGTCCAGGGCCCGCTCCAGCTCCGGGGTCGTGCCGGGGGGGGCTGCCTCCTTCCTGGCCCGCACCTCCCGGTAGGCGTTGAGGAGGCGCAGGTACCCCCTTTTGGCGGCCTCGAGGCCCTGAAGGGTGAAGTCCATGGGGCTCCGGTAGTGGGTCTGCAGGAGGTAAAAGCGCAGGGCCATGGGCTCGTGGGCCTTTAGGAGGTCGTGGAGGAGGACCAGGTTCCCCGTGCTCTTGGCCATCTTCTCCCCCTCCAGGAGGACGTGGTTGTGGTGCATCCAGTAACGGGCGAAGCGGTACCCTGCCGCCTCCGCCTGGGCGATCTCGCACTCGTGGTGGGGGAACTGGAGGTCAATCCCCCCGGCGTGCAGGTCAAACCCCTCCCCCAGGTACTTGAGGCTCATGGCGGTGCACTCAATGTGCCAGCCGGGGTAGCCTTCCCCCCAGGGGCTCTTCCAGCGCATGAGGTGGCCGGGCTCGGCCCGCTTCCAGAGGGCGAAGTCCAGGGGGTCCTCCTTCTCCTCCCGGACCTCCACCCGGGCCCCGGCCTGAAGCTCCTCCAGCCTCTTCCCGGAGAGCTTCCCGTACAGGGGGAAGGCCCTTACCCGGAAGTAGACGCTCCCCCCCCGCACGTAGGCCACGCCCCGCTCCAGGAGCTTTTGCGTGAGCTCCCACATCTCGGGGATGTGGCCGCTCGCCCTGGGGGCGATGGAGGGGCGGAGGACGTTCAGGGCCCCCATGGCGTCAAAGAAACTCCAGGTGTACTTCTCCGCCACCTCCATGGGCTCAAGCCTTTCCAGCTTGGCCCGCTTGGCGACCTTGTCCTCCCCCTGGTCGGCGTCGTCGGTGAGGTGGCCCACGTCGGTGATGTTGGAGACGAAGCGGACCTTGTAGCCCTTTTGCAGGAAGTAGCGCCTTAAGACATCGTAGACGATGGGGCCCCGGGCGTGGCCCAGGTGGGGGTCGGCGTAGACCGTGGGGCCGCAGACGTAGATGCCCACGTGCCCCGGGGTGGCGGGCTCAAAGGGGACCTTCTTCCTTTGCATCGTGTCGTAGAGGACGAGGCCCATAGGGCGATTATAGGGGTTGTGGCAAAATGGCGGGGTATGGGACGGATTCTCAGGGGTCTGGCCGGGGAGGGGCACCTCAGGGTGGTGGCGGCGGAAACGGGGGACGTGGTGGAGGAGGCCCGGCTTCGCCACGGCCTTTCCCCCACGGCCACCGCCGCCCTTGGCCGGGCCATGACCGGGGCCCTCCTCCTGGCCCAGCTCCTCCTCAAGACCCCCAGGGAGCGCCTCACCCTGCGCATAGAGGGCACGGGGCCCCTGGGGGGCCTGGTGGCGGAGGCGGACGCCTTGGGCCACGTGAGGGGCTACGTGAAGAACCCGAAGGCGGAGGCGCCCTTGCGGGAGGACGGCAAGCTGAACGTGGGGGAGCTTGTGGGGGCTGGGGTCTTGCGGGTGGACCGGAGTCTTCCTAACGGGGAGATCTACACCAGCACCGTCCCCCTGGTCTCCGGGGAGATTGCCGAGGACCTGGCCCACTACCTCTGGCAGTCGGAGCAGATCCCTTCAGCCCTTCTCCTCGGGGTGCGGGTCAAGGGGGAGGGGGAGGTGGAGGTGGCGGGGGGCGTGGCCGTCCAGGTCATGCCCGGGGCCTCCGAGGAGGTGGTGGGCCGCCTCGAGGCCAACCTGGCGGGCCTTCCCGGCATCACCCCCTTGCTCAGGGAGAAGGGCCTGGAGGGGGTCCTGGAGGCCATCTTCCAGGGGCTCGGCTACACGCCCACCGACCTCAGGGCCCTGGGCTACGCCCTGAACGAGATCCCCGCCCGGTTCCAGTGCCGCTGCAGCCGGGAAAAGGCCCTGGAGGCTTTGGTCTTCTTCACCCCCGAGGAGCGGGAGGACATGATCGTGAAGGACGGGGGGGCGGAGGTGGTCTGCCACTGGTGCGGGGAGGTCTACCGCTTCTCCCCGGAGGAGATCCGCTCCCTGGTGGCCGAGGTCCGCTGCCCCGACTGCGGGGCCCTTTGGCTCTACCCCCGGGCGGACGGAACGATTTTCCGCATGGAGGGGGAGATCTGCCGCTGTGGGCGGAAGGTGGAGATCCCCTCGGAGAAGCGGGCCGAGGCCTAGCCCTACCCCTGCCCGCCCACTTGCGGCCGCCAGCGGAGGAGGTGGCGCTCCAGGCGCTCAAAGAGGAAGAAGAGGAAGAGGACGAAGAGGACGATCAGGGCGATGAGGGCCAGGGAGAGCTTGGCGTTATAGGTGCTCTGGGCGAAGGAGAGGAGGTAGCCTAAGCCCCGGCTGGCCGCCACGAACTCCCCCACCACCGCTCCGGTGAAGGCGAAGCCCACGGCCACCTTCAGGGAGGAGAGGACCCAGGCGGCGAGGGAGGGGAGGTAGACCTCCCTCAGGAGCCAGAGGCTTCCGCCCCCCAGGGTCCGGACCCTTTCCACGAGCCTCGGGTCCACGTTGCGCACCCCCCCGTAGACGGCGAAGAAGATGAGCACGGCCACCAGGACCAGGCTCAGGGCCACCTTGGAGGCCAGGCCGATGCCGAGCCAGATCACGAAGAGGGGGGCGAGGATCACCCGGGGGATGGCGTTGAGGAGGAGCATGACGGGCTCCAGGAGGTCGGCGACGAGGGAACTGAAGGCGGCGAGAAGGCCCAAGGCCCCCCCAAGGAGGATCCCCCAGAAAAGCCCCAGGAGGGCGGCGCTGAAGGTGGCCTGGAGGTGGGGCCAGGCCTCGCCGCTGGCGAGGAAACCCCAAAGGGTGAGGAGGACCTCGTGGGGGGGTGGGGCGTAGAGGGGGTTTACCAGCCCCGAGGCGGAAAGCCCTTCCCAGAGGAGGAGAAGACTGAGAACCCCTAGGACGCGGCGCATAGGGCCACTTCCTCCAGATCCTGCCACAGCCTCTTAAGAAGGGTGCCGAAGCGGGGGTCGCTCCGCACCCCCACCGGGTCCCGGGGCCTGGGGAAGGGCACGGGGTACTCCTTGGCGATGCGGGCCCTGGGCCCCTGGGAGAGGAGGTAAACCCGGTCGGAGAGGGCTAGGGCCTCCTCGAGGTCGTGGGTCACCAGGAGGACGGAGATCCCCTCCCCCTCCACCAGCCGGAGGAGGTCGCGGGTGATCTCCATGCGCAGGATGGCGTCCAGGCTGGAAAAGGGCTCGTCCATGAGGAGGAGGCGGGGCCTTAGGGCCAGGACCTGGGCCAGGGCCACCCGCTTCCTTTGCCCCCCGGAGAGCTCGTGGGGAAAGCGGTCCCCAAGCCCCTGAAGCCCCAGGCGGGAAAGCCAGGCCTCGGCCTCCCCCAGGGCCTTCTCCCGGGGCCACCCGCGGATCCTCAGGCCCAGGGCGGCGTTTTGCCGGGCGGTGCGCCAGGGGAGGAGGGCATCCTCCTGGAAGAGAAAGCCCAGGGCCTCCTTAGGAAACCCCCGCCGGATCTCCCCGGAAAGGGGCTTCAGGAGACCGGCGATGGCCCGGAGGAGGGTGCTCTTGCCGCTGCCCGAAGGCCCCACCAGGCTCACGAACTCCCCCGCGGCCACGTGGAGGCTCACCCCTGCCAGGACGGGGACCTTCCCGTAGCCTAAGGCCAGGTTCCGGACCTCAAGCACTCAGCACCTCCAGGTCCAAAAGCCCCTCCACCCGGAAGGAGGGGGGGAGGAGGCCCGCCTCCACCTGGCTTTCCGCTACCCGGCGGGCGGCCTCCAGGTCAATCCGCACCCCCGTGGGGTAGAGGTCCTTGCGGTAGCGCTCAATCACCCCCCGGAGCCTTTCCTCGTCCCCGCCCGCAATCAGGGCCTTGGGCAGGGTGTCAGCGATGAGGCGGGCGTTGGCGGCGTGGATGAAGCGGAGGGCCTTCTCCAGGGCCCTGGCCATGGCCCGCATCTCCTCAAGCCTTCCCTGGCGCTCCTCCCGCCGCACCGCCACCCCCATGAACTCGTAGGGGCCGCCCAGGTAGGCCCGGGCCTGCTTCAGGTCCATGAGGTTCACCAGCTCCCGCCCCCCGGCCTCCTTGAGGAGGGTGAGGGCGGGCTCCTGGACCATTCCCGCTTCCACGTGCCCAGCTTTGAGGGCCTCGTAGAGGTTGGGGCCTAAGGTGGCGTACTGCACCCGCTTTGGATCCACCCCGGCCTTTTTCAGGAGGTAGACCAAAAGGACGTGGTCGGCGTTGCCCAGGGCCGAAACCCCCACGGTCTTCCCCTCCAGGTCCTTGAGGCCCTTGATGGCGCTTTTGGGGCCGGCGGCCAGGGCGAAGAGGGGGAGGCGGCCTGTGGAACAGAAGCGGAGGATGGGGGCCCCTTGCTGGTAGGCCTGGAGGGCCGCGTCCAGGCTGGTGGCGGCGTAGTCCACCGCCCGCCCCACCAAAAACTGCAGGGCCTGGCTTCCTCCCCGGGCGTAGACCAGCTCCACCTCGAGGCCCTCTTCGGCAAAGTAGCCCCGCCTCAGGGCCACTTCATAGGGGATAATGCACAGGAGCTGGGAGCAAAAAGCTAGCCGCAGGCGTCTGTTTCCCCGTTGTGCCAATCCTAACCCTCCCAGGGCCAGTCCCGTAAGCCCCTGCACCACCCTGCGCCGATCCAGGCAGCATTCCATAGCGTCATGGTGCTTTATGAGCTTCATCTTGTCAAGGGTATATATGTCCAACCGAGGCGGTAGCGAGCCTTTTCGCTGTTTTGGGTAAAATGGCCTCATGTTCAAGACCATCCTCCTGGCCTATGACGGCTCGGACCACGCCAAGCGGGCGGCGGAGGTGGCCAAGGCCGAGGCCCAGGCCCACGGGGCGAGGCTTCTGGTAGTCCACGCCTACGAGCCCGTGCCCGACTACCTGGGGGAGCCCTTCTTCGCCGAGGCGCTAAAGCGGCGCCTGGAGCGGGCGGAGAAGGTGTTGGCCGAGGCGGTGGCCCTCACGGGGGTGGCCCAGGAGGACGCCCTCCTCCTGGAGGGGCGGGCGGCGGAGGCCATCCTCCAGGCGGCCATCGGGGAGAAGGCGGACCTCATCGTCATGGGTACCCGGGGCCTGGGGGCGGTGGGGAGCCTCTTTTTGGGGAGCCAGAGCCAGAAGGTGGTGGCCGAGGCCCCCTGTCCGGTCCTTTTGGTGCGCTAAGCGCCGCTAGGGGCGCAGGCTGGCCTACCGGGACCGGGGCGGTTCCGGGCGGAGGGCTTGGCAATGGGGTAACCTGGTAGGCTGGGGTAGAAGGGGGTGAGGCGCCTGGGTGTGCGCCTCCCTTTTCTCCGAAAAGCTTGACAAGGAGGTGCTGATGGCAGGGGTTTTCCTCTTGGCCTATTTTGCTGGGGTCTTGGCGGTCCGCTTGGGCTTGCCCGCCTTCCTGGGCTACCTGGGGGTGGGGATTCTCCTGGGGCTTCGGGGGTTCCCCGGAGATAACCTGTTGGACTCCTTCGCAGATCTGGGGGTCTATTTTCTCCTTTTCACCGTGGGCCTGGGCCTCCGCTGGGAGCGCCTTTTGCGGCGGGAAGTCCTGGGAACCGGGGCTTTTCAGCTCCTCCTTCTCCCGGTGTTTGCCCTTTTGCTTTACTTCCTGGGGTTGGCCCAGGCCCCCTTGGCCCTCCTGGTCTTGGCTGTGGCCTTCATTAACCCCAGCACCGTCCTGCTGGCCCGCCTCCTCCAGGAAAAGGGAGAGCTTTCCGCCCTGCACGGTCAGATAGCCCTGGGGATTTCCGTCTTTTTGGACGTGGCCTCCTTGGCCCTCCTTATCCTGCTGGGGTTCCAGGGTGTGGAGCCTACGGGGTTTTTGGTCCTCCTCCTGCCCCTCTTGCGGCCCCTGCTGGTGCGCCTTTTCGCCTTGGCCCGGGGAGCGGAGCTAAAGCTACTCCTGGGGGTGACCCTAGCCTTGTCGGGGGTGGAGATCGCCCGCTTCCTCGGGGCCCCGGAGGCCCTGGGAGCCTTTTTCGTTGGCCTCGGCCTTTCCCGGCACCCCGGGATGGGGGAGGTGGCGGAGCGGCTTTGGGCCCTCAGGGAGTTTTTCTTGCTGGCCTTCTTTGTGAAGGCGGGGATGGCGGTGGGGCCGGACGGGGTCTATGCGGGCCTGGCCCTGTTGCTGGCCGTGGCGCTGAAGCCGCTATTTCTCTTTTTTTCCCTTGTCCACCAGGGCTTTCGGGCCCGGACCGCATTTTTGGTGGCGGTGAGCTTAGCCACCTATTCCGAGTTCGCCTTGGTGGCCGCTGGGGTCCTCCTCTCCATGGGTTACCTCTCCCCTCAGGGGGTTGGGGCGGTGGCTTTGGCTGTGGGGGGATCCTTCCTCCTGGGGGCGCCCGTACTGCAACGGGCCCATAGGCTTTACGACCGCTGGAAGCCCCACCTCCTGCGCCTGGAGCGCCCAGGCTTTCACCCCGATGAGGAGCCCCACGGGGCGCTAGGGGCCAGGTGGTTGGTGGTGGGCATGGGGCGCACGGGGGCTGCGGCGTACCGCTTTCTCACGGAAAGGGGGGAGGCGGTGTTGGGCCTGGACAGCGACCCCTCCAAGGTGGCGTACCATGCGGCCAAGGGTTGGCGGGTCCTGTATGGGGATGCGGAGGACCCGGCCCTTTGGGAGAGCTTGGACCTCTCGGGGATTAAGGGGGTGATTCTGGCCTTGCCGGACCTCGAGGCCCGCCTTCGGGCCACCCTTGCCCTCCGGCAAAAGGGCTACCAGGGGGTGGTGGGGGCGGTAAGCTACGCCGTGGAAGAGGATGAGCTCCTTCGGGAGGCAGGGGTGGATGTCATCTTCCACCCCCTGCTGGAGGCGGGGGAACGGTTGGCGGAGAGGGTTTGGGAGCGGGGGTCGGCCTAAAGGCTTAGACTGAAGACCATGAGGTACGAAACCCTGGCGGTGCTTTCGGGGCTTCCGGAGGACCCCCATGGGGCGGTAGGCCTCCCCATTTATGCGGTGGCCGCCTACGGCTTCGCCACCCTCGAGGAGGGGGCGGAGCGCTTCGCCACCGGGGAGGGCTACGTTTACGCGCGCCAGAAGGACCCCACGGGCCGGGCTTTGGAGGAGCGGCTTAAGGCCCTGGAGGGCGCTTTGGAGGCCGTGGTCCTGGCCACGGGGCAGGCGGCCACCTTCGCCGCCATGCTGGCCCTCCTTTCCCCGGGGGATGAGGTGGTGGCGGCCAAGGGCCTTTTCGGCCAGACCATCGGCCTTTTCAACCAGGTGCTGGGCCTCATGGGGGTGCGGGTGCGCTACGTGGACCCCGAGCCCGAAGCGGTGCGGGAGGCCCTCACGGGGAAGACCCGGGCCCTCTTTGTGGAGACCATGGCTAACCCCGCCCTCCTGGTGCCGGACCTGGAGGCCCTGGCCACGCTGGCGGAGGAGCGCAAGGTGGCCTTGGTGGTGGACAACACCTTCGGGGCGGCGGGGGCCCTGGCCCGGCCCCTGGGGTGGGGGGCCCATGTGGTGGTGCAAAGCCTCACCAAGTGGGCCTCGGGCCACGGCTCCGTGCTTGGGGGGGCGGTTTCCGTGCGGGAGACGGACCTTTGGCGCCACTTCCCCCAGTTCTTGGAGAAGGATGCCAAGGGCCTGGTGCCCTGGGAGGCCCTGGGGGTCCGCTGTTACCCGGAGAGGCTCCGCATCTTGGGGCTTTCCCTGGCGGGGATGTCCCTTTCCCCCTTTAACGCCTACCTCCTCTTCCAGGGCTTGGAGACCGTGGCCCTGAGGGTGCGGCGGATGAGCGAGACCGCCCAGGTTTTGGCGGAAAGCCTGAAGGGCCACCCCAAGGTGCGGGCCCTCCGCTACCCGGGCCTGCCCGAGGACCCCGCCCATGGGAGGGCGCGGAAGTACCTGGCCTCCTTCGGGCCCATGCTCACCCTGGACCTGGGGAGCCAGGAGGCGGCGAGCCGCTTTTTAAAGACCATCCCCCTGCCCAAGGCCGCCAACCTAGGGGATGCCCGCACCCTTTTGGTCCATCCCTGGACCACTACCCATAGCCGCCTGCCCGAGGAGGCCCGGCGCCAGGCGGGGGTGACCCCGGGGCTGGTGCGGGTTTCCGTGGGCCTCGAGGCCCCGGAGGACCTCCTGGGGATGTTCCTGGAGGCTCTTGAGGTTATATAGGAGAGATAAACCACGAGCGGGAAGAATCGTGAATATTAGCACAAAAGCGCTTCTCCCGCCCTCTCCCCAAACGAAAAGGGGGCGGCCCCTTGCGGCCGCCCCCGTGGGCGCTCGGGCCTTTAGATCACCCAAAGCCCCCGCCGCATGAGGGGCACCCGGGTTCCGTCCTCGTAGAGGCCGTCCACGTCCACCTCTTCGGAGCCGATCATCCAGTCCACGTGGACCATGCTCTCGTTCCCCCCACGCCTCTGGAACTCCTCCCCGCTTGGGCGGCCCTCGAGGTTCTCTTGGTAGGCCTGGCCGAAGGCGATGTGGCTGGCGGCGTTCTCGTCAAAGAGGGTGTCAAAGAAGACGAGGCCAGTCTTGGCGATGCGGTTGTCCGCGGGCACCAGGGCCACCTCCCCCAGGCGCCTCGCGCCCTCATCGGTTTCCAGGAGCTTCTTGAGGACCTCCTCGCCCTTTTCCGCCCCCACCTCCACGGCCACGCCCTTCTCAAAACGGGCCCAGATGCCCTCCACCAGCTGGCCGGAAAGGGCCAGGGGGCGGCTTGAGCGCACCACTCCCTCCACCCGCTCCCGGTGGGGGGCGGTGAAGACCTCCTCCGTGGGCAGGTTGGGGTTGCAAATCCGCCCCTTCTTGGTGGGGGTGGCCCCGCCCTGCCACAGGTGTCCCTCGGCCAGGCCCACGGTGAGGTCCGTGCCGGGCCCCTGGAAGTGGAGGGCGTCAAAGCGCCTTTCGTTCAGGAAGGCCACCTTCTCGTGCAGGGCGCGGTTGTGGGCCTCCCAGGCGGCCACGGGGTCCTCCTGGTCCACCCGGGTGGCCTGGAAGATGGCCCGCCAGAGCCTCGCCACCGCCTCCTCTTCCGGGAGTCCGGGGAAGACCGCCTTGGCCCAGCCTGGGTGGGCGAAGGGGACGATGGTCCAGTTGGTGACGAACTGGGAGATGGCGGAAAGAGCGGGCTTGTAGGCCCGGCTTTGGGCTTGTTGCGCCCGACCAATGCGCTCAGGGGGAAGGCCCTCTAAGGCCTTGGGGTCGTTGCCGTTCACCGCCAGGCGGGCCGCTCCCTCGTGGAAGGCCTTGGCCATGCCCTCGTAGAGCCAGGCGGGGGCCCGGTCCAGTCCCGCCTCAGGGGCCAGGGAGAGGCGCTTCCGGGAAAGGACGTTGTCGCCGTAGAGGACGGTGAAGAGGCTCGCCCCCTGGGCGTAGGCCTTTTCCGCCAAGAGGCGCACGAAGTCCACCGCCTCTATGGGGGCGGTGGCGATGACCTCCTGCCCCTCCTCCAGATTGAGCCCCACCCTGACGGCCAGCTCCGCCAGCTTCTCCAGGTTCTTCTCTAAGGCATCCACGCCCCTAAGTCTTCGTCCCCAGGGGGGTTTCGTCAAGGGCGGGGGCAGGACCTGGGCCTTCCCAGAAGAAGGGCCAGGCCAGAGAGGAGGAGGAAAAGGGGCCGGTAGGCCTCGAGGAAGAGGGCCAGGAGGAGGAAGAGGAGGGCGAGGGGATAGCGGAAAGGGCCCAGCATGCCCCCATTCTACCCCCTGGGACATTCCTCACCTCGGGGTGGGGGTAGGGTGGGGAAGAGGTGAAGCCTATGCGCCCCATCACCGTGGACGGTAACGAGGCGGTGGCCCGGGTGGCCTACCGCCTCTCCGAGGTCATCGCCATCTATCCCATCACCCCTTCCAGCCCCATGGCGGAGCTTTCCGACGAGTGGGCGGCCAAGGGGGAGCCCAACCTCCTGGGCCTGGTGCCCAAGGTGGTGGAGATGCAGTCCGAGGGGGGAGCGGCGGGGGCCCTGCACGGAGCCTTGCAGCAGGGGACTTTGGCCACCACCTTCACCGCCAGCCAGGGACTCCTCCTCATGATCCCCGACATGTACAAGATCGCCGGGCAGGCCTTTCCCGGGGTGATCCACGTGGCCGCAAGGGCCCTCGCCACCCACGCCCTTTCCATCTTTGGCGACCACCAGGACCTCTACGCCGTCCGTCCCACGGGCTGGGCCATCCTGGTTTCCGACTCCGTGCAGGCGGCCCAGGACCTGGCGGCCATCGCCCACCTCTCGGCCCTTAAGGCCAGCCTGCCCTTCCTCCACGCCATGGACGGCTTCCGCACCTCCCACGAGGTGCAGAAGATCACCCCCCTTTCCGACCGGGAGCTCAAAGCCCTCTTTCCTTGGGAGGCCCTCGAGGCCTTCCGCAAACGGGCCCTCACCCCCGAGGCCCCGGTGATCCGGGGGACGGCGCAAAACCCCGACCACTACTTCCAAAACCGCGAGGCCATCAACCCCTACTACGACCGCCTGCCCGGGGTGGTCCAGGAGGTGATGGACCGCTTCGCCGAGATCACCGGCAGGCGGTACCTACCCTACGAGTACTTCGGCCACCCCGCGGCGGAGCGGGTGGTGGTGGTCATGGGCTCCGCCTCCTTTGCGGTGGAGGAGGCGGTGGAGCACCTCCTCAAACGGGGGGAGCGGGTGGGGATGGTGAGAGTCCGGCTCTACCGCCCCTTCCACGTGGAGGCCTTTCTCCAGGCCCTTCCCCCCACCGCCAAAAAGGTGGCGGTGCTGGACCGGGGCAAAGAGCCCGGGGCGGTGGGGGAGCCCCTCTTCCAGGAGGTGGCGGCGGCCTTGGCCCTGAAGGGGGGAGAGCTTCCCCTCTTGGTGGGGGGGCGGTACGGGCTTTCCTCCAAGGAGTTCACCCCGGCCATGGCCCTCGGGGTCTACGAAGAGCTCAAGAAGGAGCGGCCCCGCCACGGCTTCACCGTGGGCATCGTGGACGACCTCACGGAAAGGAGCCTCCCTTACCCCGATGTGGACTTTGAGGACCCCGCCTCGGTGCGGGCGGTCTTTTTCGCCCTGGGGGCCGATGGGACGGTCTCTGCCAACAAGAACACCATCAAGATCATCGGCGAGGAGACGCCCCTCCACGCCCAGGGGTACTTCGTCTACGATTCCAAGAAGTCGGGCTCCCGCACGGTGAGCCACCTGCGCTTTGGGCCCAATCCCCTGCAGAAGCCCTACCTGATTCAGAAGGCCAGCTTTGTGGCCATCCACCAGTGGGGCTTCCTGGAGCGCCTCCCCATGCTCCAGCTGGCGGAGGAGGGGGCCACGGTCCTCCTGAACGCCCCCTACCCCAAGGAGGAGGTCTGGGACAAGCTTCCCAAGCCCGTGCAGGAGGAGATCCTCCGGAAAAACCTCAAGGTCTATGTGGTGAACGCCTACGAGCTGGCCCGCCAGGTGGGCCTCCCCGGGCGCATCAACACCATCATGCAGGCGGCCTTCTTCAAGCTTTCTGGAGTCCTTCCCGAGGAAGAGGCCAGAGCCCGCATCAAAAAGGGCATTGAGAAGAGTTACGGTAGGCGGGGAAGAGGCGTTTTGGAGAAGAACTTCCAGGCGGTGGACCTGGGGTTTGAGGCGGTGGAACCCCTTCCCCTCCCTGGTCGCGTTACCTCGGAGAAGGGCCTGATCCCGCCCATGGTGGGGGAGGCGCCCCCCTTCGTGCGGGAGGTGCTGGGACCCATCGCCTTGGGCCTGGGGGATAGCCTCCCCGTTTCCCTCTTCCCCCCAGACGGCACCTACCCCACGGGCACCGCCCGCTACGAGAAGCGGGGCATCGCCGAGTTCGTGCCCGCCTGGGACCCGGACATCTGCGTCCAGTGCGGGAAGTGCGTCTTGGTCTGCCCCCATGCGGTGATCCGGGCCAAGGTGGTGCCGGGGGAGGCCCTCCAGGGGGCTCCCGAGGGCTTCCCCCACCGCAAGGCCATGTGGAAGGAGCTTTCCGGGGAGTTCACCATCGCCATCAGCCCCGAGGACTGCACGGGGTGCGCCCTCTGCGTGGAGGCCTGCCCCGCCAAGGACAAGCGCAACCCCAGCCGCAAGGCCCTGAACATGGTCCCCCGCCTCGAGGTCCGGGAGGCTTTGAACCGGCACTGGGACTTCTTCCTATCCCTACCGGAAACCCCCAGGGCGGGCCTCAAGCTCCACACCGTGAAGGACGTCCAGCTCTTAGAGCCCCTCTTTGAGTTCCCCGGGGCCTGCGCGGGCTGTGGGGAAACCCCCTACCTCCGCCTCCTCTCCCAGCTTTTCGGCGACCGCCTCCTGGTGGCCAATGCCACCGGGTGCAGCTCCATCTACGGGGGGAACCTGCCCACCACCCCCTGGTCCAAGAACAAGGAGGGCCGGGGTCCCGCCTGGGCCAACTCCCTCTTTGAGGACAACGGCGAGTTCGGCCTGGGCATGCGCCTGGCCCTGGACAAGAAGGCGGAGTACGCCAGGAAGCTCCTTCCCGAGTTCCGGCAGGTCCTGGGGGAGGCCCTGGTGGAGAGGCTTCTTAAGGAGGTGGGGCCCCAGGGACTGGAGGAAAGGCGGCGGGACGTGGCCCTTCTGAGGGAAAGGCTCGCTTCGTTAGAGGACCCCCGGGCCAAGGACCTCCTGGCGGTGGCCGACGCCCTCATTCCCCACTCGGTCTGGATTGTGGGCGGGGACGGCTGGGCCTACGATATCGGCTATGGGGGGCTGGATCACGTCCTGGCCAGCGGGGCGAATGTGAAGGTCCTGGTCCTGGACACCGAGGTCTATTCCAACACCGGTGGCCAAGCCTCCAAGGCCACGGGCCTGGGGGCCATCGCCAAGTTCGCCATGGCGGGCAAGCCCACCCCCAAGAAGGACCTGGCCTTCATGGCCATGAGCTACGGGCACGTCTACGTGGCCCAGATCGCCATGGGGGCAAACGACGCCCACACCCTGCGGGCCCTCCTCGAGGCCGAGGCCCACCAGGGACCGGCCCTGATCATCGCCTACAGCCACTGCATCGCCCACGGCATTGACATGGCCAAGGGCATGGACCACCAGAAGATGGCGGAGCGCTCGGGCTACTGGCCCCTCTTCCGCTACAAGCCCGGGGAAGGCTTAATCCTGGACTCCAAGCCGCCCACCCTCCCTCTTAGGGAGTACCTCTATGCGGAAAACCGCTACCGCCTCCTCCTCCAGACCCACCCCGAAGAGGCGGACATCTTCCTGAGGATGGCGGAGGAGGCGGTGAAGGCCCGCTGGGAAAGGCTAGAGCGGATGGCGGCCAAAGGGCCTGCGGTAGTCTAAGGAGGAGGCCATGGATCTCAGGACCACATACCTCGGGCTTAAGCTGGAGCACCCTCTGGTGGCCTCCGCCTCCCCCCTGACGGAGAAGCTGGACGGCTTCCTGCGCCTCGAGGACGGGGGGGCGGCGGCCATCGTCATGCACTCCCTTTTTGAGGAACAGGTCCTCCGGGAAGAGGAGGCTTTGGACCACTACCTCCACTACGGCCACGAGAGCTACGCCGAGGCCCTTTCTTACTTCCCCAAGGCCCACGAGTACCGCCTCACCCCCGAGCGCCACCTGGACCTCCTCTCCCGGGCCAAGGAGCGGGTTTCCATTCCCATCATCGCCAGCCTGAACGGGGTGAGCCAGGGAGGCTGGGTGGAGTACGCCCGGCTCTTGGAGGAGGCGGGGGCCGACGCCCTGGAGCTCAACCTCTACTACATCCCCACCGACCCCGCTCTCTCGGGGGTTGAGGTGGAGGGCATGTACCTGGACACCATCCGGGCGGTGGTGGAAAGCGTCCGGATTCCCGTGGCCGTCAAGGTGGGCCACGCCTTCACCGCCTTCGCCCACTTCGCCAAGCGGGTGGAGGGGACGGGGGCCAAGGCCTTGGTGCTCTTCAACCGCTTCTACCAGCCGGACTTTGACCTGGAAACCCTCTCCGTGGTCCCCACCCTGAGCCTCTCCCGGCCCTACGAGGCCCTTTTGCGGACCCACTGGATCGCCCTGCTCTACGGCCGGCTGGACCTGGAGCTGGCCCTCACCGGAGGGGCGCATTCGGGAAAGGAAGCGGTGAAAGGGATTCTGGCCGGGGCCCAGGTGGTGATGATGACCTCCGCCATCCTGGAGAGGGGCCCATCCCACTTCCGCACCGTGCTCTCGGAGCTCCAGGCCTTCATGGAGGAAAAAGGGTACGAGAGCGTGGAGGAGATGCGGGGGGCGATGAGCTACCAGAAGGTGGCCGAGCCCGCCGCCTTTGAGCGGGCCAACTACCTCAAGGTTCTGGCCTCGTACCGCCTTCTTCCCTGAGGGCGTAAAGCCCCTCCCCCAGGGCCACCACCGGGCTTCTTGCCCAGCGGGCCAGGGCCGAGAGGCGCACCTTGGCGATCTTCTCCGGTTCCCGCACCTGGGCCCAGAGGCCCATCTCCTTGAGGCGGCGGCCGATCTCGGTGTAGTGCAGGGGACGCCCCTCGGCCTTCAGGAGTTCCACCACAGCTTTGCGGAAACGGTCCGGCCTAGGCATGGGCGCTGGGAGCAGTATACGCGTATAGTGAGGCCATGAGAAACCAGGAGCTGGCCCGGATCTTTGAGGAGATCGGGCTGATGAGCGAGTTTTTGGGGGACAACCCCTTCCGGGCCCGGGCCTACCACCAGGCGGCCCGCACCCTCTACGATCTGGACACCCCCATAGAGGAGGTGGCCAGGAAGGGCAAGGAGGCCCTCTTGGAGCTTCCCGGCATTGGCCCCGACCTGGCGGAGAAGATTCTGGAGTACCTTGCCACGGGGAAGGTGAAGAAGCACGAGGAGCTGAGCGAGAAGGTGCCGAGAGGGGTCCTCGAGGTCATGGAGGTCCCCGGGGTGGGGCCCAAGACCGCCCTCCAGCTTTACGAGGCCCTGGGCATAGACTCCCTGGGGAAGCTGAAGGAGGCCCTGGAAAGGGGAGACCTCCTAAGGCTGAAGGGCTTTGGGGCCAAGAAGGCGGAGCGCATCCGGGAAGGGCTTCTCCTGGCCCAGGCGGCGGGGAAGAGAAGGCCTTTGGGGGCGGTGCTCTCCCTGGCGCGAAACCTGCTGGAGCAGATCCGGGCCCTTCCCGGGGTGGCGGAGGCGGAGCTTTGCGGCTCCGCCCGCCGCTACAAGGACACCGTGGGGGACCTGGACTACCTGGTGGCGAGCCGGGAGCCGGAGAGGGTGGTGGCCGGCTTCGTGGCCCTGCCCGGGGTGAGGGAGGTCTACGCCAAGGGGAAGGAGCGGGCCACGGTCTTCCTGAAAAACGGCCTCCAGGTGGACCTCCGGGTGGTGCCCCCCGAAAGCTACGGGGCGGGCCTCCAGTACCTCACGGGGAGCAAGGAGCACTCCATTCGCCTCCGGACTTTAGCGCAGGATAAGGGCCTAAAGCTTTCGGAGTACGGGGTCTTTCGGGGGGAAGAGAAAGTGGCTGGGGAGACGGAGGAAGGGGTCTACGCCGCCCTGGGCCTCCCCTACATCCCCCCGCCCCTGAGGGAGGACCACGGGGAGATAGAGGCGGCCCAGAGGGGATCCCTTCCCCGGCTTTTGGAGCTTTCCCAGGTGAAGGGGGACCTCCAGGTCCACTCCACCTACTCCGACGGCCAGAACACCCTCGAGGAACTCTGGCAAGCGGCCAGGGAACTGGGCTACGAGTACCTGGCGGTTACCGACCACTCCCCGGCGGTGCGGGTGGCGGGGGGGCCCTCGGCGGAGGAGGCCTTGAAGCGGATAGAGGCCATCCGCCGCTTCAACGAGGCCCACGGCCCGCCCTACCTCCTGGCGGGGGCGGAGGTGGACATCCGGCCCGACGGCTCCCTGGACTACCCGGACTGGGTCCTGAGGGAGCTGGACATCGTCTTGGTCTCCATCCATTCCCAGTTCAAGCTCCCCAAAGCGGAGCAGACAAGGCGCATCCTCAAGGCCCTGGAAAACCCCTTCGTCCACGTCCTCGCCCACCCCACCGCCCGGCTCATCGGCCGGAGGCCTCCCATAGAGGCAGACTGGGAGGCCATCTTCCGGAAGGCCCTGGAGCGGGGGGTGGCAGTGGAGATTGACGGCTACTACGACCGCATGGACCTCCCCGACGACCTGGCCCGCATGGCCTACGGGATGGGCCTGTGGATGAGCCTCTCCACCGACGCCCACCAGGTGGACCACCTCCGCTTCATGGAGCTCTCCGTGGGCACGGCAAAGCGGGCCTGGATCGGCCCGGAAAGGGTCTTGAACACGCTTTCCTACCCGGAGCTCATGGCCTGGCTCAAAGCCCGGCGAGGCGCTTAGCCCGGAGGAGGACCTCGAGGAACATCTCCCGGGTGAGCCTTCCCGTCTGGGTGTTCTGCCGGGAGACGTGGTAGCTGTCCACCAGGTACCGCTCCTCTCCCAGGGGGTGGACCTGGCCGTGGGCGAAGGGGAAGTCCCGCTTTCTGAGGCCAAAGTAGGCGAGAAGGGCCTCGTGGGCGATGCGCCCCAAGGCCAGGTAAACCCGGAGCTCGGGGAGGAGGGAAAGCTCCACTTCCGTCCAGCGGGCGCAGGTCCTGACCTCCTCGGGAGTGGGCCGGTTTTGCGGCGGGGCGCACCGCACCGCCGCCGTGAGGTAGATGCCGTGGAGCCTCAGGTCATCCCCGGGGAGGCTTTCCGGCTTGCTGGCGAGGCCCGCCTGGTGGAGGAGGGGGTAGAGGAAGGCCCCGGAGGCGTCCCCGGTGAAGGGGCGGCCCGTGCGGTTGGCCCCGTGGGCCCCGGGGGCCAGGCCGAAGAGGAGGATCCTGGCCTTCGGATCCCCGAACCCAGGTACCGGCTTGGACCAGTAGACCTCCTCACGGAAGGCCCGCCTGGTCCCCGCCACCCCCTCGCGCCAGGCCACGAGCCTGGGGCAGAGGCGGCACTGAGCTAGGCCATCGGCAAAGGCCTCCAGGTCCACGGCCTCCAGCATAAAAGAAGCCCCCCGGAAGGGGGGGCTTGGTGGGGAAAGCCCTCAGTAGGGGCTATCAAAGGGGCAGGCCTCGGGGCCGGGCTGGACGAAGGTGAGGTTGTTGTTGGCCCAGTCAAAGGCGTTCTTCAGAGCCTCCTGGTAGCTCCGCCAGGCGTCCCCGTCGTAGGCCGTGGGGTGGGTGCCGAGCTCCGCATTGGCCTCATGCAGGAGAGCTCCCACGGTGGCGAAGCCCGCGGGGTTGGCGCTAGAGGTGCCCGGGGCGTAGACCAGAGCGCTTCCGCTCACGAACCCGGCATGCACGTTCAGGTACATGGCTGCCATCTGGGCGGAGAGCATGTAGGCCATGTTGGTGGCGTTGGCGGAGAGGAGCCAGGAGCGGAACTCCGAGTAGCTATGGGGGTCAAAGGGAGAGCCGTCCGCCTTCACCAGGTTCAGAGCCCTGAGCTCGGCCAGGAGGGTGGACATGCCCAGGCCGTTCATGACGCTCTGGCCGTTCCGGTTGCTCCAGAAGCCCAGGGTCCGGCCGCCGCCGGCGCCCAGGCAGACGTTGCCGAAGTCGGGGCCCTGGGCGTCCTCCGTCCCCACGGTCACCGTGCCGGAGGTGGGGGTGGTGTTGATCCACCGGCCAGTAGGCCACCAGCCGGGGGGTGGGGGCACCTCGGAGATGGTGTAAGGGCCAGAGTTTGCGGGCACCAGGAAGCTGTACTGGCCACTGGTGCTGGTGTAGGTCACGTCCGAAGGCTCGGGGGGCACCTTCTCAATGCGCCAGCCCGGGATAGCGGGCTCGCCCGGGTCCCAAGCCCCGTTGGTGTTGGTGTCGTACCACTTGTGGCCGAAAATGGTCACGTCGGGGGGCTCCTCAGGGGGCGTTGGGGGGCGCACTTTGAAGTTGTCCGTCTTGCTCTTGGCGGGGAGGAAGCCGAAGACCCCCTTGGTGGGGTCGTAGTCCCCTACCCGGGTGATCCAGACCTTGTACTCGCCCCCGGGGTTGGGGGTGTCGGCGTAGGGGAAGAGGGCCACGGAGATGGCCCCGGGGCAGCGGCCTATGCCCACGGCGTGGGTGGTGCCCAGGTAGTGGGTAATGACCCCGCCCGTCACCCTCACCTTCCGCTCGCTTATGGAGTCGCTGCTGAGGAGCACGCTTCCCGAGGGGTCCGTGACCTGGAAGTAGTAGTCCCCGTCCGGCAGGCCTGCGGCGGTGCAGGGGGCGTTGGGAGGTGGCCCGCCGTTGAGGTAGACCTCCTCCTTGCTGTCATAGACATTCCCGTTCACCAAGGAACCGTCCGGTCGTGTAAGGATTTATGTGTAAGGGTCCGTGTTTAATAGGGGGGCACACCTTAGCACGAGGAGGTGCCCCGTGGACCAGGATACCTTGCGAATCTTGCTGAGGGAAGCGGTGCGGGAGACGGTGGCCGAGGTTTTGC
>CAMTVD010000031.1:0-18971 GCA_947085095.1 uncultured Thermus sp. | reverse complement strand
GACCATGGCGGCCCAGAGGCGGGTTTTCTTGTGGGTCTTCGGGTCCAGGGAGAGTTCCAGCAGGAGCCGGTCCTCCTCAGGGGTCAGCTGGATCTGAAGAGGGGCTGCCATGTTGACATGATAAGGGGTTGGCACTTAGCTTAGCCCAAGCCGGGAGAGAAGGGGAGGCAGGAAAAGGTACAGGCCCACCAGCAGGGCGAGGAGGCTGGCCAGGAGCACGGCGGCGGCGGCGGTGTCCTTGGCCCGCTTGGCCAGGGGGTGGTAGACGGGGCTGGCCAGGTCGGCGAGGGCCTCCAAGGCGGTGTTCAGGAGCTCCAAGGAGAGGACCAGGGCGATGAGGAGGAGGACGGGCACCGGATCCACCCCAAGCCAGAGGGCCATGAGGAGGGCCAGGAGGCCCAGGTGGGCCTGGAGGCGGAAGTTCCGTTGCACCCGCCAGGCGTAGGCCAGGCCCTCCCAGGCGTAGAGGAAGGACCGGGCCACCCCCTTTACAGGGTGAGGATCCTCTCTTGGACGCGGCGGAAGCCTTCCCAATCCTCCTCCTTCTGGTGGTCGTGGCCCAGGAGGTGCCATAGCCCGTGGGCCGCCAGCTCCAGGACCTCCGCCTCGAGGGGAACCCTCCGGGCCTCCGCCTGGCGCTGGGCCGTGTCCAGGCTGATCCAGATGTCCCCCAGGTGGGGGGGAAGGAAGGGGTCCCCGGGCTCGTAGTGGGGAAAGGAGAGGACGTCGGTGGCCTCGTCCTCCCCCCACCATTCCCGCTTGAGGGCCCTCATGCGGCGGTCCCCGGTGAGGATCACCGTGACCGCCTTGTCCCCCACCCCCAGCTCCGTCATGAGGGCGGAGAGGGCCCGCCGGAGCCGGGGCACGAGGCCTTTGGGAGGGCGCTTATTGGCCAGGACCGCCACCACGCTCGGCCTCCTCGTAGGCCTTGATGATGCGGGCCACCAGGGGATGGCGCACCACGTCGGACTCCTTGAAGTAGACGAAGGCGATGCCCTCAATCCCCCTGAGGATGCGGGTGGCCTCAATGAGGCCGGATTTTTGGTGCTTGGGCAGGTCAATCTGGGTCACGTCCCCGGTGATGACCATCTTGGAGCTGAAGCCCATGCGGGTGAGGAACATCTTCATCTGCTCTGGGGTGGTGTTCTGGGCCTCGTCCAGGATGATGAAGGCGTCGTTCAGGGTGTTGTGGGTGAGGATGAAGTCCTCGGTTACATAGAGGCCGTCGGGGCTGGCCACCGTGATGCACACCGCCTCCGCTTCCCCGGCGGGTTCAATGGCTTCCACGAAACGCATGGGACGGATCCCTCCGGTTTGGGCGTAGACCCTGGCCTTTCGCGCCAGGCGGAAGGGCGGAAGTCCCGGGGGCAGGCGGATATCCAGGACGTGGCTTTCGGCCCGGTGGTAGACAGGCCGGCCCCGGCGCAGGCGGTCTTGGGGCCGCACCCGGTGGTAGACCACGCCGCCCAGGGAGCGGACCAAGAAGGCCACGTCCCGAGCTAGACGGGGAGAGGAGGTGGAGAACTGGACCCGCGCCTTCCGCCCCTCCTGCACGTGCACGCTGCCGTCGCTGTCCAGCAGCCCCTGGAGAACGCCCAAACGAACCTCCGAGGTGTTCCACAGATACTCCTCGGGCACAAAGCGCTCGCTGGAGCGCGTTCCCCAAAGGCCTAGGGCCCGGAGGGCCTCGCTGACCGGGTTGCGGTTTTTCCCTCCCTTGAAGCCCAGGGTCAGGGTGTGGTCCACGCCGCCTTTAGGGACCACCTGCACCCCTTGGAGCCGGGCGGCAAGGGCCTCTTTGAGCTCAGGGTCGCTGGTGGAGAAGCTGGGCGTGGTGCTACCCGTGAGGCATCCGTCTCCCAGGAGGAGGCCCAAAGCGTAGGGATCCAGGGGGACGGGGCGCTTTGGAAACTCTACAGGCGCTTGGAGCAGGGGAACTTCATAGCGGTGCTGGTGGTGCAGGCGGAGGTTCCCCCGCATCTCTTCGGTGGTGACCAGGCGAGGGGGGCGCTCCCGCCTCCGGTCCCAGGGAGTGCGTACGGCCCAAAGGTGGTCCCCCGTGGCCCGGGTTTCCACGCCGTCGCTGAAGCGGACCCGGTAGATGGGTCTCTTCCCTTGGGGATGGACGGCCACCACCATCACCGGCACGCCGTAGGCCCCCACCACCCAGTCCCCCGGTTCTAGGCTGCCGATGGGACGGAAACCTTCGGGGGTCAGCACCGGCGTGTCCACGGGCTGGGCCCTGCCCCTCATAAAGGCCAGAGGCGCCACCTCAATAATGCCGGACTGCAGGTACTGCTCAAAGCGCTCGGCGTCAATCATGTCAAAAAGGGCGTCGTAGAGGGGCCTCAGGTAGGGGTCCACCTTGGCCTGGATATCCCCCGGCAAAAACCCCAGCTTCTCCCCCGCCTCCACCGCGGGCCGGGTGAGGACGATGCGCTTCACCTTGCGGGCGCGGAGGTGGCTCACGGCCATGGCCACCGCCAGGTAGGTCTTGCCCGTCCCCGCGGGGCCGATGCCAAAGGTGATGTCGTGTTGGGCGATGGCCTCCACATACCGCCTCTGCCCCGGGGTCTTGGGGCGGAGGCGGCCGGGGAGAGAGAGCTCCGTTTCCGGGGTGGTGGCCTGGTAGAGGCCCTGCCCCTCCTGGGCCAGGGCCACCGCCTGCTCCAGGGTGGGCTCGTCCAGCTCGGCCCCCTGGCGGAGGAGGGCCAGGAGGTCCCGCACCACCCGCTCCGCCACCCCCACCGCCTCCGCCTCCCCGGAAAGCTCCACCTGGTCCCCCCGGACCACGAGCCTTAGGCGCTCCCCGAAGGCCTCCTTGAAGAGGGCGCGGAGCCTTTTCAGGTTTTTGTCCGCCTGGCCCAAAAAGGCCAGGGTCTCCTCGGGCTTGAGGGGGATCAAAAGCCTCTGCGCCTCTTCAGGATTTCGTGCCATATCACCCCTTTCAGCAGGCTCTCGGGGTCGGTGGTGACGAGCCGCGGCCTTTTCTTCGCTTTAGGGATTTCCTCGGGGGTTTCCTCGCGGAAGCGCACCTCGAGGGGGGTTCTCTCCAGGGAAGGGAGGCGTTCCAGGCTTTCCCCCTCGGGCCGCCGGGGTTCGGGGGGTGGGGTGGGGAGGGTCTTGGGCCTGGGCCTAGGCCTGGCCCTGGGCTTGGGGGGGGGCTCGAGGGGAGGCAGGTCCTCGGGAAAGCCGGGGGGCGTGGGGGGCGCACGGCGCAGGCCCTGAAGCGCGGGAAGGATGACGAAGAGGAGGAGGAAGAGGAGGCCCAGAAGGTCGCCCAGGCTCATTCCTCACCCTCGGGCTTGGCCGCCCGGCTGATGGACTCCCGCATGTCCGTGTCCGCCTCAATGTTCTTCAGCCGGTAGTAGTCCATGACCCCAAGATTTCCCTGCTTAAGGGCCTCGGCCAGGGCCAGGGGCACCTGGGCCTGGGCCTCCACCAGCTTGGCCCGCATGGCCTCCACCAGGGCCCGGTTCTCCTGCTCCGCGGCCACGGCCATGGCCCGCCGCTCCTCCGCCTTGGCCTGGGCGATCTTCTTGTCGGCCTCCGCCTGGTCAATCTGGAGCTGGGCCCCGATGTTCTTGCCCACGTCCACATCGGCGATGTCCACGGAGAGGATCTCAAAGGCGGTGCCCGCGTCCAGGCCCTTTTCCAGCACGGTCTTGGAGATGCGGTCGGGGTTTTCCAGGACCTCCTTGTGGGAGTTGGCGGAGCCGATGGTGGTCACGATGCCTTCCCCCACCCGGGCGATGATGGTCTCCTCCCCGGCCCCGCCCACCAGGCGGTCAATGTTGGCCCGCACCGTGACCCGGGCGGTGGCCAGGAGCTGGATCCCGTCCTTGGCCACCGCCGCCACCATGGGGGTCTGGATCACCTTGGGGTTCACGGAAACCCGCACCGCCTCCAAGACATCCCGCCCCGCCAGGTCAATGGCCGCCGCCCGGTCAAAGGAGAGCTTGATGCCCGCCTTGTCGGCGGCGATGAGGGCATCCACCACCCGGTCCACGTTCCCCCCCGCCAGATAGTGGGCCTCGAGGCGGTCCAGCCGCACGTCTAGCCCCGCCTTGGTGGCCTTGATGAGGGGGTAGATGATCTTGGCCGGGGGAACCCGCCTCAGGCGCATGGCCACCAAGGTGATCAAGGGCACCCTGACCCCTGCGGCCCAGGCGGAGATCCAGAGGCCTACCGGGATGAAGCTGAAGAAAAGAAAAACGAGGATGAGAACAAAAAAGGCCAGAAAGAGCACGCCGAGTCCTTCCATATCATTCCTCCAAGGCTTCCACCACCACCGTGGGTCCCCTGACCTCCACCACCCTAAGGGTGGTGCCCTTGGGCAGGAAACCCCGGTTGGCCACTACATCGATGCGCTTGTTGCCGAAGCGGGCCACCCCGCCAGGCCTCAGGTCGGTGAGGGCCACGCCGATGGCGCCCACCTCCACCTCGTCCCCGGTGGCGTGTTCGGAAATGGTACTTTCCAGCACCAAAGCCCTTGCCGGACGGGTCCTGGGTAGGAAGCGAAAGACCACGAGAAGGCCAAGGCCCAAAGCGATCACCGCAATGGCGATGACCATGAGGGCGTTCTCCCCGAAGGTGAAGTACACAGAGGCCAATATGGATCCCACGCCCAAGGCCCCAGCGATGCCAAACCCGGGGAAGAGGAAGGCCTCGGCCAGGAGGAGGGCCACCCCCAGGAAGAAGAGAACCAGCTCGAAGGCCCCGGAAAGCCCGGCGAGCCACCCCCCGGCAAAGTAAAGGGCTAAAAACGCCAGGCCCAAGGTTCCCATGACCCCAAAGCCCGGGGTGAAGAGCTCGAGGAGGAGAAGAAGAAGCCCAAGGGCCAGGAGAAGCCCCGCCACGGTGGAGCTGGTGAGGAACCGGGCCACCTGCACCCTAGGGCCAGGCTCAAGCCTTTCCGTTTCCAGGCTGTACCCTGCCTGGCGCAGGGCCTCGGAGAGGCTTCCTGCCTTAAAGTCCGCCACCTTGAGCTCCACCGCCTTGTCGGCGGAGAGCGTGAGGGGCTCTCCTTTGGCGGAGAGGCCAGGGATCTCCACCTGGGGGTCCACCATGGCCTCCGCCAGCTCCACCGGCCTTCCCCGGGCCTCGGCCACCGCGCGGAACTTGCCCTTAAGGGCGGAGATGATCTTCTGGTCCGCCGCCTGGGGCTGCTGCAGGGGAAGAGCCACCACCGGCAGGGCTGCCCCGATCTCCGAGCCCGGCAGCATGGCCATCTGGCGGCAGGAAAGGGCGATCAGGGCCCCGGCGGAAAAGGCGTTCTGCACCACCGCCAGGGTGGGAAGGGGGGTTTGCAGGATCCGGTCGGAGATGCGGATGGCGGCGTCCACCCGGCCCCCCGGGGTGTCGATGAGGAAGGCCACGCCACTTGCCCCTTCCCGCTCGGCCCGGGCCAGGGCTTGCTCCACGAAGACGGCCAGGGCGGGGTCGATCTCCCCCTGGATGGGGATGAGGTAGGTTTTCCCCAGGGCCAGGGAGAGCAGGAAGCATAGGGCAAGGAGCCTTTTCACCGTCCTTATTCTATACGGTTTGGGTGAGGGAGTGGGGTGGGGTATCCTGAAGCTCATGTTGCGCCTGGCGGTGTTGGGCAGTCCCATCGCCCACTCCCTGTCCCCGGCCATGCACCGGTACGCCTTGAGCTCCCTGGGCCTCGAGGGAAGCTACGAGGCCTTGGAAACCCCCCTCGAGGTCCTGAAGGACCGTCTGGAGGAGGTGCGCCGGGAATACCGGGGCGTGAACCTGACCATCCCCCTTAAGGAGGCGGCCTTGCCCCTTTTGGACTGGGTTTCCCCGGAAGCCCAGGCCATTGGTGCGGTGAACACGGTGCTTTCCGTGGAGGGAAGGCTTCTCGGCTTTAACACCGATGCCCCAGGGTTTCTGGAGGCCCTCCGGGCGGGGGGGATTCCCCTGCAAGGCCCCGCCCTGGTCCTGGGGGCTGGGGGGGCGGGGCGGGCGGTGGCCTTTGCCCTGAGGGGGGCGGGCCTCGAGGTCTGGGTCTGGAACCGCACCCTAAGGCGGGCGGAGGCGCTGGCCGAGGAACTGGGCCTGGAGGCCGTTTCCCTAGAGAGGGCCAGGGAGGCTAGGCTTCTCGTCAACGCCACCAGCGTGGGGCTCAACGCCCCGGAGGAAACCCCTCTCCCCGCCGAGCTTTTCCCGGAAGCGGGAGCGGCGGTGGACCTGGTCTACCGCCCCTTGTGGACCCGCTTCCTCAAGGAGGCCAAGGCCCGGGGCCTCCGGGTGCAGACGGGCCTCCCCATGCTGGCCTGGCAGGGGGCCTTGGCCTTTCGCATCTGGACGGGCTTTCTTCCGGACCCTAAGGGGATGGAAGAGGCGGCCCTGAGGGCTCTCAAGGAGGTTCCGTGAGCCTGTCCCCGACCGTGCCCGTGGTCCACGAGGAGTTCATCCACAAGGGCCGCCTCATCGCTAACCGCTATGCCTGACCCCCTGCACCGCGGGGGGCCACGGGGACGTCCTCCACGCTGGAGGCCCGGGGCCCGGTGCCAAAGGCCTTGCCGGAAGGGCAGGGGGGTTTCTGAAAGCCCTCCAGGAGGCCCCCTGGGGCCGGGCGGTGGAGGGGTAACATGGAGGGGATGCTGCCCCTTTTTCCCCCCAAGGGCCGGGTCCTTTTGGTGGACGGCCACCACCTGGCCTACCGCACCTTTTACGCCCTGAAGGGCCTCACCACCAGCAAGGGCGAGCCGGTGCAGGCGGTCTACGGCTTTGCCAAGAGCCTCCTCAAGGCCCTCAAGGAGGACGGGGACACGGTGATCGTGGTCTTTGACGCCAAGGCCCCCTCCTTCCGCCACGAGGCCTACGAGGC
The DNA here is from genome assembly GCA_947085095.1 of uncultured Thermus sp. Lineage (GTDB taxonomy): Bacteria > Deinococcota > Deinococci > Deinococcales > Thermaceae > Thermus. The sequence continues at coordinate 12,136 of CAMTVD010000031.1, read as the reverse complement.
CTACAAGGCGGGAAGGGCCCCCACCCCGGAGGACTTCCCCCGGCAGCTTGCCCTCATCAAGGAGCTGGTGGACCTCTTGGGTTTGCAGCGCCTCGAGGTCCCGGGCTACGAGGCCGATGATGTCCTGGCCACCCTGGCCAAGAAGGCGGAGCGGGAAGGCTACGAGGTGCGCATCCTCACCGCCGACAAAGACCTTTACCAGCTCCTATCCGACCGCATCGCCATCCTCCACCCCGAGGGGCACCTCCTCACCCCCGCCTGGCTCTGGGAGAAGTACGGCTTGAGGCCCGAGCAGTGGGCGGACTACCGGGCGCTTGCTGGGGACCCTTCGGACAACCTCGAGGGGGTCAAGGGCATCGGGGAGAAAACGGCCAGGAAGCTCCTCCAGGAGTGGGGAAGCCTGGAAAACCTCCTCCAAAATCTGGACCGGCTGAAGCCCTCCGTGCGGGAGAAGATTCTGGAACACATGGAGAACCTAAAGCTTGCCTGGGACCTTTCCCGGGTGCGCGCAGACCTGCCCCTTCTTTTGGACTTCGCCAAGCGGCGGGAGCCCGATAGGGAAAGGCTCAAGGCCTTCTTGGAGAGGCTTGAGTTTGGGAGCCTCCTCCACGAGTTCGGCCTCCTGGAGGGCCCCAAGGCCCTGGAAGAGGCCCCCTGGCCCCCGCCGGAAGGAGCCTTCGTGGGCTTTTTGCTCTCCCGCCCGGAGCCCATGTGGGCGGAGCTCTTGTCCCTGGCTGCCGCCAAGGAGGGCCGGGTCCACCGGGCCAAGGAGCCCCTTCTCGCTCTGAAGGACCTGAAGGAGATAAGGGGGCTTCTCGCCAAGGACCTGGCCGTCCTGGCCCTGAGGGAGGGCCTCCGCCTCCTTCCTGGGGACGACCCCATGCTCCTCGCCTACCTCCTGGACCCCTCCAACACCGCCCCCGAGGGGGTGGCCCGGCGGTACGGGGGGGAGTGGACGGGGGAGGCGGGGGAGAGGGCCTTGCTTTCGGAGAGGCTCTTTACTAACCTCATGGGGCGCTTGGCGGGGGAGGAGCGGCTCCTTTGGCTCTACCGGGAGGTGGAGAGGCCCCTTTCCGCCGTCTTGGCCCACATGGAGGCCGCGGGGGTCAGGCTGGACGTGCCCTACCTGAAGGCCCTCTCCCTGGAGCTGGCCCAGGAGATGGCCCGCCTCGAGGGGGAGATCTTCCACCTGGCGGGCCACCCCTTCAACCTCAACTCCCGGGACCAGCTGGAGAAGGTCCTCTTTGATGAGCTTAAGCTTCCCGCCATCGGCAAGACGGAGAAGACGGGGAAGCGCTCCACCAGCGCCGCTGTGCTGGAGGCCCTGCGGGAGGCCCACCCCATCGTGGAGAAGATTCTCCAGTACCGGGAGCTCAGCAAGCTGAAAAGCACCTACATAGATCCCCTCCCGGACCTGATCCACCCGAGGACGGGCCGGCTCCACACCCGCTTCAACCAGACGGCCACGGCCACGGGGAGGCTGAGTAGCTCCGATCCCAACCTGCAGAACATCCCCATCCGCACCCCCCTGGGCCAGCGGATCCGCCGGGCCTTTCTCGCCGAGGAGGGCTGGCTCCTCATCGCCTTGGACTACAGCCAGATAGAGCTCAGGGTCCTGGCCCACCTCTCCGGGGACGAGAACCTGATCAGGGTCTTCCAGGAGGGGCGGGACATCCACACGGAGACGGCGGCCTGGATGTTCGGCGTCCCCCGGGAGGCGGTGGACCCCCTGATGCGCCGGGCGGCCAAGACCATCAACTTTGGCGTCCTTTACGGGATGTCCGCCCACCGCCTCTCCCAGGAGCTTTCCATCCCTTACGAGGAGGCCCAGGCCTTCATCGGGCGCTACTTCCAGAGCTTCCCCAGGGTGCGGGCCTGGATAGAGGGGACCCTGGAGGAGGGGAGGAGGCGGGGGTACGTGGAGACCCTCTTCGGCCGCCGCCGCTACGTGCCCGACCTCCAGGCCCGGGTGAAGAGCGTGCGGGAGGCGGCGGAGCGCATGGCCTTCAACATGCCCGTCCAGGGCACCGCCGCCGACCTCATGAAGCTGGCCATGGTGAGGCTCTTCCCCAGGCTGGAGGAAGTGGGGGCCAGGATGCTCCTCCAGGTGCACGATGAGCTGGTCCTCGAGGCCCCCAAGGCCCAGGCGGAGGCCGTGGCCCAGCTGGCCAAGGAGGTCATGGAGGGGGTCTATCCCCTTTCCGTGCCCCTCGTGGTGGAGGTGGGGATGGGGGAGGACTGGCTTTCCGCCAAGGAGTGAGGGTTTTCTGCCCTAAAGAAAGGCCAGGGGGTCCTCCCGAAGGAAGGCTTCCAGGGGGATACCCCCTGGGCCCAGGAGTAGCCCCTTTCCTCCAAAGGCCTGGGTGAAGGCTTTTAGCCCTTTGGTCCTTTGGGAAGGGGCGCTTTTGACCTCCAAAGCCAGAAGGCGCTTTCCCTTCTTCAAGACGAAGTCAACCTCCTGGTCCTTCTCCCGCCAATAGTACACCTCAAAGCCCCCGTGGGGGGCGTGGGCCAGAAGGTGGGCGCCCACGGTGGTTTCCACAAGCCGCCCCATGAGGGGGGTGTCCTCCCACACCTCCTCCGGGGAAAGCCCCAAGACCGCCGTGATGAGCCCCGTATTCAGGGTCAGGAGCTTGGGGCTCGAGGCGCGGCGCCGGAAGGGCTCGGCGGCGTACTTCTGCAGGGCGCCGAGGAGACCCGCCCCTTCTAAGAGCTCCAGGTAATGGGCCAGGGTCACCGTGTTCCCAGCGTCCTGGAGTTGTCCCAGCATCTTTGTGTAGGAGAGCACCTGGCCGCTGTAGAGGAGACCGAGCTCCAAGACCCTGCGCAGGAGGGCGGGTTTCTCCACCCGGGTGTGGAGCAGGATATCGCGTCCCAGCGTGGTTTCCAGAAGGGCGTCTTTGATGTAGCGGGCGAACCTTTCCGGTTCTCCCCGCAGGGGGGCTGCGCCCGGGTAGCCCCCGAAGTAAAGGTACTCGGGGAGGGTGTACCCGAAGGCCCGCTCCATCTCGTAAAAGGTCCAGTGGGGGAGGTGAAGGACCTCAAAGCGGCCAGCAAGGCTTTCAGAAAGGCCCTTCTGCAGGAGTAGGGGAGAGGAACCTAAGAGGACCACCTTGAGGGGAAGGCCCTGGAGGGTGTCCTCGTCCCAGAGGCGCTTTAGGGTTTCTGACCAGCTCAGCACCTTCTGGACTTCGTCCAAGACCAGGAGGGCTTCCCCCGTCTGCGCCAGGCGGCGGGCCAGGGTCCACTGGGTTTCCAGCCAGGGGACTTCCTTGAGGGTGGGTTCATCGGCGGAGGCGTAGTGGTAGGGGAGGCTGGAGGTCTGGGCCACCTGTAGGGCCAGGGTGGTCTTGCCTACCTGCCTGGGGCCTAGGACCACCTGAAGCAGGTGGCGGGGCGCTTTGAGCCGCCTTAGCAGTTCCTGGGTTTGGGGACGGGTGAAGGTGATTTTGCTCAGCACAGTAAGTATTTTTACTCAGCGCGCTTAGTAAATAAAGCCACGGAAGACCTCGCCACCTGTCCCGGGGGCCCGGATGCTCCTTCAGGTCCACGATGAGCTGGTCCTCGAGGCCCCCAAGGCCCAGGCGGAGGCCGTAGCCCAGCTGGCCAAGGAGGTCATGGAGGGGGTCTATCCCCTGGCCGTGCCCCTCGTGGTGGAGGTGGGGATGGGGGAGGACTGGCTTTCCGCTAAGGGCTAGAAGAGGGCGTAAAGGGCCATGCCCACGAGGACGGCCAGGCCTAGGTTGCGGAAGAGCCTTGCCGCCAGATAGGTGGCCCCCAAAGCGGCCAGGGTCTTGAACCAGGCCCAGGAAGGGGGCGGGCCGAAGGCGGAGACCAGAAAGAGGGCCACCACCAGGGCGGGCCCCGCCTGGCCCAGGTGGAGCCTCCCCGGCTTCCGCCAAGGGAGGAAGCGGATGAGAAAGGTGCCTAGGGCCAGGAAGAGAACAGCCAGGGTCATGGCCGCCTCCCCAGAAGGCCCAAGGCCCCGGCCAGGACCAGGCCCAAGGCGGTCTGCCCCAGGAGGTGGAGGACCAGGGCCACCCCCCCGGCCAGGAGGGCGACCCGGTTCCTGAGGTGGGGGAGGGCCAGGAGGAAGAAGAGGGCGGGGAGGGCGAAGCCAAAGGCCTGGGAAAGCCCCTTTAGCCCCTCGGCCCCCAGGCTTCCTAAAAGGGTCCCCAGGTTCCAGGAGAGGTAGGCCCCAAGGCCCAGGCCCAGGAAGTGGGCCCGCCGCTCCTCCTCGGGCAGGTGGGGCAGGGTCTTGAGGGCCAGAGCGAAGACCTCGTCGGTGAGGAGGAAGGCCTCGAGGGGGCCTCCCCGCAGGTGGGGCCTCAGAGCGGGGCCGTAGAAAGCGTGGCGCAGGTTGAGGAGGAGGCCAAGCCCCGCCGCCAGCAGGGGAGGTGTCCCCTGGGCCAGGAGGCCCACCAGGGCGAACTGGCTGGCCCCGGCGAAGACCAGGAGGGAGACCATCTGGACCTCCAAGGGGCTTAAGCCCGCTTCCCGGCCCAAAAGGCCGAAGGCCACGGCCACCGGAAAGTAGCCCAGGGCGAGGGGCCAGGCGGCGAGGAGCCCCGCTTTCATGGGGACCTCCATAGGTGGGGCTTGGGGAGGTGCTTCACACTTCCATTCTGCAGGCAAGGCCTCCCTTCTTTGGCGGTATAGTTTCCCCCATGAGGCGCTACTTCGGCACCGACGGGGTGCGGGGGGAGGCGGGCAAGCCCCCCTTGACCCCGGAGTTCGTCCTGAGGCTGGGCCAGGCGGCGGGGGCCTACTTCCGCCAGGAAAGCCCTAGGCCCGTGGTCCTCCTGGCCAAGGACACCCGCGAGTCCTCGGACCTTTTGGAGGCCGCCCTGGCGGCGGGCCTCATGAGCCAGGGGGTGAGGGTGGAGCACCTGGGGGTCCTGCCCACCCCCGGGGTGGCCCACCTCACCAGGGCGCTTTCCGCCACCGCCGGGGCCATGATCTCCGCCAGCCACAACCCCTACCAGGACAACGGCATCAAGTTCTTCGGTCCCACGGGGGAGAAGCTCCCCGACGAGGCCGAGGAGGCCATTGAGGCCCTTCTGGAGGAGGCCCACCCCACCCGGGGCATCGGCACCGTGGGGGACTTCCGCGAGGCGGAGCGGATGTACCTGGACTTCCTCCTGGAGCACGCCCCCGACCTCACGGGCCTCAGGATCGGCCTGGACCTGGCCCACGGGGCCACCTACCGCATCGGCCCCAAGCTCTTCCAGAGGGCGGGGGCCGAGGTCATGGCCTTCTTCAACACCCCAGACGGCAAGAACATCAACAAGGGGTGCGGCTCCACCCACCCCGAGGCCCTGGCCCGCTTCGTGGTGGAGCTGGGACTGGACCTGGGCATCGCCTTTGACGGGGATGGGGACCGGGTCCAGTTCGTAGACCGCAAGGGGCGGCTCTTCCACGGGGACCACATCCTCTACCTCACCGCCCTGGCCTTCAGGGAGGAGGGGGTGGTGGGCACGGCGATGAGCAACATGGGCCTCGAGGTGGCCCTGAAAGCGCGGGGCCTCGCCTTCCACCGGGCCCAGGTGGGGGACCGGTACGTCCTGGAGATGCTCAAGGAAACGGGCCTCCACCTCGGGGGGGAGCCCTCGGGGCACCTCATCTTCCGCCGCCACCACACCACAGGGGACGGCCTCCTTTCCGCCCTCCTCACCCTGAAGGCTTTGCGGGTTTTGGGGGGGGACCTGGCGGAATGGTACGAGAGGCTTCCCCTCTACCCCCAGGTCCTCCTGGGCGTCCGGGTCCAGGACAAGGCCCGGGTCATGGGGGACCCCAGGCTGAAGGAGGCCATAAGGGAGGCGGAGAGGCGGCTTGCGGGCCGGGGCCGGGTGAACGTGCGCCCCTCGGGCACCGAGCCCCTGATCCGGGTCATGGTGGAGGCGGAAGAGGGGGCGGAGGAGGTGGCGAGGGGCCTGGCCCAGGTGGTGGAGGCGCTCTCCCGGGGGTAAGCTAAGGGCGTGAGCTACGGGAAGGCCCACCTGGAGGAGCGGCTTAGGCGGGTCCTGGCGGAGGAGATCCAGACCCTGGAGGACCCCCGCCTTTTCCTCCTCACCGTGGAGGCCGCCCGCCTCTCCCCGGACGGCGCCGTCCTCTCCGTGTACGTGGAGGCCTTCGCTGACCAGGAGGGGGCCCTGAGGGCCCTGGCCCACGCCGAGGGGCGGCTGGTTTCCGCCCTCAAGCGGCGGGTGCGCCTAAGGCGCCTGCCCCGGCTGGAGTTTCTGCCGTGGAGACCCGAACCCTTCTAAAGGTGCGCTACGCCGAGACGGACCAGATGGGGGTGGTCCACCACTCGGTCTACGCCGTCTATTTGGAGGCGGCCCGGGTGGACTTCTTGGAAAAGGCGGGCCTTCCTTACCAGCTGGTGGAGGCCAGGGGCATCTACTTCCCCGTGGTGGAGCTTTGCCTCACCTTTAGGAAGCCTGCCCGCTTCGGGGAGGTGGTGGAGGTGAGGACCCGTCTTGGGGAAGTCTCCTCCCGGGGCCTCCTCTTCCGCTACCAGGTCTTGAGGGAAGGGGCGCTTCTCGCCGAGGGCTTCACCCGCCACCTCTGCCAGGTGGGGGGGAAGGCGGCCCGCATCCCCGAGGACATCCACCGCGCCTTGAGTGTGCTAGACTTAGGGTAGCATTGGGGCATGGACCTGGACACCTTCACCCTTTTTGAGCGCCACATCAACCCTGGGCTCGCTGGCCTTCTCCGCTTCACCGGGCTGGACCGGGTGGAGTCCCACGCCGAGGGGCCCTACGTTTGGGACACCACCGGCAAGCGCTACCTGGACTTTTTGGGGCTCTACGGCACCCTGAACCTGGGCCACCGCCACCCCAGGGTGGTGAAGGCGGTGAGGGAGCAGCTTGCCCGCATGCCCATGTCCGTGCGGGTCCTGGTCTCCGAGCCCACGGCCAGGCTGGCGGCGAAGCTGGCCGAGATCGCCCCCGAGGGTCTGGAGATGGTCTTCTTCGGCAACTCCGGGGCCGAGGCGGTGGAGGCGGCCATCAAGCTGGCCCGGGCCTACACCGGCAAGCCGGGGATCATCACCACCGAGGGGGGGTTCCACGGCAAGACCATGGGGGCCCTCTCCCTCACCCCCCGTCCCCAGTACCAGGACCCAGCCAGGCCCCTCCTCCCCGGGGTCAAGGTGGTGCCCTACGGGGACCTGGGGGCCCTCGAGGCGGCCATAGACGGGGAGACCGCCGCGGTCATCGTGGAGCCCATCCAGGGGGAAGGGGGGATCCGCGTGCCCCCCGAGGGCTACCTCCGGGGCGTGCGGGAGATCACCCGGAAGAGGGGCGTCCTCATGATCGCCGACGAGGTGCAGACCGGCCTGGGCCGCACCGGGAAGCTCTTCGGCGTGGACTGGGAGGGGGTGGCCCCCGACCTCATGACCCTGGCCAAGGCCCTGGGGGGCGGGGTCATGCCCATCGGGGCCTGCCTGGGGCGGCGGGAGGTCTTTGAGATCTTCAAGCAGAACCCCCTTTTCCACTCCTCCACTTTCGGCGGCAACCCCCTGGCGGCGGCCGCCGCCCTGGCGGCCATTGAGGTTACCCTGGAGGAGGACCTTCCCCGGAGGGCCCTGGAGGTGGGGGGCTACCTCATGGAGGGGCTTCAGGCCCTAAAGGCCCGGTACCCCCACCTCATAGAGGACGTGCGGGGGCGGGGCCTGATCCTGGGGGTGGAGTTCGCCGACGCCGACATCGGGGCCTTGGTGGTGGCGGAGCTGGCCGAGCGGGGGGTGATCACCGCCTTCGGCCTCAACAACCCCAAGGTGGTGCGCCTCGAGCCCCCCCTCATCATCGGCAAGGAGCACGTGGACGAGGCCCTGCTGGCCTTTTCCCAGAGCCTGGAGGCCACGGAGAAGGCCCTCGAGGGCCTGTTGGGATAGAATGCAGGAAACCTTACTGGAGTTTTTCAAGAAGACCGGCAAGCCCCACCGGCTGGAGGAGATCCTCCACCGCTTTGGGCTTTCCAAGCGGGAGGCCAAGGCCTACCTGAGGGCCCTGGTGCGGGAGGGGCTTTTGGAGAAAAAGGGGAGCCAATACTTTCTCCCCAATAAAGTCCAGGGCCCCATCAGCCTGCACCGGGACGGGTACGGCTTCGTGCGCCTTCCCGAGAAGGACCTCTTCATCCCCCCGGGGTACACGGGGGAGGCCTGGCCCGACGACCTGGTGGAGGCCCGGGTCATGCCCCCGGGGCGGGACGGGAGGCCCTGGGGGGTGGTGGAGCGCATCCTCAAGCGGGCCAGGGAGCGGGTGGTGGGCACCCTGGATTTTAGGCGGGGCTACGCCGTCCTCCTCCCCGACGAGCCCGGGCTTCCCGAGCTCAGGCTTCTCCCCGAGGGCCTGGAGGGCCTAAAGCGGGGAAGCCGCCTCGTGGCCCAGGTCCACTACGGCAAGCGCCCCTATGGGGAGTTCCTGGAGTACCTGGGGGAAGGGGATGCCCCGGAGACGGAGACCGAGGCCGTGATCGCCAAATATGGCCTCAGGGCCCAGTTCCCCGAGGAGGTCTTAAAGGAGGCGGAGGCCATCCCCCTTGCTATCCCCGAGGAGGAGCTGAGGAGGCGGGAGGACTTCCGCGCGCTTAGGGTCTTCACCATAGACGGGGTGGACGCCAAGGACTTTGACGATGCCATCCACATAGAGCCCCTCCCCAAGGGCTACCGGGTGGGGGTCCACATCGCCGACGTCTCCTTCTACGTGAAGGAGGGGAGCCTTCTGGACCAAGAGGCCTTCTTGCGGGGCACCAGCGTCTACCTGCCGGGCCGGGTCCTCCCCATGCTCCCCGAGAGGCTCTCCAACGGGGTCTGCTCCCTGAAGCCCCACGAGGACCGCCTGGTCCTCTCGGTCCTGGTGGACCTGGGGGAGGATCTGGAGGTGAAGCGGGTCCGCTTCGCCGAGGGGGTCATAAGGAGCGTGGCCCGCCTCACCTACACCGAGGTGGAGGCCTTCGCCGAGGGGTTTGGCCTTCCCGAAGAGCACGCCTTCCTGGCCGAGGACCTGCGGCTTCTTTTGGACCTGACCCAGAGGATGCGGGAGAAGCGCCTGAAGGCGGGCTCCTTGGACTTCAGCTTCCCTGAAGTGAAGGTGGAGGTGGAGGAGAATGCCCTTCACCTCATTCCCCAGGCGGAGCCCAAGGCCCGGAGCCTCATTGAGGAGCTCATGCTCCTGGCCAACCGGCTGGTGGCCGAGTACCTGGTGAAGCGGGGGCTTCCCGCGCTCTACCGGGTGCACGAGGAGCCCTTGGAGGAGGCCTACGGCAAGCTCCGCACCGCCCTTGCCCGCCTGGGCTACACCCTGCCCGAGCAGATCTCCCCCAAGGCCCTGCAGAAGGTCCTCCTGGAGGCTAAGGGCCGCCCCGAGGAGCCCGTGGTGGCGGGCCTCGTCCTCCGCTCCCTCAGGCTTGCCCGCTACGCCCCGGAGAACCTGGGGCATTTCGGTCTGGCCATGGAGCACTACCTGCACTTCACCAGCCCCATCCGCCGCTACCCCGACCTGGTGGTCCACCGGGTTTTGCGCTCCGCCCTGCGGCGCGCCCTCACGGAGAAGCGGAAGGCCAAGTGGTTTTCGGAGTTTCCCGCCATCGCCGAGCACGCCTCGGAGATGGAGCGCAAGGCGGAGGCCGCCGAAAGGGAGCTCACCAAGTACTACATGGCCAAGTGGGCGGAGCTCCACCTGGGGGAGCGCTTCGCGGGGAAGGTGACCGGGGTGGCCAGCTTCGGCGCCTTCGTCATGCTAAATAACGGGGTGGAGGGCCTGGTGCGCCTCGAGGCCCTGGGGCCTTTCACCTACAGCGAGGAGGCCATGGCCCTCCTTGGGCCCAAAGGAAAGAGAATCCGCCTGGGGGACGAGATGGAGGTGGTGATCGCTGGAGCCAACCCCAGGCTCAGGCAGATAGACCTGGTGCCCTACGGGGAGAGTGCCCCCGTCAGGGCCAAGGAAGAGAAAAGGACCAAAAAGGAGGTGGAGATGCGTAAAGTGGTGGGACCCCCCAAGGACAAGGCCCGGGACACCCGTCCCGAGCGGGCCACGGTGAGCACGGTCTACTTCGGCGAGTGGCAGCCCAAGGAGCACCGCCCGGTCCAGACCCGGGCCAGGCGGAGGCGGCGCCGCTAGAAGGCGAGGGTTCCCGCCCCCACCGCGCTTAGGGTGGGGGCCTCGAGGTCCAGGCGATGGACCAGGACCTCCCCTTTTCTTCCCTTCAGGAGGGGGCTCAAGCTTCCCACCACCTCGGTGGCGTCTATGCGGGTGGGGTTTGGCCCCAAAAAGGCCAAGGCGGCCTCGGGCTCCCCTTGGGCGAGCCGCTCCAGAAAGCCCAAATCCCGCCTCCGGGCCTCCTCCGCCAGGGGGCGGCTTAGGGGCGGGTCCCCAAACCGGGGCCCCACGTGGGAGAGGTCCACGGCCAGGGCCACCAGGCCGGGGTAGTCCTTGAGCGCCACCCTCAGGGCCTCCCCCAGCTCCGGCGTGCGCCTCTCCACCAGGAGGGGAACCAGCCTGGCCCTGGGGAAGCGCCCCTTGAGGAAGAGGAGGGGGAGTTCCAGGCTGTGCTCCTCGCGGAAGGCCAGGGGGGTGTTGAAGAGCTCGTAGGGGAGGAGGGCGTCCAGGGCCTGAAGGGCGGGGAGGTCGGGCTCCATGGGGCCGAAGGGGGTGTGGAAGGGGACGGGGAGGGCGGCGGCCCTCTCCTCCAGGGGCCGGTGGGCCACCCCCAGCAAATAGACCCTTTCGGGCTCCGGGGTTCCTTCCAAAACGGCCAGGGCCGCCCCGTAGGCCTCGGGGACGCGGGCGGGCTCCAGGTGGGGCAGGAGGAGGACCTCCGCCTTTCTCCCCTCGCCGGGGTAAGCGGCCCGGAAGGCCTCCAGGAAGGCCCGGGCCTCCTTCTCTCCCTGGGGGTAGGAGAGGCCCGCCAGGCGCATGGGCCTTTCCCGCCTGAGCCTTTCCTCCTCCTCCTTGAGCCTCTGGGCCACCTTCTCCGTGAGGAGGAGGCCCGCTTCCTCCAAGGCCCCCACCAGCTCCTCCAGCTCCTTCCTTGGCACCAGCACCCCGTGGGCCTTGAAGACCTCTTCCTGAACCTCTTCCAGAGTCCTCCCCTCCATCAGGGAGAGAAGGAAAAGCCCTCCCTCGGTGAGGGCCAGGGGCTTCTCGTAGACCCCGTAGGGGTCGGAAAGGAGAAAGCCCCCCTCAATGGGGGTGATCTGGGGCTGGCGCAACCGAAGTCTCCCTTCCACCGACCCTTAGTCTACAGGGCAGCCCCCTTTCCCTGGGGCCCGCGAGCCTCCGGCTCCCCCAGAGTGGGGGACCTACGGCACCCCACCCGCTTTGGGGAACCGTGGGGGCTCCTCCCCCCCGTGGAGGGCCTCCCGGGCCAGGATGCGGCCCTGGTCCGTGAGCCGTAGCCCCCCTTGCCACCGGTCCACCAGCTGTTCCCTTTCCGCCAGGGCCAGGATCCTAAGGGCAAAGGTCCGGTCCCACCCCAGCTCCCGCCAGAGATGCGCCTCCGGGAACGCCTCTTCCCTGGTCCGCCCCTCTTGTTGGAGGAGATGGACCAGGAGGGCCCGCTGAGCTAGCGCCAGGCGTTGCCGGTTGCGGCGCTTCCTCTGCGTCAAAAGCCCCTGCTCCGGGGCCAAGAGCCAGGCTAGGGCGAAGAGGAGCCCGGCGACGGTGGCCATAGACCCCGCGATGGAGGTGTCCAGGAACGAGGCTAGCCAGTAACCCCCAAGGGCTGCCGCTACCCCTAGGGCCACGCTGAGGAGGAGCATCTCCGCCAGATCATCGGCAAGGAGGTAGGCCGTGGCGGCTGGAACAATGAAAAGGGCGACGGCGAGAACAGCCCCGACTACCTCAAAAGCCCCTACCGCCGTCAGGGCAGTGACCCCCATGAGGCCGTAGTGGATGACCGCGGGGGAAAAGCCCAACAGGGTGGCGAGAACGGGGTCAAAGGCAGCCAGTCTCTGCTCCTTGTAAAGGAGAGCGGCAAAGACCGTATTGATGGCTAAGTGCCAACCCCTTATCATGTCAACATGGCAGCCCCTCTTCAGATCCAGCTGACCCCTGAGGAGGACCGGCTCCTGCTGGAACTCTCCCTGGACCCGAAGACCCACAAGAAAACCCGCCTCTGGGCCGCCATGGTC
>CAMTVD010000030.1:0-8009 GCA_947085095.1 uncultured Thermus sp. | reverse complement strand
CGGACCATGGCGGCCCAGAGGCGGGTTTTCTTGTGGGTCTTCGGGTCCAGGGAGAGTTCCAGCAGGAGCCGGTCCTCCTCAGGGGTCAGCTGGATCTGAAGAGGGGCTGCCATGTTGACATGATAAGGGGTTGGCACTTAAAAGATACCAACCCGGAGCTGTGCCATATTTGACAGCAGAGTACTTTCGCACTGGTGCGTCGGCGGCTTGGATTCCAGAGCAATGTGTGTCTAAGCTCCTTTTGTGCTCAAGAGAAGACGTAGTACTGATATGGGATGGATCCAAAGCGGGTCAAGTTTTCACTGGCTTGGAAGGAGTTCTTGCGTCAACAATGGTTCGGATCGATCCTGAAAGCCAGTTGGAGCGTGCCTATCTATACTTTTTCATGCTAACACAGTTCGATTTGCTTAACGGCAAAACTACTGGCACTACCATTCCGCATGTCAACAAAGAATTGTTCCGAAATTTGCCTATCCCCCTCCCCCCGCTTTCCGAGCAGCGCGCCATCGCACACGTCCTGCGCACCGTCCAGCGGGCAAAGGAGGCGACGGACGGCGTCATCGCCGCGCTGTGGGAACTGAAGAAGTCCCTCATGCGCCACCTCTTCACCTACGGCCCTGTGCCCGTGGACCAGGCTGCCCACGTGCCCATGCAGGAAACTGAAATCGGCCCCCTCCCCGCCCACTGGCAACCGGTTCCGTTTGAAGCGTCAATAGCCAAGGAAGGTTTTCGTGTAGGAAAGATTCCCCAAAAAAACTATAAGCCTGTTGGTCGGTATCCGGTCATTGATCAGGGCCAGCAATTCATAGCTGGCTACACAGATGAAGAAAATCTCGCATACATTGGCCCGCTACCTGTAATAGTTTTTGGAGATCACACATGCATCTGGAAATTTGTAAACTTTCCTTTTGTTTGTGGGGCAGACGGGACAAAGGTTCTTGTCCCAAATACAAAGATGTTTGATCCTCAGTTTCTCTTTTACAACTACCAGAACATCAAAATACCAAAAAGGGGTTATAATCGGCATTACTCCCTCTTGCGAGAAATGCTTTTACCCTTACCCCCACTTCCCGAGCAACAAGAAATCGCCCGCATCTTAAGTGCTGTGCACCGCAAAATTGAAGCCGAAGAGCGGCGCAAGCAGGTGCTGGAGGCGCTCTTTAAGACCCTCCTCCACGACCTGATGACCGCCCGGCGGCGCCTGCCGGCGGAGTTTATTGCCGAATTTGCGAAAGGAATCGGCCATGGCTGATTTGCTCTTCAAAAAGGTGGACTACACCGCCGGCAAACTCCTGGAAGACATCGCCCTGGGCGAAATTGGGCTGCCCGACATTCAGCGGCCCTTTGTCTGGGATACAGCCCGCGTGCGCGACTTGTTTGACTCCATGTATCGGGGCTATCCCATCGGTACGCTGCTGTTCTGGGAAAACGGCTATCCGGGCGATCACCGCACCATCGGCGTGAACACTAAGCAGAAGATTCCCCGGCTGCTTATCGTGGACGGCCAGCAGCGGCTTACCGCGCTGTACGCCGTCATGAAGGGCGTGCCCATCCTGGACAAGAACTTCCAGCAACGCCGGCTGCGCATCGCGTTCAACCCCCTGGAAGAGAAGTTTGAGGTCACCAACACGGCCTTTGAGCGCTCCCCGGAATGGATTGCGGACATCGGCCTCCTTTGGCAACCCGACTTTGACCAGTACGCCTTCGTCTCCGAGTACCTGGACCGCCTGACACGCCAGCAGGACCTGAGCGCGGAAGCCCGCAAACGTGTTCCCCAAGCCATTCAGCGCTTGGTCAACCTCATCCACTACCCCTTGACCGCGCTGGAGATCTCCGCCCAGGCCACCGAGGAGCAGGTTTCCGAAATCTTCGTGCGCATCAACAGCCGTGGCCGCACCCTGAACCAGGCCGACTTTATCCTCACCCTGATGTCCGTCTTCTGGGACGAGGGGCGCAAAGAGCTGGAAACCTTTTGCCGCGAGGCGAAGCACCCGCCGGCCGATAACCGCCCTTCGCCCTACAACCCCTACTTCCAGCCTCAACCCGACCAACTCCTGCGGGTGGACGTGGCCCTGGCCTTCCGGCGGGCGCGGTTGGAACACGTGTACTCCATCTTGCGGGGCAAGGACCTTCAGACCGGAGCCTTCTCCGCCGAACAGCGCGACGCCCAGTTCGCCCTGCTAAGGAAGGCTCAGGCCGAGGCGCTCAACCTCCAGCACTGGCACGATTTTTTGAAGGTCATCCGCCAAGCCGGATACGTTCACCCCAGCCTGATCACCTCCCAGACCGCGCTGGTGTACACCTACGCCCTCTGGCTTATCGGCAAACGGGACTTCGGCCTGGACCAGCACACCCTGCGCAACCTGATGGCCCGCTGGTTCTTCATGAGTTCTCTCACCGGGCGGTACACTGGCTCCCCCGAAACCCGCATGGACCAGGACCTAGCCCTGCTGCGCGGCCTTTCACGGCCCGAGGAGCTCGTGAGGGTTCTGGAGCAGGAGATGGCCGCGGTGCTCACGCGGGACTATTGGGAGGTCACCTTACCCAACGAGCTCGCAACGGCCTCGGCCCAAAGCCCCGGGCAGGCGGCCTTCTTCGCCTCTCTCTGCCTTCTAGACGCCCCGGTGCTCTACTCCTCCATGAAGGTGCGCGATCTCCTGGACCCCACCGCGCGGGCCTACAAGTCGGCTCTGGAGCGGCACCACCTTTTCCCGCGCAAGTACCTGAAGCGGCAAGGCGTCACCGATCGGCGGGACATCAACCAGGTAGCCAACTACGCCCTGGTGGAATGGCACGACAACATAGGTATCAGCGACCGCCCACCCGCTGAATACGCGCCCGAGTACGAACGCCGGTTTCCACCCGAGCAACTGCGGGAGATGTACCGGTACCACGCCCTGCCGGAAGGATGGTACGGCAGGGATTATCCCACTTTCTTGGAGGAGCGTCGGCGTTTGATGGCCGCCGTCATCCGGGAAGGCTTTGAGCGCTTGAGGGGAGGCCATGGGACTGGGTAACGAGCGCGGAAGCGTGCAAAACCCCTTCCTCCGCTACGCCCAGGAGGCCGGCTGGACCTACCTTCCGCCCGAAGAGGCGCTCCGCCTGCGCGGGGGCGAGGAGGTGCCCGTGCTGCGGGGCGTTCTAGTGGAGCAGATCCAGCGCCTCAACCCCGGCGTGGTGGACTCGGCGGCCAAGGCCGAGGAGGTGGTGGAGCGTCTTTTGCGCGTGCGGCCCAGCATTGAGGGCAACCTCGAGGCCTGGGAGTACCTGAAGGGGCTCAAAACCGTCTTCGTGGAGGCCGAGCGCCGGGAGAAGAACCTGCGCCTCTTGGACCCCGACCACCCCGAGCACAACGCCTTCCACATCACCGACGAGTTCCCCTTCCGGAGCGGTCCTCACCGCATCCGCCCCGACATCGTCCTCCTGGTGAACGGCATCCCCGTTATCGTGGTGGAGACCAAGGCGGCCACGAAAGTGGAAGGCATCGCTGAGGCCCTGGACCAGATCCGCCGCTACCACAAGGAGGGGCCGGAGCTCATGGTTCAGGCCCAGCTTTTCGCCCTCACGCATCTCGTGCGCTTCCTCTACGGCCCCACCTGGAACGCGGGGCGCAAAGCCCTCTTTGACTGGCGGGCCGAAGCAGGGGCACACCAGGCCGACCTAGTGGATTACGAGACCCTGGTCAAGACCTTCGTGGCTCCCCGGCGCGTCCTGCGGCTCCTCACCGATTACATCCTCTTCGTGCGCAAAGACGGCGAGCTGAGCAAGGCCGTGTTGCGGCCCCACCAGATGCGGGCGGTGGAAAAGGTGGTGGCCCGGGCCCAGGAACTGGACCGGACTCGAGGGCTGGTGTGGCACACCCAGGGGTCCGGCAAGACCTACACCATGCTCACCGTGGCCAAGCGCCTCCTGGAGGACCCCCGCTTTCAAAACCCCACCGTCCTGATGATTGTGGACCGGAACGAGCTCCAGCAGCAGCTTTTCCAGAACCTCGAGGCGGTGGGCTTAAGGCACGTCCACCTGGCCCGGAGCAAACGCCACCTGCGGGAGCTCTTGCGCCGGGACACCCGAGGCCTCGTCGTCTCCATGATCCACAAGTTTGACCGGGCCGACGCCAACCTGAACCTCCGGGCCAACATCTTCGTGCTCATTGACGAGGCCCACCGCTCCACGGGCGGGGACCTGGGCAACTACCTAATGGGCGCCTTGCCTCGCGCCACCTTCATCGGCTTCACGGGCACGCCCATTGACAAAAGCGCCCACGGCAAGGGCACCTTTAGGGTCTTCGGCGGCGACGACCCTGGCGGCTACCTGGACAAGTACTCCATCCGGGAGTCCATCGCCGACGGCACCACCGTGCCCCTCCACTATCAGATGGCCCCCAACGACCTCATCGTGGACCGGGAAGCCATGGAACGGGAGTTCTGGGCCGCCGCGGAGCTGGAGGGCGTGGCCGACGTGGAGGAGCTCAACCGCGTCCTGGATCGCGCGGTCACCCTGAAGAACATGCTCAAGAACCGCGAGCGGGTAGAGAAGATCGCCCGCTTCGTGGCCGACCACTACCGGCAGTTCGTGGAACCCATGGGCTACAAGGCCTTTCTGGTGGCCGTGGACCGGGAGGCCTGCGGCCTCTACAAGGAGGCCCTGGACCGCTACCTGCCCCCGGAATACAGTCAGGTGGTCATTAGCCCGGGGCATAACGATCCGCCGGAGCTCAAGCGCTACCACCTGACGGACGACGAGGAAGCCGCGGTGCGCAAGGCCTTCCGCAAGCCGGACGAGCTCCCCAGGATCCTTATCGTCACCGAAAAGCTCCTCACCGGCTATGATGCCCCCATCCTCTACTGCATGTATCTGGACAAGCCCATGCGGGACCACGTGCTCCTCCAGGCCATCGCCCGGGTCAACCGCCCCTACGAGGATGACCAGGGCAGGCGCAAGACGGCTGGCCTCGTCGTGGACTTCGTGGGCCTCTTTGACAACCTGGAGCGGGCCTTGGCCTTTGACTCCCAGGACGTGGAGGGCGTGGTGGAGGGGCTGGACGTGCTCAAGGAGCGCTTCGCCACCCTCATGGAAGAGGGGCGCGTGGCCTACCTGCCCCTCTACCGGGGCCCCACCGAGGACAAAGCCGCCGAGGCGGTGCTAGAGCGCTTCCGGAACCGGGAGGAGCGGGAGCGCTTCTACGCCTTCTTCCGCGAGCTGGAGGAGGTCTACGAGATCCTCTCCCCCGACCCTATCCTGCGCCCCCACCTGGAGGACTACCGTACCCTGGCGGAGATGTACCGCCTGCTCCGGAGCGCCTACGAGCCCCACGTGCCCGTGGACAAATCCTTCCTGCGCAAGACGGCGGAAATTGTCCAAAAGCATACGGCTACACAGGAGGTGCAAAAGCCCACGGAGACCCACGATCTCAGCAGTGACGCCCTCCTGGTCCTATTGCAGGAGGAAAAGCCCGACACCGTCAAGGTGTTCAACCTGCTTCGGGAGCTTTACAGGCTGGTGGCCGCCAAGGGCCGGGAAGCGCCCCACCTCATCCCCATTGGCGAACGGGCGGAGGCCATCCGGCGGGCCTTTGAGGAGCGCCAACTCAACAGCCAGCAAGCCCTGGAACAGGTGGAGGCCCTGGCGCGCCAGCTCCAGGAAGCTCAAAGGGAGCGCACGGAAAGCGACCTTACAAGCGAGGCTTTCGCCGTGGCTTGGTGGCTTAGGGTCCAGCAGGGCCTCGAGGGCCAAAAGGCCCAGGCCATCGCCCAGAGGCTGGATCCCCTCTTCCGCGAGTATCCCCATTGGGCAGTCAGCGCCCAACAGGAGCGCGAGCTTCGTAAGGGGCTCTACAAGGCCCTGCTCGAAGCTGGCGTTCCGCCGGAAGAGTTGGTCCCCTGGGCCAACGCCCTTCTGGACCTGTTGCGGAGGGCCTCATGATGGGCAAAGGGAGCGGGTCACCCTTTCAAGAAGCCATCTCCCGGGATCTTCTCCTCGCGGAGGTGTGGGCCTGGGCGCGGCGGATCGGCGTGGCCGACCGCCTGAAGGAGGTCCACATCCGCCCTATGAAGCGCAAGTGGGGTAGCGTCTCCTCGCGTGGGCGGCTTACCCTAAACGCGGATCTCATAGCCCTGCCGCCCTCCTTTCGCCGGGAAGTGATCGTGCACGAGCTGGTGCACCTCAAGCTCAAGCGGGGCGCCCATGGCCGTCTGTTCCGGGCCCTGGTCAAGGCCTACTTGGCTCAGGGCTCCCCGGAAAACCCCGCTTGAAGCCCCCGCTAGGGTTTCAGGGTTAGGCCAGGGTCCTCGCGAACTGCCTCGCCACCCGTCCGGAAAAGCCCCGGTTCAGGGCGAAGCGGAGGGCCTCCCTTTCCTCTCCTTCCGTGAGGGGGCGGCCCAGGTGGTGGGCCACCGCCTTCAGGTAAAGCTCCTTGTCAAAGGGCGGGAAGGTGAGCACCAGGCCGAAGCGCTCGGCGAGGGCCAGGGTGTCCTGGAGCTCGTCCCAGGCCTCGGGGGCTTCCCCGGGGAGAGGGTTTTCCCCCAGGCGGCGCACCAGGTGGCGGCGGTTGGAGGTGGCGAGGAGGAGGACGTTTTCCGGAGGCCCCTCGAGGCTCCCCTCCAGGAGGGCCTTGAGGTGGTGGAAGGCCTCCCCCTCGGGGTCTAGGGAGAGGTCGTCCAGGAAGAGGAAGAAGCGGTGGGGGAGGAGGGCCAGGGTTTCCAGAAGCCCTTCCAGGTGGGTCAGGGCCTTGGGCTCCACTTCCACCATCCGCGCCTCCCCCAGGTGGAGGAGGCTTTTGGCGGCGGTGCTCTTCCCCGTGCCCCGTGCCCCGTAGAGGAGGGTGTGGAGGGCGGGCTTCCCTTCCAGGAAGCGCCGGGCGTTTTCCCGAAGGGCCCTCAGCTGGTCTTCATAGCCCACGAGCCCGTCCTCCCGGGGAAGGCGGGGGTGGGGGAGAGGGCGCACCTCCCCGTCAAAGCGGAAGGCCCGGTAGAGGGCGTAGGGCCAGGGGCCGTGGGCCTTTAGCACCCGCACCATGGCCTCGGGATCCCGCTTGAGGAGGGCTTCCAAGGCCCCTTCCTCCGGGGGAGAGGGGGGGCGGTCCCCCAGGCTACCCAGGGGGTACTCCCGCCTCAGGCGCTCCAGCTCCAGGTAGCGGGCCTCGAGGTCCTGGCGGATGAGGTCCATAAGCCCCGGGGTGGGCCTGAGGGCCCGCCAGGCCCAGGGAGATTTCAGCAGGGTCTGCGCCAGAGCATAGCCCCAGGGTTCCCCTTGGGGTAGGTCTAGGGGAAGGAGATCCAGCGGGTTTCTGGGCAGGTTCATGGGGCCCATGATAAAAGCTCCCCGGGGTTTCCCCCGGGGGGGTTGGTGGGCCGCACAGGACTCGAACCTGTAACCCACCGATTAAGAGTCGGTTGCTCTACCGGTTGAGCTAGCGGCCCAAACGCCAAAAGCTAGTGTAGCCCCCCCTTTCCCCTATGTCAAGGGAACGGGCTTGCTTCTTCGGGGCCACATCTTGACGAGGCCCACCTTTCTGGCTAAGCTAAGCTTTGCGTGCGGGGGCGATTAGCTCAGCTGGTCAGAGCGCACGCCTGATAAGCGTGAGGTCGGTGGTTCAAGTCCACTTAGGCCCACCATTCGTGGGGCTATAGCTCAGCTGGGAGAGCGCCTGCTTTGCACGCAGGAGGTCAGCGGTTCGAGCCCGCTTAGCTCCACCATTGAAGTATTCATGATTGCCATGGGATCATTACCAATGGATGAAAGTGAGATGTTCCTTGAAAACTAGATAGCAAAGAAGCTGGGTATCTTGAGTGTGTGTGTAAGAAGATAGGAAGGGCACACGGTGGATGCCTAGGCGCCAGGAGCCGATGAAGGACGGGGCGAACACCGAAATGCCTCGGGGAGCTGTAAGCGAGCTGAGATCCGGGGATATCCGAATGGGGGAACCCACCACCTTTGATCGGGTGGTACCTGCAGGTGAATCCATAGCCTGCAGGGGGCAACCAGGGGAACTGAAACATCTTAGTACCCTG
>CAMTVD010000029.1:0-38699 GCA_947085095.1 uncultured Thermus sp. | reverse complement strand
CGCCCCCCAGAGCCTAGCCCCCCTCCTGAACCCCCGCTCGTCCACGGGTTACTAGGCCAAAACACCTAACCCCCCGCCCTTGGGCGGGGGGTCTTTTGGTGGAGCCGACGGGACTCGAACCCGTGACCTCCTGAGTGCGATTCAGGCGCGCTCCCAGCTGCGCCACGGCCCCATGCGCCCTATATGGTAGCGGGGGGCCAGCCAGCTGTCTAGCCCCCTTCCTTGAGGCGCACCTCCACCCGCCCCTTCTTGTCCTTCACCGAGAGGCTGGCCTTGGCCTTGCCCTTGCGGTACTCCGCCTTCCACTCCGCCTTCTTGACCTCGTACTTCACCCTCACCCAGCCCCGGCGGCGCAGGTCCTCGTCGTGGTAGCGGAAAATGGCCTCTGCTCTGGAAGAGCTGTAAACCACCAGGATCCCCTGGGGCTCGGAAACCCGCTCCACCACCACCGCTTGGGGAAAGAGGTTGAAGGTGAGGCTTCCGGATACCCGGACCTCGAGGGCCCACCCCAGGGCCAGAAAGGGAAGGAGCCAAAAGACCTTTCGCATAAGCCCGACTTTACGCCCAAAGCCCCGGGGACGGATGAGAGCGGGCTAAAGTACAATAGAGGCATGGATGAGGTCTGGCGGAAGCTTGCCGAGCCCTTTCCCCCCGGGGAAGTCCAGTGGCGGATTGAAGCCATTTCCAAGGAAAAGCGACGGGCCCTGGTGGTGCCCTATGTGGACGCCCGCACCGTTCTGGACCGCTTGGACAAGGTGGTGGGCCCCGAGGGCTGGCACGACGGCTACGAGGTCCTCTCCGACCAGGAGCGGATCACGAGGGACGAGCGGGGGGAGCGCCGGGAGCGGGTGGTGGAGGTGAAGTGCCGCCTCACCGTCCTGGGGGTCAGCAAAGAGGACGTGGGGGAAGGGGACTCCCTCAAGGCCGCCTTTTCCGACGCCCTCAAGCGGGCCGCGGTCAAGTTCGGCGTGGGGCGCTACCTCTACCGCCTGGAGAAGCAGTGGGTGGACTACGATCCGGAAAAGGGCCGCTTCACCCCGCCCACCCTCCCCGAGCCCGAGGCCCTAGAGGGGGAAGAAGAGGAGAAGCCCGAGGCCCACCGCCTCATTGACCAGCTCCTGGAGCGCCTCAAGGAGAAGGGCCTGGGCAAAGAGGCGGCCAGGATCGTGACCAGGTACGGGGGGTACGGCAAGACCCCCGAGGAAACCCGCCGCCTTTACGGAGAGCTAAGGGCCCTGCTCAAGGGATGAGGGTGGTCGCCGTAGGGGACCTCCACGGGAACTTCCCCACCCTCTGGCGCCTCCTTAGGGCCGAGGGGCTTGCGGACCCCGGACTCCGTCCCACAGAGTTCCTGCGCTCGGGAAGGACGCACCTCGTCCTCCTGGGGGACCTGGTCCACCCCAAGACCCCCAGGGACTACGAGCGCCTCACCGGGCTTTCCCCCTACGACCCAAAGGACCCCACCCACCTGCGCCTGGCGGCGGGGGCGCAGATCCGCGAACTCTTCCGCCTCAAGGCCTTCCAGGAGGAGGCCGAAGGCCACGTGACCATCCTCCTGGGCAACCACGACGAGGCCGCCCTCAAAGGGGAACCCATCCTGGGAAACCACCACCTCCGGCACCTGGAGTTCCACCCCGAATACGGGGGAAAGCCTCTGCCCGAGGCCCTCAAGGCCTGGTTCGCCCGCTTTCCCAGGGAGCTTTCCCTCTCGGGCATTCACTTCGCCCACGTGGGCCCGGTGCCCTGGCTCCAGGAGTACGACGAGCTCTTCTACGCCCAAAGCGAGCCCAAGACCTGGTGGTTCCGCACCCCGGACTACGTGGAGCGCATGGGCTACCGCTTCGGGGTCTACGGCCACGTGCCCATGAAGGAGGGGATTCTCCTCAAGGACCGCTTCGCCCTCATAGACGCCCTGGACCTGGGGGAGTACCTGGAGCTGGACCTCGAGGCGGAGCCCCTAAAGGTCCAGGTGAAGCGCCTCCATGGCTAACCCCCTCACCTCCCCCAAGCGCGTACGGGAACTCTTGGCCCAACACGGCCTCTTCGCCGACAAGCGCTTCGGGCAAAACTTCCTGGTGTCCGAGGCCCATCTCCGCCGCATCGTGGAGGCGGCCAAACCCTTCACCGGGCCCGTGTACGAGGTGGGGCCGGGGCTTGGGGTCCTGACCCGGGCCCTCCTCGAGGCGGGGGCGGAGGTGGTGGCCATAGAGAAGGACCAGCGCCTAAAACCCCTCCTGGAGGAAAGCCTAAAGGGCCTCCCCGTGAAGCTGGTCTTCCAGGATGCCCTGGACTACCCCTGGGAGGAGGTGCCGGAAGGGAGCCTCCTGGTGGCCAACCTGCCCTACCACATCGCCACCCCCCTGGTCACCCGCCTCCTCAAGTCGGGCCGCTTCGCCCGCCTGGTCTTCCTGGTGCAGAAGGAGGTGGCCGAGCGCATGACGGCCAAGCCCAAGACCCCCGCCTACGGCCTCCTCTCCTTGCGGGTAGCCCATCACGCCCAGGCGGAAAGGCTTTTTGACCTCCCCCCCGGGGCCTTCTTCCCCCCGCCCAAGGTGCAAAGCTCCCTGGTGCGCCTGACCCCCAAGGGGGTCCCCGATGATCCAGAGCTTTTCGCCCTCCTCGAGGCCGCCTTCGCCAAGCGGCGCAAGACCCTGGCCAACGCCCTGGCCTCCGCGGGTTACCCCCGGGAAAAGGTGGAGGCGGCCCTCGCCGCCTTAGGCCTCCCCAAAGCTGTGCGGGCAGAGGAGCTGGACCTGGAAACCTTCCGACGCCTGAAGGACTGGCTTTACACCTCGGTGTAGCCTTCTCCGAAGCATAAGCAAGGGGCTTACACCGGTTTATCCCCAAGGCGGTGTAGCCCCTTCCCTTTTGTCCCGGAATAAGGGTAGTAAGATGGGCGGGAAGTGAGGGGGGCCTAGGGAAGGTTGGGGCCCTGCCTCGTGAAGAGATGCACGAAAGGAGGGGACCTTGGCGCCGAGCGCAGAGTACGTGAACATCCTGATCTACCTGGGGGTGGCCCTTTTCATCGGGGTGGCGGCCCTCGCGGTGGGGGCCCTCTTGGGACCCAAGAAGCCGGGGCGGGCCAAGCTCATGCCCTACGAGTCGGGGAACGACCCCGCCGGGGAGGTGAAGCGGTTTCCCGTCCACTTCTACGTGGTGGCCATGCTCTTCATCCTCTTTGACGTGGAGGTGGCCTTCCTCTGGCCCTACGCCGTGAGCGCCGGGGAGCTGGGCCTATACGGCTTCCTGGGGGTCGTGGGCTTCACCCTGCTCCTCCTCGTGGGCTTCCTCTACGAGTGGTGGAAGGGGGTGATGCGGTGGCACTGAAGGACCTCTTTGAAAAGGACGTCCAGGAGCTGGAAAGAGAGGGCATCCTCTTCACCACCTTGGAGAAGCTGGTGGCCTGGGGCCGGAGCAACTCCTTGTGGCCCGCCACCTTTGGCCTCGCCTGCTGCGCCATTGAGATGATGGCCTCCACCGACGCCAGAAACGACCTGGCCCGCTTCGGGAGCGAGGTCTTCCGGGCCTCGCCCCGGCAGGCGGACGTGATGATCGTGGCCGGACGGCTTTCCAAAAAGATGGCCCCGGTGATGCGCCGGGTCTGGGAGCAGATGCCCGACCCCAAGTGGGTCATCTCCATGGGGGCCTGCGCCAGCTCTGGGGGGATGTTCAACAACTACGCCATCGTCCAGAACGTGGACTCGGTGGTCCCCGTGGACGTCTACGTCCCGGGCTGCCCCCCGCGCCCCGAGGCCCTCATCTACGCGGTGATGCAGCTGCAGAAGAAGGTGCGCGGCCAGGCCCATAACGACCGGGGGGAGAGGCTTCCCCCCGTGGCCGCCTGGAAGCGGGCAAGGGGGTAGAGGATGCGGCTTGACCGAGTGCTGGAAGAGGCCCGGGTCAAGGGCTATCCCGTGGAGGATAACGGCCTGGGCAACCTCTGGGTGGTCCTCCCTCGGGAGGGTTTCAAGGCGGCCATGGCCCACTACCGGGACCTGGGCTTCAACTACCTGGCCGACATCGTGGGCCTGGACTACCTGGAGTACCCGGACCCCAAACCTGAGCGCTTCGCCGTGGTCTACGAGCTGGTCTCCCTGCCGGGGTGGAAGGACGGGGACGGAAGCCGCTTCTTCGCGCGGGTCTACGTGCCGGAGAAGGACCCCCGCCTCCCCACGGTCACCGACCTCTGGGGAAGCGCCAACTTCCTGGAGAGGGAGGTCTACGACCTCTTCGGCATCCTCTTTGAGGGCCACCCCGACCTCCGCAAGATCCTCACCCCCGAGGACCTCGAGGGCCACCCCCTGCGCAAGGACTTCCCCTTGGGGGAGACCCCCACCCTCTTCCGCGAGGGGCGGTACATCGTCCCCAGCGAGTTCCGGGCGGCCATCACCGGTAAGAGCCCTGGCCTCACCCTCTACCGCGGGGGTAGCCGCAAGGGCTACCGCGCCCTTTGGGCCGACCTCATGAAGGCCAAGGAGGTCAAATGAAGGACTATCTGGAACTGGATGCCCCAATCCCAGAGGAGCCCCGGGAGCTCCGCACCGAGGTCATGACCCTGAACGTGGGGCCCCAGCACCCCTCCACCCACGGGGTCTTGCGGGTGGTGATCACCCTCTCGGGAGAGGAGGTTCTGGACCTCGTGCCCCACATCGGCTACCTCCACACGGGCTTTGAGAAGAACATGGAGTACCGCACCTACCTCCAGAACCTCACCTACACCCCCCGGATGGACTACCTCCACTCCTTCGCCCACGACCTGGCCTACGCCCTGGCGGTGGAGCGGCTGGTGGGGGCGGTGGTGCCCAAGAGGGCGGAGACGATCCGGATAATCCTCAACGAGCTCTCCCGTCTGGCCAGCCACCTGGTCTTCCTGGGGACGGGGCTACTAGACCTCGGGGCCCTCACCCCCTTCTTCTACGCCTTCCGGGAGCGGGAGGCCATCCTGGACCTCTTTGAGTGGGTCAGCGGCCAGCGCTTCCACCACAACTACATCCGCATCGGCGGGGTCAAGGAGGACCTGCCCGAGGAGTTCGTCCCCGAGCTGAAGAAGCTTTTAGAGGTCCTCCCCCACCGCATAGACGAGTACGAGGCCCTCTTCGCGGAAAGCCCCATCTTCCACGAGCGGGCCCGGGGCGTGGGGGTCATCCCCCCGGAGGTGGCCATCAACCTGGGCCTCACCGGGGGCTCTTTGAGGGCCAGCGGGGTGAACTACGACGTGCGCAAGGCCTACCCCTACGCCGGCTACGACACCTACCAGTTTGAGGTGCCCCTGGGGGAGAAGGGGGATGTCTTTGACCGGATGCTCATCCGCATCCGGGAGATGCGGGAGTCGGTGAAGATCATCCAGCAGGCCCTGGAGAGGCTGGAGCCCGGCCCCATCTGCGACCCCAACCCCCAGATCACCCCGCCCCCCAGGCACCTCCTGGAGACCTCCATGGAGGCGGTCATCTACCACTTCAAGCTTTACACCGAGGGCTTCCACCCCCCCAAGGGGGAGGTCTACGTGCCCACGGAGTCGGCCCGGGGGGAGCTGGGCTACTACATCGTCTCCGACGGGGGGAGCATGCCCTATAGGGTCAAGGTGCGGGCTCCCAGCTTCGTCAACCTGCAAAGCCTCCCCTACGCCTGCAAAGGGGAGCAGGTGCCCGACATGGTGGCCATCATCGCCAGTCTGGACCCCGTGATGGGGGACGTGGACCGATAGGAGGGAAGATGGGGTTTTTTGACGACAAAGAGGACTTCCTGGAGGCGACCTTCGCCAAGTACCCGCCCGAGGGCCGGAGGGCGGCCATCATGCCCCTTTTAAGGCGGGTGCAGCAGGAGGAAGGCTGGATCCGTCCCGAAAGGGTGGAGGAGATCGCCAGGCTCGTGGGCACCACGGCCACGGAGGTCATGGGGGTGGCGAGCTTTTACTCCTACTACCAGTTCGTGCCCACAGGAAAGTACCATCTCCAGGTCTGCGCCACCCTAAGCTGCAAGCTGGCGGGGGCGGAGGAGCTTTGGGACCACCTTACCCAGGAGCTGGGCATCGGCCCCGGGGAGGTGACCCCGGACGGGCTTTTTAGCGTGCAGAAGGTGGAGTGCTTGGGATCCTGCCACACCGCCCCCGTGGTCCAGGTGAACGACGAGCCCTACGTGGAGTGCGTGACCAGGGAAAGGCTAAGGGCCCTCCTTGAAGGCCTAAAGGCGGGGAAGCGCCTGGAGGAGATCCCGCTTCCCGGAAAGTGCGGCCACCACGTGCACGAGGTGGAGGTATGACCGGACCCATCGTTTCCGGACTGGACCCCCGCTTTGAGAAGACCCTCTACGCCCACGTGGGGAAGGAGGGCTCCTGGACCCTGGACTTCTACCTGGCCCAGGGAGGGTACGAGACGGCCAAAAGGGTCCTGAGAGAGAAGACCCCGGAGGAGGTCATAGAAGAGGTGAAGCGCTCGGGGCTCCGTGGCCGGGGCGGGGCGGGCTTCCCCACCGGGCTCAAGTGGAGCTTCATGCCCAAGGATGGGCAGCAGCACTACCTCATCTGCAACGCCGACGAGTCCGAGCCTGGGAGCTTCAAGGACCGCTACATCCTGGAGGACGTCCCCCACCTCCTCATTGAGGGGATGATCATCGCCGGCTACGCCATCCGGGCCACGGTGGGCTACATCTACGTCCGGGGGGAGTACAGGCGGGCGGCGGACCGCCTCGAGGCCGCCATCGCCGAGGCCCGGGCCCGGGGGTACCTGGGGAAAAACCTCTTCGGCACGGACTTCTCCTTTGACCTCCACGTCCACCGGGGAGCCGGGGCCTACATCTGCGGGGAGGAGACCGCCCTCATGAACTCCCTGGAAGGCCTTCGGGCCAACCCCCGCCTCAAGCCCCCCTTCCCCGCCCAGTCGGGGCTTTGGGGCAAGCCCACCACCATCAACAACGTGGAGACCCTGGCCGCGGTGGTGCCCATCCTGGAGAGGGGGGCGGACTGGTTCGCCGCCATGGGCACGGAGCAGTCCAAGGGGATGAAGCTCTACCAGATCTCCGGCCCCGTGAAGCGCCCCGGGGTCTACGAGCTCCCCATGGGAACCACCTTGCGCGAGCTCATCTACGAGTGGGCGGGAGGCCCCTTGGAGCCCATCCAGGCCCTCATCCCCGGGGGCTCCTCCACCCCGCCCCTCCCCTTCAGCGAGGAGGTCCTGAACACCCCCATGAGCTACGAGCACCTGCAGGCCAAAGGCTCCATGCTGGGCACCGGGGGGGTGATCCTGATCCCCGAGCGGGTGAGCATGGTGGACGCCATGTGGAACGTGACCCGCTTCTACGCCCACGAGTCCTGCGGCAAGTGCACCCCCTGCCGCGAGGGGGTGGCGGGGTTCATGGTCAACCTCTTCGCCACCATCGGCAAAGGGGAGGGTGAGGAGAGGGACGTGGAGACCCTCGAGGCCCTCCTCCCCCTCATTGAGGGCCGGAGCTTCTGCCCCCTGGCGGACGCCGCCGTCTGGCCGGTCAAGGGGTCTTTGCGGCACTTCAAGGACCAGTACCTGGCCCTGGCGCGGGAGAAGAAGCCCGTCCCCAGGCCAAACCTCTGGAGGTGAAGGTGGTTAGGGTCAAGGTCAACGACCGCATCGTGGAGGTGCCCCCGGGAACCAGCGTCATGGACGCGGTCTTCCACGCGGGGTACGATGTTCCCCTCTTCTGCTCGGAAAAGCACCTCTCCCCCATCGGGGCCTGCCGCATGTGCCTGGTGCGGATCGGCCTCCCCAAGCGGGGGCCAGACGGCAAGCCCCTGCTGGACGAAAGGGGAGAGCCGGAGATCCAGTGGCAGCCCAAGCTCGCCGCGAGCTGCGTCACCTCCGTGACCGAGGGGATGGTGGTGGACACCCTCTCGGAGGTGGTGCGGGAGGCCCAGGCGGGCATGGTGGAGTTCACCCTCCTCAACCACCCCCTGGACTGCCCCACCTGCGACAAGGGCGGGGCCTGCGAGCTCCAGGACCGCACCGTGGAGTACGGGCTCTACGAGAAGTACTACCAGAAGGACCCCCTCTCCCTCCCCGTCTACACCCGCTTTGAGTTCACCCGCCGCCACGTGGACAAGCACCACCCCCTCTCCCCCTTCATCGTTCTGGACCGGGAGCGGTGCATCCACTGCAAGCGGTGCGTGCGCTACTTTGAGGAGGTCCCAGGGGACGAGGTCCTGGACTTCATAGAGAGGGGGGTGCACACCTTCATCGGCACCATGGACTTCGGCCTGCCCTCCGGGTTTTCCGGCAACATCACCGACATCTGCCCCGTGGGGGCCCTTCTGGACCTCACCGCCCGCTTCCGCGCCCGGAACTGGGAGATGGAGGAGACCCCCACCACCTGCGCCCTCTGCCCCGTGGGGTGCGGCATCACCGCCGACACAAGGAGCGGGGAGCTCCTGAGGGTCCGGGCCCGGGAGGTGGCCGAGGTCAACGAGATCTGGATCTGCGACGCCGGCCGCTTCGGCCACGAGTGGGCGGACCAGGAGCGCCTCAAGACCCCCCTGGTGCGCAAGGACGGGAAGCTTTTGGAGGCCAGTTGGGAGGAGGCCTTCCTGGCCCTGAAGGAGGGGCTTGCGGGGGCCAGGGGGGAGGAGGTGGGGATCTACCTGGCCCACGACGCCACCCTCGAGGAGGGCCTCATGGCGGCGGAGCTGGCCAAGGCCCTCAAGACCCCCCACCTGGACTTCCAGGGCCGCACCGCCGCGCCGGCGAGCCTCTTTCCCGCCGCCACCATGGAGGACCTCCTGGAGGCGGACTTCGCCCTCATCCTGGGGGACCCCACGGAAGAGGCCCCCATCCTGCACCTCCGGCTTTCCGAGTTCGTGCGGGACCTCAAGCCCCCCCACCGCTTCGCCCACGGCACCCCCCTCGCCGACCTGCAGATCAAGGAAAGGATGCCCCGCCGCACCGATAAGATGGCCGTCTTCGCCCCCTACCGCACCCCCCTCATGGCGTGGGCGGAGGTGCACGGGATCCACGCCCCCGGGGAGGAGCGGGAGATCCTCCTAGGCCTCCTAGGGGAAAAGGCGGGCGGCGAGGCGGTGGAGAAGGCCAAGGCCCTGTGGGAAAGGGCCCAAAACCCCGTCCTCATCCTGGGAGCGGGGGTTTTGCAGGACACCGTGGCCGCGGAAAGGGCGAGGCTTTTTTCCGAGCGCAAGGGGGCCAAGGTCCTGGCCATGACCCCGGCGGCGAACGCCCGGGGCCTCGAGGCCATGGGCGTCTGGCCCGGGGAGAAGGGGGCGGCCTGGGACGAGGCTGGGGCCCCCTACGCCTACTACGGCTTCCTGCCCCCGGAGGAGGCCCTCAAGGGCAAGCGCTTCGTGGTCATGCACCTGAGCCACCCCCACCCCCTGGCGGAGCGGTACGCCCACGTGGTCCTCCCCGCTCCCACCTTCTACGAGAAGCGGGGGCATGTGGTGAACCTGGAAGGCCGGGTCCTCCCCCTGGCCCCTGCCCCCATTGCCAACGGGGAGGCGGAAGGGGCCCTGCAGACCCTGGCCCTCCTGGCCGAGGCCCTGGGGGTAAGGCCCCCCTTCCGGCTCCACCTGGAGGCGGCAAGGGAGCTTAAGGCCAAAAAGGTGCCCGAGGCCATGGGCCTCCTTCCTTACCGGAGCAAGGCCTTGCGCCCCAAGGCCCTAAGGGGCCCTCTCTACCTCAGGCCCAGCATGTGGAAGGCCTGGCAGGCCAAGGGCAAGGCCCAGGAGGCGGCGAGCCCCGAACTTTGGGTCCACCCGGAGACCGCCCGGGGCGAGGCTCTCCTGGAGGGAAGCCTAGTGGCGGTGGAAACGCCTTACGGCCCCATGGAGGCCAAGGTGATCCTCCGGGAGGACCTCCCCAGGGGCTTCCTCTACCTCTCGGCCCTGGGGCCCGCCGCAGGCCTTTTGGTGGAGGGGCGCACGTTGGTTCCCGCAGGAGGTGAAGCGTGAACTATCCCCTTGACCCCTACTGGATGGTGGCCCTGAAGGCCCTCTTGGTGGTCATCGGCCTCCTCACCGCTTTCGCCTTCATGACCCTCATTGAAAGGAGGCTTTTAGCCCGCTTCCAGATCCGCCTGGGCCCGAACCGGGTGGGGCCAGGGGGCCTTTTCCAGCCCATCGCCGACGCCATCAAGAGCATCTTCAAGGAAGACATCGTGGTGGATAAGGCGGACAAGGTCCTCTTCGTCCTCGCCCCCCTGATCGGCGTGGTCTTCGCCCTCCTGGCCTTCGGGGCCATCCCCTTTGGCCCCCCGGGGAGCTTCTTCGGCTACCAGCCCTGGGTGCTGAACCTGGACCTGGGCCTCCTCTACCTCTTCGCCGTGAGCGAGATGGCCATCTACGGCATCTTCCTGGCGGGCTGGGCCTCGGGGAGCAAGTACAGCCTCCTGGGCTCCTTGCGCTCCTCCGCCAGCCTCATCTCCTACGAGCTGGGCCTGGGGATCGCCCTCCTCTCCCCCGTCCTCCTGGTGGGAAGCCTCAACCTGAACGATATCGTCAACTGGCAGAAGGAGCATGGCTGGCTCTTCCTCTACGCCTTCCCCGCCTTCCTGGTCTATGCCATCGCCGCCTTGGCCGAGGCCGCCCGCACCCCCTTTGACCTCCCCGAGGCGGAGCAGGAGCTGGTGGGCGGGTACCACACGGAGTACAGCTCCATCAAGTGGGCCCTTTTCCAGATGACGGAGTACATCCACTTCATCACCGCCAGCGCCCTCATCCCCACCCTCTTCCTGGGGGGCTGGACCATGCCCTTCCTCGAGGTCCCCTACCTCTGGATGTTCGTGAAGATCGCCTTCTTCCTCTTCCTCTTCATCTGGATCCGGGCCACCTGGTTCCGCCTGCGCTACGACCAGCTCATCCGCTTCGGCTGGGGCTTCCTCTTCCCGGTGGCCCTGGTCTGGTTTTTGGTCACCGCCTTGGTGGTGGCCTTGGGCCTCCCCAAGACCTACCTCCTCTACCTCTCCGCCCTGAGCTTCCTGGTCCTCTTGGGGGCCTTCCTCTATAGCCCCAAGCCCGCGCGCAAAGGAGGTGGCGCATGACCCTGAAGGCCCTGGCGCAAAGCCTGGGGATCACCCTCAAGTACCTCTTTTCCAAACCGGTGACCGTCCCCTACCCCGATGCCCCCGTGGCCCTGAAGCCCCGCTTCCACGGGCGGCACGTGCTCACCCGGCACCCTAACGGCCTGGAGAAGTGCATCGGCTGCTCTTTGTGCGCCGCCGCCTGCCCCGCCTACGCCATCTACGTGGAGCCCGCGGAGAACGACCCGGAAAACCCGGTCTCGGCGGGGGAGCGGTACGCCAAGGTCTACGAGATCAACATGCTCCGGTGCATCTTCTGCGGCCTCTGCGAGGAGGCCTGCCCCACCGGGGCCATCGTCTTGGGCTACGAGTTTGAGATGGCGGACTACCAGTACTCCGACCTCATCTACGGCAAGGAGGACATGCTGGTGGAGGTGGTGGGCACCAAACCCCAGCGCCGCGAGGCCAAGATCACCGGCAAGGGGGTGAAGCCTGGCTACGTGGTGCCCTATGTGCGCCCTGAGCTGGAGGGCTTCCAAGCCCCCAGGGAAAGGAGGAAGCCGTGAGCTTCTTTGAAGGCCTCGCCCTCGCCCTCCTCCTCCTCACCGGGGTCCTGGTGGTCACCCTAAGGAACGCCATCCACGCCGCCTTGGCCCTCATCCTGAACTTCCTGGTCCTGGCCGGGGTCTACGTGGCCCTGGACGCCCGCTTCCTGGGCTTTATTCAGATCATCGTCTACGCCGGAGCCATCGTGGTCCTTTTCCTCTTCGTGATCATGCTCCTCTTCGCCGCCCAGGGGGAGGTGGGCTTTGACCCCTTGGTGCGCTCCAAGCCCCTGGCGGTCCTCCTGGCCCTGGCCGTGGCGGGCATCCTCCTCTCGGGGCTCTTAGGGCTTAAGCTCGCCTTCGGCAAGGACCTCCAGGGGGGCCTGCCCCAGGCCCTGGGACCCCTCCTCTACGGGGACTGGCTCCTGGTTCTCCTGGCGGTGGGCTTCCTCCTCATGGTGGCCACGGTGGTGGCCGTGGCCCTGGTCCAGCCCCCCAGGCCCCTGGACGCCCTGAGCCCCGAGGAGAAGGAGAAGAAGGAGGTGGTGCGGTGAGCTTCCTCTACGCCTCCGCCCTCCTCTTCGCCCTGGGGGTCTACGGGGTCCTGACCCGCAGGACGGCCATCCTGGTCTTCCTCTCCATTGAACTCATGCTGAACGCCGCCAACCTCTCCCTGGTGGGCTTCGCCCGGGTCTACGGCCTCGAGGGCCAGGTGGCCGCCCTCATGGTGATCGCCATCGCCGCCGCCGAGGTGGCCGTGGGCCTGGGCCTGATCGTGGCCATCTTCCGCCACCGGGAGAGCACCGCGGTGGACGACCTTTCCGAGCTTAGGGGGTAGTATGGCGCTTCTATCCGTAATCCTCCTTCCCCTATTGGGGTTCGCCCTCCTGGGGCTCTTGGGCAAAAGGATGCGGGAGCCATGGCCTGGGGTCTTGGCCTCGGGACTGGTGCTCCTCTCCTTCCTCATCGGGGTGGGCCTCCTCCTTCAGGGCGGGGCCCGCTTCCAGGCGGAGTGGCTTCCCGGCATCCCTTTTAGCCTCCTCCTGGACAACCTCTCCGGCTTCATGCTCATCATCGTGGCGGGGGTGGGCTTCCTCATCCACGTCTACGCCATCGGCTACATGGCGGGTGACCCCGGGTATAGCCGCTTCTTCGCCTACTTCAACTTCTTCATCGCCATGATGCTCCTCCTGGTCCTGGCCGACAGCTACCCGGTGATGTTCATCGGCTGGGAAGGGGTGGGCCTGGCCAGCTTCCTCCTCATCGGTTTCTGGTACAAAAACACCCAGTACGGGGACAGCGCCCGCAAGGCCTTCATCGTGAACCGCATCGGGGACCTGGGCTTCATGCTGGGCATGGCCATCCTCTGGGCCCTCTACGGCACCCTCTCCATCAGCGAGCTCAAGGAGGCCATGGAAGGCCCCCTGAAAAACCCCAGCCTCCTGGCCCTGGCGGGCCTCCTCCTCTTCCTGGGGGCCATCGGCAAGAGCGCCCAGGTGCCCCTCATGGTCTGGCTTCCCGACGCCATGGCCGGCCCCACCCCGGTCTCCGCCCTCATCCACGCGGCCACCATGGTGACGGCGGGGGTCTACCTCATCGCCCGAAGCTCCTTCCTCTATAGCGTCCTACCCGATGTCTCCTACGCCATCGCCGTCATCGGCCTCCTCACCGCCTTCTACGGGGCCCTCTCCGCCTTTGGCCAGACGGACATCAAGAAGATCGTCGCCTATTCCACCATCAGCCAGCTGGGCTACATGTTCCTGGCGGCGGGGGTGGGGGCCTACTGGGTGGCCCTTTTCCACGTCTTCACCCACGCCTTCTTCAAGGCCCTCCTCTTTTTGGCCTCGGGAAGCGTGATCCACGCCCTGGGCGGGGAGCAGGACGTGCGCAAGATGGGCGGACTCTGGAAACACCTGCCCCTGACCCGCTGGCACGGCCTCATCGGGGCCCTGGCCCTGGGCGGGCTCCCCCTCCTTTCCGGCTTCTGGTCCAAGGACGCTATCCTGGCCGCCACCCTCACCTACCCCTTTGGCGGTGTGGGCTTCTATCTGGGGGCCCTCCTGGTGGCGGTCCTCACCGCCCTGTACGCCATGCGCTGGTTCGTCCTGGTCTTCCTGGGGGAGGCGAGGGGCCACCACCACCCCCACGAGGCCCCGCCCGTGATGCTCTGGCCCAACCACCTCCTGGCCCTGGGTTCCCTACTGGCGGGGTACCTGGCCCTGCCCCACCCCCTGCCCAACGCCCTTAAACCCTTCCTGAAGCCCAGCCTGGCGGAACTGGAGCCCCATCACCTCTCCCTTCTGGCGGAATGGGGCCTCGTCGCCCTATCCGCCTTGGTGGCCCTCCTGGGGCTCTGGCTTGGCTACACCTTCTTCCAGAGAAGGGTCCTTCCCGCCTGGTACCTGGCCTTTGAAACCTGGAGCCGGGAATCCTTCTACGTGGACCAGATCTACAACGCCCTCATCGTGAACCCCCTGAAGGCCCTGGCGGAAACCCTCTTCTACGGGGATCGCGGGCTACTGGGCGGCTACTTCGGCCTGGGTGGCCTGGTGCGGGGCGTGGGTGGGGCGCTTTCCCGGATCCAGGCCGGCTACCTTAGGGTCTATGCGCTCCTCTTCGTCCTCGGCGTGCTCGTGCTCTTGGGGGTGATGCGGTGGTAATCCTGGCCATTCTCTTGCCCATCCTCTTCGGCGTCCTGCTCCTCCTGGGGCTTCCCCGGAATCTGGGGGTTTGGGGCGCCGGTCTTTCCTTCCTCTTCAACCTCTACCTCTTCCTGAGCCACCCAGGGGGGGTGGCCTACGGCGTCCAGGCCCCCCTCCTCCCTTCGGCAGGGGTTTACTGGGCCTTTGGGCTGGACGGGCTTTCCGCCCTCTTCTTCCTCACCATCGCCCTCACCGTCTTCCTGGGGGCCCTGGTGGCCCGGGTGGAGGGGCGCTTTTTGGGTCTGGCCCTCCTCATGACGGGCCTCCTCCTGGCCCTTTTCGCCGCCCGGGACCTCCTCGTCTTCTACCTCTTCTTTGAGGCGGCCCTCATCCCTGCCCTGCTCATGCTCCTCTTCTACGGGGGAGAGGGGCGCACAAGGGCCATCTACACCTTCCTCCTCTTCACCCTGGTGGGGTCCTTGCCCATGCTGGCGGCGGTCCTGGCGGTGAAGGTCCTAGGGGGTAGCCCCACCTTCCTCCTCGAGGACCTCCTGGCCCACCCGGTGAAGGGCGAGGCGGCGCTTTGGGTCTTCCTGGGCTTTGCCCTGGCCTTCGCCATCAAGACCCCCCTCTTTCCCCTACACGCCTGGCTCCCCCTCTTCCACCAGGAGAACCACCCCTCGGGCCTTGCCGACACCCTAGGGACCCTCTACAAAGTGGGGGTCTTCGCCTTCTTCCGCTTCGCCATCCCCCTGGCCCCCGAGGGCTTCGCAGAGGCCCAGGGCCTTCTCCTCTTCCTGGCAGCCCTCTCCGCCCTCTACGGGGCCTGGCTGGCCTTCGCCGCCAGGGACTTCAAGACCCTCCTGGCCTACGCCGGGCTCTCCCACATGGGGGTGGCCGCCCTAGGGGTCTTCTCCGGGACGGAGGAGGGGGCTTTGGGCGGGCTTTACCTCCTGGCGGCGAGCGGCGTCTATACCGGGGGGCTTTTCCTCCTGGCGGGGCGGCTTTACGAGAGAACCCACACCCTGGAGATCGGCCGCTACCGGGGCCTGGCGCAAAGCGCCCCCGGAATGGCGGCCTTAGCCCTCTTCCTCTTCCTGGCCATGGTGGGCCTTCCCGGGCTTTCCGGCTTCCCCGGGGAGTTTTTGACCCTCCTGGGGCTCTACAAGGCGAGCCCCTGGCTGGCCGCTTTTGCCTTCCTCTCCGTGATCGCCGCCGCCGCCTACGCCCTCACCGCCTTCCAGAAGACCTTCTGGGAAGAAGCCCAAAGGTCCGTGGAGGACCTGAAGGGGGCGGAGTGGGGTTTCGCCGCCCTTAGCGTCTTGGCCTTGGTCCTCATGGGGGTCTTCCCCGGGTTCTTCCTCAAGGGCCTGAAGCCCTTGGCGGAGGCCTTCGCCCGCATCCTTGGAGGTGGCGCATGACCCTTTTGCTGTTCGCCCTCTTTTCCGTGGCCCTCACCCTCTTGGGCTTTGTCGTCTCCGTGCCCCTTTTCAAGCGCCTGGTGATCCTGGGCCTCTCCCTAAGCCTCCTCTCCCTCCTCCTCACCTGGGGGAAGCCCTTCGCCTTGGGGCCCTATGAGGTGGATGGGGTTTCCCAGGCCTTCACCCTCCTCGCCCTCATCGGGGCCTTATGGACGGTGGGCCTGGTGCGCACGGAGCGGTTTGAGTTCCACCTCCTGGTGCTCTACGCCGCCTTCGGCATGCACCTTCTCGCCTCCACCAAGAACCTCATCCTGATGCTGGTGGCCCTCGAGGCCCTCTCCCTCCCCCTTTACGCCCTGGCCACCTGGCGGAAGGGGCTGGGGCTGGAAGCGGCCCTCAAGTACTTCCTCTTGGGAGCCTTGGCCGCCGCCTTCTTCCTCTACGGCGCCGCCCTCCACTACGGGGCCACAGGAAGCCTCCTGGTGGGGACCCCCGGGGAAGGCCCCCTCTACGCCCTGGCCCTGGGCCTCCTCCTGGTGGGCCTGGGCTTCAAGGTGGCCCTGGCCCCCTTCCACTTCTGGACCCCGGACGTCTACGGGGGAAGCCCCACCCCGGTGGTCCTCTTCATGGCCACGGGGGTGAAGGCGGCTGCCTTCGCCGCCCTCCTCAGGGTGGCCACCCCCGGGGTTCCCGAGGCCCTCACCCTCCTCGTCGCCCTCTCCGTGGTCCTGGGCAACCTGGCGGCTTTGGTGCAGAAGGAGGCCAAACGGCTTCTCGCCTACAGCTCCATCGCCCATGCGGGCTACATGGCCCTGGCCCTCTACACCGGGAACGCCGGGGCCTTGGCCTTCTACCTCCTCACCTACGTCCTGGCCACGGGGCTGGCCTTCGCCGTGCTCTCGGAGATCTCCCCGGACCGGGTGCCCCTGGAGCGCCTTAAGGGACTCTTCCACAAGGATCCCCTCCTGGGCCTCGCCCTCTTCCTCGCCTCCCTCTCCCTTTTGGGGCTGCCGCCTCTGGCGGGTTTCTGGGGCAAGTACCTGGTCTTCACCGAGGCTGCCCAGGCGGGGGCCTGGGGGCTATTGGTCCTGGCCCTCCTCACCAGCGCCATCAGCGCCTACTACTACCTGGCCCTGGGGCTCGCGGTCTTCCAGAAGGGGGAGGCGGAGGCCAAAGCCAGGCCCCTTTCCCGGAGCGTGGCCTTCCTTGTGGCCCTTTTCCTCCTCCTTCTGGGCTTCTTCCCTGGGGTAGTTCTGCCCGCTCTGGCCGCAGGGGGCTAGCCTCCGCCTGAACCCAGGGGGCCCCCAAGGGCCCCCTTGTTCTTCTTTCCCCAGCCACCTAAACTGAAAGGGAAGCATGGAAGACCCCAGGGCCCTCCTTTTCCAGGATCCCCTGGCCTACGTGGCCCGGAAAGCGGGAGCCTGGCCCGAGGCGACCCGGGGAGCTTGGCTTCTGGGGGTGGCGAGCGGCTTCCTCTGGCCCGAGGCCCCACCCCCCAAGGACCATGCCGCCCTCTTCCGCCGCCTGGAGGGGGCTTGGCGGGAGTCGGAGGCCTACTTCCTGGACACGGGCCTGGACTTCCCCCTTCTGGTGAGCGAGTGGGCCCGGGAGGCCTTGGAGGACCGCAAGGCCCGGCGAGCCTCCCCACCCTATGGGGAGCTGAAGGCAGCCTTCGGCTCAGGCCAGGAGGTGGGCCGGGTCCTAAGGCAGCGCCTTGGCGGTTAGAGGATCCGCTTACCCAGGAGGCTCAGGGCCAGCCCCACCATCATCTCCGCCGTGCGGTTCCGCTCGTCCAGGATGGGGTTCACCTCCACCAGGTCTAGGCTTTTCACCCGCCCCGAGAGGGCCAGGATCTCCATGAAGAGGTGGGCCTCGCGGTAGGTGAGCCCCCCAGGAACCGGGGTGCCCACGCCCGGGGCCAGGGTGGGGTCCAGGACATCCGCGTCCAGGGAAACGTGAAGGGAAAGGCCGGAAAGGTGGTCCAGGGCCTCCTCGGCGATGCGGGCAATGCCCAGGCGGTCCACCTCGTGCATGGTGTAGACCCGGACGCCCAGCTCCTTTAAAAGGCGGGCCTCCCCGGGGTCCACGCTCCGCACCCCGATGAGGACCAGGTCCTTGGGGTCCACCGCCCGGAAGACCTCGGTGAGGCGGGAGTCCCCCAGGCCCGAAAGCACCGCCAGGGGCATACCGTGGATGTTCCCGGAAGGGCTGGTTTCTGGGGTGTTGAAGTCGGCGTGGGCGTCCACCCAGATGACCCCGATCCGCCCCCGGGCAACCCCGGACACGGAGCCCATGGCGAGGGAGTGGTCCCCCCCGAGGACGATGGGAAAGACCTCCTCGGGCAGGGCCATGAGCTTTTCCTTGAGCTCCAGGGCCGCCTGGCGGATCTCCGCTAGGTAAGACCCTCTCCTGCCCCTTAGGGTCTCCGCCAGGGGGACCCGCACGTTCCCCAGGTCCTCCACGGCCAAGCCCAGGGCCTCGAGCTCCTCCAGAAGCCGGGCGTAGCGGAGAGCGGAGGGCCCCATGTCCACCCCGCGCCGCCCCGCTCCCAGGTCCATGGGCACGCCCACCACGGCCACGCGTTCCATGGGCTTGAGGGTAGCAGAAACCCCTATGCGTTGCCCGGGAAGTTTATACCCCTAGGAAAAGGGCTCAGGCCGCGCTATACTTATAAGGATGGATTACCGCGGGGTGGCCAGCATCAATCTAGCCCGCCTCTTGAAGGAAGGGGGAACGGTCCGCGCCTCGGGCGCGGTGCAGGAGGCCTTCCACGTGGGCGAGGAGCGCTTTCCCCTGGAGGGCGAAGCCTCCTGGAAGGTGAGCGTCGCCGCCGTGGGGGGGCAGGAGTACTGGCTCTCCGGCGAGGTGGAAGGGATGGTCCTCATGGAGTGCCGCCGTTGCCTCAGGCCCACCCCTACCCACGTCCACGCCCACTTCCAGCACATGCTCCGCTACCAGCCCGGGCTCCCTGAGTTGGTCTTCCACGAGGAGGCGGAGGACGAGTACTACGCCTTCGGGGAGCCGGACCTGGACCTCCTCCCCTTCCTCACCGAGGCCTTTGTGAGCGAGATGCCCTTCACCGTCCTCTGCCAGGAAGGGTGCAAGGGCCTCTGCCCCGTGTGCGGGGCGGACCGCAACCTGGTGGACTGCGGCCACCGGGTGGAAGCCCACCACCCCCTTCTGGGTCTCAAAGACCTCCTTTCCGAACTCTAAAGCTTCTGCTATACTACCAGGGGTTTAGCGGGGGCATCCGCCCCCTAATGGAGGACTGGAGATGGCCAAGCACCCTGTACCCAAGAAGAAGACCTCTAAGGCGCGGCGCGATGCCCGCAGGAGCCACCACGCCCTGACCCCCCCCACCCTGGTCCCCTGCCCGGAGTGCAAGGCCATGCGCCCCCCCCACACCGTCTGCCCCGAGTGCGGCTACTACGACGGGCGCAAGGTTCTAGAAGTCTAAACTCGGTCAAGAGAACTGGCCCCGCGTGGCGGGGCCTCAACTTTTTACCGGCCCGCCGGGTATAGTAGGGCCCATGACGGGAGGGCAGGCATGAGCGGCATCCTGGCCCTGGGGGCCTACGCGCCCCAGAGGGTCATGAAAAACGAGGAGTTTGAGGCCTACCTGGACACCTCCGACGAGTGGATCGTCACCCGCACCGGCATCCGGGAACGGCGCATCGCCGCCCCTGACGAGTACACCTCGGACCTGGCCTTCAAGGCGGTGGAGGACCTCCTAAGGCGGCACCCGGGGGCCCTCGAGGGGGTGGACGGGGTGATCGTGGCCACCAACACCCCGGACGCCCTCTTCCCCGACACCGCCGCCCTGGTCCAGGCCCGCTTCGGTCTGAACGCCTTCGCCTACGACCTCCTGGCGGGCTGCCCAGGCTGGATCTACGCCCTGGCCCAGGCCCACGCCCTGGTGGAGGCGGGGCTGGCCCGCAAGGTCCTCACCATCGGGGCCGAGGCCCTATCCAAGATCCTGGACTGGAACGACCGGGCCACCGCCGTCCTCTTCGGGGACGCGGGGGGAGCGGCGGTGGTGGGGAAGGTGCGGGAAGGGTTTGGCTTCCGCTCCTTCGTCCTGGGTTCAGACGGCACGGGAGCCAAGGAGCTCTACCACGCCTGCGTGGCCCCCCGGCTCCCCGACGGCACCTCCATGGAAAACCGCCTCCACATGAACGGCCGGGAGGTCTTCAAGTTCGCGGTGCGGGTGATGAACACCGCCACCCTCGAGGCCATAGAAAAGGCGGGCCTCACCCCCGAGGCCATCAAGGTCTTCGTGCCCCACCAGGCCAACCTGCGCATCATTGACGCCGCCCGGGAACGCCTGGGCCTCCCCTGGGAGCGGGTGGTGGTGAACGTGGACAGGTACGGCAACACCTCCACCGCCTCCATCCCCCTAGCCCTTCAGGAGGCGGTGGACGAGGGGCGCATAAGGGAGGGGGATCACGTGCTTCTGGTCTCCTTCGGGGCTGGGCTCACCTGGGCCGCCGCCGTCCTCACCTGGGGGGGTGCCTGATGTACGCCGCCCTCTTCCCTGGCCAGGGCTCGCAAAGGCTGGGCATGGGCCAGGCCCTCTACCAGGCCTCCCCCGCTGCCAAAGAGGTGCTGGACCGGGCCGAGGCCGCCCTCCCCGGCCTCCTAAGGCTCATGTGGGAGGGACCGGAGGAGGCCCTCACCCTCACGGAGAACCAGCAGCCCGCCCTCCTGGCGGTGGGCTACGCCGCCTATAGGGCCTTCCTGGAGGCGGGGGGGAAGGAGCCCGCCCTGGCCGCCGGCCACTCCCTGGGGGAGTGGACGGCCCACGTGGCCGCCGGGACCCTGGCGCTGGAGGACGCCCTCCGCCTGGTGCGCCTCCGGGGCCGGTACATGCAGGAGGCGGTCCCCCCGGGGGAAGGGGCCATGGCCGCCGTTCTGAAACTGCCCCTGGAGGAGATCCAGAACGCCCTGGAGGGCCACCTGGGCGTGGAGATCGCCAACCTCAACGCCCCCGAGCAGACGGTGATCTCCGGGCGGAAGGAGGCCGTGGAAAAGGCGGCGGAGGCTTTAAAGGCGAGGCGGGCCCGGGTGGTCTTCCTCCCCGTTTCCGCCCCCTTCCACTCCTCCCTCATGGCGAGGGCCAAGGAGCGCCTGGCCCAGGACCTGGCCCAGGTGGCCTTCAGGAGGCCCCGCTTCCCCGTCTACGCCAACGTGACCGCCAGCCCCGAGGAGGACCCGGAGCGCATCAAGGCCCTGCTCCTAGAACAGATCACCGCCCCCGTGCGCTGGGTGGAGATCCTCTTGGATATGGAAAGGCGGGGCCTCAAGCGCTTCCTGGAGTTCGGGAGCGGGGAGGTGCTGAAGGGCCTGGTGGCGAGGACCCTAAAGGAGGCGGAGGCCGTTAGCGTGGTAGACCCTGAGAGTTTGCGAAAGGCTTTGGAGGTGGCGCATGCGTAAAGCCCTGATCACCGGCGCAAGCCGAGGCATCGGCCGGGCCATCGCCCTGCGGCTGGCGGAGGACGGCTTCGCCCTGGCCATCCACTACGGGCATAACCGGGAAAAGGCCCTGGAGGTGGCCGAGGAGGCCAAAAAGCGGGGAAGCCCCCTGGTGGCTCTCCTGGGGGCCAACCTCCTCGAGGCCGAGGCGGCCAGCGCCCTGGTCCACCAGGCGGCGGAGGTCCTGGGGGGCCTGGACACCCTGGTAAACAACGCCGGCATCACCCGGGATACCCTCCTGGTGCGCATGAAGGACGAGGACTGGGAGGCGGTCCTGGAGGCCAACCTCTCCGCCGCCTTCCGCACCACCAGGGAGGCGGTGAAGCTCATGATGAAGGCCCGCTTTGGGCGCATCGTCAACATCACCAGCGTGGTGGGCCTCCTGGGCAACCCGGGGCAGGCCAACTACGTGGCCTCCAAGGCGGGGCTCATCGGCTTCACCCGGGCGGTGGCCAAGGAGTACGCGGGGAGGGGCATCACCGTGAACGCCGTGGCCCCCGGCTTCATTGAGACGGAGATGACGGAAAGGCTTCCTGAGGAGGTGAAGAAGGCCTACCTGGCCCAGATCCCCGCCGGGCGCTTCGGCCGCCCCGAGGAGGTGGCCGAGGCCGTGGCCTTCCTGGTCTCGGAGCGGGCGGGGTACATCAACGGCCAGACCCTGTGCGTGGACGGGGGGCTCACGCCCCACTAAACCTTCACATGAAGCGCTTGCGGCGCTTGTAGGCCTTGACCTCCCTGAAGCTCTTGCGGCCACCCCCCTTGGCCACCCCCAGGTAGAACTCCTGCACGTCGGGGTTCTCCAGGAGGTAGTCCTGGTCCCCTTCCAGGACGATCCGCCCCGTCTCCATGATGTAGCCGTAGTGGGCCACGGAGAGGGCCACCCGGGCGTTCTGCTCCACCACCAGGACCGTGACCCCCTCCTCGGCGTTCACCCGGGCCACGATGTCAAAGATCTCCCGCACCAAAAGGGGGGCAAGGCCCAGGGAAGGCTCGTCCAGAAGGAGAAGCTTGGGCTTGGCCAAGAGGGCCCGGCCAATGGCCAGCATCTGCTGCTCCCCCCCGGAGCAGTACCCCGCCAGGCGGTGCCGGAGATCGGCGAGCCGGGGGAAGTAGTGGTAGATGCGCTCCAGCTCCTCCTTGAGATTCATTCCCCGCCGGGTCAGGGTGCCCACCAGGAGGTTCTCCTCCACCGTGAGGTGCTTGAAGACCCGCCGGCCCTCCAATACTTGCACGATGCCCTTCTTGACGATCTCCTCCGGGGGTCGGTTGTGGATGGGCTCCCCTCGGTAGAGGATCTCGCCCCGCACCACCTCCCCGTCCTCGGGGATGAGGAGGCCGGAGATGGCCCTGAGCGTGGTGGTCTTCCCCGCCCCGTTGGGGCCCAGGAGGGCGGTGATGCGCCCTTCCGGCACCTTGAGGGAGACCCCTCGCAACACCTGGATGATGTCGTGGTAGACCACCTCAATGTTGTTGACCAGGAGGAGGATGGGCCCCAGGTCCTCGGGGCGGGTAGGGTTTAGGGTATCCATGTCTTGGCCTCCAAAAAGGGGGGCTCGAGGCGCCAGGCCCCAAGCCCCCCTCGTCGGCTACTGTCCGTAGTGCACCCGGCGGAAGAGGAGGGAGGTGAAGGGTTCGGTGACGGGCACGAAGCGGCCCCCCTTGGCCTCGAGGATCCTGAGCCCCTCCGCCCCGGTGCGCTCGCTTCGGGTGAAGTCAATCTCAATGCCCAGCTTGGTGGAGACCGCCAGGCCGGGCTTGTAGGCGGCCGGCCCGTTCATCCCCACGATGGCCTGGTAAACGGTCTCGTTGTTCACCCGCTTGAAGCGCTCCTGGGCCCGCCGCATGGCCTCCACGGCGATGGCCGCCGCCAGCATCCCCGCGGTGTAGTTGTGGTTCTGGGCGTAGGCCGCGGGCCGGCCAAAGCGGGAGACCAGCTCCTTCTGCAGGCGGATGCCCGGGGTGTCCTCCTCGGGGGTGAAGTAGGGGCTGGCCCAGAGGAACCCTTCCGCCGCCTCCCCCGCCAGCTGCAGGAGGTCTATCCCGCCGGTGTAGACCGCCCCCAGGTGGCGCATCTTGCCGGAAAGCCCCAGCCTGCGGGTGTCCTTGAGGATGTTGGCCACCGGCCCCGCCACGTTCTGGTGCACCACGAACTCCACCCCGGCCGCCTCAAAGCGGCGGAGGAGGGCGGTGTTGTCCAGGTTGCCACCCCCCACCTCCTGCACGTCCACGATCTGCAGGCCCAGCTCCCTAGCCGCCTTGCGGGCCGCCTC
This sequence comes from uncultured Thermus sp., assembly GCA_947085095.1. Lineage (GTDB taxonomy): Bacteria > Deinococcota > Deinococci > Deinococcales > Thermaceae > Thermus. The sequence goes on along the minus strand of CAMTVD010000029.1, from coordinate 15,360 downwards.
CACCGGGGCCCGACCGAAGGGGGAGGGGTGGACCACTAGGGCCACCCTAGCCCCCTTCTTCAGCTTGGCGATGTACTCCAGAAGGGCCACCACCTGCTCGGAGTAGGTGGAGACGGGGATGAAGAAGTAGTCCCCGTTGGGGGGGTCTATGAGGCCCACGTGGTTGGAAGCGGGCATGGTGACGATCTTGAGCTCCTGGATGAGGGCCTTCATCTGGAGCATGGCCCCCGTGGAGTACCCCAGGTAGATGGGGATCTTGAACCGGTCCACCGCCTCCTCAAAGAGGCGCTGGGTGGTGGCGTTGTCGTAGCGGTCGTCCCGCACCACGCAGTTCAGCACCACCCCAGGGATGGACCGGGCCATGTGCCGGCAGTAGTCCTCAATCCCCGCCCCATAAGGGGCCCCCGTCTCCGAGGTGGGGCCGGTGATGGCCCCCGACCAGAAGAGGGTCACCTGCTGTTGGCCCAAGGCCAACCCCATCGCCGCCAGAACGCCTAAGATCGCCTTCCGCATACCTATCCCTCCCTTAGTACTTGAACGGCCAGGTGCGGAAGAAGCTCCGCACCAGTCGCCACCAGTTGTAGAGGCCTCGAGGCTCAAACATGAGGAAGAGCAGGATCACGAGGCCGAAGACCAGGGGCCGGAGGGCGCTGGCCACGTCCACCCCGGCCACGCTGAAACCCAAGCCCTTGATGAAGTTGGAAAGCGCCTCCATGTTCACGTCCAGAAGGACCAGGAAGCCCGTCCCCAGGAAGCTTCCCACCAAAGTGCCCAACCCCCCCACGATGGCCATGGCCAGGTACTTCACCGAGTGGGCGAAGACGTAGTCCTCTATGACCACGGCCCGGGAGAGGTAGGCGTAGAGCACCCCCGCCACCCCGGCGTAAAAGGCCCCCAGGGCGAAGGCGAAAAGCTTGGTGCGCCCGGGGTCCATGCCCATGGCGTCCGCGGCCCGGTCGTTGTCCCGCACCGCGATGAGGGCCCGGCCGTACCGGGTCCTAAGGAGGTTCCGCCAAAAGAGGGCCAGGACCACCAGGGTGGCCAGGCTGACGTAGTACCAGAAGTGGAAGTGGTTGCGGAAGCCCGCCTCGTAGCCCAGGAAACTGGCCCGGGGCATGTCCATGGCCCCCCCTTGCTTCAGGAGGGGGGAGTGGCCCACGGTCCACTCAAAGATGATCTGGAAGGCCAGGGTGGCCAGGGCCAGGTAGAGGTGCTTCACCCTGAGGCTGGGAATCCCCACCAGGAAGCCGAAGAAAGCGGCCACCAGACCCCCGAGGGGGATCAAAAGCCAGAAGGGAAGGCCCAGGGGGGCGAGGAGGGCCGCGGTGTAAGCCCCCACCCCCATGAAGGCCGCCTGGCCGATGTTGATGAGGCCAGCGTAGCCGGTGGTGATGTTGAGCCCCAGCACCGCCACGCTGTACACCAGGATCAGGTCCAGGATAAAGACCTGGGTCCGGGAGAGGAACTGGGGGAGCAGGAGGAGAAAGCCCAGGAAAAGGAGGAGGGAGACGAGTTCCCGGTGGGTGGCGAAGATGCTGGTGTCCTGTCGGTAGCTGGTGCGGTAGTTGCCGGTCTGCGCCCAAGGGTTCCTCATACGCGCTCAATCTCCTCCGTGCCGAAAAGGCCATGGGGCTTGAACCAGAGGACGAGAAGGAGGACCAAGAAGGGGAAGACATCCCGGGTACCGCCGCCAGGCACCAAGGGGTCCAGGAAGCCCGCGGCCAGGTTCTCCAAGACCCCGATCAGGATGCCCGCCACCACCGCCCCCGGGATGGAGTCCAGCCCCCCCAGGATCACCACGGGAAAGACCCTGAGGCCAATGTGCACCAAGCCGTCAAAGTTGAGGCCGGAAATGGTACCCACCATCACCCCCCCCGCAGCCGCAGTGAGGCCAGCGGCGGCCCAGGCCAGGGCGAAGACCTTGGCCACGGACACCCCCAGGCTCATGGCGGCCATCTGGTCGTCGGCCACGCTCCGCATGGCGACGCCCAGGGTGGAGCGCTGGAAAAACCAGCCGAAGGCCAGGATCAGGGCCAGGGTGAGCCCCAAGGCCAGGAGCTGGGCGTAGGAGATCCGGGCCCCCAGCAGGGTCACCCCGCCCTCGGGGAGGAAGGAGGGGTAGCCGTAGCTCCCCGCCCCGTAAGGGGTGAGGTGGAGGACCCCGTCCAGGAAGAAGGCCAGGCCGATGGTGGCCATGATCACGGAGATGATGGGCTGGCCCACCAGCCTTTTCAGGAAGACGCGTTCCAAGGTGTAGCCCACCACGGCAGTGAAGCCCAAGGCCAGGGGGAGGGCCAGAAGGAAGGGAAGCTTGAGGGTAACCAGGAAGAAGTGGGCGGCGAAGGCCCCAATGGCCAGGAGCTCCCCCTGGGCGAAGTTCACCACCCGGCTGGCCTTGTAGATGAGGACAAACCCCAGGGCCACCAGGGCGTAGATCAGCCCCAGGACCACGCCGGACACCAAAAGCTCCACCAGGAAGCTCATACGAGCACCCCCGCGGCCACATCCAAAACCGGAACCTTGGCCCGCACCCGCTGGACGCTGCCGTCCTGGTAGCGATACTCCGCCTCCACCTCCACCTCCTGAGCTCCGGAGTAGAGGGCCTCCACCAGGGGGGCGTACTTCTTGGCGATCAGGCCCCGGCGCACCTTGCCCGTACGGGTGAGCTCATCGTCGTCCGCATCCAGAAGCTTGTAGAGGAGGACGAAGCGTTGAATCCTAAGCTCCTCGGGCAGCTCGGCGTTCACCCTTTCCACCTCCTTACGGATGAGCCCCGCCACCTCGGGCTTCAGGGAGAGGTCCAGATAGGTGGTGTAGGCCAGGCCCCGGTCCTCGGCCCACTTGCCCACGGTCTGGGGATCAATGTTGATAAAGGCGGCCAGATAAGGCTTCCGGTCACCGAAGACCACGGCCTCCTTGATGTAGGGAGAAAACTTGAGCTTGTTCTCCACGAACTGGGGGCTGAAGACGGTGCCCCTCTCGGTGCGCATCACATCGGAAAGCCGGTCTATGACCACCAGGTGGCCGTCCTCCGTGAGGTAGCCGGCATCCCCCGTGTGGAGCCAGCCCTCGCGGAAGGTTTCCGCCGTGGCCTCGGGTCTTTGCCAGTATCCGGCGCAGACGGCATCGGAGCGGCAGAGGATCTCCCCCTCCTCGCTGACCCGAACCTCGGTGCCGGGGATGGGCTTGCCCACGGTGTCGTAACGGACATCCCCGTCCCGGTGGACGAAGGCGATGCCGATGATCTCCGTCTGGCCGTAGATCTGCTTGAGGTTGACCCCGATGGCGTGGAAGAAGCGGAAGACATCGGGCCCCAAGGCCGCCCCCCCGGTGTAGGCCCGCCGCAGGCGCAGGAAACCCAGCTGGTCCCTGAGGGGCTTGAAGAGGACCTGGTCCGCCAGCCAGTAGGCGAGGCGCAGGCCCAAGGGCATGGGCCTTCCCCGCATGCGGTACTCCGCCGCCCGGTAGCCCACCTTTAGGAGCTTCTCATAGACGAAGCGGTTGAAGGCGTAGCTTTCCGACATCCGCACCCAGATTTGGCTCTGGATGCTCTCCCAGACCCTCGGGGGGCTGAACATCACGTGGGGGCCGATCTCCTTCAGGTCCTGCATGGCGGTCTCCACCGCCTCGGGGAAGTTCACAGCAAAGCCCCCGGTGAGGGCCACGGCCACGGACATCATCTGCTCCCCGATCCAGGCCAGGGGCAGGAAGGAGAGGTAGTCGTCCGTGGGGAGAAGGGGGTCCACCTCCTGCAGGGCCACCCCCATGTGGATCAGGTTGCGGTGGCGAAGCATGGCCGCCTTGGGCCGCCCCGTGGTGCCCGAGGTGGAGGAGAGGTGGCAGACCTCCTCCGGGCTCGCCGAGAGGAGAAGCTTCTCCACCGCTTCCGGGTGCTCTCGCCGGTGCTTTTGGCCCCGCTCCAAGACCTCGGCAAAGGAAAGGAGCCAGGGGTCCCGGTAGCCCCGCATGCCCTTCTCGTCCTCGTAGATCACGTGGCGCACGTGGGGGATCTCGTTCCGGATCTCGTAGAGCTTGTCCACCTGCTCCTGGTCCTCGGCCAGGACGAAGCTGGCCCCGGTGTAGGTCAGCATGTAGGCGATCTCGGCGGGGAGGCTGCTCTGATAGACCCCCACGCTGATCCCCCGGACCGCCTGGGTGCCCAGCTCGGCGTACAGCCACTCGGGGATGTTGTCGGCGATGATGGCGAGCCTCTCCCCGGGAGCAAAGCCCAAGGAGAGAAGCCCGTGGGCGAAGAGGAGCACCTGCTCGTAGTACTGGGCGTAGGTGATCTCGTTCCAGATGCCCAGGTCCTTTTCCCGGAGGGCCACCCGGTCCCCCTCCTCCTGGGCGCGAAGCCTGAGGAGCTGGGGCAGGGTGTAGCCCTTCATCTCGTAGGAGGGGCGTAAGGCCTTCACGCTTCCACCCCCAGGTAGGCTTCCTGGACCCGGCGGTTCTTGGCCACCTCTTCCGGGGGTCCTTCGGCAATGACCTGGCCGAAATCCAGCACGTAGACCCGGTCGGAGATGTCCATCACCACCCCCAGGTCGTGCTCAATGAGGACCACGGTGATGCCCCGGGCCCGGATCTCCAGGACGAAGCGCACCATGTCCTCCTTCTCCTCCAGGGCCATCCCCGCCATGGGCTCGTCCAGGAGGAGGAGCTTAGGGGAGAGGGCCAGGGCCCGGGCCACCTCCACCCGCTTCCTGACCCCGTAGGGGAGGTTGCCCACCAGGGCCTTGCGGTAGGGTTCCAGTTCCATAAAGTCAATGACCTCCTCCACCGCCTTCCGGTTCTCCACCTCCTTGTCCAGGGCCTTGCCGTAGAACACCCCGGCCGCCAAAAAGCCATAGGTGAGGTAGGTGTGCCGGGCCAGCATGAGGTTTTCCAGAACGGTGAGGCCGGAGAAGAGCTCTATGTTCTGGAAGGCCCGGGCGATGCCCCGCTGGGTGATCTCGTGGGGGGTGGCCCGGGTGATCTCCTTCCCCTCAAAGAGGATGCGCCCTCGGTTTGGGTGGTAGAAGCCGGAGATGCAGTTTAAAAGGCTCGTCTTCCCCGCCCCGTTGGGGCCGATCACCGAGACCAGCTCCCCCTTTTCCACCCGCAAGGAGACCGCAGAGAGGGCGGCCAAGCCGCCAAAAGTGAGGGTCACGTTCTCCACCAGTAGCTGGGCCACAGGACGCCTCCCTAACAACTGTTTGCCGGGAAGTATAAGGGGTCGGGGAGGGTTTGTCAACGTTATGCCACCCGGGTGTAAAAAACCGTTAGACCAGGTACAGGCCTTTTTGTGTTACACTCTTTGGGGTATCGGGGCCTCGAGGCCCCAGGGAGGGAGATGGATGAAAAGGACGTGGCAGCCCAACCGGAGAAAGCGGGCCAAGACCCACGGCTTCCGGGCCCGCATGAAGACCCCAGGCGGCAGGAAGGCGCTGAAGCGCAGGCGGCAGAAGGGCCGCTGGCGGCTCACGCCCCAGGTAAACGCCTAGGCGAGAAGCCCCCCGCCCCGGGGGGCCAACTCCTTTCCCTCAAAGGGGACCGGGCCTTCCAGCGCCTGCGCAAGGGGCGGGCGGGCCGGGGCCGGTTTGTGAGCGTGAAGTGGCTCCCCGCCCCGGAGGTGCGCGTGGGCATCGTGGTCTCCAAGAAGGTGGGGAAGGCGGTGGTGCGGAACAAGGTAAAGCGGCGGCTCAGGGAGATCCTCCGCCGCCTCCACCTGCCCAAGGCCCATCTCCTTCTGGTGGCCAGCCCCGAGGCCCGGGAGGCGGGCTTTGCCGAGCTCTTCCAGGACGTGGTCCGGGCCCTCAGGAAGAGCGGGCTGATACAATAGGCGGCGTGCGCGGCCTCTTGATCCTGCTCGTGAAAACCTACCGGCGTTTCCTCTCTCCCCTTAAGCCCAAGACCTGCCGCTTCCACCCCACCTGCTCCGCCTACGCCCTCGAGGCCCTGGAACGGCACGGGGCCCTCTTTGGCAGCTACCTGGCGGCACGGCGCATCCTAAGGTGCCACCCCCTCCACCCCGGGGGGGTGGACCCGGTTCCCCTGGTCTTCCCGCCCAGGAGGGCAAAGGAGGGCCTGCGATGAGGCGGCTCTGGGCGTTCTTGCTCCTCGCCCTGCCTGCCCTGGCCCTCGAGGCGGGCTTCAAAGACCAGGACGTGAACGGGGACGGGGTTCCGGAAAAGGTGGCCGTCACCAACCTCATGGACCTGGCCTTCAACGCCAAGGGCGAGGTGGTGGGCTGGTACGTCAAGACCTACAAGGGCACCGCCATCGGCGACTACACCAAGGCCCCCAACCTGTCCGCGGGCGACCCCGTGGTGAGGCCGGTGGGCTTCATCCCGGACAAGGCCGAGTTCCAGGTGGAGGATGGCCGCCTCCTCGCCCGCTTCCAGGGGCCAGAGGGCACCCTCACCTACGAGATCGCCAAGGGACGGTACACCGTGGGGGTCCGGGCGGACTTCCCCCTTACCCTAAGGCTTTCCGCCCAAGGGGCTCCCCGGGTCCTCCTGGAGGGCCAAGGGGAGCCCCTCCCCAGCGGGGAGGGCCGGTTCCGCTACCTGGCCTGGCAGACCCGGCCCAAAGCAGGCTATGCCCTGGTGGCCTTCGGAGGAGGGCCCCTCGAGGGCAAGCTGATCGGGAAGGAAGGCGAGGTCCGGCTACCCCCGGGCCAGGAGGTCAAGGTCTACGGGGGGCAGAACGAGCTGGTGCGCTTCCACGTGGAAGGCCTCCTCGCCCTTTCCGGCCTCTTCTCCCCCAACATCTGGGGCCAGCTTTCCCTGGGCCTTCTTTGGATCATGGAGACCGCCTTCCGCTACACGGGAAGCTGGGGGCTCGCCATTCTCTTCCTCACCCTGGTGGTGCGCCTCCTCCTCTGGCCCCTCATGCACCAGCAGTTCAAGAGCATAGCGGAGATGCAGCGCCTCCAGCCCCTCGTCCAGAAGATCAACGAGAAGTACAAGGACGACCCCAACAAGCGGGCCGAGGCCACCATGAAGCTCTACCAGGAGCACAAGGTGAACCCGGCGGCGGGGTGCCTGCCCCTTTTCCTCCAGATGCCCATCCTCTTCCTCCTCTGGAAGGTGATCGCCAACTACGAGTTCGGCCAGGGCCTCCTCTGGATTCCCGACCTGGCCCTGCCCGACCCCTTCTACATCCTTCCCCTGCTCTACGTGGTCTCCACCTTCCTCTCCACCTGGCTCTCCGCCCACGGCAACAAGGACCTCATCCGGCAAAGCCTTTTCATGAACCTGATCTTCATCTTCCTGGTCTTGCAGTTCCCCTCCGGGGTTACCCTTTACTGGGTCCTCTCCAACCTCATCGGGCTGGTGCAGCAGTGGCTCATCAACAAAAGCCTGAAGCCCCTGGCGGCGTAAACTTAGGCCATGGACGAGAAGAAGAAGAGCATTGACGATCTTCTCTCCGACCTGGGGGTGCTGGAAGAGGCCCCGGTGGAGGTGGAGCTTAAAGAGTCGGGAAAGGAAACCCGGGCGCAAAGCCCTAAAGAGGTGCTAGAGAACTTCCTGGTGGGCCTCCTTCTCCGCCTGGACCCCGCCCACCACGCCGAGGTCCGCCAGGAAGGAAACCTCCTCAAGGCAGAGGTCAAGGGCGGCGACCTGGGCCGCTTCATCGGCAAGGAGGGGCGGACCCTGAAGGCGGTGGAGTACCTGGCGGGGGTGGTCCTGGCCAAGCACTTTGGTGGGGCCTACCGGGTGGTCCTGGACGCCGCCGGTTACCGCAAGCGCCAGGAAGACAAGATCCGCAAGCTGGCGGAGGAAGCCGCCCTTACCGTGGAGCTCACGGGAGAGCCCCTGCCCCTGCCGCCCATGCGCCCCTCGGAAAGGCGCATCGTGCACATGCTCCTCAAGAACCACCCCAAGGTGACCACGGCAAGCCAGGGGGAAGGGGAGGAGCGGCACGTGGTGGTCTATCCCCGTGATAAGGCTCCTCCGGGAACTGGAGAGGAGGCTTGAAGAGGCGGGCCTCCCCAAGGGGGAGGCCCTGGACCTCCTCGCCCAAGCGGCCGGCCTTCCCCGTAAGGCCCTCCTCCTAAGCCTCTCCCAACCCCCGCCCCCAGGAACGGAGGCGAGAGTTTCTGGCCTCCTAGAGAAGCGGCTTTCCGGTTACCCCCTGCAGTACCTCCTGGGGGAGGTGGAGTTCATGGGCCTTCCCCTGAAGGTGGCCGAGGGGGTCCTGATCCCCAGGCCGGAGACGGAGGGGCTGGTGGAGTTGGCCCTAGGGCTTCCCCTCCCGAAAAGGCCCCGCATCCTGGACGTGGGCACGGGGACGGGGGCCATCGCCCTGGCCCTGAAAGCGCACCTGCCCCAGGCGGAGGTCTTGGCCACCGAGGTGGACGAGAAGGCCCTGGCCCTGGCGGAGGAGAACGCCAGAAGGCTTGGCCTAGGGGTGCGCTTCCTCAGGGCTCCCCTCACAGGCGGGCTCAAAGACCTGGACCTCCTGATCGCCAACCCCCCCTACCTGCCCGAAGGCTACCGGGAAGAAGCCCCCAAGGAGCTCTCCTTTGAAAGCCCCCTGGCCCTCTATGCGGGCCCTGATGGCCTCGCCGTAGCCCGCCCCCTGGCCCAGGAGGCCTGGGGGGCCTTGAAGCCCGGCGGCTTCCTCCTTTTGGAGCTCGCCCCGGAAAATGCGGGCACTCTGGCGGCGGAGCTGAGAGAACTGGGCTTCCAAGAGGTGGCGGTGCTAAGGGATCTGGCGGGTCGGGATCGGTACCTCCGGGCCCGGCGGCCCCCCTAGGAGCTGGAAGGCCAGGAGGGGCTTTTCCGTGGTCCAGAGGTCCTTGGCCGCCACCACCCCCATCCGCACCACCCCCTTCTTCCCCTGGAGGAGGGCCAGGCCCCGGGCCAGCTCCTCGGGGGAGGGAAAGGTGGCGTACTCGGGAGGGAAGCCCGCCTCCACAAGCTTCCGCCGCACACCCTCCCCCAGGCGCTCCAAGACCTCCTGGTTGCGGGCTGGTGTGGAAAGGCGGAAGGTGGCGCTGGCCAGGACCTCCCCGGCGGAAAAGGCCCTCCTTTCCAGGTAGAAGCGGAAGCGCACCAGAAGCCTTCCGTCCCGGTACCCCGCCCCCTCGAGGACCGCAACCCCCGGCCCCCGCACCTCCCCCTCCAACACCTCCGCCCCCCGGAAGCCCTGGAGAATGGCCCGGCGCTCCGCCACCCGCTCCAAGACGGCCCGACCCTCCTCCCCTGAAAGGCGAACCTCCCCCAGGTAGAGCCCCTGGCTGAGGCGCAAAAGCCTCTCGGAGAGCTGGCCCCGCTCCCCTTCCAGGGCCTCCGCCTGCTGCAGGAGGGCCCTTACCCGGGCCTCCGCCTGGGAGAGGCTCCTTTGCGCCTGGCTAAGCCTGGCCCGCATGGCCGAAAGCTCCTCCTGGAGGGCCTGGCGTTCCCGCCTCGCCTCCTCCAGGCGGGCTTGGAGCAGGGCTAGGTCGGCCTGCAAGCGGTCCCTTTCCCCTTCCAGCCGCTCTTTTTCCGCTTCCGCCCTTCGGGCCGCCTCCTCCAAGGCCTTGAGCCTGGCCTCCAGGGCCTTCAGGGCCTCAGCCCTCTCCGCTAGGGCCTTCTCCCGGTCCGCCAGGGCCTTTTCCTTGTCCTCCAAAAGAGCAACGAGCCGGGCCTTCTCCCCCTCGAGGCGAGCCTTCTCCTTCCCCAGGGCGGCCACCTGGGCCTCCAAGGCCTTGGCCTCGCCCTGCAAGCGCTCCCTGAGGGACTCCGCCCGCTCCAAGGCCTCGGCAAGCTCCTTGCGTTCGGCCCTAAGGGCGTTGAGCTCCGCCAGGGTCCTGGCCGCCTCCATTTCCATGGCCTCCTTGGCCCTCAGCAGGGCTTCCCGCTCCACCTTGAGCCGGTCCCGCTCCTCCCGGATGGCCTGGGCCTCGAGGATGGTCTCCCGGGCCTCCCGGAAGACCAGCAAAAAGCCCAGGTAGCTGAAAAGGGCGATCCCCACCCCGGTGAGGACCGCCACCAGGGTGGCCGTCTGCCTGGGCCTAAGACCAAGCAGGCGGTAGTGCCGCTTCCCCGCCCACTTGGCCACCCGGTCCCCCAGGTAGGCCACCAGGGCAGAAAGGAGGAGAATAAGGGTGAGAAGGGCCCAGAAGGTCATCTAAAGCTCGTAGTCTTCCCCCAGGTAGTGCCGCCTCACCCCCTGGTCCCGGGCAAAGGTCCTGGGATCCCCTTGGAAGAGGATCTCCCCGTCGTACATCACATAGACCCGGTCGGTGATGGCCAGGGTCTCCCGCACCGCGTGGTCGGTGATGAAAACCCCCACCCCCCGCCTTTCCCTTAGCTCGGCGATGACCTTCTGGATCTCCCGCACGTTCTTGGGGTCCACCCCGGTGAAGGGCTCGTCCAGGAGGAAGAAGTCGGGGTCGGTGGAGAGGGCCCGGGCGATTTCCAACCTGCGCCTTTCCCCCCCGGAGAGGGCGTAGGCCATGCGGTCCTTGAGGTGGTAGATGGCCAGCTCCTCCAAAAGGGCCTTGGCCTTCTCCAGACGGTCTTTCTTGGAGAGGGGCTGGAACTCCAGGATGGCGAGGAGGTTCTCCAAGACGGTCATGCGCCGGAAGGCGCTGGGCTCCTGGGGCAGGTAGCCCAGGCCCAGGCGGGCCCTTTGGTACATGGGCAGGTGGCCGATCTCCCGCCCCTTGAGGAAGATGCGCCCCCCCGTGGGCCTGATGAAGCCCACCACCATGTAGAAGGTGGTGGTCTTCCCCGCCCCGTTGGGGCCGAAAAGGGCCACGATCTCCCCCCGCCTGAGCTGGAGGTCCACCCCTTTCACCACCTCCTTGGGGCCGTAGCGCTTTCTCAGGCCTTGGGCGCGAAGCTCTCCGTCCATTACCTCTTAGGCTAAAGCCCAACCTTTAGCCCTGGGTGAGATAATGGGCGAGGTATGGTGGTGACCCGCATCGCCCCAAGCCCCACGGGGGACCCCCACGTGGGCACGGCCTACATCGCCCTCTTCAACCACGTCTGGGCCCGGAAGAACGGGGGGCGCTTCATTGTGCGCATAGAGGACACGGACCGAGCCCGCTACGTGCCCGGGGCCGAGGAAAGGATCCTGGCCGCCCTAAAGTGGCTGGGCATCCCCTACGACGAGGGGCCGGACATCGGGGGGCCCCACGGCCCCTACCGCCAATCGGAAAGGCTTCCCCTTTACCGGGAGCACGCCGAGGAGCTCCTAAGGCGCGGGTGGGCCTACCGGGCCTTTGAGACCCCGGAGGAGCTGGAGAGGATCCGCCAGGAAAAGGGCGGCTACGACGGCCGCGCCCGGAACATCCCCCAAGAGGAGGCGGAGGAAAGGGCCAGGCGGGGGGAGCCCCACGTGATCCGCCTCAAGGTGCCCCGGCCCGGCACCACCGAGGTCCGGGACGAGCTGAGGGGGGTGGTGGTCTACGATAACCAGGAGATCCCCGACGTGGTCCTCCTAAAATCCGACGGCTACCCCACCTACCACCTGGCCAACGTGGTGGACGACCACCTCATGGAGGTCACCGACGTGATCCGGGCCGAGGAGTGGCTGGTCTCCACCCCCATCCACGTCCTCCTCTACCAGGCCTTCGGCTGGGAGGTGCCCAGGTTCTACCACATGCCCCTCCTCAGGAACCCCGACAGGACCAAGATCTCCAAGCGCAAGAGCCACACCTCCCTGGAGTGGTACAAGGCGGAAGGCTTCCTGCCGGAGGCCCTCAGGAACTACCTGGCCCTCATGGGCTTCTCCATGCCCGACGGGCGGGAGATCTTCACCTTGGAGGAGCTCATCGCCGCCTTCACCTGGGAAAGGGTCTCCCTGGGCGGCCCGGTCTTTGACCTGGAAAAGCTCCGCTGGTTGAACGGGAAGTACATCCGCGAGGTCCTATCCCTGGAGGAGGTGGCCGAGCGGGTGAAGCCCTTTTTGGAGGCAGCGGGCTTCTCCTGGCCCGACGAGGCCTACCTGCGCCGGGCCGTGGCGCTCATGCGCCCCCGGTTTGACACCCTGAAGGAGCTCCCCGAGAAGGCCCCCTACCTCTTCACCGAGAACTACCCCTTCTCCGAGAAAGCCCAGGCCAAGCTGGCGGAGGGGCTAACCCTCCTAAGGGAAGTCCTTCCCCTCCTGAGGGCCCAGGAGGCGTGGGACGAGACCGCCTTGGACACCCTCCTCCGGGGCTTTGCCGCTGAAAGGGGGCTGAAGCTCGGCCAGGTGGCCCAGCCCCTGCGGGCCGCCCTCACCGGGAGCCTGGAAACCCCGGGCCTCTTTGAGATCATGGCCCTTCTGGGCAAGGAGCGGACCCTTTCCCGCCTGGAGCGGGCTCTTTCGTGAAGAAAGCCGCAAGCCAGGATATACTGGAGGGCGTGAAGAAGGTCCTTCTCGCCCTTACCCTTTTCCTTGGTCTGGCCAGCGCCCAAAGCGCCATTGGGATGCGCTTCGGTTATGGGGAAGGCCTGGGCCTCACCTTTGGGGCCGGAGTGGAAAACCGCCTCCGGCAGAACCTCTCGGGCCGTCTCCTGGCGGAGCTGGCCCCCGCCGCCCCCGGGGTGGCCCTCGAGGCCAGCCTCCTCTTCAAGCCGGATCTGGGCCAGTACGACCCCACCCTTAGGGGCCTCCTCCCCTACTTCGGCGGGGGGCTGAGCGGGCTCTTGGGCGGGCAGGCCACCGCCGGCGTCAGCTTTACTGTGGGCATGGAGGGGCTCCTTGACCCCTTCACCGGCCTCTTCGCCGAGGCCACCTACGTCTACGGTTTCGCCAACTTCCCCAAGGTCTGGCGCCTGGGCCTAGGCATCAACTTCCGCTAATGGGCTTCTTTGACCGGCTAAAGGCAGGTCTGGCCAAAACCCGGGAGAGGCTCCTCAAGGCCATTCCCTGGGGCGGCGACCCCGAGGAGGTGCTGGAGGAGCTGGAAATGGCCCTCCTCTCCGCCGACGTGGGCCTTCCCGCCACCGAGGAGATCCTGAAGGAGGTGCGGGCCTCGGGCCGGAAGGACCTGAAGGAGGCGGTGAAGGAAAAACTGGTGGCGATGCTGGAGCCGGACGAGCGCCGGGCCACCCTCAGGAAGCTTGGCTTCAACCCGCAAAAGCCCAAGCCCGTGGAGCCCAGGGGCCGGGTGGTCCTGGTGGTGGGGGTGAACGGGGTGGGCAAGACCACCACCATCGCCAAGCTGGGCCGCCACTACCAGGCCCTGGGCAAGAAGGTGATGTTCTGCGCCGGGGACACCTTCCGGGCCGCCGGGGGAACCCAGCTCGCCGAGTGGGGAAAGCGCCTCGGTGTCCCCGTGATCCAGGGCCCCGAGGGGGCGGACCCCGCCGCCCTCGCCTACGACGCTGTCCAGGCCATGAGGGCCCGGGGCCTGGACCTCCTCCTGGTGGACACCGCAGGCCGCCTGCACACCAAGCACAACCTCATGGAGGAGCTGAAAAAGGTGAAGCGGGCCATCGCCAAGGCGGACCCGGAGGAGCCCAAGGAGGTCTGGCTGGTGCTGGACGCCGTCACGGGACAGAACGGCCTAGAGCAGGCCAGGAAGTTCCACGAGGCGGTGGGGCTCACCGGGGTCATCGTCACCAAGCTGGACGGCACGGCCAAGGGCGGGGTCCTGATCCCCATCGTGCGCACCCTCAAGGTGCCCATCCGGTTCATCGGGGTGGGCGAGGGGCCGGACGACCTCCAGCCCTTTGACCCCGAGGCCTTCGTGGAAGCCCTCCTCGAGGCCTAGCCCTCCTTTTCCTCCTCCCTCCACGGGCAGTGGCGACAACCCGAGCCGCAGCAGTAGCCCCGTTTGCGGTGGTAGGCCTCGGTGAAGACCATCCGCCCGTCCTCCCAGTAAAAGTCCTCGCCCTCCTCGAGCCCTTCCGCCCCCATACCTCCCAGTTTAGGGGTATGCTGGGGCCGATGAAGCGCGCTCCCCTGCTCCTGGCCTTCGCCTGGGTGGTGGCCCTGGTGGCCACCTTGGGTAGCCTCTACTACTCGGAGGTGCGGCTTTTCCTGCCCTGCGAGCTCTGCTGGTACCAGCGCATCTTCATGTACCCCCAGGCCATCCTGCTGGCCATGGCCCTGTGGCGGCAGGACTTCGGCGTCTGGCCCTACGGCCTGGCCCTCTCCCTGGTCGGGGGAAGCCTCAGCGCCCTGCACCTCCTCCAGCAGCGCTTCCCCGACCTCTTCACCCTGGCCTGCAAGCCCCCGGTGCCCTGCACGGTGGAGTACATCCCCAGCTTCCCCATCCCCCTCCAAGCCCTCATCGCCTTCGTCCTCATCGCCCTCAGCATGGGCCTCCTCGCCCGGGAAGGTCGTGGAGTAAGATAGCTCTAGCGCCCCCACTCTACCCATCCCCCGGCGCGGCGGAGCTTGACAGCTATACCCTGTTATTCCTCCCAAAAAGACGCATAAAGGGTGAGCGGGCGCTTTCGCCGTCCTGGTCATGTGTAGTCCCCACGCACGTGGGGATGGACCGGTGGGGGCCACGGCGGTGCCCCTCGTGGTCTCCGTAGTCCCCACGCACGTGGGGATGGACCGCCAGCCCGCAGGAGCAGGTTGGCCAGGTCCTGGTAGTCCCCACGCACGTGGGGATGGACCGGTAGTAGTCTTAGTGGTGTTGGCGATGTAGTAGTAGTCCCCACGCACGTGGGGATGGACCAACGAAGTGAAAACTGTGGCGAATGCGCCTTGTTAGGTTAATCTATAAGGTATGCCCTTGCCTCCTGCTCTGGAAAAAGAGATTGAGCGCTTCAAGGAAGCCTACGGCCCCGGGTGGTCCAAGCGCCTTCGGGAGTTTCTGAAAGAAGAGGTCCGCCGAAAGAAAGCCTGCGAGGAAGCGGCGAAGCTGGCCAGGGAGATAAGCGCCAAAACCGGCCTTACGGAAGAAGACGTGTTCCGCAAGCTGGAGGAGTCCTGAGGGTAGTCCTGGATACCAACGTTCTCATAGCGGCCCTCCTATCTCGGGGCAAAGCGCACCGCCTGGTTGTGGATCTCGGTCTTGATGAAAGACGATTTGAGATCGTTACCTCGGAAGCCCAGGTTGAGGAAATGCGCCGGGTGATCCGGGAAAAGTTCCCCAAAGTTGCCAACAGGGTCGCTGTGGGTAGGTTCCTGAGACGGTTCAGAGAGGCAAGCCTTCTGGTCAAACCCAAACGGGTGCACCTTTCTCCCGACCCCGACGACAATCTAATCTTGGGCACCGCCTTGGCGGCCCAGGCCAACTACCTGGTAACCGGGGACAAAGACCACCTACTCTCCCTAAAGAAGGTGAACGGGACGCGTGTTGTTAAGTACCCTCCCCCAAGATTTTCAACTCCACACCCCCCAGGGCCTTGAGGGCCTGAACCACCGCCTCCCTAAGCTCCTCAACCCCCCCGTAGTGCCGCCGAGGCATCAAAAACCCCTTCACCCGCCGCCACACACCCT
>CAMTVD010000028.1:0-9041 GCA_947085095.1 uncultured Thermus sp. | reverse complement strand
TGCAAAACCTCGGCCACCGTCTCCCGCACCGCTTCCCTCAGCAAGATTCGCAAGGTATCCTGGTCCACGGGGCACCTCCTCGTGCTAAGGTGTGCCCCCCTATTAAACACGGACCCTTACACATAAATCCTTACACGACCGTGAGCTCTGGTTCCTAACCCACACGCACGAGGCGAGGGGCGTGGCGTGAAGATTAAGGTCAAGGCTATTGGCAAAAGGGTGAACGTATCCTCGGCGTTCCCCAGGTTAGCGGTGCCGGGGCTTCTCCTTGCGGACTTCCTCGCCCTCGAGGCCTCCCTTCTCCTGGGCTACGCTACCCGGGAGGTCCTCGGCTTCTGGTTCCCGGCAAAAGTGCCCCTCGAGGTTCTCCGTTCCGTTTCCTTGGCCCTCCTGATTTTTCCCTTCGGGTACGCTCTTGCTGGCCTCTACCCTGGTTACGGCCTCGTGCCCGTGGAGCGGGTGCGGCGCCAGGTGCAGCTAACCTTTGTTTTCTTTTTGGTCCTCATCTCCTGGGAGTGGCTCTTCCTGAGGGAGGGGTGGTCCCGGGGGGTCCTGGGGCTCGCCATGGGGTACGCCTTGGTGCTCGTCCCCCTTATGGCTGCCTTAGCCCGGGAAGTGCTGGTGCGGCTTGGGGCCTGGGGCGCGCCCGTGGTGATCCTCGGGGCGGGGAAGAGCGGGGCCCTGGTGGCGAGGAGTCTGCGCGCCGAGCCCGCCTTGGGTCTCCGCCCCACAGCCTTTCTGGACGATGATCCCGCCAAGTGGGGGGTGGAGGTGGAAGGCCTGCCTGTGCTCGGTAGCCTGGATCTCGCCTCCCATCTAGCCCAGAAGGGCTTTCGGTATACTGTCTTGGCCATGCCCGG
Source organism: uncultured Thermus sp. (assembly GCA_947085095.1). GTDB lineage: Bacteria > Deinococcota > Deinococci > Deinococcales > Thermaceae > Thermus. The sequence continues at coordinate 8,181 of CAMTVD010000028.1, read as the reverse complement.
GGTTGGCCGGGAAAGGATGGTCGATCTCGTGAACAAGCTGCCCTTCCCCCATGTCATCTTGGTGCCCGACCTTTTCGGCGTCCAGAGCCTCTGGGTGTCCACCCGGGACCTCGCTGGAGTGCTCGGCCTAGAGGTGAAAAAAAATCTCCTCGTGAGGCGGAACCGCCTCCTCAAGCGCGCTCTGGACTACCTTCTGGGCCTTCCCCTCTTCCTCGTCTCCCTGCCTTTCCTCGCCCTCCTTGCCCTTTGGATCAAGAGGGTAAGCCCAGGGCCTGCCTTCTACGCCCAGGAGCGGGAGGGGTACATGGGGCGGACCATCCGCGTGTGGAAGCTCCGAACCATGTACCCGGATGCGGAAAGGCGCCTCGAGGAGTACTTGGAGCGGAACCCGGAGGCCCGGGAGGAGTGGCTGCGCTTCTTCAAGCTAAAGGATGACCCCCGGGTTCTTCCCGGCATCGGCCACTTCCTGAGAAAGACCAGCCTGGATGAGCTCCCCCAGCTCTTTAACGTCCTCAAGGGGGAGATGAGCCTGGTGGGGCCGAGGCCTTTTCCCCGCTACCACCTGGAGAAGTTTCCCGAGGACTTTCGGGCCCTTAGGCGAAGCGTACCTCCGGGAATAACTGGCCTTTGGCAGGTCTCGGCCCGGAGCGAAGGGGATCTGGAGGTGCAACAGGCTCTGGACACCTACTATATCCGCAACTGGTCCCTGTGGTTTGACCTCTACCTCCTGGCCCGCACCGTCTGGGTGGTCCTAACGCGGAAGGGAGCTTACTAGGAGGCGGTATGGTGGAGACCCCCCGAGATGAACCGACCCTTCGGGACATCGTGGAGGTGCTGCAACGACGCCGGGTGTACCTTTGGACCATTCCCCTAGCCTTCGCGGTTTTGGCCCTCATCTACGGCTTCTTCATCGCCGAGCCCACCTACGCCTCCACCGCCACCTTAAGCGTGGCCCCGGTGCAGGTGCAGACCCAACTGGAGCCAAGGATCCAGGTGCAGCAGGCTACCCCCATCACCTTTGAGGGGCTAAGGGCCTTGGCCCTTTCCGAGGAGACGGTGGGGGAGGTGTGGGAGGCCCTGCGGAAAGAGGGCAGGCTTCCCACCCGCTGGCAGGACCGGGGGAGCCTGCGGGGGATAGAGCGGATGATGCGAGACCTGAAGGTCAAGGACATCTCCCCCAAGCTCCAGGCGGTAAACCCTAACCAGGTGCCCCCCATCGTGGCCAGCTTCACCGTGAATGCCCCAGACCCCCAGGTGGCGGCCAAGGCGGCCAACCTCTGGGTGGAAGCGGTGCAAAGGCGGGTGAACGCCATACCCCTTGCCCGCCTCGAGGCCAGCCTTAAGGCCTTGGAGGAGCAGATCGCCCCCGCCGAGAAGGCCTACCGGGAGGCCCAGGCCCGCTGGGAGGCCTTCACCAAGACCACCATCCTGGCGCAGGACAAGGCGGAGCTGGACGCCAAGACCGCGGAGCGGGTAAGCCTGGACCAGGAGCTTGCAGGGCTGGAGCGGGACCTGGCCGCCGTGCAGGGGCGCATCCAGGCCACTCTGGCCGAGGTGCGAAGGCAGGAGGCCATTGTGCCCATCGGAACCCCTTCCGAGCAGCTTGCCGTTATCAACAAACGTCTTCAGGAGGCCCAGGCGGCCCTCAAAGTGGAGGTGGAGAGGGCCCGCCAGGCCTATATGGCGGCGGCTAGGACCCTGGAGGCCTTCAAGGGTCGGGAGCAGATCCCCGTGTGGCAGGCCGAGCTTGGCGCCTACACGGAGGCCTACGCCTCCGCCCAGGCTCGCCTCGTCGGCATTCAGAAGGACCTCGCCCAAAAAAGGGCCCTCCTCCAGGATGCCGAGGCCCGCCTGGCGGAGTACAAGGCCCAGCTCCCTAGCCTTTCCATAGAGAACCTGGTGGCGGGGATGACGGTGAGGGAGGCGGAGGCTTTGGTGGCGGAGCGCCTGAAGGAGGCGGATGCCCGCTTGAAGCAGGCGGAGGGGGCCTGGACGGAGTTCCAGCGGGCAAGCCAGCTGGAGGTGTGGAAGCGGCAGCTTGGGGGGTACGCCGACCGGGTGGCCTCTATCCGGCAGCGGCTGGAGAGCCTGACCACGGAGCGGGCCCTCAAGGAAACCCGCCTCCAGGAGACGGAAAAGGAGCTCGCCAAGGAGCCCAGGCTCCTCACCCTGGAGCGCGAGATCACCGCCGACCCAGCGGTGGCCACGGTCATCGCCCAGGGGGGGGACCTCCAAGCCTTGCTGGGTCTAAAGCTCAAAAACCAGGAACTGAACCCCACGCACCAAAAGCTCCTCGGCACGGTTTTGGACCTTAGGGCGGACCTCGCGGCTTTGGATCGGGAGGAGGATGCCCTCAAGGGGGAGGAGGGGAAGCTTGCGCCCTTAGTGCAGGACCTGCAGCGGCGGATCGCCGAAGAAGAGTCGCGGCGGGCTAGGCTTCTCACCGAGCTGGAAACGGCGCGGGACATCTACAACGCCATTTACCGGTATGCGGAGGGTTTGAAGAAGCTTGCGGCCAGGCCGGACACGGTGCTCCGGGAGGTGAGCCCCGACGTCCTGGCTTACCGGGACCGGGTGGTAGGCCTGAGGGCGGAGATCGCGGGCCTCGAGGCGGAGGAGGCAGCCCTGAGGCGCAATCTGGCCGATCTGGACAGCCGGATTCGGGACCGTAAGGCCAAGCTGGCCGCTCAGGAGCGGGAAAAGGAGGCGATCACCCTAGAGTACGCCGCCAAGAAGGCGGCCTATGAGGCCTTCCGCGCCCGGTACGACCAAATCGCAAGCCTCACCGCCCAGGACCTCACCTTTGACAACCCCAACCCCGAGTTCCAGCGCCTTAGGAGCGCCCTTATAGATGCCCAGGCGGAGGAGGCCCGCCTTTCCGCCAGGAAGGCCGCCCTCCTGGCCCGGATCAACCAGGTGGAGGCCCGGATTGGCCTCCTCAAGGACCGGGTGGCCCGGGCCCAGGTGGAGCAGGACACGGTGAACCAGGCCCTGGAGCTGGCCAAGAACGCCTACCTGGCCCTGGCCCAGAAGCGCACGGACCTAAAGATCCAGATCGCCAGCAACCAGGAGGCCTGGGCCTCGGTTCTGGCCCCCGCTTACCCCGTCTACGAGAAGGTGGCCCCCAGGCGGGGCCTCCTCCTGGCCCTGGCTGTGGCCCTGGGCCTGATGCTGGGGGTGATGGCCGCCTTCGTGGCGGAGGCTTTGAGGCCCAAGGAGGCTTCGGTTTCTGCGTGAAAGCCTCCGGGTCGCCTCCGTGATAGTCTAAGAGCTGATGAGGGGGTCGGTGCGCATTACTTTAAACCTGGATCCGGACCTGGCCCGGTACGCCGATGAGGTAAGGGCCCGGCTGGGAGTGAGCCGAAGCGAGGTCTTCGCCATGGCCTTGCGGCAACTCAAGAAGGCGGAGCTCGCGGCCGCCTACCGAGAGCTGGCCCAGGACGAAACCTTTCTGTCCGACCCTTGGCTGGATTCTGACCTGAGGGAGGTGCTGGAGGAGTCTTCTTGGAGCTAAATAGGGGAGATATTCTCCTTGTGGACTTTGAACCCGGAAGTCCTGGGGAGGTTGCCAAAGTCCGACCGGCTGTCTTGGTGACCAACGATCTGGCAAACGCCTATTCGCCGGTTTTGGTGGTGGTGCCCCTTACTTCCAATGTGGCGAGAGTCTATCCCTTTGAGCTTTTTCTTCCTGCCGAGGCTACTGGGCTGGATCGGGACAGCAAAGCCCAGGTGCAGCTCATTCGCCACGTGCATCGGCGAAGGATCAAGCGGCGTTTGGGAAAGCTTCCTTCCGATCTTTTGTTTGCGCTGGATCAGCGCCTTCGGGAGCATTTGGGACTGGGTTAAATCAGTCCTCCTCCAGAAGGGGTAGCCGCACCTGGAAGACCGTCCTGCCGGGGGCGCTTTCCACCGTGATCTCCCCCCCGTGGGTCCTGGCGATGGCCTGGGCCACGGCGAGGCCGAGGCCCGCCCCACCCCCTGGCCCCCGGCGGAAGCGCTGGAAGAGGTGGGGGAGGAGGTCTTGGGGGATGCCTGGCCCCCGGTCCTCCACCTCCAAGAGGGCCCAGGGCTTCGCCTTTCTGACCGAGACCCTCACCCCCTCCTTCCCGGCGGCCCGGACGGCGTTGGCGATGAGGTTGCGGAGCATCTGCAGGAGGCGGTCCGGGTCCCCCAGGACCTCGGCCTCCTCCCCCTCGCAGGCCACCCCCTGCTCCCGGGCGGCCTCCAGGGCCAGGGCCTTGAGGTCCAGGATGTGGGGGTCCATCCCGAAGCCCACCTCCCCCCGGGCCAGGTCCAGGAGGTCCCCCACCAGGCGGCGCATCCTCTCGGCGGTGGCCCGGGCGGTCCTTAGGCCCTCGAGGTCCTGGGGGTTTCTTTCCAGGCGGGCCAGGTGGCCCAGGAGGACGGTGAGGGGGGTGCGGAGCTCGTGGGCCAGGGTCTCGGCGGCCTCTTGCAGGTCCTTGAGGCGCCTTTGCACCTCGGTCTGGTCCAGGAGGTAGAGCTTCCCGGGGAGGGCCTTGGCCAGGAGGAGGCGGTCCCGCACCTCCAGGAGGCGCTCCCCCCCGTGGAGGGCGAGGGCCTCGAGGCGGTGGTCCCTAAGGGCCAGAAGGAGGGGGCGGCCCACCACCTTCTCCCGGTTCACCCCCAGGAGCTGGGCGGCCTTGGGGTTCAGGTAGACCACCTGGCGGTCTTGGTGGAGCAAAAGCCCTTCCCGGGCCTCCTCCCAAGCCTCCTCCAGGGCTTTCACACTCCCTCCTTGAAGCGGTACCCCACCCCCCGCACCGTTTCCAGGAAGCGGGGGGCCTTGGGGTCTTCCTGCATCTTTTCCCGGATTTGCAGGATGTGCTGGTCCACGGTCCTGGGGGTGCCCAGGTAGTCGGGCCCCCAGACCGCCTCCAAAAGCTCCTCCCGGGTGTAGACCCGGCCCGGGCGCTGGGCCAGGAAGGCCAGGAGTTCAAACTCCCGGCGGCTCAGGGGAATGGGCTTCCCCTCCAGGGTGGCCTCCATCCGCTCCAGGTCCAGGAGGAGGGGGCCCCGCTTGAGGACCTTGCGCTTGCCCGCCCGGCGGAGGAGGGCCTCGAGGCGGGCCAAAAGCTCCTCGGTGGCGAAGGGCTTGACCAGGTAGTCGTCCGCTCCCCGGGAAAGCCCCTCCACCCGGTCCCGCACCTCGGCCCGGGCGGTGAGCATGAGGACGGGCAGGGAGGGGTGGGGACCCTGGCGCATCCTTTCCAGGAGCCTCACGCCTGGTTCGTCGGGGAGCATCCAGTCCAGGATCACCGCCTCGGCCTCCTTGAGGAGGGGCCAGGCGGCCTGGGCGCTTTCCGCCTCCAGGACTCTGTGCCCCGCCCGCTCCAAGGCCAGGCGCACCCCCAGGCGCACCGCGGGCTCGTCCTCCACCACAAGCACCGTGGCCACATCCCCAGTCTAGCCCGCCTTGTGTCAGGGTTTGGTCAAAAGTCTTTGCTTGACAGGCTTCCTCGCCCCGTGCTACCCTTCTAGAGGTCGGGGGCGGCTAGCTCAGCGGAAGAGCGCTCGCCTCACACGCGAGAGGTCGTAGGTTCAAGTCCTACGCCGCCCACCACGAAGAGAACACAAAACTTCCCCCCTCGGTAGCGAGGGGGGAAGATGCTTTGAGGGCTCATTTGAGGGCTTATGAGGTCAGGCTTGCGGCCTGGGCCTCGGACCCCCCAAAAGCTCCCCGAGCTCCAAGACATACCCCCGCCGCTCCTCCTCCAGCAGGTGCCGGTACACGTTCAGGGTGATGGTAGGGGAGGCATGGCCCAGCCGCTCGCTCACCACCTCCAGGGGCACCCCCCGGGAAAGGGCCAGGGTGGCCCAGGTGTGCCGCAGGTCATGCACCCTCACCCGCCCCAACCCCGCCCGCTCCGCCAGCCGACGCAGGTAGTGGTTGAAGGCATCGGGATCAAAAGGCCGGTCTCCGCCAAAGAGGAAAAGCTCCTCCACCTCCTCCGGGGCCAGCTTCGCCAGGAACTCCTCCTTGTAGGCCCGCAACCGCAGGAGGAGATCCCGGGGAAGGGGCACCACCCGCCGGGCGGTGGAGGTCTTGGGGGTGGTGAAGGCCCCCCTGCCGTCCACCTTGGTCCAGGCGCGCCAGACCCGCACCTCCCCCCGGTCCAGGTCGAGGTCCCTCCACTGAAGGGCTAAGGCTTCCCCCCGCCTCAGACCCGTGGAGAGGAGAAGCCAAAGGAGCAAAGCCATCTCCCGACTCCGCCCCCGCTCCGCCTCCTCCAGGAGACGGATCACCTCCTCCGGTTCCAGGGCCCGGGCCACCTTCTCCTCCTCCCTCAGGCGCAACCGCACCCCCTCCGCGGGGTTCCTGGGGACCAGCTCCAGATGCACCGCTTCCCGAAAGAGGGCCTTCAGATGGCCTAACACCTTGCGCACCGTCCTGGGGGCATACCGCCCCACCAAACCATCCACTACCCCCCGTATCTGGGCGGGACCCACCCGCTGCAGGGGCATACGACCCAGGGGATCCGGCAGACCGGGATCCCGCAGGGAGGGCAGGGCCAGCCCCAACTCCAACCGCAAGAGGCGCAGGGTGTTGGGCCGCACCCCCTCCCGCTCCTTGCGCTTCAGATACTCCAGGGCAAACTCCCGCAGGGTGAGACGGGTGGGGGAGAGGAGAAGCCCCCTGGCCTTCTGACTGGCTAACTCTCCCAGCAAGGCCTCAGCCTCCTTGCGGGTGGGGGCATACCGCCTGACCTTGACCACCTTCCCGGTGAGCTCGTCCACCCACTTCAACTCTGCCACCCACCGGTCCCCGTGGGGGTCGTAGTAGGTGGATCCTCCTCCCTTGCCTCTACGCCGCATCTTTTACCTCCTTCCCGCCTTGGTATCTGGACATGCTCTCGAGTATACCGTGACCTCGGTTCACAAACCCCCATGGGGACTCGAAGAGGGAAGCCCCCGCCCACAGGACGGGGGCGCTCATCTATCTGGTCTGCTCAATCTGCTCGGGCAGCCCTGATCCTCACAACATATCAAAACCCTCACATTCCCTCATCCAAATCCCTAAACCTTCCTCCTTCCCGTGCCCCCGGTAACCCGGGTTGGGCTGCCGTAGCTGCCGTTTGGTGGCGATCCCCCCGATTTAATGGCCTCGGGACGGCCGTGGCTGGACCATAACGGAGGTCCCCCCGGTGTGCCTGGCCCCCACCAGACACCTTCGGTCCCAACCGGTGATCCAACCCGACATCGCTACGGGTCTTCCCTCCACCACGTTTCCGTGGTTTCCTCGGTACTCACCCGCTCCGTCCCCGCCGATCCCGCGCTTATCCGGTCCTCGTTGGGCGGGTTTCCCCGCCTCCTAGACCGTTTTCCCGCGCCCAGCCCTGGGGTTTCCACACCTCCCAGGGCCTTCCCACCCCCTATGGGTTCAGGGGTGGGGGACACACACCACATCGTGGTGCTCGGCGGGGTCGCCATTCCCGTACACCGTGTTATCAGGTACCTAGCCGACCAGCTCCAGGAGCGTGTCCTATCCCATATGGGATCGGTTTCAGGGCATGCGGGTAAGGGCCGGCAAACCCTCGCATGGACCAATTTGGACTTGCCCCCTTCATCGCACGGTTCGAGGCCCTCCTCAGGCCCCTTCGGCAACCCCCTCGCGGAGGCTTTCGGTACCGCCCTAGCCCCATCACCATGGCTTTTTGGGCACATGGCGGAGACACTTGACCCGTGACTCAGCACCCCTTCGGGATGTGGCCCTACGGGGCACCCACGGGCGGGCGCGCTGCCCCCTCGCAGCGCAGGAGTCACTCCCTCCACGGTAACGGCTGGCTCGTACGACCCCAGAATTGCGTGGCGATAGGACGGTACCTTTCCCCGGGTTACCCCGGTTTCCGGCACCACCCCCGCCCCAAACCGGACAGGCGGGATTACCGCATCCGGCTTTCCCCGACCCAGGCTGGGCCGGTGGGCGGTTGACCTGGTGGGGGCCAGGCTCACGAGTAACGTATAGCGACCACCCTCCGAAATCCTGTTTTTTTCCGACCCTTAGTAACACTCACTCTTTTCCGGGTCGTGTCAAGAGTTATGTGTAAGAGTCTGTGTACGGGGGGCATACCGCTCCTGAAGCATCTTCTCCAGCACCTCCTTCACCTCCGAGAACCCCTTTAGTTTCCGTTCTGCCCACCTCCCTTCCTGCCTCTCCGACTC
>CAMTVD010000027.1:0-31632 GCA_947085095.1 uncultured Thermus sp. | reverse complement strand
GTTGCAGGAGCAAGTGGCCTCCCTGCGTCAGGAGTTTAAGGCCGACTCGGCCTCTTTGCGTCAGGAGCTTAAGGCCGGCATGGCCTCCCTGGAGAGCAGGTTGCAGGAAGGGATGGCCTCTTTGCGCCAGGAGTTTAAGGCCGATTCGGCTTCTTTGCACCAGGAGCTTAAGGCCGACATGGCTTCCCTGGAAGGCAGGTTGCAGGAGCAAATGGTCTCCTTGCGTCAGGAGTTTAAGGCCGACTCGGCCTCTTTGCGCCAGGAGCTCAAGGCCGACATGGCTTCCTTGCGCCAGGAGCTCAGGGCCGATATGGCTTCCTTGCGCCAGGAGCTCAAAGGGGATATCAATACCGCCCTAAACCGCCTCATGCTCTACTTCAGCGCCCTGGCGGTAATCCTGGCCCTCCTCACCCTTTGGCGCTAGGGCTTGACGGGAAAAGGGCCCTTCCGTACAATGACCCTTGCGTCTGCCGGGGTGGCGGAATTGGTAGACGCGCACGATTCAGGGTCGTGTGTCCTTAGGGACGTGCGGGTTCAAGTCCCGCCCCCGGCACCAGAAGGCCCCGCTTATGCGGGGTTTTTGCTATTCTTAAGGGCATGACGCGGGTTCTTTCCGGCATCCAGCCCTCGGGGGAGATCCACATCGGCAACTACCTGGGGGCCATCAAGCAGTGGGTGGAGCTGGGGGAAAAGCTGGGGCGGGAAGCTTTTTTTTGCATTGTGGACTACCACGCCCTCACCAACCCCCTGGCCTACGATCCCGCCACCTTAGCCCAGCGCACCTTTGAGGCGGCTTTGGTGAACATGGCCGCAGGGCTTGACCCCGAGAAGGTGACCCTCTTCGTGCAGTCCCATGTGCCCGAGCACACGGAGCTTTCCTGGGTCTTCACCACCATCACCCCCTTGGGGGACCTCACCCGCATGACCCAGTTCAAGGACAAGGCCGCCAAGCAGGAAGCGGTTTGGAGCGGCCTTCTCATGTACCCGGTGTTGCAGGCGGCGGACATCCTCATCTACAAGGCGGATACCGTCCCTGTGGGGGAGGACCAGGTGCAGCACATTGAGCTCACCCGGGAGATCGCCCGCCGCTTCAACGCCCTTTTCGGGGAGACCTTCCCCGAGCCCGAGGCCCTTCTGAATCCCGAGGCCCCGAGGGTTCCGGGCATAGACGGCAAGGCCAAGATGAGCAAGTCCTTAGGGAACACCATCGGCCTCCTGGAGCCGGAGGAGAGCATCTGGAGGAAAATCCAGCACCTCCCCGATGATCCCCAAAGGATCCGCCTCTCCGACCCCGGGGCCCCGGAGCGGAGCCTGGTCTTCACCTACCTGGCCTACTTCGCCCCCCCGGAGCTGGTGGAGGCCCTCAAGGAGGAGTACCGGAGGGCGGGGGTTGGGACTTTGGTGGTGAAAAGGGTGCTTTTTGAGGAGATGATGAAGGTCCTCCGCCCCATCCGGGAGCGGGCCGAGGAGCTGAAAAAGGACCCCGACTACGTGATGGATGCCCTTTTGGAAGGGGCCAGGCGGGCCCGGGCGGTGGCCCAGGCCACCATGGAGGAGGTGCGGGAGAAGGTGGGGCTTCTTCTGCCCAGTAAGCGCCCGGTGCGTTCGTGATCCGCCTCGAGCTTCCCGGCTTTTCCGGCACGCCCCTGGAGCTCAAGGAGGCCTTGCGGCGGGGGCGCCTATCCCCAAGGGCCGTACCCCTCCTCCTGGTGGTGGACCAGGCCCTGGCCCAGGTGCCTGAGGACCTGAGGCAAAGAAGCGAGCTTCTCCCCATCCTGGCAGAGCTCTTGCTTCTCAAGCTCTCCCCGGAAAAGGCCCTGACCCCAAGGGAGGAAGGGGAGGAAGCCCCCCTGGTGCAGGTACTTCTGGATCTTTCGGAAACGGTGGCCTTTTTGGAGGAGCGCCTTAAGAAACGCTCCCGGCTTGTACCCGTTTCCCCGCCTCCCTTGCCCAAGCCGGCCTTACGCCTTCCCCCTAGGGCCTTGGTGGAGGCGGCGAGGCCCTTTAGGAAGGCGGTCTTGGCCGTGAGCCGGGAGCGCTTTGGCCTCCTCGAGGCCTGGGAGCGGCTCAAGGGGCTCCTGCGGGGGAAGGTAGCCTTCCAGGGCCTTCCCTTCGCCTCCTGGGGGGAAAAGGCGGTGGCCTTCGCGGCCCTCCTCGAGGCCGCCCGCCTGGGCCGGGTGCGCCTCTACCAGGAAGCCCCCTTCGCCCCCCTCTACGTAGAGGCAGAGGCGCCCTTGGAAGGGGACCTGGAGCGCACCGCCTAGGGGTACAATGGCCCCATGGGCGAGGCGGCAAGGCCCCTAGAGCTTCTGGACGCCGAGGCCTACCTGGCCATGGAAGAAGGCTCCCCCGTGCGCCACGAGCTCCTGGAGGGCGTGCCCTACGCCATGGCGGGGGGGAGCCTGACCCATAACCGCATTGTGGGAAACCTCTACGCCGCCCTCAGGCCCCAAGCCCTGGCCCAGGGGTGCCGGATTTACACCGAAACGGTTAAGCTTCGCGTTTCGCAAAGGACCTTCTACTACCCGGACCTGATGGTGGTCTGTGGGGGGGTTCCACCCCACACCCATTACGAGGAAGCTCCCTGCCTAGTGGTGGAGGTGGTTTCCGAAAGCACCGAGGCCATAGACCGAAGGGAGAAGCTTTGGCGCTACCGGGAAATGCCAAGCCTCCAAGGCTACCTCCTGGTGGACTCCCGGGAAAGGCGGGTGGAGGGCTATTTCCGCCAGGAGGAGGGTTGGCTTTACCGCCTGTGGGAGGGAGAGGGGGTGGCGGAGGTGCCATGCCTCGGAACGGGGCTAAGCCTGGAAGCCATTTACGAGGGGGTGGAGGTCTAGGCGCTGCCGCACACCCACCGGCAGCGCGCATGGGGTGGTGCTAGCGGAGGAAGGTGGGGATGGCCAGGGCCGCCGCCAGGGCGGTGAAGTAAAGCATGAGCTTGTTGAAGGCAGGGTTGATCTCCGCCTTCACTTCCTGGCGCAGGCCCACCATCTCCTGGCGCAGGCCCCCTATCTCCGCCTTCACCTCCTGGCGGAAGAGTTCCATGCGCCCCTCCAGGGAGGCAACCTGGCCCGGGAGGGTGGCCATGACCCCCTCCACAATCCCCTCCAGCTTGTAAAGGCGCTCCTCCGTGGTCATTGCCCTCAAGGTAGCACAGACACAGGCCGACCTGATACCCTGTGGACCTTGAAACTTGGAGTAGGGGGTTCCATCGGGTAGTCCGATGGGTAAAACGCCAGGAGCTAAACCGGCTGGGTTTAGCTCCTGGCCCTTAGGATGATAGCCCTAGGCCGTGGTCGTTGTTGTGGTGAGTTGCTGTTGCCGCTACCGCTGTTTTGTACGCTATTGCACTTGAATTTGACCCGTGGAGCTATCGTAGGTAACCTTAGTGCCGGAACCGTTAGAGTACGTTACTTCCAGTTGGAAATCGGTGTTATTGTTGATCCTCGTTACAGTGCAGTTTGTAACAATGGCAGGTTTATTAATGGTGGTGGGGCAGGCTGTGGCAGTAACTTCACCCGTGGTGGGGTTACGAGTTGCTTCAATCTCCGTGGCGACATTGCGTGTATAGGCTACAGCAGCGGTATCGTTTGCCCGCTTACGAGCATTGAGCAGGTTGGGGATCAGGACCGCGGCCAGGATGGCAATGATGGCGATGACGATCAAAAGCTCAATCAGGGTAAAGCCTTTTGCGTTACGCATAGGTTTCTTACCTCCTTAAGGTTTCCCGCGCTCTTATGGTATTGCGCGGCCATGAGTGCCTGTTGCCGAGTTGCCTGCCTAACCGATTGCTTCCTTCGTTAACGCTCCTCTCACCTCCTTTCACCCCGTATTCTCTGGGGCCTTGCTCCGGCTGTCAACCCCCCCTTTTGGGGGGGTACAGCCTCAGGATGGGGGAGGGGTGTGAAAGGGGTGTGAAAACCCCATGTTTCACCGCCGGAAGGTTACCCTGGGAGCAGGGCCTCCATCCGTTTCAATCTGGGGAAGGTCAGAGTTCTCCGCATTGGAGTTTCGGATAGAAAACTGCCCGCCCCCGTTTCTGATGGTGCCCCCGATGCTTACAGCACCGCCGATAAAGGTTCCCGTGCCGTTGAAGGTGATTTGTCCACCTGCCCACATGAAGGCGTGGGTATCTGCCCTGCCGTTAAAGGTGATATCCCCCTGGCTGATGATGGCTAGGGCACGGTTGTTGAGAAGGTTTGCCCGTCCATTGAAGGTAATGGCCTGAATGCTGGCAATAGTGGAGTCCCCTTGGAAGAGGGCTTTGTTGTTTAGGTTGATATTGCCGTTTGTGAAAAACTTGCTGTTGGTGGCCTGGACATCACCCAGATTCAGACCGCCTTGGGCGGCTACCTTCACGTCCTGAAGATTGGCCGATCCGTTAACCTGGAAAGTACCTCCCACATAGAAGGTCGCGCTGTTAAGAGTGGTACCGCCCGGCAGGGTGACGTTACCCTGTACGCAAACCCTTAAGCCGGAGAGCAAGGGAAGAACCTGCCTCAAGAGCGTATTGGTATCGTTTCCCACAGGCGTGACGTTTCTTGCAATGAGAAACCGAGTTAGTTCTGTGGGTTGGCCGGGGTCTAAGGAGGTGAACTCGACCTGGCAAAGATTTTTTTGGCGGGCATCGGGGATTACGCTGGACACCCGCACGCCAAGGGCCTGCTCGCTAAGGTTGTTCACGTTTGGGGTGGTAATCCGGTAGGCCTGGTCCCAGCGCTTGATCTCCCCGGTGATGGCGTCCTGGCACGTAAAGGTTGGATCAGAAGGTTGCTGGTAGACGGGGCATACCTGGTAGCGGGGCTGGTTGCCTTGGCAAACTACACGGTTAGTCCCTGAAGCGTTGCACTGGGTGTCACCTACCCCGGCTCCACCCGTGATGGGGGGAGGAGAAACCTGGTTCAAGTTTTTACAGTTCTGCCCGTTCTCGTCACAAACCTGAATTTGGCCAGAGAGATTCGCATATCCCTTGTCGGCATGCAAGCGGCTTGCGTGGAGATCTACGCCCCCGTTGACCGTGATGCGTCCGCCGCTTATCCACCCATTCCCGAACAGGGGGTTCTGGCGTTGGGTGGGAATAACTTCTATCCGCACCTCGGCTACGGCCGCGTGCCTTGCCTGCTGAAAGGTGCCGGTGCTTTCTATGCGGTACTTTTCTCCGGGTACGAGGGGTGTGATGGTACCCGTGTAGCCGTTACCGCTCACGGAACGAGTTTCAGCGAAGTTAGGGTTTACTCGCAGATAGGCCAAGGCGTGGTCGATCCCAGCCTCGGCCCGCTGGCGGGCTACGGCCTGCTGGGCCAGGTTGCGGCCCGTGGAAAGGTTGGCCTCAGCGAGGTAGCTCATCCCCAGAGCCATCATCAGCACGGCCACCATGGCCACGAGGACGCTAACCAGCGCAATCCCTTTTTTCGTCATTTCCTCACCTCCTACCTCATCAGATTTGGGGTCTGCACCAGCACAAGCCTCTCCGCTACCGGCCTGCCATCCCCGCCCGCGGAGGAAGGGAGATCCAGTTGAGCCTTTAGGCTGTTCCCATTAGGAACCGTAGTCCAGGCAATCGTATCCCCTGGAGTAAAGCCCCTTGCCCCCGTGCGCAAGGGGGACTGAACCAAAAGGTAAAGGGCTAGGGCCTCCACCTTGGGATTGGTGCCTTGAGGGCCGGCGTTCACTGTGAGATCGGTTGCGGACCAGTTTCCTCCAGATAGGTAGGCGATGCGGAAGTGTAAAACCCCATCCAGTACTGGGTGGGTGGCGGTTGGGGTGCAGGTTACTCCGGGACAGACACCCCAGTAAAGGGTACCTCCGTCCAGCTTGTACTGGACAGTCCGGACCTGGTTCATGGTGGCGGTGGAGCAGAAGATCTCCATCCCACCCTCACAGAAAAAGCGAAGGGTCAGGGTGTTCCCCCCTTGCACGACCAGGGGGTTTCCTGCTTGCATCTGGTATCCCGCCAGGTACACCTCCCGGGCCAGGACTGTGGCGGTGAGGCTTAAGTCCTCGGCTAAGAGGGCCAGGGCCCTCTGCCCTCTTTCCAGGCGGGAGGAGGATTGGGTAAAGGCCAGCACGGCTCCCAGGAGAAGCCCAAGGATGGCCAGGGCTACCAGCAGTTCCACAAGGGAGAAGCCATGGTTCCGTTTCATGGCACGTACACCACCGTTTCCAAGGTCATTCGGGGCCTATTTGCGGGTACCTCAAGGGTTATCCGGTAGGCCCTTGGGTTGCTGACACCCGTTGTGCAGTTCAGGGAGGTTCCGTTGAGGGAGCACGGGATGTACTGGCACGAGGCGCTGGTGCCTCCTAAGGAGAGGGTCTGGGTGCAACGGCCAGGAATGGAGGTGGGGTTTGCCCTCAGTGTCTCCAGGAAGTTTTGCGCTTCCCGCACCATGGCCTGGGTAATTCGTCCCTGGGCGGAGGCTCGCAGGCTGGTGATCTGCAAACCGGTGAAGGCCAGAAGCACGATGGCGAGCACCCCGATGGCCAGGATCACTTCTAGAAGGGTAAGTCCTTGGGCACGCATACTTCACCTCAGTGGATGCGCCCACTGGCCTCCAAGGTGAGGGAGCGGGTTCGGTTCCCCATGGCTAGGGTGAACTCCTTCTTGGTTTCATCACCGGGACGTCCCAGGGCGTTGAGGGTAAAGGAACCTGGGACTGGAGCCTGGAGGGTGGCCCCGTAGTTTTGAGGACGGAAGCGGGCCAGGGTCTGACTTCCCACCTTCACCAGGAGCTCCCCGTTCGCCATTTCCACGGTGACGGCATCCCCCCGGCGGATGGCCTCGGTGCGAGCGGTTTGGAGGGCTTTTTGCAGCTCCGTGGCCGCCGCCTGGAGGCGGTATGCAGGAGCAAAGTTGCTGTAGCCCAGGAGACCCACCACCGCAAGGATGCCGAGGACCACCAAGAGCTCAAGCAGGGAAAAGCCAGACCTCATCGCTTCCCACTATGAGGCCAGAGGAGGGGGAGCACATCCCCCGTTTGGGGGATTAGCACTGGCCTCCTGGAGATTCCCGCACCCGACCTGCCAAGCTGAGACAGAGGGCGGTGGCGTGGCCAGCGGTGCGCACCACCAGCCTGGCCCCGGTGTTCAGTTGCCCCAGAGCGTTAAAGCGCAGGCCGGGGTGGAAGCCGGAGCGAAGCTCTAGGGTGGAGCTTTGCAGGATTAAGGTGCGCAAGGGAGCCTCGTTTGGATCACAGTCGCTATTGTGGTTCGTATCCAGGCAGGCTAGGAGGCGGTTTTCCTGCCCATGGGGTTGCACCACGGCCACCATGGTTCCCCGCCGGATGGCCTCGGTGCGGGCACCTTGGAGGAAGGCACGGGTTTCAGAAACGGCCGCCCGGTGGCGGTAAACGCTGGCTTGAAGGGTGCCGGGGAGGAATAGAAAGACCACGCCAAGGAGGGCCAGGACCACCAGGAGTTCCAACAAGGTAAACCCCCGCATCCTCATCTGGGGGCAGTATACCTGGCGCTACGTCTTTGCCTGGGCACGAAGAGGTATGATGTCCCCATGCCTGAGGTCTATATCGTATCCGCGGTGCGCACCCCTATCGGGAAGTTTGGGGGGGCGCTTAAGGACGTGAGCCCGGTGGAGCTGGGGGCCCATGCCATGCGGGCGGCCTTGGCCCGGGTAGGGGTGGAGGGGAAGGCTTTGGACCTGTACGTGTTCGGAAACGTGCTCCGGGCCGGGCACGGGCAGCTACTTCCTCGGCAGGCGGCCCTGAAGGCGGGCATCCCCAAGGAGGTGGACGGGTACCAGGTGGACATGGTCTGCGCCTCGGGGATGATGGCGGTCTTAAACGCCTTCCAGTTCCTGCGCACGGGGGAGGCCCACCTGGTCCTCGCCGGGGGGATGGAGTCCATGAGCCAGGCGGGCTTCTACCTCTCCCACCGGGCAAGGTGGGGGTACAAGTTCCTCATGGGGGCGCCGGAGAACCTCCAGGACATCCTCCTGAGGGACGGTCTTTCGGATCCCTTTTCGGGCGAGGCCATGGGGGAGCAGGCGGAAAGGCTTGCCCAGGACTACGGGGTGAGCCGGAAGGAGGTGGACGAGGCCGCCTACCTTTCCCACAAGCGGGCGGCGGAGGCCACGGAGGGGGGCTTCTTCGCCTGGGAGATCGCCCCTATGGAGCTCCCTGGGAAGAAGGGCCCCGTGGTGGTGGATAGGGATGAGGGTATCCGCCCTGAGACCACCTTGGAGTCCTTGGCGGCCCTGAGGCCCGCCTTTAGGAAGGACGGCATCCTCACCGCCGGGAACTCCAGCCAGATCTCCGATGGGGCGGCGGCCCTGCTCCTCGCCTCCGAGGAAGCGGTGAAGGCCCATGGCCTCAAGCCCCTGGCCCGGGTTCTGGGGGGAGCCTGGGCGGCGGGGGAGCCCTGGCGCTTCCCCGAGGCCCCCATCCCCGCGGCCAAGCGGCTTCTGGACCGGCTCGGCCTGCGGGTTTCGGACTTTGGCCTCTTTGAGAACAACGAGGCCTTCGCCCTCAATAACGTCCTTTTCCACCGCCTCCTGGGGGTGCCCTACGAGAGGCTCAACGTCTTCGGGGGGGCGGTGGCCCTAGGCCACCCCATTGGGGCAAGCGGGGCGAGGATCCTGGTCACCCTCCTCAACGCCCTCAGGGTGAAGGAAGAGGAGCGGGGCCTCGCCGCCATCTGCCACGGGACCGGGGGGTCCACGGCCCTGGCGGTGGAGCGGGTGTAGGGCCCTGTGCTGGTGGATGTGGTGGAGGCCAAGGCCTTAGAGGGGCTCAAGCTCTGGCTCCGTTTCTCCGATGGGACGGAGGGGGTGGTGGACCTCTCCCAGGAGGCCTTGCCCGGCCTCCTGGGTCAGCTCAGGGATCCGGGCTTCTTCGCCCAAGTTCGGGTGGACCCGGAGCTGGGGGCCCCGGTCTGGCCTGGGGGGCTGGACCTGGACCCTCTGGTCCTCCACGCGAAGATGGTGGGCAAAGCGCCTTTGGAGGAAACGGAGGTCCTCTAGTCAAAGCCAGCCGGTGGGTGCGTTCTGGAGGGCTCTCAGGAGGGGATATGGCGCCCCCTCTTTGTTCGCACCCTGGAGGTCGTAGCCCACGAAGGGATGCGGGCGACTGGATCACGGTGGACCCTGAGGTCATGGGGGGCAAGCCGGTGGTGGCCGGCACGCGGATCACCGTGGAGGAGATCCTTTGCCGCCTCGCCGCTGGGGAAAGCCCGGAGGCCATCCTGGAAGCTTTCCCCCGTTTGACCCCGGAGGGCCTGCGCGCCGCTCTGGCGTACGCGGCCGAGGTCCTTGGGGCGGAGAGGGTCCGCCGCCTTCCCTAGATAACCCCGTCCAGCTCAAAGGCCTCGAGGCGGAACTCCTCCAGGGCCACGCGGAAGGCCCCGTTCTGGGCCAGGAAGCGGGCGGCCGCCCATAGGGTTTCCTCCACCCACTTTGGGTCGTTTCCCAGGAGGCTCAGGCCCACCACCTCGTACCCCCAGGCGTCCAGGCCGTAGAGCCGGGCGGCGGACACGGGGAAGCGGGCCTTCACCCTCTCCAGGGCGGGCTTGACCAGGGCCCGCTTCTCCTTGAGGCTCCGGGCTCCCAGCTCCAGCCTGGCGGTGTAGAGGCCGAGGTACGCTTTCATGAAAGCCCCGGGTACCCCCCTCAGTCTAGAACATCGGCCCGATGCGGAAGTGGAGTCTCCCCGCCGGGCTTTCCGGGCTGAAGGCGTAGTCCAGGCGCAGGGAGGGCAGAAGGGCCCCGAAGATGTCTAGGTCCAGCTGGAAGCCGATCCCTGCCCCCCACTTGAGCCCGCCGGTGTTGTCGGCGAGGCCAGCGTCGGCGAAGAGGATGCCGTAGAGGTTGGTGCCCCCCTGGGGGGAGAGGTTGAAGTCGTAGCGGTACTCCAGGCTCCCCGTGGCGAAGGAGAGCCCCCCGTACTTCCGGTCCTCGTACCCCCTGAGGAGGAAGGCCTCGGCCCCGCCCCCGGAGAGGAAGAAGCGCTCGCTTTCCGGGGGAAAGCCCAAGAGGGAGCCCACGGAGAGGCGGAGGGCCAGGGCCTGGCGCTTGGCCTCGTCCAGGCCGAAGTAGGTCTTGCCCGTGACCACCACCGGCACGAAGAAGCTCCTTCCCCCCGTGTCCGGCAGGGAGAGGCCGAGGCCCGTGGCGAGGCTCGCCTCGTACCCCTGGGTGCGGAAGCGGGGGCTGTCCACGTCCACGTAGGCCAGGCCCGTGTCCAGCCTGAGGGTCCAGCCGGGGGTGGGGAGGAAGGACTGGGCCTGGGAGGGGTCCTTGTAGCCCGAGCCGTCGCAGTACCTGGGGTCGGCGGGGGGGGCGGCGGGGTCGCAGGGGGCCTTGGGGTCAAAGACCTCGAGGGCGTAAGTGGACCGCCTGGCGGAAAGGCCTAAGGAAACCCTCAGGTTCTCCAGGTCCTTGGAGAAGGGGCGGGCCAGGCTGAAGCCGCCCCCCGTGCGCCTTTCCGTGTACTCCCAGCCGGTGTCCGTGGAGCCATCCAGGAGCTTGTTGTTGCCGATGGGGGTGGAGAAGAGGTTCAGGGCCAGGCTGGTGCGCACCTCCCTTAGGTCCCAGAAGTCCAGGTAAAGCCAGGGGATGGTGTAGCCCAGGGAGAGGGAGAGGTTGTCCCGGGCCTCGTTCTGAACGAAGGCCAGGTCCAGGCTCACCTGGTGGGCCAGGCCGAAGAGGTTGGTCTCCTTGAAGGAGACGCTCCCCGACCAGCCTTCCAGGGAGCTCCAGCCGATGGCGGGCTGGAAGAGGCCGGTCCGGGCCTCCTTCAGCCCCAGGACCACCACCACCTCGTCCGGCTTCTCCGAGGGGGCCAGGGAGACCCGGGGGGGTTCGGCCAGGAGGCCGGTGGCCAGGAGGCGGGCGATGGCCTTACGGATCTCCCCCACGCTGAAGAGGCTTCCCGGCCTGGGAAGCTCCCGTAGGATGACCTCGTCCTGGGTGCGGCGGTTCCCCTGCCACTCCAGGCGGTAGCCCCCTATTTTGAGCTCCACCACCTCCACTCGGAAGACCCCCTCCTGGAAGCCGAAGCGGACATCGGCCACCTCGAGGCCCCGCTCCCGGTAGAGCTCGGCCACCCTCCTCGCGTCCTCCTGGGCCAGGAGGGGGGTGTAGACCTCGCCGGGCTTGAGGCGCAGGGCCTTTAGGAGGGTTTCCGCGGGGATGGCGGTGTTGCCCAGGACCTCCACCCGCTCAATCCTCCCCCCCTCGGGCCCCAACTGGAGGCGCACCGCCACCCCTTCCCCCTCAGGGGCCAGGGTGAAGGTGACGATGCGGGAAAGCCGCCGGGAAACCTCCTGGATGCCCTCCAGGAGGCGGTCGTAGTTGAGGAAGTCCCCCACCCTCAAGGGGAAGCCCCCGAGGTCCAGGCCCTGCCCCTCCAGGCGGACCACTTTGAGCTCCCGCACCCGCACGGTGAGGACCCCCCCTTCCAGGGCGCTTTGCCCCGGGTCTGGGCCGCTATAGCGGAAACCCTGGGCCTCGTAGCGGGCGGCGATGGCCCTTAGGGCCTCCTGGTATCTGGCGAAGTCAAAGGGGCCCTTCAGGGGATCCAGAAGCCTGAGGAGTTCCCCTTCAGGAAGGAGGCTTACCCCGAGGAGGCGCACCTCCTTGACCTCGAGGGCCTCCTGGACCCGGAAGGTGAGGGCCATCCGCCCCCCCACCTCCTTGGCCTCCACCTCCACCCTGGGGGTGAAGGGGAAGCCGTTTTGCCGGTAGGCCTGGGCCAGGGCCCGGGCGGCCTCCTGGGCCCGCAAGGGGTTATAGGTGGCCTCCTTGCCGATGGCGAAGTTCTCCTCCAGGAAGCGGAGGAGGGCTGCCTCTGGGAAGGCCTTGGCCTCCACCTTGACCTCGGCGATGGGGGGGTAAGGGACCAGGCGCACCCGGAGGACATCCCTTTCCAGGCGCACCTCGGCCTCCCGGAAGTAGCCCGTGGCCAGGATGGCCCTCCTGGCGGCCTCGAGGTCTTGGGGTTCGTCCCCCACGCCAAAGGGCAGGGCGGCCCGGGCCAGGGCCTGGAGGACCGGGTCAGCCCCCTCCACCACCACCTCGCGGATGGGAGCGGCCAGGGCCAGGGTGCCGAAGAGGAAAAGGACCAGAAGGCGCCTCATGGCGGAGAGCATACCCAAAAAGGGTGAAGGGGCGGTTAGAATGGCAGGCATGGGGGTTTACGAGAAGATCCAGGAGGCGGTGGCCGCCATTCGCCAGAAAACAGACTTCGCCCCCGAGGTGGGGATCGTGTTGGGCTCGGGGCTTGGTCCCCTGGCGGAGGAGGTGGAGAGGGTGGCGGAGATCCCCTACGGGGAGATCCCCCACTTCCCCCTTTCCACCGCCCCCGGGCATGCGGGCAGACTGGTCTTTGGGGTTTTGGAGGGAAAGAGGGTTTTGGTCTACCAGGGCCGGGTCCACCACTACGAGGGCTACGCCCCGGAGGAGGTGGTCTTCCCCGTGCGGGTGGGCTTCTTCCTGGGGGCCAGGACCTTTCTCCTCACCTCCGCTGCCGGGGGGCTCAACCCCCGCTTCCACGCCGGGGGGATCATGCTCCACCTGGACTACCTGAACCCCTCGGGGGTGAACCCCTTGCGGGGGCCAAACGACGAGCGCCTGGGCCCCCGCTTCCCGGTGATGTTCGGGGCCTACGACCCGGAGCTCATAGAGCTGGCCCGGCGGGTGGCACGGAGGCAGGACCTCCACCTCTTTGAGGGGGTCTACGCCTGGTTCCTGGGCCCCTCCTTCGCCAGCCGGGCGGAGCTCAGGATGCTCCGGGAGCTGGGGGCGGACGCCATCGGCATGTCCACGGTGCCCGAGGTGATCGCCTTGAGGCACCTGGGGGCCAGGGTCCTGGGCCTTTCCACCATCACCGACATGGCCGTGCCGGAGAGGGAGCACCACGCCACCGAGGAGGAGGTCCTGGAGGTGGCCCGGAGGACGGGCCCCCTCTTCCGCCGCTTCGTGCGGGGCATCCTGGCCGAGCTCTGATGGGCCTGCCCGAGGTCCTGGAGAGGATTTCCCAGGCCTGCCGGAGGGCCGGGCGGGACCCCGAGGGGGTCCGGCTCGTGGCGGTGACCAAGGGGCGCACGGTGGAGGAGATCCGGGATAGGGTCCTCCGCTATGGCCCCTTCCCCTTGGGGGAGAGCCGGGTGCAGGAGGCCTTGAGGAAGATGGAGGCCCTTTCCGCCGAGTGGCACCTGGTGGGCCCTCTCCAGCGCAACAAGGCCAAGTTCGCCCCCCGGTTCCACCTCATCCACTCCCTGGACTCCTTGCGCCTGGCCGAGGCCCTGGAGGGGGTGGGGGCGAAGGCGGGGATGCGGCTTAGGGTTTTGGTGGAGGTGAACCTGGGCCGGGAGCCAAAGAAGCACGGCTTTCTGGAGGAGGAGCTCCCCGAGGCCATGGCCCGGATCCGGGAGATGCCCCACCTCGAGGTCCTGGGCCTCATGACCGTGCCCCCGATGGGGCCCGAAGGGGTGGTCCGGCCCATCTTCCGCAGGCTCTCCCTGCTCGCCGACCGCTTTGGCCTTCCCGAGCGCTCCATGGGCATGTCCGAGGACTACGAGTGGGCGGTGGAGGAGGGGGCCACCCTGGTGCGGATCGGCCGGGCCCTTTTTGTAGACTGAGGAACACATGGACCTGACTCCCCTGGACGTTCGCTACCAGGAGTTCCCCACGGGGCTTCGCGGCTACCAGAAGGCGGCGGTGCGGGCCTACCTGGCCCAGGTGGCCGAGGTGATGGAGGGCCTCATCCGGGAAAACGAGACCCTCAAGGCGCAACTCCAGGCCTTGGAGGAGGAGAATGCCCGTCTGAAGGAGGCGGAGGGGGAGCTGAAGCGGGCGGTGGTGGCCGCCGAGCGCATCGCCCGGGAACTCAAGGCCCAGGCGGAAAAGGAGGCGGAGCTCATCCGCAAGGAGGCCCTGGCCGCCAAGGAGCAGGTCCTCAGGGAGGCCGCCGAGGAGCTTCGGCGCCTCAGGGGGGAGATGGAGCGGGCCAGGCAGGAGAAGGCCCTGTTCTTGGGCCAGTTCCGGGCCCTTTTGCAGGGCTATCTGGACTCCTTAGGGCGGTTGGAAGAAAAGTAGGCCCCCGCCCCCTGGGAAGGGGCCTCAGGCCCAGGTAGAGCCACAGGCGGTACAGGGTTTCCCGGAGCCAGTAGCCCGGGGGGTAGCGGCCGGGGACGGGGTGGCCTTCCGCCTCCAGGCCCAGGAGGCGGGCCAGGAAGAGGGCCCGAGGGAGGTGGGGGGTGTCGGTGACCAGGAGGACCCTGCCTGCCAGGTGGGGCCTGAGGAAGAGGAGGTTCTCGTAGGTGCTCTGGCTTTGGGTTTCGCAGAGGAGGGCCTCCTCAGGAACCCCCCGCTCCCTGAGGTGGCGGCAGCCCACCTCCCCCTCGCTGATCTGGTCCCCCGGGGCCTTCCCCCCGGCCACGGCGATGCGGGGGGCCAGGCCCTTTTGGTAGAGGGCAAGGGCCAGGTCCAGGCGCCTTTCCAGGGCGGGGGAGGGCCTTCCCCCGTACTGGGCCGCCCCCAGGACCACGATCCAGGCGTGGGCCTCCTGGGCCAGGGCCAGGGGCGTGAGGAGAAGGAGGAGGGGAAGCCCGCGCACGCCCTCCACTCTACCGGGCTTCTGCTATACTGAGGAAGCATTGGAGAAGATCTTCGGGAAGACCGAGGGGCTCAAGAAGAGCGAGCTGAAGAAGCTTTCTAACCTTTACCGGCGGCGCATTCCTAAAGAGCGGGTCCTCACCCCCGAGCTGGCCCAGGCCTTGGCCGCCCTCACGCAGGAGGTGGGGCGTCCCCTGGCCCTCCTCCTGGACCGGGAGGGCCGGGTGGTGCGGGTGGGGGTGGGGGACGCCAAGGACCTCCCCATCCCCGAGGGAGCCAAGGGGGAGAGGCGGCTTTCCGGTTTCCGCCTCCTCCACACCCACCTCTCCCCTGGGGGTCTTTCCCGCCCGGACCTCTCCGTCCTCTTCCTGAACCGCCTGGACAACCTGGCGGCTTTGGAGGTGGAGGAGGGGCGGCCCACCACCTTGCACCTGGCCTTCCTGGCCCCCCCTAAGACGGGGGAGGACTGGCGCATCCTGCCCCCGAAGCCCTACTTCCAGTACCTGGACCTGGACCTGAAAAGTGAGGTGGAGGCCTTGGAGGAGGAGATGGCCCGCCAGGCCCGGGTGCGGGAGCTTTTGGACGGGAGCGGGGAGCGGGCCATCCTGGTGGGGGTGGACCTGGGGGAGGGGCCGGAGGCGGAGGCGGGCCTGGAGGAGCTTTCCGAGCTCACCCGCACCGCAGGCGGGGTGCCGGTGAAGCGGGTCCTGGTCTTCCGGCAGCACCTGGACCCCAGGTACCTGGTGGGCCTCGGCAAGCTGGAGGAGCTGAAGAGCCTGGCCTACCACGAGAACGCCTCCACGCTGATCTTCGGCCTGGAGCTCTCCCCCGCCCAGGCCCGGGAGATTGAGAAGGCCACGGGGCTTAAAGTTCTGGACCGCACCCAGCTGATCCTGGACATCTTCGCCCTCCACGCCAAGACCCCTGAGGCCCAGGCCCAGGTGGAGCTGGCCCAGCTCAAATACCTCCTCCCCCGCCTGGTGGGCAAGGGGAAGGAGATGAGCCGTCTGGGGGGTGGGATCGGCACCCGGGGCCCGGGGGAGACCAAGCTGGAAGTGGACCGGAGGCGGCTTTTGGAGAGGATCACCCACCTCTCCCGCAAGCTTGCCGAGTACGCCCACCGCCGGGAGGAGGCCAGGCGGCAGAGGAAGCGGAGGGGCATTCCCCTCATCGCCGTGGTGGGCTACACCAACGCGGGCAAGACCACCCTCCTTTCCGCCCTGGCCCGGGGCGGGGAGGCGGGGGAGGACAAGCTCTTCGCCACCTTACGCCCCCTCACCCGGCGGGGCTTCCTTCCTGGGGTGGGGGAGGTCCTCTTCACGGACACCGTGGGCTTCATCCGGAAGATGCCCGAGGAGCTCCTCACCGCCTTTAGGGCTACCCTGGAGGAGGTCAGGGAGGCCGACCTCCTGATTCACGTCCTGGACGCCTCCGAGGAGGGGGCCATGGGCCGGTACCGGGTGGTGGAGGACCTCCTAAGGGAGCTTGGGGTGGAGGCCCCCAGGGTCCTGGCCCTCGCCAAGGTGGACCGGGCGGCCCCCTACGATGTTCTCTTCCTGCGGGAGCGGCTTGGGGGGGTGCCGGTTTCGGCGGTGAAGGGCACGGGGCTTAGGGAGCTCAAGGAGGCCCTGGCCGAGGCCCTCCTGAGGGCGGGGGTCAGGCCCCAGGCCTGGGCTCAGTACACGTAAAACCCCCTTAGGCCGGTGGCCTCGGCCCAGTGGACCTCCACCTCCTCCACCCGGGCCAGGCGGGGGCCCTGCTTGAGGTGGTGCAGGAAGGCCTTTAGGTCTTCCTCGGGGCCCTCGGCCACCACCTCTACCCGGCCGTCGGGAAGGTTCTCCGCGTAGCCGGAAAGCCCCAGCTCCAGGGCCTTCCTCTGGGCGAAGGCCCTATACCCCACCCCCTGCACCCTTCCCTTGACCAGAGCCACCAGGCGCGGCATGGGGCCATTTTAGCCCCCTTGCCACGCAGTTTTCATCTCTCCTCCCTATGCTAAGGAAGATGCGGCGGGGCCTCCTTCTCCTCCTCTTCCTGGGGCTTTTCCTCCTCCTCCCCGCCTGGCCTCCCCTCCTGAAGGGAGCGGTGGACCGGGCTTTGCCCCTTTTGGGCTTTCGGGGAAGCGTGGGGGAGGTTTCGGGGCATTTCCTCTTTGGTTTGCGTCTGAAGAGGGTGGCCTTGCAGGGGGAGGGGCTGGAGCTCTGGGCGGAGGAGGTGGACCTCTCCTACGACCTCCTGGGCCTCTTGAGGCGGGAGCTCCCCCTCTCCCTGGCCCTGAAGGGGGCGAGGCTTCGCCCCACCTGGGAGGCCCTCATCCCCGAGAGGCCGGGGCCGCCCCCGCCGATTCGGGTGGTCTTCCGGGCCCTGAGGCTAGAGGAGACGGAAGTGGCGCTTCCCAAGGGCAAGCGCCTCTTCCTCCCCCCTTTGCGCCTCACCCTCCTTGGGGAGAACCCCTACCGCTTTTTGGCCCGGCTCCCTGGGGGTAGTTTCCAGGGGGAGGCCAGGGCCCTTTCCCCTGACCTTTCCGCCTGGGAGGTGGCCTTTGGGGGGGAGGTGCGGGGGCTTTCCTTTTTCTACCCGGGGCTCCAGGGCGGGAGGCTCTTTGGAGTTTTTCGCGCCGGGCCTTCGGGGATGGAGGGCAGGGCCCAGCTGGAGGGGGGTGTGGTGGAGCTCGTGGGCTTCCTCCTCACCCGGGTGGAGGGGGATCTGGCCCTGGGGGATGACCGGGTGGAGGCGCGGCTTAGGGGGGTGGGCCTCGAGGGGCCCCTTTGGGCCAGGGCCCAGGTGGACCTAAGAGGGGAACGCTACCGCTTCCGGATGGAAGGCCAGCCTAGGCTTCCCGCCCTGGCGCGGCACTACGGCCTCGCCCTGCCCGTGGAGGGGGAGGGGCGGCTTGTCCTGGAGGGGGAGGGGTGGGAGGCGGTCCGGGTCCGGGGGCGGTTTGCGGGGGAGGGAAGGCTTCTGGGTGAGCCCTTCCGTCACCGGGGGAGGCTGGCCTTTGACCGGGTCTTCTCCCTGGAGGCGGAGGCGGAGGGCAGGCTCTTTGACCGGACGTACGCCATGGGCTTGGCCCTGGAGGGGCCCAAATACCGGGGAAGCTACCGGGACACCCTGGGGAGCCTCCTGGCCTTGGAGGGGGAGGGGAATGGGCTCCAGATCCGGGGCAAGGCCGCCTGGCCCAAGCCCCTGGAGGGCCTGGCGGAGGTGGCCTTCTCTGGGGAGGGCAGGCGCTGGCGGCTGGGTGTGGAAAGCCCTGGGGTCCGCCTTCCCCTCTTTGCCCCCCTGGATCTTTCGGGGGAGGTGCGGGGGGAGGGGGACTGGGTCTGGGGGCGGCTGGGTCCCCTCTCCCTTTCCGGCACCTGGGGTAGCCTCGCCCTGGCCCTGGCCCCCACCCCCATGGCGGTGGGAAGCCTCGAGGGGGAGGGGAGGCTCCTTGGGGGGAGGCTTGGCGCCGAACTCCTCTACGACTCCCCCTACGCCCGCTTTCCCGTGGGCGTGCGCCAGGAGGCCTGGGGTTTCCGTTTCCAGAGCCCTTACGGGGAAGGGAGTTACCGGGGCGGGGCTTTGGCCCTGAGGCTCAGGGGTCTTCCCATCCGTGCCCTGGACGAGATGCGGCTAACTGGAGAGGCCCTATACCGGGAAGGCGGGCTTTCCGGGAGGCTTTTCCTGCAGGGGCGGTACCTGGAGATGAGGGCGGGGCTGAGGCGTTTGGGGGCGGATCTGGCCGGAAAACTCCTCACCCCCCTGGGGGAGGTGCCCCTCGAGGGGCGGTACGACCCGGGGCCCGGCCTGCTCCTGGAGGGCCTGGGCCTTCGCCTCACCTACAAGGAGGCCCTCCGTCTCGTGGGCGAGGGGGAGCTTGGGGGGGTGGGCCTCGAGGCCGACCTGGCCTACGATGGGGGCTTTTCCGGCTTCGCCCTTGTCACCACGCCCTACGGGGTTGAGGGAAGGCTTCTGGGGGCGGGGAGGCGCCTGGTTCTGAGCCTTTCCGGATACGCGGAGGGGGAGGGGGAGGTCTACCCCGAGGTGCGCCTTTCCGGCAGGCTCCTTCCTCCCCGGCTCGAGGGCCTGGAGACCCCTCCCCTGGCCTTCCGCCTGACCCGGGAGGGGGCGGAGGTCCTGGGGGTGGGGGAGGTGGCCTTTAAGGAGGGGTTCCCCTTCCGCTTCTCCCTCCCCTTCCGCTACCGGGGGGCGGAGGGACGGCTTCAGGGCGAGGGGACCCTGGAGGGGGGGCGCCTCCTCCTTTCCACCCCCTACGGGGAGGTGCGGGGGGAGGGGGCTTGGCGGGACCTGGTCCTTTCCGGAGGGGGAGAGGCCCCTGTCCTTGGGGACTGGAACTTGAAGGGGAAGGCAGACCTCCTCGCCCTTTCCTACCGGGGGGAGGTGGGGCTTCCCCAAGGGGATCTCCGGCTCGCCCTTTCTGGGAAGGGGGCCAGTTTGCGCTTCTTGGGCCAGGCCCCGGGCCTCCGGGTCCTGGGGGGGTACGAGGGGGGTCTTTCCCTCCTCCTTCAGGCGGAGGGGTACGACCTGGGTCCCCTGGGTCTCCCGGCCCGGGCCTACGGGACCTGGGGGCACCGGGGCGGGCGGATGCGGCTTGCGACCCCCTACGGCGAGGCCCTTTTCCTGGGGGAGGAGCTCCTTGCCGCCCAGGTGCGGTTTAGGAGCCCCTACCTGGAGGGGGAGGGGCGGGTTTCCCCGGAAGGGGCCACCCTCCGCTTCCAGGGGGCCTACCGCCAGGGCGGGGTGGAGGTCTTGGCCCGGGGGGAGGGAGGTGGCCCCTGGGGGGATTTGCGCTTCCAGGTTCTGGGGGAGGCCCGGGTGCCCCACCTGGACCCCCTCCCCTTCCAGGGGGAAGTGGAGACGGCGGGGGGGCTTCGTTACCGCATCCGGGGTCCCATTGCCTTGGAAGGGGAAGGCCTCCGCTATAGGGGAAGGGTGGACCTGCCCTTTGCCCTCCTGGGCAGGGCGGGGCGGGTTCTGGGGAACTTCCAGGGGGAGGGCCTGAGGGTGGGGGGGGAAGGGGAAGGGGTTTGGGCGGGCCTTACCTTTACCTGGCGGGGGGCTTACCAGGAGGAACCTTCCCTCGCCCTCCGTTTCCCGGGCGGGGAGGCGGGGCTGGTGGGGCAGGAGGTGGGCCTCTTCCTGGAGGAGGTGGCTCCCCTGGCCGAGGCCCTGGGGGCGCCCTTGAAGGGCCGCCTTCGCGCCAGGCTGGACCTCTCCGGGGAGGGGGAGGGGGAGGCCCATTTGCGCTACGGGGCGGAGACCATCGCCGCCACCTACCAGGGGACGCGGCTTAGCCTTCACCTCCCCGATAGGGGCTTGGGCCTCTCCTGGGACTGGCGCGGGGGTAGGCTTTGGGGCCTTGGGGACCTCCAAGGCGAAGGGGTTTTCCGCCTGGGGGAGGAGGCTTTGGGGGCCTTCCGCTACCGGGGGGTGGAGGTGGGCTTTGCGGGGCCCCTTTCCGCCCTGAAGTTCCAGGCCCGGTACGAGGAGGAGGCCCTGGGGGAGACCCGGCTTAGGGGGGTGGTGGACCTCCTGGCCCTGAAGGGGGAGGGGGAGGTGGGCCACGCCTCGGCCTACGCCGAGGGGGAGGGGCGTTTCTGGTTTGCGGGAAGCCGCTACGGGGTGGAGGGGCGGCTCAAAAGCCTCCGCCATCTGGTCCAGGAGGGCCCCTTCCACCTCCAGGGGGAGGGGCTTCAGGCGGAGGCGGTGTGGGAGGCTCCCCTGGCCCTCTTGGCCCGATACGAGGATGGCCTTTCCCTTTGGGTAAAAGGGCGAGGAGAGGTGGGAGGCTTCCAAGTGGAGGCGGACCTGGGCCACGGGCCCGAGGGGTACAGGGGAAGCCTCAGGGCCTTGGGGCGGGGCCTGGAGCTGAGGGCCCTTGGGGAAGGTCCCTTGCGCTTTTGGGTCCAGGGGGAGGGTCTTCTGGCCGAGGGGGAGGTTTTGGGCCTTGGGGTTTCTGGGGTGGCCCGTTACCAGAGGGCTCTGGGCCAGGCCCGCTTGCAGGCGGAGGGGCGGTTTTCCGGGGAGCTTCCCCGGCTTGCCCTGGAGGGGGAGGGGGCTTTGGTGGGCGAGGGGGAGCGGCTTCCCTTCGCCTTCCGCTACCAGGGGGAGGGATGGGACCCCAGGGCTTTGGTCCTGCGGGGGGAAGGGGAGGGGTACCGGCTCCTCCTAAAGGAGGGGCGGCTCTCCCTCCACCTGGACCAGGACCTCACCCCCTTTGGCCTCCCGGTGCGGCTTCTCGCCGCGGGGGAGGGGCCTTGGGAGGAGCCCTTGGCCGTGGCCCTGGAGAGGCCCGAGGGGCGGCTTTCCGGAAGGGTCTGGCTCTGGCCCCTTAAGGCGGAGCTAAAGGGGGAGGTCCTGGGGGAGAGGGTGGAGGCTGGGTATGACGAGGCCCTCCGCCTCCGCTTCCTGGGCCCCCGTCTCCAGGGGGAGGCCCGCTACCGGGAGGAGCTTTCCGGGAGGCTTGTCCTCCGCTATGGGGCCCTGGTGGGGGAGGTGGACCTGGAGGGGATGGCCCTACGTTTGGCCGGGGAAGGGGCTTGGCAGGGGGCTTGGACGGGCAACTTCTGCCTGCCCGCTCCCTTGGGGGCGTGCCCGGGCCTGCGGCTGGCCCTGGAAGGGGGCTTGCGCCACGGGGAGTACGCCCTCCGCGGGGCCTACCGCTACGTTGCGGAGGCGGGCTATCTGGGGGAGGTCTTTGGGGAGGCCAGGCTTTTCACCCCTTACGGGACCCTCCGCCTCCTGGGGCGGGGCCTGGGCCTGGACCTGAAGGGCGAGGACCTCCCCCTTTCTGGGCGGCTTGGCTTTTCCCCTTTGGCCCTCGCCTACCGCTACGAGGGTCCCTTGCCCCGGGGTTTGGGGGAGCTTCAGGCGGAAGGGGAGTACCCCGGGGACTGGCTTTCCGGCACCTACCGCTACGGGGAGGTGGCCCTGGGGCTTATGGGCCTTCCCGGCTTCCGGGTAGCCCTCTTCGGGGAAGGGGTTTCCGGGGAGGCGGGATTGGCGGGGATAGCCCTCACCCTCTCCGGCTTCCGCTACGGGCCCTTGACCCTTTCCGGCCGGGCGGAGGGGCCCTATACGGGCGTGGCCCTGGACCTTTCCCTCGCCGCCTTCGGGCGGGAGGCGCGGGCGGCGGGGCGGGTGGGGACGGAGGGGCTTTCCCTGGCCTTTTCTGGGGACCTCGAGGGCCAGGTCTCTTGGGAGGAGGTTTGGGCAGGACGGCTCGCCTTCCGGGAGGGAGGGGTGGCGCTTTCGGGGAGGGGGCTTCCCCGCCTCGAGGGCGAGGTTTTGGGGGAGCGGGTGCGCCTATCCTGGCCCAGGCTGGAGGTGGCGGGCCTGGCCCTGGACCTCCTTTCCCGGGAGGCGGCAGGGGAGGCCCGGCTTCCCTATGGCCTCGTGGTCCGGGGCGAGGGGGAGGCCCTTCTCCTGGGCTACCGCGTTCCCGGGCTCGGGCTTCCCCTGGAGGGGCGGTTTGACCTGAAAGGCCTGGCCCTGGAACTCACGAGCCCGGAAGGGGAGGGGGCCTTGCGTTACCAGGAGGGGGAGGTTTCCGGGCGGCTTGCCCTGGACCTTCGGGGCTTCCTCCTGGCCCTCGAGGGGAAAGGGGACCGGGTGCGCATGAGGGGGGAGCATCCCGCCAACCCCTGGTGGGCGGCGGGGGAAGGAGCCCTGGAGGGAGAGGTGGACCTCACCGGGGCCTACCGCCTCCACTACCGGGCCGGTCCTCAGACCCTCAACCTCACGGGAAGGCTCCAGGAGGCCGCCTTGGTGGCCGAGGGGCCCTACCTCTCGGGAAGCCTCACCTACCCCGCCGGGGGTGGGCTTAGGCTGGACCTCCCCCTTCCCCCCCTGGAGAGCCGTTTCCTGGGCCAGATCCAGGGGGATGGCTACGGGGTGGAGGGGGTTTTGGCGGGGGGGGTGGGTCAGATCGGGGTTCGGGGGCGGCTCCTGCCCCTGGAGGGGGAGCTCACTTTGGAGGAGGCGTCCCTGGAGGACCTCCTCGCCCGCTACGCCCCTTACCTGAAGGGGCGGGTCTCGGGGAGGGTCCTGTTCCGCGAGGCCATGGCCCAAGGGGAGGTGGCGGGCTTCGTGGAGGTGGCGGAGAAGCGGCTTCCCCTGAGCCTGAAGGCCCATCTGGCCCCTGGCGGGGTCCAGGGGGAGGGGCGCATCGGGGAGAGCCCCTTTGCCTGGACCCTCTTCGGGGACCGGCTGGACCTCTTTGCCTCCCCCAGAGCCTTTCCTCTGCACCTCCTCCTGGGGGCGGTGGCCGGGCCCCTCGAGGGGGAGGCCTATTGGACAGGAGCGGTCCGCCTCCGCCTCCCCCTCTCCGACCCCAGGCGGGGGGAGGGGGTCTTGGTGGGGGAGAGCCTGGTCTTCCGCGGGGGCGGGGACGAGCTCAAGGGGAGGGCCGCCTTCCGCTACCAGGGGGAGACGCTTTTCGTGGACCACCTACACCTTTCCGGAAGGGGTTCCTGGGAAGGCGGAGGATACTGGAGCCCCCGGGGGAGCGACCTCCACCTGAACCTCAGGGACACCGTCTTCACCCCGGTCCTCCAGGTGGTGCCGGCCCTCAAACCCTACCGGCCTGAGGGCTCGGGGACCCTGTCCTTGCGCCTCACCGAGGAGGGGTTCCAGGTTCAGGCGGAGGACTTCCGCTTCCGCCTGGGGCCGGTGGCGGGTTACCTGCCCAGGGGCCTCCTCTCCCTGAATGGGGGGGCGAGGGCCGAGGGGGAGCTCAGCCTCACCGCCCCCTTCCCCGGGCGGGGGCGGCTGGGGCTTGCGGGGAGCCTCGAGGCCTTCCAGGTAAGCGCCCAAGGGGCCGTATCCCTCCCCGGCCTCAAGGAAGACATCCCGGCCCAGCTGACCTTCCGCTACCCCACCTACGGGGTGGGGATCCGCCTGGGGGAGGCGGAGGCCCAGGGGACCCTCTTCCCCTTGCGCCTGGCCGGGTACGGGCGGCTTCCCCTTTACTACCCCCAGTACTACCTGCAAGAGGGGCTTCTGGACGTCAAGAGTTTCTTCCTTTACGAAGAAAAAGGCACCTACCACCTCACCGGGAACGCCGAGGTCCTGAGGGCCCGCCTTTCCATCCCCGAGGCCAGCCAGCGCCAGCTTTCCACGGAAGGGGTAAAGGTGGCGGAAAAGCCCGCCCCCATCCCCCTGGTCTTTGACGGGGTGCGGCTCTACGCCGAAAGGGGCATCCTGGTCCAGGAGCGCCTGGCCCAGGGGGAGCTTAGGGGGGAGGTCTACCTGGGGGGCACCTACCAGGACCCCTTCCTCACGGGCGAGGTGCAGGCCCTTTGGGGGAACTTCCGCCTCTGGGACTCCCTCTTCACCCTAGACCCGGCGGAAAGCCGCCTCCGCTTCGCTCCCGACCGGGGCATCCTGCCGGAACTCGCCCTCAAGGCCCAGGCGGAAACCCGGGGATACAAGGTCTTCCTGGAGGCCACGGGGGAGTTTGTGAGGGAAAACGGGCGGGTAAAGGTGCGCCTCGAGCCCCGCTTCACCTCCGAGCCCTCTCTATCCGAGCCCGAGATCTACGCCCTCCTCACCCTGGGCACCCCCGATGTGGCCCGCCTCACGGAGACCCTGCCCCAGGTGGCCCTGGGGGCCGCCCTGGAAAACCTGGTCCTGGGCCAGCTGGAGCGGGAGCTGGCCAGGGCCCTCGGCCTGGACCGATTCCAGATCCAGGTGCCCCTCTTCGGGGGCGGGGAGCTGGAGGACATCCGCTTCTCCATCGGCAAGTACCTGAGCCCCGAGCTCTTCCTGGGCTACCAGGTGGACCTGAGGGGCGAGCAGACCTTCTCCGCCCAGTACCGCCGGGACGGCCTCACCTTCGCCTTGGGCACCACCTTCCAGTTCGGGGATGGCAGGCTGACCCGCGTGGACTTCGCCCTGGGGTACGACCTCACCCCGGACCTGGCCCTCTCCTTTGGCCTCGAGGCCGCCGACACCGTGCGCTTCAGCCTGGGGACCCTGTACCGGTGGTAGGATGCCCCCGTATGCGCGCTTTGGCCAAGCTTTCCCCGGAAGAAGGCCTAACCCTGGTGGAACGCCCCATCCCCGAGCCGGGACCCGGCGAGGTGTTGGTGCGGGTGGAAGCGGCCAGCATCTGCGGCACCGACCTGCACATCTGGCGCTGGGACGCCTGGGCCCGGGGGCGGATCCGCCCCCCCCTCATCACGGGGCACGAGTTCAGCGGGGTGGTGGAGGCGGTGGGGCCCGGGGTGAAGCGCCCCCAGGTGGGGGACCACGTGAGCCTGGAGAGCCACATCGTCTGCCACGCCTGCCCCGCCTGCCGCACGGGCAACTACCACGTCTGCCTGAACACCCAGATCCTGGGGGTGGACCGGGACGGGGGGTTTGCGGAGTACGTGGTGGTCCCTGCGGAAAACGCCTGGGTCAACCCCAAGGACCTCCCCTTTGAGGTGGGGGCCATCCTGGAACCCTTTGGCAACGCGGTGCACACCGTGTACGCGGGGAGCGGGGTCTCGGGAAAGAGCGTCCTCATCACGGGGGCGGGGCCCATCGGCCTCATGGCGGCCATGGTGGCCCGGGCGAGTGGAGCGGGACCCATTTTGGTCTCGGACCCCAACCCCTACCGCCTGGCCTTCGCCAAGGCCTACGCCGACCGCCTCATCAACCCCTTGGAGGAGGACCTCCTAAAGGTGGTGCGGGAGGTGACGGGAAACGGGGTGGAGGTGCTTCTGGAGTTTTCCGGGAACGAAGGTGCCATCCACCAGGGCCTGCAGGCTCTGATCCCCGGGGGGGAGGCGAGGATTTTGGGCATCCCCTCGGACCCCATCCGCTTTGACCTGGCGGGGGAGCTGGTCATGCGGGGGATCACCGCCTACGGCATCGCCGGGCGCAGGCTCTGGCAGACCTGGATGCAGGGCACGGCCCTGGTCTACTCCGGGCGGGTGGACCTCACCCCCCTCATCACCAACCGCCTGCCCATGAGCCGCTACCGGGAGGCCTTCGGGCTTTTGGCCTCGGGGCAGGGGGTGAAGGTGATCCTGGACCCCCGGGCGTAGGAATGTGCTCTAGACCCCCAGACCTGGCCTCGGCCTTCCGGTAGCCTGGCTGGGAAAGGGGGTAAGGGTGCTGAACCGAAGGCGCGTTCTTCTGGCCCTTTTAGGCCTTTCCCTGGCCCGGGGCCAGGGGGTGAGGGTGGCGGAGGTGGTGGGGGGCCTCGAGGTCCCCTGGGCCCTGGCCTTCCTGCCCGATGGGGGGATGCTGGTCTCGGAGAGGCCGGGGCGGATCCGGCTTTTCCGGGGGGGGAGGCTTTCCCCCTACGCCGAGCTTCCCGTTTACGCCCGGGGAGAGTCGGGGCTTTTGGGCCTCGCCCTCCACCCCCGCTTTCCTCAGGAGCCCTACGTCTACGCCTACCGCACCGTGGAGGAGGGGGGCCTGAGGAACCAGGTGGTGCGCCTCAGGCACCTGGGGGAAAGGGGGATTTTAGATAGGGTCATCCTGGACGGGATCCCCGCGAGGGCCCATGGCCTCCACTCCGGGGGGCGGATCGCTTTCGGCCCCGACGGGATGCTCCACGTGACCACGGGGGAGGCCTACGAGCGCGAAATGGCCCAGGACCTGGCCTCCTTGGGGGGCAAGATCCTCCGCCTGACCCCGGAGGGGGAGCCCGCCCCGGGAAACCCCTTTCTGGGGAGGAGGGGGGCGAGGCCCGAGGTCTACAGCTATGGCCACCGCAACCCCCAGGGCCTGGCCTGGCACCCGGATACGGGGGAGCTTTTTTCCAGCGAGCACGGGCCCAGCGGGGAACAGGGCTTCGGCCACGACGAGGTGAACGTGATCCTCCCCGGGGGCAACTACGGCTGGCCCCGGGTGGTGGGCCAGGGGAATGACCCCCGGTACCTGGACCCCCTTTATCTATGGCCCCAGGGCTTCCCCCCGGGGAACCTGGCCTTCTTCCGGGGCGGGCTTTACGTGGCGGGCTTGAGGGGGGAGGTCCTGGTGCGTTTGGAGCTTCAGGGGGGAAGGGGGAGCTGGCGGGTGGCCCGGGTAGAAACGGTCCTCTCCGGCCTTGGCCGCCTCAGGGAGGTCCAGGTGGGGCCGGACGGGGCCCTGTACGTGACCACCTCCAACCGGGACGGGCGGGGCAGGCCGCGGCCCGGGGACGACAAGGTGCTTCGCTTGCTTTGAGGCTATCCTGGGGGTATGGGTAGGTGGACCCTGCAGATGGTTAAAGACGAGGAGGGACGCGAGCTGGGGGTGATGCTCTTTGTCCCCAAGGAGCAGTGGGAGGTTTTGCGGGGCCTGTTGGAGGAGATGGAAGACTTTGCGGACACCCTGGCGGCCTTGGAAGAGGAGCGCATCCCTTACCAGGAAATCCGCTTGGCCTTGGAGGCTGAAGGGAAGCTGTGAGGTATGCCCTCTACCTCACCCGTGCGGCGGAGAAGGACCTGAGGGCTTTGCCTAAAGAAGTGTTATTGCGAGTGGACCAGGCTCTTCGCAAGCTGCAAGAAAACCCCTTCCCTCCTGGCGTGCGCAAGTTGCGGGGTTTCGGACCTCCTTCCGTTTATCGCCTGCGGGTAGGGGATTACAGGCTCCTTTACACGGTGGAACCGGAAACCAGAACCATCACCGTGGCCCGCATCAAGCCTCGCAAGGACGCCTACCGCTAGCCTGTAAGCTTTGGGTGTGGAGCGCCTTTTGCCTTTCCGTTTTGACGAGGAGGAGAGGGTCTTCTGGCTCTTGGACCAGAGGCGCCTTCCTGAGGAGGAGGCCTGGGTGCCCGTGCGCACCGCCCGGGAGATGGCCCGGGCCATCCGGGACATGGTGGTGCGGGGGGCCCCGGCCATCGGGGTTTCCGCCGCCTTCGGCATGGTCCTGGCCCACCTTAGGGGGGAGGACCCTTTGGAGGCGGACCAGCTTCTCAGGCAAAGCCGCCCCACGGCGGTGAACCTCTTTCACGCCCTGGACCGGATGCGCCCCCACTGGGGGAGCCTGGAGGGAAGCCTAAAGGAGGCCCGGGCCCTCTGGCGGGAGGTGGAGGAGACGGAAAGGGCCATCAGCCAGCACGGGGCCAGGGTCCTGAGGGGCCAGGTCCTCACCCACTGCAACACCGGCCCCCTGGCCACCGGGGGGTATGGGACCGCTCTGGGGGCGGTCCTCGAGGCCCACCGCCAGGGCCGGGTGCGCCACGTCTGGGTGGACGAGACCCGGCCCTACCTGCAAGGGGCCAGGCTCACCGCCTTTGAGCTCAAAAGGGCCGGGGTCCCCGCCACCCTCATCGCCGACAACATGGCGGGCTTTCTCATGCAAAGGGGCCAGGTGGACGCCGTCATCGTGGGGGTGGACCGGATGGCCCTAAACGGGGACTTCGCCAACAAGATCGGCACCTACGCCCTGGCGGTCCTGGCCCACCACCACGGTATCCCCTTCTACGCGGCCCTGCCCCTCGCCTCCGTGGACCCAAAGCTTCCCACCGGGGAGGGCATTCCCATTGAGGAAAGACCCTCGGAGGAGGTCCTCACCCTAAAGGGGGTGCGCCTGGCCCCGGAGGGCTTTCCCGCCTACCACCCTGCCTTTGACGTCACCCCCCACCGCTTGCTCACGGGGATCATCACGGAAAAGGGGGTCTTTTACCCCCCCTTTGACGAGGCGTTGCGGGATGCTTTGGGGCTTTCTTGAGGGGCTTTTGGGCCACGCCTGCCCGGGGTGCGGGGGCAGGTTGGACGGGCCTCTCCTCTGCGCCAGCTGCCGGGCGCGGCTGGGCGTTCTTACCCGGGGGGAGATGGTCTACCTGGGGCCCTACGGGGAGTGGGGAGGGGTGGTCCGGGCTTTGAAGTACAGAGGGCGCTTGGGGCTTGCCCCCCTTCTGGCCCGGCCCCTGGCAGAGGGCGTGCGCGCCCAGGGCTGGGCCCTTGCCGGGGTGACGGCGGTCCCCACCCTCCTCCCCCGCCTCCTTCTCCGGGGGTATCACCCGCCCGAGGTCCTGGCCAGGGAGGTGGCCCGCCTCCTGGGGGTGCCCTACAGGAGGGTTCTCCGGAGGGTGCGCTACACCCCAGGCCAGCCCACCCGGGGTCGGGCTCGGGGAAGGCTTCCGGACGACCTCTTTGCTCCGGTGGCCCGCGTCCAGGGGGCCTGGCTTCTGGTGGACGATGTCCTCACCAGCGGGGCCACCTTCCTCAGGGCCAGGGGGGCGTTGGAGCGGGCCGGGGCTTCCCGGGTCTACGGGGCCTTTCTTGCGGTCAGGGACCCAGGGGCCCTGGGGCCCTACCCCTAGGTCCAGAGGCGGCGGCGGAGGGCCTCCACCTCAGAGGAGGGCTTCTCCCTCAGCTCTTCCCAGAGCCTTTTCTCGTAGGCCTGGAGCGCCCTGAGGGCCCGGCCCTTCTGTCCCCTCTTGAGGCATTTCTCCACCAGGGGCAGGAGGGCCTCCTCGTCCAGGGGGTCCAGCTCCAGGAGGCGTTCCTGGTACCGGGGGTCCTCCTGCTTCAGAAAGGGCATGCGCAGGCGGTGGTGGACCTCCTCCCGTTTCCGGTCCGCCAGGGGCAGGTCCACCCCGGGGAAGAGGGGCTCCTGGTAGAGCTTCAGGGCCTCCTCTGCGTCCTTTCGGTCCAAGGCGGCCTCGAGGGCCATGAGGTCGCTTTCCACCCGGCCCAGGCCCTCCTCCCTCAGGTAGGTGGAGGCGCCCCAGGGCTCCAGGGCCTTGCGCAGGCGGGAAAGCCAGACGGAGAGGTTGTTCAGGGCCGCCGCCTCGGGGAGGTCGGGCCAGAGGAGGAAGGCGATCTCCTCCCGGGGCAGGCCCAGGAGGAGAAGGGCGAAGACCTCCCTGAGCCTTCCCGTGAGGACCACCTCCCCCAGGTGGGCGCTGGCCCAGAGGGTGCGGATCCCCAGGCGGCCCGCCAGCTGCCCCGCCAGGACGCTCTTGCCGAAGCCCGCCGGGGCCTCGAGGAGGACCACAAAGCCCGGCTCCTCCGGCAAAAGGGAAAGGAGCCTCTCCCTTTGCAGGTAGACCGGGCTTTGCCAGCGGAGGGCCACCCTGGACCCCATCTTAGGCTTGGTGGGAGTCCCGGACAAGCTTCCTTCCCCGGTCACATTCCCGGGGCCGGGAGGAGGCGTAAACTGGCTCTCCAAGGAGGGACCATGAGGAAGCTCCGCCGCCTAGAAGACCTCCTGCCCCTCCTGAAGGAAGGCCGCTACCGCCTGGGGCCCCACGTGGCCAAGCACATGCTCCAGGAGGGCTTTACCGAGCTGGATGTCCTCAGGGCCCTGGAGTGGGGGCGGGAGCTTTGCATCTACCCCGAGGACAGGAGGATGCTGGTTTTGGGGTACATGGTCTTCCCTCCCAGGCTCAAGCTTCCCCTCCACGTGGTCCTGGACTACACCCCCCCAAGGCAGGTGGACATCGTCACCGCCTTCATCCCCAAGGAGCCCTATAGGGTCTACTCCCGCGCCCGCCTGGCTGCCCTCTTGCGCCACGACCGGGCCCTGGAGGAGGTGCGCTGGAACAAACCCCTGGCCCTCTATCCCGCCTGGGAGTAGCACTCCGGACAGCGTCCGTACACGGTCACCTCGTGGGCCTCCGCCTGGAAGCCAGAGGGCAGGATGCCGTCCACCGCGAGGTCGCAGCCCCAGAGCTCGTAGACCCGGCCGCAGAGACGGCAGAAGAAGTGGTGGTGGTGTTCCCGGCCCGCCCGCTCGTACCTGGGGGGTTCCCCGGGCAGGGCCACGGGGGTGAGAAACCCCTCCTCCACCAGGCCCTTCAGGGTGCGGTAGACCGTGGCCAGGCCCAAGGAGGGGACCCTTCTTTTGGCCATGGCCAGCACCTCCTGGGGGGAGAGGGGGCGGTCCGTTTCCAGGAAGACCTCCCGGATGGCCCGCCGTTGCCTCGTGGAGCGCTCCATGGCCCAAGGATAGCAAACTTGAGAAGCCCTTTTCACTGGGGTAGAGTGGCCCCATGCGGCCTCTGGTCCTCTTGGTCTTCTGGCTTCTTCCCACCTTCGCCCAGGGAACGGAAGGGTACCTCCTGGGCCGGATTCTGGCCCTGGATTGGGAAAGAGGGGTGGCCCGGGTTGAGGTCCGGCAAGAGGTGCGGGAAGCCCTGCTCCCCGCGGACAGCGGGGATTACCGCCCAGGGATGCGGGTGGTCCTCTATGGGGAGGGGGGGCGGCTTTACGTGACCGAACC
This sequence comes from uncultured Thermus sp., assembly GCA_947085095.1. Lineage (GTDB taxonomy): Bacteria > Deinococcota > Deinococci > Deinococcales > Thermaceae > Thermus. Next base: position 917 of record CAMTVD010000027.1, on the reverse strand, counting down.
CGACCGGATGCTCTGGCTTCTCGGGCTCTTTTCCCTCTTCGCCCTCTTCGCTGCCCTCCTGGGCCGGGGCAAGGGGGTGCGGGGGCTTCTGGGCACCTTTTTGAGCCTCCTGGTGGTGGTCTACTTCATCGTGCCCCAGGTGGCCTCCGGGGGGAACCCCCTCCTCTTCGCCCTCCTGGGGAGCCTGGGGGTCCTTCTCCTCACCGTTTACCTGGTGCACGGGGTGAACCGGAAGACCACGGCGGCCCTCCTCGGTACCCTGCTCTCCGTGGTCTTCGTCCTCTTCCTGAGCCTCTTCTTCGTGGAGGCCATGGGTTTCACCGGCTTGGCCTCGGAGGAGGCCCTCCTCCTCAGGCAGTGGGGTGGGGTGGACCTCCTTTCCCTTTACCTGGCCGGGGTGGTGGTGGGGGCCTTGGGGGCCCTGACCGATGTGACCGTGACCCAGGCGGCCGTGGTCCAGGCCCTGGCCCACGCCAACCCCCGCTTTGGCCTGGGGGAGCTTTACCGAAGGGGGATGGAGGTGGGCTACGACCACATCGGCAGCCTGGTGAACACCCTGGTCCTGGCCTACGCCGCGGGCTCCCTGCCCCTTTTTCTCCTCCTCACCAAGGATCCCACCCCCTTGCGCTTCCTCCTCAACACCGAGCCCTTCGCCGCTGAGATCGCCGCCATGGTTCTGGGCTCTTTGGGGCTTCTCCTGGCGGTTCCCCTCACCACCCTGGTGGCCGCCTGGGCCTTTCAGGGGGGTAGGGGCGGCCCTCCGGACCATCCCCACCCCCACTAAGTGCCAACCCCTTATCATGTCAACATGGCAGCCCCTCTTCAGATCCAGCTGACCCCTGAGGAGGACCGGCTCCTGCTGGAACTCTCCCTGGACCCGAAGACCCACAAGAAAACCCGCCTCTGGGCCGCCATGG
>CAMTVD010000026.1:0-10536 GCA_947085095.1 uncultured Thermus sp. | reverse complement strand
TAGGAGAACCAGGAGGATAGCCATCAGGCTGGTCGTCCCTTCGGGGATGGCCAGAAGAAGGCCCCCTAGGATATAGATGGGGCGAGTCCAAAGCGGAAGATGGCCCAGACCCCAGAAGTAACCCTCTAGGCCTCCTACTAGAAGGAGGATTCCTGTGAGGGCAAGGAGGATGTGGTAGGCGATAGAAACAGGGCTTCCATGAAGGAGAAGGGCTGGCTCGAACAAGAAGAAAAAGGGAATGAAATAGATGGCCAACCCTAATTTCATCGCTTCCCAAGAGGTGGTGAGAGGATTTGCCCCAGCTAGGCGCGCTGCCAGAAAGGCGGCCACCGCTACAGGAGGGGTTATGGCAGAGAGCATGGACCAGTAGGCGATGAAGAGGTGAACCGCCAGGGGGTAGAAGTCCCCAAGACGGCTTAGGGCGGGTGCCAGAGTTACCGCCAACAGAATATAAGCAGCTACCATGACACCGGCCATCCCAAGGAGGAAGGCTACGAGTACCCCAAGAAATAGGATGAGAAACAGATTTCCTTCCCCTAACTGGACCAAAGCCCCTGTGAGGGCGGGAGCTGCACCCGTCCCTAAAAGCCCTGCCAGGATCAAGCCAACAGGAAGGATTAGGGCTAGGGTTTGGCTGATAAGGGAGCCTGCAGCAAGGATACCTCTGTACGTAGTTTCAAGGGAAACCCGCTTTTGGAGGATGAGGAAGAGCAGAAGCATTCCCAGAGCATAAAAGGGTGCAAACCTCTCCAGCCTAAGGTAGATCAAGGCGAAAACTAGGAATGCCAGCACTAGGATGAAAGGCGCTCCCTTCCGAAGGATCTCTCTTATGGGAGGATGGTTACGTTGTGGAAGCCCTCTCAGTCCATGTCGTGCCGCATAAAGGTCCACGTGAGCGAAGAGAGAAAGGTAGTAGAGGAAAGAGGGGATCAGGGCGGCCATCACCACCTGGCCGTAGGGTATGCCTAGAAGGGTAGCCATCACGAAGGCCACCGCTCCCATAACCGGGGGCATGAGGACACCCCCGGTGGAGGCGCACGCTTCCACAGCAGCGGCGTAGGTTCGTGAGAAGCCCGAGCGGATCATGGTGGGGATCGTGACGCTTCCTGTGCTGGCCACATTGGAGAGGATGCTACCGCTTAAACTGCCGAACAAGCCACTGGCCATCACGCTAACCTTGGCTGCCCCGCCCCGGGTCCATCCAAAGAGAACTGATGCTAACTCTAAAAAGGTTTGGCCTGCACCAGTAGCGACAAGGAAGGCGGCCAGCACCAAGAAACCAACCAAGAGTTCCCCTACAGTGCGCATCGGCAAACCGAGGAGGCCTTGGGTAGAGTACATGCCGTAGCCCAAGGCCTCTCTCCAGGTAATAGGGGGCCCCCATAGGAGCCCTGGCATGTAGGAAGCGAGGAGAGGGTAGGCTGCTAGAAGAAGGGCTACCAGAGCAAAGCCTAAACCCCCTGCCCTCCTCGCCCCTTCCAAGACCGCCAACAGAAGGAAGATGGCCACGGCCGCCTGCCAAAAGGACTCAGGATTCGTCCACGGCCTAAGGACCATGGAGGGCCCATGCCAAGCCAAGAGTAGCCCGCTTCCCTGGGTGCCTATGGCGAGGGCATAGTCGTACCAAGAGGGTTGTTTATCCTGGGATCGTGCCGGGAAAAGGAGGAAGGTCAGGGGGAGGAAAAAGGCGAGAAGGAGCCAGTAGTACGTGAGATCTAGGAGACTTTTCCTCAAAAGGTTTAAGCCAAAGAAGTAGAAGAGGATCAGGCAGAGCCCCAGGAGGGAGGTCAGGAGGACCCAAGCTCTGGCCCAGGAAGGCAAGCTGGCGAAACGCCCTTCCATGCCCTGGCGTCTTAGGGGCGCCAAGCCTCGGAGAACCGAGGCACGCGGTTTTGTGCCAGGAAATCCCGCCAGAAGCGCTGCCAAGACTCACTGGCAGGATCGGTGGAGATACGGCGGGAACGGGCAAGGCTGGTGGCGCGCTCGTACAAGGTAGCATATTGGTCCACCAGCTTTACCGCGGTTTCCTGTTTCCTGGCCATTTCCTGGGTCCAGAGGCCTTTCTCCCTCAGGTAGCGCACGGTCCCCGGGTGGAGGGGCACGCCCATGTTTTCCACAATGAAGCGCAAGCTCTCCATGCTTTGGAATCTAGCAAGGGCGTGCTTATCCCTGTAGAGGCTGTGGTTTTCATCCAACCACTTCACCAGGTGGTAGACGAGTTCCTCGCTCACGTCTGCGCGGGTGTAGTACACGCTTGGTATCACGAACATCCGCACGCCTCGGGCGGACTGGACCCCGATTTCTGCAGGGCGCACGAGCTGCAAAAGGGGGTAGGCCCGCTGCCATCTCTGGAGGCAGGTGCGGTCTTCCTGGGCCGTTGGCACCGCCAGCCAGCGAATGCCCCTCGGATTCCCCTCCACCTCCACGTTCACGTCTGATATAGGAGAGGTGAAGGCGATGTCCGCGCCTCCTTCGGCGATGACGCGGGAGTTGGCGCTATAGTTGGCTACGGGTACTAGGCGCACATGCTCCCGCGTCAGGCCCCGGCATGCGAGGAGTCCATCCAAAATGCGGTGGAAGTATGAGAAAGGGGGCCAGGCTAGGCGTGTGCCTGAACCAACATCCTGCACCCTGCGGTAAGGGCTATCTCCCCGAACCATCAGTCCCCAAGGCGTGAGGAAAACAGGGTAGGCCACTCTTAAAGGCCCTGGGCGGTATCCTGGTTCCCCGTCTAGGGACTCCACCAGGACCGTCAGCGGGGCTGAGACAAAATCCACCCGTCCTTCCAACAGCCAGCTTGTGATTGTGGTTGTGGTACCTGGTAACACCCGAGCTTGGACCCCTGTGGCAACGGTGAACTCCGTGGTCCAGGCCACCAGAAGGGCGTAGCCAGCAGTGCCCACTTCGGTGGAACCGAAGATTAGCTGTCGGGGCCAGCGGTAGTCACCTTGCGCGAGGCTGAGAGAGTTGATGAGAAGGAAAAGCAGAGCTCCTGTGAAGATCGTTAAACGCAACATTCCAACCTCCTTACCGACCATTCGGTTAGGTTCAGGGATAATTAGAACGCAAAATAGCCAGCTTGTCAAGATCTTCTGATTGTTATCAAGAGATGTGAGTATATGGGGTATAGGGCCCTACCCCTACTGCGGCCTCGGGGGTCACGGGCGGAGCCCATAGCTTGCGGCTGAGGCCGTGGATGCGGTGGCCGTGGGCCAGGGGGATGGGTTGAGGTCCACCCCTTGTAAAAGGCCTCTTCCCCCGGAGAGGGGTACGGCCAGGTGGGCCTGCAGCCCCTGGGCCTTTTGGAGGACCCTGTAGAAGCGGGAGCTGCTTCCCGCTTGCTATGTACACGTCAAAAGTTGGGCGAGGTCAGGTCCCAAGGGGGACGGTGGGGCTTTGAGGGATACCCTGGCCCACAGATGCCGCTGGAGGTGGTCCAGTCCGTAGCGGAAGAGGCTCGGGCCAAACGCCCATGCCTCTTGGCGGGCACAGGCTTCAACCGGTGCAGCCACACCCCCATCCGGAAGGCCCACACAAAGGCCAGACTAAGGAGCAAAAGAAGCCGGTAAAGCCGCTCGGGGTCCACCACCCGCGTCCCCTTCAGGTCAAAGCCCCGGCCCTTCAGCGCTCCAAACAGCCCCGCTAAAAAGCCCGTACCTCCACCCCTACCCCCGCCAAAGCTTCCCGCACCGCCCGGGCCACCTCCGGGGCCCGGGGGTTATCCCCGTGAATGCAGAGGGTCTCCGCCCGCACCTCCACCTCTCCCCCGTCCAGAGCTTCCACCTTGCCCTCGAGGACCATGCGCACGGCCCGCCTGGACGCCTCCTCGGGGTCGGTGATCCAGCTTCCGGGCAAGGAACGGGGAGCAAGCTGGCCGTTCTTCAAATAACCTCGCTCAGGGAAAGCCTCCCGCACCACCCTAAGGCCTGCCCCCACCGCCTCCTCCTCGTACACCGTGCCGGGGAGGACCACCAGGGGGAGCCCCGAGTCAAAGGCCCTTACCGCCTCGGCGATGGCCCGGGCGGTCTCCCGGTCCCGGCAGGCTTTCAGGTAAAGGGCTCCGTGAGGCTTCACGTGATGCATGGGCAAGCCCTCCACCCTCAGGAAAGCGTAGAGGGCTCCTAGCTGGTAAAGGACGTCGGCGTATACCTCCTGCGGGGAGAGAGCCATCTCCCGCCGACCAAACCCCACCAGATCGGGAAAGCCAGGGTGGGCCCCCACGGCCACCCCATGGGCTTTGGCCAAACGCACAGCCTCCTGGATGCGGCTAGGGCTCCCCCCGTGGAAGCCGCAGGCCAGGTTGACCGAGGTCACCAGGGGGAAGATCTCCCGGTCGTGGCCATAGCTGAAGGTCCCGTAGGACTCGCCCGCGTCCGCATTGAGGTCTACAACCACGCTCCTCACCCCCTAAAGCCTAAGCGCTATTTCCCTCCCATTGCCAAGCCTCAGGCAACACTTGGCCTCGCCCTCGGGGACAAAGACCCCGCCATCCTTGCGCAAGGACACGCCATGTCCGGGGAATAACCCGGTATGCGCCCCACTCCGCCCCCGGCAGAAAATGGAGGCCAGGGCCATGAGGACGCAAAGCCCCACCAAGAGGCTCCCCAGCGGAAGACCCGGGAGAGCCAGGTGGCCCACTTCACCTCCTCCAGCCGGGCCTGGACCCCTAGGCGCCTTTCGTAAAGAGTAGGGGGCAGCCCGAGGAGGTGGTCATAGCCGTGGTCCACCTCCCCTCCCCCGCCAGCAGCTACGTCATCGGGAGCCTCTTCCTGGCGGACGGAGGCTGGACCGCGGTGGACGGAAGGTTCGCCCCGCCCCTTTGACGGCAAACGAGAAGCTCTACAAAGCCCAGAAGACCTTCTCCCCACCCAGGTACACCCCCAGGACCCTCAGCTCCCCATCCAGCACTACCAGGTCAGCCAGCTTCCCCGGGGCGATCTCCCCCAGGTCCCAGAGGCCCAGGTAGCGGGCGGGAAGCGTGGAAAGCCGCCTCGCCCCCTCCTCCAAAGGCACCCCCCAGGCCACCAGGTTCCTCAGGGCCTGGTCCAGGGTGAGGGCGCTCCCCGCCAGGCTCTCCCCAAGCCACACCCCCTCCCCCCGCTTCTCCACCCGGTGCCGCCCCAGGGCGTAGGGGCCATCCGGCATCCCCGCGGCAGCCACGGCATCGCTCACGAAGTAGAGGCCAGGAATGCACCTGAGAGCCAGGCGCACCACCGCCGGGTCCACGTGCAGGCCGTCAGGGATGATCTCCGCCCAGGGGCCCCGCTCCAGGGCCAGGCCCACGGGGCCAGGGTCCCGGTGGTGCAGGGGGGGCATGGCGTTGAAGAGGTGGGTGAAGCCCAAGGCCCCCGCCTCCAGGGCCAGGAGGGCCTCCCGGTAGTTCGCCCCCGTGTGCCCCACCTGGGGGCGCACCCCCCGCGCCGAGAGGAAACGGATGAGGTCTAAGGCCCCGGGAAGCTCCGGGGCCAGGGTGACCACGCGGATGGGGGCCGCCTCCAGAAAGACCGCCATCAGGTCCGGGTCCGGGTCCCGGGGGAAAGGGGGTTGGGCCCCCAGGCGCCCCGGGCTGATGAAGGGGCCCTCCAGGTGCGCCCCCAGGAGGCGGGCCTCCCCTTCCCTGGGGCTTTCCATGGCCCGGCGGATGCCCCTCAGGGCCTGGAGGAGGTCCTCGGGAGGAGCGGTCACCGTGGTGGGGAGGAGGGCCGTGGTCCCATGATGGAGGTGGAAGCGGGCCATCCCCCTTACCCCCTCCTCCCCCGCCATGGCGTCCCACCCCCCTCCCCCGTGGACGTGGAGGTCTATGAAGCCCGGGAGGATGTAGGGGCCTTCCACGGGAGCGAGCTCAAAGGCCTCTATCCGCTCCAAGAAGTGAAGGCGGCCTCGGCGGAAACCCTCTGGGGTGAGGACCTGGCCCTCAAGCACGGGGACCCTTGGGCCGCAAGCTATGGATGGCCCCTAGGCGTTGCCCTCTCCCCCTGCTTTAGGCGGGTTTTCTTCCCCCCCCACACGGGCCTCTCCCGGGGAAACCTGCTCCCCCGACCCCCGGCTTGTGCCCCGAAGGAGGCGGATAAGCAGGTACAGGAGGAGGAGGGCGAGAACAAGGCCCACCACGAAGGGCCAGGTGGGGGTCTCTGGCGCCTGGGGCACCTCAGGAAGGCTTAGAGGGGGCGCGGGCGCCTTGAAGACCTCTTCCTCCAGCTTCCCGAGCCTCTCGGAAAGGGTTTTTAGGGTTTCCTCCTGGGCCCGGACCTGGCCCTCGAGGGCCCCTACCCGGGCAACGAGATGGCCGTACGCCTGCCAAACCGCAAACCCCGCCCACAGAAGGAGCAAGACTGCCAGCAATCCCAAAATCCATCCCAACCAACGCCGCATAAGCCACCCCCTTTCTGGGCCGGGGCCAAGCCCTCCTTGTGGGACCCTTTTCCAGTGTATCATGCCGGCAGTATGGCCGATAACGCTAGGCTTCTTTTGGACGAACTCCTGGCGGAGCTGGAGGAACGCCGAAGGAAGGTGCTCCTGGGCGGAGGGGTGGAGCGGATCAAGAAGCAGCACGAGCAGGGCAAGCTCACCGCCCGGGAGCGGATAGCCCACCTCCTGGACGAGGGGAGCTTCGTGGAGCTCATGCCCTTCGCCGAGCACCTGGAAACGGGGCTCATGGAGGGCCTCGAGGCCCCCGCCGACGGGGTGGTCACCGGCTACGGCACCCTCGGGGGAAGGCTGGTCTTCGTCTTCAGCCAGGACTTCACCGTCTTGGGCGGCTCCTTGGGCAAGATGCACGGCCGCAAGATCGCCAGCCTCATGGACCTGGCGGCCAAGGTGGGGGCTCCCGTCATCGGCCTCAACGACTCCGCCGGGGCCCGGATCCAGGAAGGGGTGGACAGCCTCTCCGGCTACGGGGAGGTCTTCTACCGCAACGCCATTTACTCCGGGGTCATCCCCCAGATCTCCGCCATCCTGGGCCCCTGCGCCGGGGGAGCGGTCTACAGCCCCGCCATGACCGACTTCGTCCTCATGAGCCGCAGGGCCTACATGTTCATCACCGGACCCGAGGTCATCAAGAGCGTGACCCGGGAAGAGGTGAGCTTTGAGGAGCTGGGCGGGGCCGAGGTGCACATGGAAAGGAGCGGGGTGGCCCACCTGGAGGGGGAGGACGACCGGGAAGTCCTGGACCTCATCAAAAAGCTTTTGAGCTACCTGCCGCAAAACAGCCGGGAAAGGCCCCCGGTCCTGGACCCCAAGGACGACCCCCACCGCCCGGTGCCCGAGGTCCTGGAGATCGTCCACCCCGACGCCAGAAGGCCCTACAACATGCACGCCCTCATCCGCGCCCTCCTGGACGAGGGGGAGTTTCTGGAGATCCAGCCCCGCTTCGCCCGCAACCTCATCGTGGGCCTGGGGCGGCTCGGGGGGTACCCTGTGGGGGTCATCGCCAACAACCCCCGCTTCATGGCCGGGGCCCTGGACATCAACGCCTCGGATAAGGCGGCCCGCTTCATCCGCACCATGGACGCCTTCGGCATCCCCCTCCTCACCTTCGTGGACGTGACCGGCTTCCTGCCGGGGGTGGCCCAGGAGCACGGGGGCATCATCCGCCACGGGGCCAAGATGCTCTTCGCCTACGCCGAGGCTACGGTGCCCAAGATCACCCTCATCGTGCGCAAGGCCTACGGCGGGGCCTACCTGGCCATGAACTCCAAGGACATGGGGGCGGACGTGGTCCTGGCCTGGCCCACGGCGGCAGTGGCGGTCATGGGGGCCGAGGGGGCGGCCAACATCGTCTTCCGCAAAGAGATCCAGTCCTCGCAAAACCCCGAGGAGACCCGGAGGAAAAAGATTGAGGAGTACCGCCGGGCCTTTGACAACCCCTGGGTGGCCGCGGGCCGGGGCTACATTGACGACGTGATTGACCCCGCCGAGACCCGCCGCCTCCTCTACCGCCACCTGAGGATGCTCTGGGAGAAGAAAGAAGAGCGCCCCTGGAAAAAGCACGACAACATCCCCCTCTAGCTCCACCCCCAAGGACATAGGACTAAGGTCCTAAGACTTTCGGCTGTTTTCTTTCCGCCGAGGGGCCGCTAGCCTGGGGGGTGAATAGGAGGTGGAGCAGATATGAGGCCTCATAGAAAGACCCTTGTGTTAGGGCTTGGCCTCCTCCTCGCGGCCTGCTCCGGGCCGCAAGGGGAGGTGGGGCCCCAGGAGATCGTGATCACCGAGGGCATCCCCGCCCCCACGGCCACGGGGGCCCCGGTGCGGCCCTTGGGGAACCTCGAGGGCAGTCTGGCCAGCGCGGTGGGCTCCAGAACCACCCCCCTTTCCGTGGACGGGTGCGCCAACGGGGCCCCGGCCACCGTCAGCGTCACCTACAGTATCCATACGCCTCGCGGTCAAACTCAAACCTACCCCGCCTCCTTTACCGTGGACACCACCTGGACCCATAACGCCGGAAGCTGGTCTGGGAGCGACCCCATTACCGTAACCTTCACCCAAGAAGGAGAGGTCCGGACTGTAACCCTCACCGTGCGGAACGGGGCCACCCCCGCCTCGGGTTCCAGCTCCTTCACGGTGACGCCTCGGAGCCCACAACCCGCTTCCGGACCCGGCCGGCTCAACCTTCCCCCCGGACAATCGGATGTGACCGTGCACGTCCAGTTCACCCCTTGCGCCCCTCCCCCTTCCCCACCTCCTCCCCCCAACACCCCGCCCACCCTGGTGGTGCCCAACCACGTCCTGGCCGAGGCCACGGGGCCTGACGGGGCCCAGGTGAACTTCCTGGTGACCGCCACGGATGCCGAGGACGGGGACCTCACGGAAAGCGTGGTCTGCACCCCGGCAAGCGGCTCCCTCTTCCCCATCGGCGGGACCCCGGTGACCTGCTCCGTCACCGACTCCGGCGGGCTCAGCGCCAGCGCCAGCTTCCCCGTCTACGTGGAGGACTCCACGCCCCCGGTCTTCAGCGGGGTGCCCGCAGGCCTGGTCACCAGGATCGCCCAGAACATCCAGGGCTGGTCCTTGAGCCTTTCGGAGCTGGGCATCACTGCCAGTGACCCCTGGGATGTCTCCCCGCCCGTCACCATCGCCTGCACCCCCGCCGAGGGCACCTCCCTGGCCATCGGGAGCAGCCACACCGTCACCTGCACCGCCAGGGACAGCGCCACCTACCGGGCCCCGGTGAGCTCCGCCCCACCACCGCCCAACGAAAGCGCTCCCATCACCTTTACCGTCTTCGTCACCCTGGACGTGGACCCCACGGGCTTCCTGCCCCCCTTGCGCATGGCCGCCCCCTTTAGCAGCCACAGGCGAGGCTCCACCATGCCCCACAAGTTCTACCCGCCCAAATACGCCGACGGCACCCCGGCCACGGACCTGGCGGAGGGGCTCAGGCTGGTCCTGGTGCGCACCACCAACTGCGCCGCCGACACCTCGGAGACCTACGACGGGAACGAGTACGCCACGGGATCCACCGCCTGGCGCTACGATCCGGATAGCGGCCAGTACATTTTCAACCTGAAGACCCAGACCGCCTGGACCACGGGCTGCTACCGCACCACGGTGAGCTACGCCGGCATTAAGCTGGCGGAGACCCACTTCAACCTTGTGCGCTAAGGGTTAGGTTGGTTAAACTGGAGCCAGACCATGGCGAAGGTCTGGCTCCAGTTGCCTGTTTTAGCCCTTCAGGAGGCATTGGAGGTGGTCCTGAAGGCAAGGGGCCTCGAGGTGGTCCCCCACCCCTTCCAGGCCCAGGTGGGGCTGGTGGGCGTAGACTGGGAGGTGCCCCCATCCCCGCCCATCCCCTCTCTGCTCCTCCTCAAGGAGAAGGACCAGGCCACCCAGGCCTTGCGGAAGGGGTACAAGGGCTACCTCTACCCGGACCAGGGCCTGGAGGTGGTGGTCAAGGCCCTCGAGGCTGTGGCCCGGGGCGAGGTCTGGGCCGAGCGCCGCTTGGTGGCCGAGGTCTTGGAGAACCCCACCCCCCTCCTCACCCCCAGGGAAAAGGAGGTGGCCGCCCTAGGCCTCTCCAACGAGGAGATCGCCAAGGAACTCGGCATCTCCGTGAAGACGGTCAAGGCCCACCTCAGCCTGATCTTCCAGAAACTAGGCGTGAAGCGCCGTTCCGAGCTCGCCCTGGTGCGCTTCCTCCTCTAAGGTAAGTCCTAGGACTTGGTATTAACATAGCTTAGGCCTAAAGTCTGTTGAACCCGCTCCAACACCACGCTAGGGTGAGGGGGAAAGGAGGGGATCATGAAACGCTCTAGATGGATATGGCCTATAGGCTTGACCCTAGCCCTTATCCTCGCCGCCTGCGGGGGGCAGATGGGGCTCCAAGGCGCGGGCGTCACCGGGTCCTCCGGTTCCGGCCCTCTGACTGGGGCCATCTACACCACCAAGGGGGACGGTTGGTCGTGTCAAGAGTTATGTGTAAGAGTCTGTGTACGGGGGGCATACCGCTCCTGAAGCATCTTCTCCAGCACCTCCTTCACCTCCGAGAACCCCTTTAGTTTCCGTTCTGCCCACCTCCCTTCCTGCCTCTCCGACTCC
>CAMTVD010000025.1:0-11546 GCA_947085095.1 uncultured Thermus sp. | reverse complement strand
GACCATGGCGGCCCAGAGGCGGGTTTTCTTGTGGGTCTTCGGGTCCAGGGAGAGTTCCAGCAGGAGCCGGTCCTCCTCAGGGGTCAGCTGGATCTGAAGAGGGGCTGCCATGTTGACATGATAAGGGGTTGGCACTTAGCCTTAGCTGGTTCCTGAAGAGACTAGACCCTTATGGGGGATAAGCTCGTCACCGCGGGCATGTCCGGGCCAAGGAAAAACACCCTGGCCCGAGAAGAGGCCCGCCGCGGGGAGGGAAACCTGACCCCCGCCTTAAAGTAGTCCCCACGCACGTGGGGATGTTTTTTTACAAGGCGTAGCCTAGCGCCTCCAGCACCGCCTTGACCCGGAAGTCCAGGAGGGTTTCGGGGCCATGGACCTCGAGGACCCGCTCCTTCACCCCCCGCTCCACCGGGGCCAAGGCCAAGAGGGTGTGGAAGGGTTGGAGGGCATCCAGGGGAAGTCTGCCCCCGGCAAAGACGAGGAGATCCACCTTGAGGGCCAGGGCACGCACATCTTCCGGCCTCAGGGCCACGTGCCCCCGGGCCCTCTCGGGCAAGCGGGCCAGAAAGCTGTCCCCCTCAGCGAAACTTCTGGCCACCACGGAGACCTGGCCCAAGGCCCGGAGAAAGGGGGCGAGGCCAGGGCGCAAGGGCCCAAGCCAAAGGGCCTTGGACCCCGGGAAGAAGGCGGAAAGGAGCCTGTCCAAAGCGAGCCCCTCCGTGTAGTGCCCCACGGGCCCCAGGGTCCCCGGCACCACCAGGTCCACCAGACCCGCCCGCTCCGCCTCGGGCTCGAGGCGCACCCCCTCAGGAGGGGGCAGGGCCTCCTCCAGAACCACGCCAGCCAGGTCCAAAGGCGCCAGGCAGGGAAGGGCCTGCCATGGGTCCTTGATCTCCACCGGGTAGGGGAAAAGGGGCAGGCGGGCGGCGGCCACTTCGGCCAGGAGGCGGTCGTAGAGGGGGGAAGCCCCCTGGTAGCTCACCAGGAGGGGCCTTGTCTTGTGGTAAGGGGGCCACATCGCCGTCCTCCTACGCGGGCCTCAGGTCCGCGTACTTGAGGGAGAGCCGCTTCAGCCCCACCCCCTCAAAGTGCACGGTCACCTCGTCCCCCGCCGCCGCCACTACCGTCCCCAGGCCAAACCGGGGATGGACCACCCTTTCCCCGCCCTTGAAAGCCCCAGCAGGGGCCCGGTGAGGAGGCGGAAGGGGCTTCTTGGGAGAGGAACGGTGGGGGTCGTAGACCTCGTAAAGATCTTCCTCCACCTCCTCCAGGAAGCGGCTTGGGCGCACGGGCTCCGGGCGGCCGTAGATCTCCCGCTCCTGGGCGTAGGAGAGGTAAAGCCTATCTTGGGCCCGGGTAACCCCCACATAGAAGAGGCGGCGCTCCTCTTCCAGGCCCTCGAGGGTGGACAGGGAGGAGCGGTGGGGCAAAAGCCCCTCCTCCACCCCCACCAGGAAGACCACGGGGAACTCCAGCCCCTTGGCGTTGTGCAGGGTCATGAGGGAGACCCGCCCCTCCGCCTCACCGGGCTCCTCCGCCCGGGCGGTGAGGGCCACCTTGTCCAGGAAGTCCACGAGGCTTTCCGCCTCCCTGGCGGCCCTAAGGAGCTCCTCCACGTTCTCCAGGCGGTCCTCGGCGTCCTCGGGATAGGCCTCCTTCAGGTAGGTGAGGTAGTCGGTGGCCTCCAAAAGGTGGCGGAAGAAGGCCTCCGCCGGACCAAAGGCCAGGTCCATGAGCTCGGCCATGAGGGCCAGGAAGTGGCGCACGGGCTCGGGGCGGGGCAAAACCGCCGCCCCCGCCTCCAGGGCCTCAAAGAGGGGCAGGCCTCGCTCCTGGGCAATAGCCTGTATTTTCTCCAGAGTAGCTGGGCCGATCCCCCTGGGCGGGGTGTTCAGGACCCGCTTCAGGCTCACGGCATCCAAGGGGTTCAGGCTCAAGCGGGCGTAGGCCAGGAGGTCCTTCACCTCGGCCCGTTCAAAGAAGCCAACCCCCCCCACCACCCGGACCGGGACCCCCCGCTGGGCCAAGGCCTGCTCCAGGAGGCGGCTTTGCGCGTTGGTGCGGTAGAGGACGGCCACCCGGTCAAAGGGGGGGCCAAGTCTCCCGATCTCCTCGGCCACGAAGCGGGCCTCCTCCCGGGCGTCCCCGGCCCTATAGAGGCGCACGGGCTCCCCACCCCGCTTCACCGGGCGCAGGTTCTTCTCCAGGCGCAGGGCGTTCTTGACGATGACGGCGTTGGCGAAGCGGAGGATGGCCTCGGTGGAACGGTAGTTGTCCTCGAGGCGGTACACCTTGGCCCCGGGATAGTCCCGGGTGAAGTCCAGGATGTTCCGGATGTCCGCGGCCCGGAAGGAGTAGATGCCCTGGTCCGGGTCCCCCACCGCCATGAGGTTGGCCTCCTCCCCCGCCAGAAGCCGGGTGAGGTGGTACTGCACCGGGCTCGTGTCCTGGTACTCATCCACGTGGATGAAACGGGCCCGCTTCCTGACCCGCTTGAGGACCTCCCCGTCCCCCTCAAGAAGCCTTAGGGCGTAAAGGAGAATGTCCCCAAAGTCCAAGGCCCCTTGGGACCGAAGGGCCTCCCCGTAGCGAAGGAGGACGTCCTGAAGCCTACCCCGGGGAAGTCCGGCGTAGAACTCGGGCAGGTCGGCGAGGAGGCTCTCCGGAGCCACCCCTTGGTTCTTGGCCCGGTCCAGGAGGCTCTTGATGGGAGCAGGTTTGGCGGAAAGGCCGAGCTCCTTGAATATTTCCTTCAAAAGAGCGGTCTGGTCGTCCTCATCGTAGACCACAAAACCGGGCTTCAGGCCCACCCGCTCCCCGTATACCCTGAGGATGCGCAGAGCGGCGGCGTGAAAGGTGGAGACCCAAAGCTCCCCCCCTCCCGGCACCATGGCCTTCAGGCGCTCCCTCATCTCCTCGGCCGCCTTGTTGGTGAAGGTGACCGCCAGGATCTCCGAGGGGAAAACTCCCCTCTGTGCAATGAGGTAGGCCACCCGGTGGACCACGGTGCGGGTCTTGCCGCTCCCCGCCCCCGCCACCACCAGGGCCGGCCCCTCAAAGTGCAAGACCGCCTGGCGCTGGGCCTCGTTCAGGGAGGAAAGCAGGGTCTCTTCGGAGGGATGCGCCTTGCCCACGGGGGTGAGTCTACCACGGGGTAGACTCTAAGGCATGGAACTCTACCCCACGCCCGAAGGCTTCGTAGGTGAGCTGGCCCGGGGCTTTACCTTCCAGGCGGTGGCCCGCCTGGCGGCGGGCTTCGGCCAAAGCCTCCTTTCGGAAGGGCAAGAAAAGGTGGTGGTGGCCTATGATGCCCGCTTCCTAGCCAAGGAGATGGCCGAGGAAGCCGCAGGGATTCTGGCGAGCCTGGGTCTGGAGACGTACCTCCTCAAGGGCCCCACCCCTCTGCCCCTCTTCGGTTTCGCCCTTGTGACCAAGGAGGCGGGTGGCTTTTACCTCACCGCCAGCCGCAGGCCCGCCCGCTTCCAGGGGGTGAAGCTCCGCCTCCAGGCGGGAAAGCCCCTCCCCGGAGAAGCCCTCCCCCTGCCCGAGACCCTCCCCCAGCGGGGAAGCTTCACCCCCTTGGACTTGCGCCAGGACTACCTGGACCTGCTGGCGAGAAGCCTGGGGGAGGCCCCCAAGGACAGGACCGGGGTCGTCTACCTGGACACCATGGGCGGGGCCGGGAGCGGCATCCTGCCCCAGGCCTTTCGCGCCCTGGGGCTTGCGGCGGAGCTTCGCGAACTCCACCCCCTCCCCCATCCCCTCTTCTACGGGGTGGACCCCGACCCGAGGCCGGAGAACCTCAGGACCCTCCAGATCCTCCTCAAGGCCCAGGAGCCCCCGGCGGTGGGCTTTGCCCTGGACGGGGACGCGGACCGCTTGGCGGTCTACGGGGCAGGTGGGGAGGCCCTTCCCCCCGAGGAGGTTTTGAAGAGGCTGGTGGAGGCTCTGGGGGGCCTCGAGGTGGAGGCGGACGGGGAAGGGGGCTTCCGCTTCCCCTGGCACCTCCCGGAAAAAGACCCCTTCCTGGCCGCCCTTCTCCTCCTCAAGGTACTCCTATGAGGGAGGTTCTCCCAGGCGTTTACCTCCTTCCCGTTCCCATCCCCTACCCCCTGAAGACGGTGAACCTCTACCTTCTCAAGGGAAAAGGAGAGGTGGCCCTGGTGGACACCGCCCTGGGCACCCGCGCCGCCCGGGGAACCCTGGAGCTCTACCTGGCGGAGCTTGGCCTCTGCTTCCCAGACGTGAAGACCGTCCTCCTCACCCACCACCACCCCGACCACTACGGCCTCGCCGGGTTCTTTGAGGGGCTTGAGGCCAGGGTCTACCTGCACCAGGAGGAACTCTCCCGGGGCCACCGCTTCTGGCGGGAGCCCGCCCTCTTTGAGGAAAAGAGCTGGCGGCTCTTCCTGGAGCACGGGACCCCGGAAGGGGCGCTTATGGGCATCCGGGAGAACATGGAAAAGACCCGGGAGCGGGTTCATCCCCCAGAGAACCCCATCCCCCTCGAGGACGGAATGGTCCTGGAGGTGGGGGGAAAGCGGCTCCGGGCTATCTGGACGCCCGGGCATGCGGACGGGCACGTGGCCTTCTTCCTGGAAGAAGAAGGGGTGCTCCTGGCGGGGGATGCCCTCCTGGAAAGGGTTTCCCCCAATGTGGGCCTCTGGGCCTACACCCGGGAAAACCCCCTAAAGGACTTCCTCTACTCCCTGGACCTCCTGGCGGAGCTTCCGGCGAGGGTGGCCTACGCGGGCCACTTTGGCCCCATCCCCAACGTCAGGGAACGGGCCAAGGAACTCCAGGCTCACCACCAGGAACGCCTGGAGGCCCTTCTTTCCTTGCTAGAAATCCCCCAAAACGCCTGGGAGCTTTCCCTAAGGCTCTTCCCCCAGGACCTAGACGCCGCCGGGCGCCGCTTCGCCTTCGCCGAGACCCTGGCCCACCTGGAATACCTGCGCCAGGAGGGCCTGGTGCGCCGGGAAGGCCCTCCCTACCGCTACTTCCGGGCCTGAGGCCCACCCCCCTTGGCCAGGCCTTTACAAGGGTAGACTCAAGCGATAGCCTCAAGGTACGGGGGTGAAGATATGAGCGCCACTGGCCTGGAGGTGTTTGACCGCACCCTGCACAAGACCCACACCTGGCTCAAGGAGATCATGGAAACCTTGGGCATTGAGGACCGCCACCGGGCCTACATGGCCCTCAGGGCCGTGCTTCACGCCCTCAGGGACCGCCTCACCGTGGAGGAAGCGGCCCAGCTGGGGGCCCAGCTCCCCATGCTCATCCGGGGGCTCTACTACGAGGGCTGGGACCCCACGGGCAAGCCCTTGAAGGAGCGGCACAAGGAGGAGTTCCTGGCCCACGTGGCCCGGGAGCTAAGGACCCCCTCCGGCCCCGCCTTGGACCCTGAGGCCGCGGTACGGGCCGTCTTTGGGGTGCTGGCCCACCGGGTCACCGAAGGGGAACTGGCGGACATCGTGGGCCTTTTGCCCAAGGAGCTGAGGGCCCTCTGGCCCAGCCCCTAAACTCCTGGCGCCTCAGTCCAGGACGAAGCGGTCCTCCCTTTCGTGCAGGCGCACCCGGTGGACGATGCGCTGGTCCTGGTTCCCGTTCCCCTCGGTCATGGCCACCACGGTCACGTAGGGGCGCAAGGGGCTCCTCAGCACCTTTTTGGTGAGGGTCTCCTCCACCTGGAAGATGCCCGCGGAGTTGTTCATGGTGACCTGGATCTCCACCGGCACCTTCTCCCCCTTCAGGATGCGCACCTCGTCCACGGCCAGGGCGCTGATGGAGTGGATGTCTATGCTTCCCAGGGCGAAGGCCTTCCGCCCCCGGCCCTTGGTGATGTCGGTGCCGTCGGCCACGGCGGTGATGCCCGCCTCGAGGGTCAGGGGCTCGGGGTTCAGGTCATGGCTGTAGATCCCGTGGAGGATGAGGGCACGGAGGGCGGTGCGCTGCTCGGGGTCGGGGTAGATCTTCTCCAGGATGCGGCTCAGGATGGGCAGGGCCAGGGTGACCCCGAAGGCCTCGTGGTGGTCCCGGTGCACCTGGTTCCCCAGGTCGTGGAGCATGGTGGCGAGGAGGACCACCAGGTAGGCGTCCTCCAGCTCCCCGGCCCCGGACTCCAGAGTGTCCAGCTTCACCCCCGCCTCCGCAAGAAGGCGCAAGATGGCCACGCTGGCCGCTCCCGTGAGGAGGGCATGGACCCGGCCGTGGTCGTTGTAGCCCAGCTTGCGCATGGTGAGGTAGTTGGCCATGTTCCACCCGGCCCGGGCCTCAGGGTCTTGGATGAGGAGCTCGTAGGCCTTGAGGGCCTTGGGAAAAGGCTTTAGGTGCTCGCGGATGGCCTGGTCGGCCTCGGCGTAGAGCTTGGCCTTGGGGCTGGCTACGTGAACCACGCGCTCTTCCGTCATGGGCAACCCCTACCTTATACCATTCCCGCCGGGCCCAGGGTGAAGGGGAACCTCACTCCCCCTTGAAGCTGGGGGGGCGCTTTTCCAAGAAGGCCTGCACCCCCTCCTTCATGTCCTGGGTGGCGGCGGCGTAGCCGAAGAGGTCGGCCTCAATCTCCAAGGCCTCGGCCAGGTCCAGCCCCTCCCCCCGCACCACGCTCTCCTTGGCCAGGGCCAGGGCGATGGGACCGTTTTTCAGAATCTTCTCCGCCAGCCTCCTGGCCTCCTCCAAGGCGTCCTCCCCCACCCGGTTCACCAGGCCCAGGGAGAGGGCCTCCTCGGCGGTCACGTGCCGCCCGGTGAAGATGAGGTCCAAGGCCCGCCCCCGGCCGATGAGCCGTGGCAGGCGCTGGGTCCCGCCAAAGCCGGGGATGAGGCCCAGGCCCACCTCGGGTAGGCCAAGCCTGGCGCCCTTGGCGGCCACCCGGAGGTCGCAGGCCAGGGCCAGCTCCAGGCCCCCGCCCAGGGCGTAGCCGTTGATGGCGGCAATGGTGGGGATGGGCAAAGCGGCGATCTCCGAGAAGACCTGCTGGCCCAAAAGGGCGTACTCCCGGGCCATGAAGGGGTCCTTGAGGGCGGCGATCTCCTTCAGGTCCGCCCCGGCGGCGAAGGCCTTCCCCTCCCCGGTGAAGATGGCCACCCGGGCCTCGGGGTCCTGGGCGATGACCTCCACCGCCTCGGAAAGCTCCCTGAGGAGGTCTTGGGAGAGGGCATTTAAGGCCTCGGGCCGCCTCAGGGTGACCAGGGCGATGCCCTCCTCCACCTCGTAGGAGAGGTGCTCAAACTCCGGGATCTCCAGGATGAACTCGTGCTCGTGCTCCTCTGCCATCTCACACCTCCAAAAGGGCCCTTAGGGCCACCTCCACCATACGCCGAACCCCCTCCCGAAGCACCCCCTCGGCGACCAGCTCCGGGTCCCCGATCCGGTTGGAGACGGCGAGGATGGCCCCAGCCCGGGCACCCCGCATTTTCCCGATCAGGAAAAGGGCGCTGGCCTCCATCTCAAAGGCCAGGACCCCGTAGCGGCTCCAGGCCCTGGCCCCCTCAGGGGTGGTGGCGTAGAAGGCGTCCTCCGTGGCGACGAGGCCCACGTGGTGGGGGTAGCCCAAGGCCTCAGCCCCCTTCCAGAGGGCCAGGAACAGCCCGGGGTCGGGCACGGGGGCGTAGGGGCGGCCCTCCAGGTACTGCCGCGTGGCCCCGTCCAGGGGCACGGCCCCCTGGGGGATGACCAGGTCCCCCGGGGCCAGGCCCTCGTCCACCGCCCCGCAGGTGCCCACCCGGAGGAGGACCCGGGCCCCCAGCCCGATGAGCTCCTCGGCCACGATGCTGGCCGATGGGGCCCCCATGCCCGTGGTCTGCACGGAAACGGGGACCCCCTGGTAGCGCCCGGTGAAGCCGAGGAGGCCCCGGTTAGAGGTGTAGAGGACGGGGTCCTCGAGGAAGGTCTTGGCGATCCACTCCGCCCGGCCTGGGTCCCCGGGTAGCAGAACCCTTTCGGCCACCTCCCCCGGCTTTCCCCGCACATGGATGGGACTCATACCGCCTAAGGATACTACAGCCTCAGGGCAGGAAGCCCTTCCACCAGGCCCTCGTCGTGGGTGGCCAGGACCAGGCCCGCCCCCACCTCCCGGGAGAGCTCCAAAAGGAGGGCCAGGACCTCCCGGGCCTGGCGGCGGTCCAGGCTGGCGGTGGGCTCATCGGCCAAAAGAAGGCGGGGCCTGAGGTAGAGGGCCCGGGCCACGGCCACCCGCTGCCTTTCCCCCCCGGAGAGGCGCTGGGGAAAGAAGTGGGCGCGCCCCTCGAGGCCCAGGCGTTCCAGGAGGGCCAGGGCCCTGGCCCGGTCCACCTGGCCCGCCAGGTACCCGGGGGCCAGAACGTTCTCCAGGGCGGTGAGCTCGGGAAAGAGGAAGTGATGCTGGAAGATGAGGCCCAAAAAGCGAAGCCGCTTCCCCGCCAAAGCCCCCTCGGGAAGGCCCCGGATGGCCTCCCCCTCCCAGTAAACCTCCCCCTCCTGCAAGGGGAGAAGCCCCGCCAGGAGGTGGAGGAGGGTGGTCTTGCCGCTTCCCGAGGGGCCCAAAAGGGCCAAGGCCTCCCCGGGGGCCAGGGCGAAGGTGACCCCCTGGAAGAGGGGGCCGTTGCCATAGGTGAAGCCCAGGTCCCGCGCCGCCAACACCGAGGCCACCCTCTCATCCTCTAGGCAAAACATGAAGCTTCGGTTAGAGTAGGTGCCGATGCCTAGCCCCCTCTTCCACGGCCTGACCCCCGAGGAGGTGGAGCTGGCCCGCTCCTACTTCCTCCGCCGCGCCTACCCCAAGGGAAAAGCGGTCTTCCACCAGGGGGATCTGGGGCAGACCCTGTACCTGGTGGAAGCGGGGCAGGTGCGCCTCTTCCGCACCCACCTGGGGGGGCAGGAGAAGACCCTGGCCTACATAGGCCCCGGGGGGATTTTCGGGGAGATGAGCCTCCTGGACGGAAGCGAGCGGAGCGCCAGCGCCGTGGCCGAGGAGGACTCCCTCCTCCTCGCCCTCCACCAGGAAGCCTACCTGGCCCTCATCCGCCGCCTTCCCCTCATCGCCCACAACCTGGCCCGCCTCCTGGCCCACCGCCTGCGGGAAGCGGATCTGGAGCTGGACCTCCTGGCCTTTGAGGAAGCGAGGAGCCGCGTGGCCTACGCCCTCCTCAAGCTCCTACGCCAGGGAAAGGGCCCCCTGCTCAAGGTCCGCCAGCAGGAAGTGGCAGCCCTGGCCGGCACCAGCCGGGAGACGGCCACCCGGGCACTTCACGAACTCAGGGCCCAGGGGGCGATACGCCTGGGGCCGGGGGAGGTGGAGGTGCTCCTCCCTTCGCTGCTGGAGGAGGTGGCCTTCGGTCTTTTGTGAAGGAGGAAGCGTGCGAATCAGGGTGGATCCCTTGCCTGTGGAAGACCAGGCGTACCCCGATGTGGTCCTGGTGGTGGACGTGATCCGGGCCACCACCACGGCCTGCGCCTTTTTGGAAGCGGGGGCGGAGGCCCTGTACCTCACGGCGAGCCTCGAGGCCGCCAAGGCCTTCAAGGACGAGGACGTGGTCCTCTCCGGGGAGGCGGGGGGGCTCAAGCCCCCGGGGTTTGACCTGGGGAACTCCCCCCGGGAGGCCCTGGAGGCCCCCGTGGGGGGAAGGATCGTGGTCATGAGCACCACCAATGGCACCAAGGCCGCCCACGCCGCCGCCAAGACGGCCAAACACGTCCTCTTGGCCTCCCTCTTCAACGCCCACGCCGCCGCCCGGCTGGCCCGGGAGCTGGCCACGGAGGAGGTGGCCATCCTCTGCGCCGGCAAGGAGGGACGGGTGGGGCTGGACGACCTCTACACCGCCGGGGTCTTGGCGGAGTACCTGGGCCTCATGGGGGAGGTGGAGCCGGAGGACGGGGCCCGGATCGCCCTGGCCGTGAAGCGGGCCTACCAGGACCCCCTGGAGGCCCTCTCCCTCTCCGCCGCCGCCCAGGCCCTGAAGGCGGTGGGCCTCGAGGCCGACGTCCCCTTCGCAGCCCAGGTGGCCAAGAGCCCCGCGGTGCCCATCCTGGTGGGCCGGGTGGGGGAGGCCCTCATCTTCAAGCGGGCCCTGCCCCAAGAAGCTCGTAGAACCGCCGGATGACGGCGATCCCCTTCTCCAGGTTGATGAGGTCCAGCTTCTCGTTGGGGGCGTGGAGGTTGTCGTCGGGCAGGCCTAAGCCCAGAAGAACGATGGGAGCGGAAAGGGCCTCCTTGAGCTCGGCCACCACGGGGATGGTGCCCCCTTCCCGGGTGTAGACGGGCGGGCGGCCCCAGACCTCCTCCAGAGCCCGGGCCATGAGGCGCATGGGAGGGCTATGGGGATCGGTGAGGACGGGCTTCCCCCCGTGGAGCCTCAGGACCTTGAGGCGGTAGCCAGGGGGAAGGATGGCCTCCAGATAGGCCTCCACCATCCCCGCCACCTCCTCGGGGTCCTGGTCCGGGACCAGGCGCATGGAAAGCTTCATCCCCGCCTCCTTGGGGATCACCGTCTTGGAACCCTCCCCCTGGTAGCCCCCCCAGATGCCGTTGGGGTCTAAGGTGGGCCTGGCCCAGAGGCGTTCCAGGGGGGTGTACCCCTCCTCCCCGGG
Organism: uncultured Thermus sp.; assembly: GCA_947085095.1. Lineage (GTDB taxonomy): Bacteria > Deinococcota > Deinococci > Deinococcales > Thermaceae > Thermus. Next base: position 977 of record CAMTVD010000025.1, on the reverse strand, counting down.
GAGGTGGTCCACCCCGAGCTCCCCCTTCAGGGCCTCCTCATCCAGGGAGGGCCAAAGGGCCTTCTCCTCCTCGGAAACGGGCTGGACCTTCTCATAGAAGCCGGGGATGAGGATCCTGCCCCTCCCGTCCTTGAGGCGGGCGAGGAGCCAGCCCAGGGCCTGGATGGGGTTCGGGGCCACCCCACCGAAGGCCCCGGAGTGGAGGTCCCGCCTGGCCCCCAAAAGGCGCACCTCCAGGTAGCAAAGCCCCCGGAGGCCATAGGTGAGGGTAGGGGTCATGGGGGCGAACATGGCCCCGTCGGAGATGAGGACCAGATCGGCCTTCAGCTTCTCCCGGTTTTCCCGCACGAAGGGAAGGAGGTTTGGACTTCCGATCTCCTCCTCCCCCTCCACCAAAAACTTCACGTTGACCGGGACCTCCACGCCCTCTAAGGCCGCCACGTGGGCCCAAAGCTGGCCCTTGTCGTCGGAGGCCCCGCGGGCGTAGAGCCTCCCCTCCCGCACCGCCGGGGCGAAGGGCGGGGTTTCCCAGAGCTCCAGGGGGTCGGGGGGCTGGACATCGTAGTGGCCGTAGACCAGGACCGTGGGGGCCCCTTGGTCCACCAGGCGCTCGGCGTAGAGGATGGGATGGAGGGGGGTCTCGTGGAGCTCGGTGCGAAAGCCCAGGGCCTTGAGCCTCTCCTCAAGCCAAAGGGCCGCCCGGCGCACGTCCGCCTTGCGGGCGGGGTCGGTGGAAACCGAAGGGATGGCGAGCCACTCCAAAAGGGGGGCTAGGGCGTTCATGCGCCCATACTACTCTCCTGGGAGAAGCCCTTGCCCTCCTCCAGGAGGAGGAGCTTAAGCCTCGCCACCTCGGCCTCAAAGCGGGCCTGCAGGGCCTCCAGCTCAGCCCGGAGGCGCATGATCTCCTCCACCCCCGCCAGGTTCACCCCAAGCTCCTGGGTCAGGCGGCGGATCTCCCTGAGCTTCTCAATGTC
>CAMTVD010000024.1:0-42640 GCA_947085095.1 uncultured Thermus sp. | reverse complement strand
GCCTTAAGCTCCTGACGCAAAGAGGCCGAGTCGGCCTTAAACTCCTGACGCAGGGAGGCCACTTGCTCCTGCAACCTGCTCTCCAGGGAGGCGATGTCCGCCTTAAACTCCTGGCGCAAAGAGGCCATCCCTTCCTGCAACTTGCGCTCCAGAGAGGTCACGTCGACCTTGAGCTCCTGGCGGAGAGCCGCCAGGTCGCCCTTCAGCTCCTGGCGCAGCAGGTCCATGCGGTTTTCCAGGGAAGTGATCCGCTCCGGAAGGGTGGCCATCACCCCTTCCACGATCCCCTCCAGCTTGTAAAGCCGCTCCTCGGTGGTCATCTGCCTTCAGGCTAGCATAGCCCTTGACCCTAAGGCAAAGGAAGCGTAGGCTATAGGACAATGCGGCGGGGCTTCCTGCTAGACCTAGGCCGGGCGGGCCCGGCTTAGGGAAGCCCTGTTGCCTTCCCCCGGGCCCAAAACCCGGGGGATTTTTGCAAGGGGAGGGAGCATGGGAAAGACGCTTTACGAGAAAGTCTGGGAGGCGCATGAGGTCAGGAAGCTCCGAAGCGGGCAAAGCCAGCTTTTCATCGACCTGCACCTCCTGCACGAGGTCACCAGCCCTCAGGCCTTCGGGATGCTGAGGGACCTCGGCCTCAAGGTACGCTACCCCCACCGCACCTTCGCCACCGTGGACCACATCGTCCCCACCCACGACCGCACCGAGCCCTTCCAGGATCCTTTGGCCCAAAGCATGCTGGAGGCCCTCCGGCAGAACACCCGGGAGCACGGCATCACCTTCTTCGACCTGGGAAGCGGGAACCAGGGCATCGTGCACGTGATCGGCCCCCAGCTGGGCCTGACCCAGCCCGGCATGACCATCGCCTGCGGGGATTCCCACACCTCCACCCACGGGGCCTTCGGGGCCGTGGCCTTTGGCATCGGCACCAGTCAGGTGCGGGACGTCCTCGCCACCCAGACCCTGGCGGCCCAGAAGCTGAAGGTGCGGCGCATCAACATCGAAGGGAAGCTCTCCCCCGGAGTCTACGCCAAGGACGTGATCCTCCACATCATCCGCCACCTGGGGGTGAAGGGAGGGTTGGGCTACGCCTACGAGTACGGGGGAAGCACCGTGGAGGCCATGGACATGGAAAGCCGCATGACCCTTTGCAACATGTCCATTGAAGGCGGGGCCCGCATCGGCTACGTGAACCCCGACGAGACCACCTTCGCCTACCTCGAGGGCCGCCCCTACAGCCCCAAGGGAGCGGAGTGGGAGGAGGCCAAACGGCGCTGGAAAAGCTTCGCCTCCGATCCCGACGCCCACTATGACGACGTGGTCACCTTCCGGGCGGAGGAGATTCCCCCCACGGTCACCTGGGGCATCACCCCCGGCCAGGCCATCCCCATAGATGGGAGGATTCCCCTTTTGGAGGAGCTTCCCGAGGAGGAGCGGGCCGTGGCCGAGGAGGCCTTGGCCTACATGGGCCTTAGGCCCGGCCAGCCCATCAAGGGGGTGCCCGTCCAGGTGGCCTTCATCGGGAGCTGCACCAACGCCAGGCTCTCCGACCTCCGGGAGGTGGCCCGCCACCTCAAGGGGCATAAGGTGAAGAAAGGGGTGCGGGCCCTGGTGGTGCCGGGCTCGGAGTGGGTGGCCAAAAAGGCGGAGGAGGAGGGCATCGCCGAGGTCTTCCGGGAGGCGGGGTTTGCGTGGCGGATGCCGGGGTGCTCCATGTGCCTGGCCATGAACCCGGACCGCCTCGAGGGGGACGAGCTCGCCGCCAGTAGCTCCAACCGCAACTACAAGGGCAGGATGGGTAGCCCCAGGGGCCGCACCGTCCTCATGAGCCCCCTCATGGTGGCCGCCGCCGCCATCGCCGGGGAGATCGCCGACGCCCGGGAAGTGTTTGGCATCGGGAGGTAAGCCATGCTGGAAAAGTTCACCGTGATCCGAGGCCGCGCCGTGCCCCTAAGGGGCGAGGACATAGACACCGACCGCATCATCCCCGCCCGCTTCATGAAGAGCATCACCTTTGAGGGCCTAGGCCAGTACCTCTTCCACGACGAGCGCTTTGACGAAAAGGGCAACCCCAAGCCCCACCCCCTGAACGACCCCCGCTACCAGGGGGCCACCATCCTCCTGGTGGAGGCGGGCTTCGGCTCCGGCTCTAGCCGCGAGCACGCCCCCCAGGCCATCAAGCGGGCGGGCTTCAGGGCCATCATCGGGGAGAGCTTCGCCGAGATCTTCTTCGGCAACGCCACCGCCATCGGCCTCCCCTGCGTGAGCCTGGCCCCGGAGGACCTGGCGGTCCTCTTCCAAAGGGTGGAGCAAGACCCGAATCTGGAGGTGGAGATTGACCTGGTGAACAAGGAGGTGCGCTTTGGGGATAAAGTGGCCCCCCTCTTCCTCCGGGAGGAGGCCCGGGAGGCCCTGGTGGAGGGGCTTTGGGACCCCATCGGCGAGCTTCTAGAGGCCGGGGAGCTCCTGGACCAGTTTGACCGCAGGCTCCCCTACCCCAAGGAGGCCCCATGAGGGTGGCGGTCCTGCCCGGGGACGGGATCGGCCCCGAGGTGACGGAGGCCGCCCTCGAGGTCCTGAAGGCCCTGGACGAGAGGGAGGGCCTGGGCCTCACCCACGAGGCCTTCCCCTTCGGGGGAGCAGCCATTGACGCTTACGGGGAGCCCTTCCCCGAGGTGACCCAAAGGGGAGTGGAGGCGGCGGAGGCGGTGCTTTTGGGAAGCGTGGGGGGGCCCAAATGGGACAACCTCCCCCGGAACATCCGCCCGGAAACCGGCCTCCTCGCCCTCAGGAAGAGCCAGGACCTCTTCGCCAACCTGCGCCCCGCCAAGGTCTTCCCCGGTCTGGAGAGGCTTTCCCCCCTCAAGGAGGAGATCGCCCGGGGGGTGGACGTGCTTATCGTGCGGGAGCTCACCGGGGGCATCTACTTCGGGGAGCCCCGGGGGATGTCCGAGGCCGAGGCCTGGAACACCGAGCGCTACTCCAAGCCCGAGGTGGAGCGGGTGGCGAAGGTGGCCTTTGAGGCGGCGAGGAAGCGCAGGAGGCACGTGACCAGCGTGGACAAGGCCAACGTGCTGGAAGTGGGGGAGTGCTGGCGCAAGACGGTGGAGGAGGTCCACAAAGCTTACCCAGAGGTGGCCCTGGAGCACCAGTACGTGGACGCCATGGCCATGCACCTGGTGAAAAGCCCCGCCCGCTTTGACGTGGTGGTCACGGGGAACATCTTCGGGGACATCCTCTCCGACCTGGCCAGCGTCCTCCCGGGCTCTTTGGGCCTGCTGCCCTCCGCCTCCTTGGGGCGGGGAACCCCGGTCTTTGAACCCGTGCATGGCTCGGCCCCCGACATCGCCGGTAAGGGCGTCGCCAACCCCACCGCCGCCATCCTCTCCGCCGCCATGATGCTGGAGCACGCCTTCGGCCTGGTGGAGCTGGCGAGAAGGGTGGAGGAGGCGGTGGCCAAGGCCCTCCTGGAAACCCCCCCGCCCGACCTGGGGGGGAGGGCGGGAACCCAGGCCTTCACGGAAAGCGTGCTCCGCCACCTGGGCTAAGATGGGGGTATGATCCGGCACCGCTTTAGCGTGGAGGTCCTGGGCCTGAAGGTTTCGGTGAAGGAGGTCCTGCCGTGACCCGCCACAAGATCTCCCTGGAGGAGTTCCACCGCATGGTGGAGGCGGGGGTCTTCCCCGAGGACCTAAGGCTGGAGCTGGTGGAAGGAGATCTGGTAGAGATGAGCCCCATAGGGAAGCGGCACGCGGCCAAGGTCAACCGGCTCCTAGCCCTCCTCCTGCCTTTGCTCCAGTCCGGAAAAGCCCTTATCTCGCCCCAGAACCCCCTGGTGGTGGGCGAATCCGAGCTCTACCCCGATCTGGCCCTCTTGAAGCCCCGCCCCGACTTCTACGAGGAGCGGCTACCCGAGGCCTCAGATGCCCTTTTGGTGGTGGAGGTGGCCGACACCACCCTCCCCTACGACCTGGGCACCAAGCTCCCCCTCTACGCCCAGGCGGGCGTGCCCCAGGTCTGGGTGGTGGACCTCCCGGGCGGGCGGGTTCTGGTCCACCGCAAACCCCAGGGGGAGGGCTACGGGGAGGTCCGGACCCTGGGCCCGGGGGAGGTCCTGGAGTTCATGGGGGTGGAGGTGCCGGTGGAGGTCCTTCTATGAGAAAAACCCTGATCCTCACGGGAGCGAGCCGGGGCATCGGGAAGGCCCTGGCCCTGGAGCTGGCCAGGGCAGGATATGACCTAGTGCTGAACGCCAGAAAGGAAGCCCCCCTCCTGGCGGCGCTGGAGGAGGTGCGCTCCCTGGGGGCCAGGGCGGAGATGGTCCTGGGGAGCGCCGGGAAGGCTGAGGTGGCCGAGGCCCTGGTGGAGAAGGCCCTGGCCTTGGGCAACTTCCATGGTTTCATCCACAACGCCGGGGTCCTCCACCCCGGGCCCCTCCTCTTTGAGCTGGCGGAGAGCCTATTTATGGAGGTCCTCGAGGCCAACCTGATCGCTGGCTACCAGCTGGCCCGCTTCGCCTACCCCCACCTCCTCCGCCAGGGCGGCGGGCTGGCCGTATACCTGGGCTCGGGGGCGGCGGAGAGCAACCTCCCCGGCATCGGGGCCTACGCCGTGGCCAAGGCGGCGGAGGAGCACCTGGCGAAGCAGCTCGCCGCCGAGGCCCCGGAGGTCATCTGCTTCGTCTTCCGCCCCGGGGTGGTGGAGACGGAGATGCAAAGGGCGGCCCGGGAGGCCCAAGGGGGCGGGGCCCCCGTCCTCCACCGGGTCTTCCGGGGATACCGGGAAGAAGGCCGCCTCCTCACCCCAGAGGAGGCCGCCAGGGCCCTGGTCCGGCTTCTCCCCCGGGCCAGGGCCTTTCACGGCAAAATCGCTCACTGGAGGGACGCATGAGGTCAGATCGCATCAAGAAGGGTTTGCAGCAGGCCCCGGCCCGGGCCATGCTCCGGGCGGTGGGCGTGGGGGACGAGGACTTCGCTAGGCCCTTCGTGGGGGTGGTGAACACCTTCACCGACGGGATGCCCTGCAACTACCACCTGAGGGAGCTGGCCCTGGACCTGAAGGCGGGGCTCAGGGAGGCCGGGGTCTTCCCCTTTGAGTTCGGGGCCCCCGCCATCTCCGACGGCATCAGCATGGGCACCCCGGGGATGCGGGCGAGCCTCGTAAGCCGCGAGGTCATCGCCGATAGCATTGAGCTCATCGCCCAGGGCTACCTCTACGACGGGATGGCGGTCCTCTCCGCCTGCGACAAGACCATCCCCGGGGGGGCCATGGGGGTCATCCGGAGCGGGGTCCCGGGCATGGTCCTCTACGGGGGCACCATCGCCCCTGGGATCTACGGCAACCGTAAGCTCACCATCGTGGAGGTCTTTGAGGCGGTGGGCCAGCGGGCGGCGGGGAAGATCAGCGAGGAGGAGCTTTTGGAGATTGAGAGGCGGGCCATCCCCGGCCCCGGGGCCTGCGGGGGGCAGTACACGGCCAACACCATGGCCATGGTCCTCGAGGTCCTGGGCCTCTCCCCCATGGGCTACAACGCCATCCCCGCCGTCCACCCCGAAAAGCCCAAGGCCACCCGGGAGGCGGGCCGGATCCTGGCCTGGGCCATAGAGCACGGCTGGAAGCCCCAGGACTTCCTCACCCGCAGGAGCTTCTTAAACGCCATCGCCGCCTTGACCGCCACCGGGGGGAGCACCAACGCCGTCCTCCACCTCCTGGCCATGGCCAAGGAGGCGGGGGTGGAGCTGAGCCTAGACGACTTTGACCAGGTCTCCCGCAAGACCCCGGTCATCGCCGACCTCAGGCCCTGGGGCACCTACACCGCCTGGGAGCTCTACGAGGCGGGGGGAACGGCTTTGGTCTACAAGAGGCTTCTGGAGGCGGGCCTCCTCTATGGCGAGGAAAAGACCCTTACCGGGCGCACCCTGGCGGAGGAGGTGGAAAGGGCCTTCAGGGAGGCCGAAGGGCAGGAGGTCGTCTTCCCCGTGGAACGGGCCCTGAAGCCCCAGGGAGGGATCGTGGTCCTTTGGGGCAACCTGGCCCCGAGGGGGGCGGTCCTGAAGCTGGCGGGGACGGAACGCACCTATTTTGAAGGCCCGGCCCGGGTCTTTGACACGGAAGAGGAGGCCATGGCCAGGGTGCTGGCCAAGGAGATCCGCCCCGGGGACGTGGTGGTCATCCGCTACGTGGGTCCCAAGGGGGCTCCCGGCATGCCGGAGATGCTCTCCGTGACCAGCGCCCTCGTGGGCGAGGGCCTGGGCCCCGAGGTGGCCCTCCTCACCGACGGACGCTTCTCCGGGGGCACAAGGGGCCTCATGGTGGGCCACATCGCCCCCGAGGCCTATGTGGGCGGGCCCATCGCCCTCTTAAAGGAGGGGGACCGGGTGCGCATTGACGTGGAAAACCGCCTCCTGGAGGTGCTTTTGCCCGAGGAGGAGCTAAAGCGGCGCCAGGCCACCTGGAAGCCCAAGCCCCCCGCCTTCGCCAAGGGCCTCTTCGCCCGCTACACCGCCCTGGTGGGGCAAGCGGACGAGGGGGCGGCGCTGGCCGACCCGGCCTAGGGCCTTTTGATCCGGTCCGGGGCCAGGTTCTGGCCCCGCTCTTTCTTGATCTCCTCGGGTCTGAAGGGCTCCCCCTTGGCCTTCAGCAGGGCCAGCAGGTGGTTCAGGAGCAGGGCGAGCTCCTCGTCCTTGAGCTGGGCGAAGCCGGGCATGAGGCCCACCTCCCCCTTTTTGCCGTAAAGGACCACCAGGACCAGGTACCTTCGTCCCTCCGGGCTGGCGAAGAGGGGGGCCACCCCGGAAAGGCCCGGGTAGGGCCGCACCCCTTGGGCCTTCTCCCCGTGGCACTGGGCGCAATACCTGGCCCACAGCCCCTCCGCCCCTTGGGCCAAGGCGGGAAACCCTAGGAGGAGGAGGAAGGGGAGGAGGCGCTTCACGGGACCAGTATAGGCCTAAGCCCCCCGCCTTACCTTTAGCGGGCCTTGACCTCGGTCCAGACCCGGTCGTAGAGGGCGATGTCCGGCCCCAGGTCCTTTAGGTACTCCAGCTTGGCCCGCACCTCCTCCGGGGGGAAGACGGTGGGGTCCTGGCGCATCTCCTGGGGAAGGAGAGGGACGGCCTGGGCCACGGGGGTGGCGTAGCGGGTGTAGGCGGCGAGCTCCGCGGCGTTCTCCGGCCTCAGGAGGAAGTCCATGAAGCGGTAGGCCAGGTCCTGGGCGGGGCCCCGCTTCAAGACCACCATGGCGTCCGTCCAGAGGGTGCTGCCCTCCTTGGGGAGGGCGTAGCGCAGGCGCTCGTCCTCCTGCTGGGCCTGGAGGACGTCCCCGGAGTAGGCCAGGGAGACCGCGGCGTCCCCACCCAGGATGCGGTTCAAGGCCTCCACCCCCCCGGCGAAGCCCACGGAGCGGGCCTTGGCGGCGATGAGGAGCTCCTTGGCCTTCTCCAGGGCCTCTGGGTCGGTGGTGTTCACCGAGTAGCCCAGGTACCTGAGGGCGGCCCCGATGGTCTCCCGCATCTCGTCCAGGAGGAGGAAGGGCCCCACCTGGCGTGCAGGATCAAAGAAGACCCCATAGGAGTCCACCGGGCCCTTCACCAAGTCCTCCCGGTAGGCCAGGCCGGTGGTGCCCCAGAGGTAGGGCACGGAGTACTGGAGGCCGGGGTCGTAGGGGGGGTCCTGGAAGAAGGGGTCCAGGTTGGCCAAGCCCGCCAGCCTGCCTTTGTCCAGGGGGGCGACCAGGCCTTCCCGGGCCATCTGCAGAACGTAGTAGTCGGGGGCCACCACCAGGGAGAACTCCCGGTCCGCCCCCGCCTTGAGCTTGGCCAGCATGGCCTCGGGGGACTCAAAGGTATCCAGGACCACCTTGGCCCCGGTCTCCCGCTCAAACTTCCTGACCAGCTCCTCGGGGATGTAGTCGGCCCAGTTGAGGAAGTAGAGGGTCTCTACCTCCGCCCGCTTGGGGCAGGCGGTGAGGAGGAGGGCCAAAAGGAGAAGGGAAAACCTTGAGATCATATGCGCCTCCGGCTAAGAGCATACCCCAGGGCCAAAAAGAAGGCGGAGAGGCCCACGATCAGGGTGGAGAGGGCGTGGACCTTGGGGCTTATGCCCAGCTTCACGCTGGAGTAGATGTAAAGGGGCAGGGTGGTGGCCCCGGGGCCGGCGGTGAAGAAGGTGACCACGAAGTCGTCCAGGGAGAGGGTGAGGGCGAGGAGGGCGCCGGCGGCCACCCCTGGCCAGGCCAGGGGCAGGGTCACGTGGAGGAAGGTCTGCAGGCCCCTGGCCCCCAGGTCCCGGGCGGCCTCCTCGAGGCCAGGGTCCAGGAGGAGGAGCCGGGAGCGCACCACCAGGGTCACGAAGGCCACCTGGAAGGTGATGTGCCCCAGGATCACCGTGAGGAGGGAGAGCCGGGGGAAGCCCAGAAGCTCCCGGGCGAAGGCGAAGAGGAGGAGAAGGGAGACCCCCAGGACCACGTCGGGGACCACCACCGGGATGTAGAGGAGGTAGCGCAGAAACCCTTTGCCGGGAAAGCGGTAGCGCACCAGGCCTAGAGCGAGGAGCGTGCCCAAGACGGTGGCCACCAGGGTGGAGGTGAAGGCCACAATCAGGGTGTTGAGGAAGTACTCCAGGACCCTGGGGTCCTGGAAGAGGGAGCGGTACCAGTCCAGGGTGAAGCCGGTGAAGCGCACTCCCCGGCGGCCCTCGTTGAAGGAGAGGGCCACGATGACCAGGATGGGGAGGTAGAGGAACAGGTAGACGAGGAGGGCGTGGAGGGAGAGAAGCCTTTTCATACCAGTTCCCTGAACCCCCTTTCCCCCTGAGCCCGGGCGTAGAGGTAAAGGGCCAGGAGGACGAAGCCCATGAGGAAGATGCTCAGGGCTCCTCCAAAGGCCCAGTCCCGGGAAATCCCGAACTGCTGCTGGATCAGGTTTCCGATCAGGACCACCCTCCCCGCCCCCAGGAGGTCCGCCACCACGAAGGTGCCCATGGCGGGAATGAAGACCAGGGCGCTCCCGGCGAAGAGGCCGGGGTAGGTCTGGGGAAGGATGGCGTGGAAAAAGGCCTTGAAGGGCCTCGCCCCCAGGTCGTAAGCGGCCTCGAGGAGCTGCCAGTCCGTGCGCTCCACGCTGGCGTAGACGGGAAGGACGAAGAAGGGGAGAAAGGTGTAGACCGTGGCCAGGAGCACGGCGGCGAAGGAGGGGTAAAGGGCAAAGGGGCCCAGGCCAAAGGCTTGCAGAAAGGCGTTCACCACCCCCTCCTTCTGCAAGAGCACCAGCCAGGCGTAGATGCGGATGAGGAAGTTGGTGAAGAAGGGGATGAGGAGCAGAAGAAGCAGAAGGTCCCGCCTGGGGTGGCGGGCGATGTAAAAGGCCAGGGGGTAGCCCAGCAGGACGGAGATCAGGGTGGCCCACACGCCCACCCAGAGGCTCTGGGCGAAGGCCTGGAGGTAGGGGGACTCCAGGAGCCTCAGGTAGTTGTGGAGGCCCAAGGGCCCCGTGAGCTCCCCATAGGGCCCCCGGGTCATGAAGGAGGCCAGGAGGACGAGCAGGCTGGGGAGGAGGACGAAGAGGAAAAGCCAAAGCCCCCCCGGTCCCACCGTCACCAGGACGCGGAAAAAGCGCTGGAAAGGGGTAGCCGCCTCATTCATGGAGCACCACCAGGTTTTCCGGGGGCAGGTAGCAGAGAACCTCCTCCCCGTACGCAAACTCCTCGGAACCGGGCTCCTGCAGGTCCTGGTTCAGGGTGTAGGCCAGAAGGCGCACCTCCCCGGCCCGCAGGTAGTACTGGTTCTCCGCTCCCGTGTAGACGATCTCCTCCACCCGGGCCCGCACCAGGTTCTCCCGGCCCAAGGCCCCGCTTGCCGGGTAGAGGCGGATCTTCTCCGGGCGGATGACCAAAAGCCCCTCCCGCTCCAGGGGAGCCCTGAGGCGCAAAGGGCCCAAGGGGGTTTCCGCCCCCAGGGGGTGGGGCCTGGCGGGGAGGAAGTTGGAGCGGCCCAGGAAGTCGGCCACGAAGCGGTTTCTGGGCCTCTCGTAGACCTCGTCGGGAAGGCCCACCTGCTCAATGCGCCCTGCGCGCATCACCGCGATGCGGTCCGACATGACCAAGGCCTCCTCCTGGTCGTGGGTGACGAAGATAAAGGTGGTGCCGAGCCGCCTCTGGAGCTGCATGAGCTCCACCCTGAGCTCCTGGCGGAGCTTCAGGTCCAAAGCGGAAAGGGGCTCGTCCAGGAGAAGGACCTCGGGCTCCAGGACCAGGGCCCGGGCCAGGGCCACCCGCTGCTTCTGCCCCCCGGAAAGCTCCCGGGGGTAGCGGTCCTCGAGGCCCACCAGGTCCACCAGCTCCAAAGCCCAGGCCACCCTCTTGCGGATCTCCTCCCGGGGAAGCCCCTTCATCCGCAGGCCAAAGCCGATGTTCCCCGCCACGGTCATGTGGGGAAAAAGGGCGTAGTTCTGAAAGACCGTGTTCACGGGGCGCTCATAGGGGGGGACCCCGGACATGTCCTTTCCCCCGATCTGGATATGCCCCGCATCCGGGGTCTCAAAGCCAGCCAGGAGCCGGAGGAGGGTGGTCTTCCCGCACCCCGAGGGCCCCAGGAGGCTGAAGAACTCCCCCCTTCGGATTTCCAGGTCCACCCCGCCCAAGGCCTCCACCCCACCGTACCGCTTGCGCACCCCCTGAAGGCGCACCAGTATATCCCCGGCCACGGGGCCCAGTTTAGCAACCCCGCCCCTCCCGGCAAATCCCCTAGGGCTCGGCCCGGTCCCGATGAACCAGGAGAACGAGCCCCAAGGAGAGGAGGGTGGCCATGAGGCTGGAGCCGCCGTAGGAAAAGAGGGGCAGGGTGAGGCCGGTAACGGGCATCACCCCCAGGGCCACGCCCAGGTTCACCAGGACCTGGAAGCCCAGCATCCCCCCCACCCCGGCAAGGAAGAGGCGGTCGGAAAGCCTGGGACACTCCAGGGCCAAGGAGAAGAGGCGGATGAGGAAGAGGCTGTAAAGGCCGAGAAGGGCCACCACCCCCACAAACCCCCACTCCTCCGCCCAGACGGCGAAGACAAAGTCCGTGTGGCGGAAGGGGACGAAGCCCAGCTGGGTCTGGGTGCCCTGGCCATACCCCTTGCCCAAAAGCCCCCCCGAGCCGATGGCGATGGTGGACTGGATCACCTGGAAGCCCTGGCCCAAGGGGTCGCGGTAAGGGTCCAGGACGATGAGGACCCTTTCCCGCTGGTAGGGCTTGAGGTTGGGCCAGACCACGGTGGGAACCAGGAGGGCCAGGACCAGGGCTCCAAAGAGGAGGTGCCTCCAAGGAAGCCCCCTGATGAACAGGACGGTGAAGGCCCCGAAGAGGACCACCAGGGTACCCCCCAGATCGGGCTGGAGGAGGAGGAGGGCCAGCACGGGCAGGATGAGGAGACCGGGAAGGAGGTAATCCCCCACCCACCGGATGGAGCGGTTTTCCAGAAGGCGGGCCAAGGCCAGGACCAGGCCCAGCTTGGCCAACTCCAAAGGCTGGAACTGCAAAGGGCCCAGGACGAACCAGGCCTTGGCCCCATTGATCTCCCGCCCGAAGAGGAGGACCGCCACCAGAAGCAGGAGGGAGAAGGCATACAGGGGGTAGACCAGGGCCAGGACCGTGCGGCGGGAAAAGAACTGGACACCCACGGCCAGGCCCAAGCCCAGGACCAGGGCCAGAACCTGCCTTGGAAGGAGACCGGGCTCCGGGGCGGCGCTTTTTAGGTTGAAAAGCCCCAGGACCAGGATGGCCAGGGTGAGGGCAACGAGGCCCCAGTCGTAGGCCAGGAGGTTGGGCCGCCTCAGGAACAAGGCCTACCTCAGGGGGATGTCGGCGATGAGGACCATCTTCTCCCCCCGCTCCTCCAAGGCCACGGAGAGGCCTTCCTCCTGAGCGGGGAAGTAGCGGCGGAGGACCTCGAGGAGGTCCCGCTTCAGGTTCTCCACCAGCCCGGGGGAAAGCCTAGCCCGGTCGTAGGCCAGGACCAGCTTCAGGCGCTCCTTCGCCTTCTCCTTGCTCCTTCTACGCCACCACATCAGCGCCCCCCAAAGAGCTTGCGCAACGCCCCCAGAAGGCCTGGGGCCTCTTCCAGGTTCCTGAAGGGCACCTCCTCCCCCCGCAGGCGGCGGGCGGTGTCCATGTAGGCCAAGGCGGCGGGGCTACCCCCCTTGAGGACCAGGACCTCCCCCTGGTTGGTGGCGACGAGGACCTGCTCGTCCTCGGGGATGATGCCGATGGGCCTCAGGCCCAGGATCTCCACCACGTCCTCCACGGAGAGCATGTCCCCTCGGGAGACCATCCTGGGCCGCAGGCGGTTGATGATGAGGAGGTTCTCCCGGATCTCCCGGGCCTCGAGGAGGCCAATGATGCGGTCGGCATCCCGAACGCTAGAAACCTCGGGGTTCACCACCACCAAGGCCCCCTCTGCGGGTGCCGCCGCCGTCTGGAAGCCCTTCTCTATCCCGGCGGGGGAGTCTATGAGGACCCGGTCAAACCCCTCCTCCAGAAGAAGGTGGCGCACCAGCTCCTGGAAACGGGCCGGGTCCAGGGCCTCCTTGTCCCTGGTCTGGGAGGCGGGGAGGAGGTAGAGGTTCTCCACCCGCTTGTCGCGGATGAGGGCCTGCCTGGGCTTGGCCCGGCCCTCCAGGACGTCAATGAGGTCAAAGACCACCCGGCCCTCGAGGCCCATGACCACGTCCAGGTTCCTGAGGCCCACGTCCACGTCAATGACCGCCACCTTCTCCCCGAGCTTGGCCAAGCCCGCCCCCAGGTTTGCGGTAGTGGTGGTCTTCCCCACCCCGCCCTTGCCCGATGTCACCACGATGGCCCTGGCTTTCACCGCTTTACCTCCTGAGAAGTTTCCAATACGTTCTCCAATTCCCACAAAAACTCTAAGACCCGCTTACCCCGCAGGGTCAGGGTGTATTCTACCCGCGGTGGCACCTCGGAGTACGCCTGCCGCTCCACGAAGCCCAGGAGGTGCAACTCCCGAAGCCGCTCCGCAAGGGTGCGGGGTGAAAGAAGCAGATAGGCCTGGAGGTCAGAAAAGCGCGAAGGCCCCCGGCCTAAGGCGAAGAGCACCTCCGGAGCCCCGCGACGGGCCAGAACCTTCAGCACCTTGCGGGCGTTCTTGGAGAGGGCCATGGCCTAATGCTATCAAAGGGGGATGCAGCTAGAAAGAGGTAAAGCGATGTGGGCTATACTGGGGACGTGAAGGAAGCCAAGCCCGACTGGAAGGATTTTTTGGCCCTGGTGCTGGCCATGTACAGCCTCCTCTTGCCGCCTCTCCTCCTCCTCTTCGGCGTGCTCTTCGCCTTCCTCCTCCTCCTGCGCTTTTTCCTGTAAAACTAAAGCATGGAAGGCCTCTTTGCGTCCCTGCCCGAAGGCTACCAGGAGAAGCTGGGCCGCCCCGGGGAGTACCCCTTCACCCGGGGCATCTACCCCCGGATGTACCTGGAAAGGCCCTGGACCATGCGGCAGTACGCGGGTTTCTCCACCGCCGAGGAGTCCAACGCCCGCTACCGATACCTCCTCGCCCAGGGCCAGACGGGCCTCAGCGTGGCCTTTGACCTGCCCACCCAGCTGGGCCTGGACCCCGACCACCCCATGAGCGTGGGGGAGGTGGGGCGGGTGGGGGTGTCCATCGCCACCCTCGAGGACATGGAGAAGCTCTTCCAGGGCATCCCCCTGGACCAGGTCTCCACCAGCATGACCATCAACGCCCCCGCCATGATGCTTCTGGCCCTCTACCTCCTGGTGGCGGAGAAACAGGGAGTCCCCTGGGAAAAGGTTTCCGGCACCATCCAGAACGACATCCTCAAGGAGTACTTCGCCCGGGGCACCTACATCTACCCCCCGGGTCCCTCCATGCGGCTCGTGACCGACATCTTTGAGTTCTGCAGCCAGCGGGTGCCCCGGTGGAACACCATCAGCATCTCCGGCTACCACATCCGCGAGGCGGGGGCCACCGCCGCCCAGGAGATCGCCTTCACCCTGGCCGACGCCAAGGCCTACGTGCGGGCCGCCCTGGAGCGGGGCCTGGACGTGGACCGCTTCGCCCCCCGGCTCTCCTTCTTCTTCGCCGCCCACGGGGACATCTTTGAGGAGGCCGCCAAGTTCCGGGCGGCCAGGAGGCTCTGGGCCCGCATCATGCGGGAGGAGTTCGGGGCCAAGGACCCGAGGAGCTGGATGCTCCGCTTCCACACCCAGACCGGGGGCTCCACCCTCACCGCCCAGGAGCCCCTGAACAACGTGGTGCGCACCGCCTACCAGGCCCTGGCCGCCGTCCTGGGAGGCACGCAAAGCCTCCACACCAACGCCTACGACGAGGCCCTGGGCCTGCCCACGGAGAAGAGCGCCCTCCTCGCCCTAAGGACCCAGCAGATCCTGGCCTACGAGAGCGGGGTCACCCGGGCCATAGACCCCCTGGGAGGGAGTTTCTACGTGGAGCACCTCACCGAGGCCCTGGAGAAGGAGGCGGAGAGGCTGATCGGGGAGATAGAGGCCCTGGGCGGGGCGGTGGCCGCGGTGGAGGCGGGCTACTTCCAACGGGCCATAGAGGAGTCCGCCTGGCAGTTCCAGAAGGAGGTGGAGGAAGGGAAAAGGATCATCGTGGGCGTCAACCGCTTCCAGGACCCCAACAGCCCCCTGAACGAGCCCGTCCCCGTGCAACGCATAGACCCCGGGCTCCACGAAAGGCGCAAGCGGGAGCTCTCTGAGTTCAAGAGGAGCCGGGATGGGGAGAGCGTGCGGATCGGCCTGGAAAACCTCAGGCAGGCGGCGAGGGGAAGCGAGAACCTCTTTCCCTACGTCCTCGAGGCCTTCCGCCGCCGGGCCACCCTGGGCGAGGTCTGCGGGGTCCTAAGGGAGGAATGGGGGGAGTACCAGCCCGGGAGGTGAGCGTGGAAGAGGTAGAAGCGGAGCTTTGGGCCTTTCTGGAAAAACACCTGAGGAGCATCTACGAGGGGGACCCGGAGGGCTATAGGGCCACCACCCACGAGGAGCTTTCCCTCTACGAGTGGTTCGTGACCCCCCACCGCCTGGACGGCCTCCCCTTCCATCTCTTCATGACGGAAAGGCAATGGGCCACCCAGGGCCGTCCCTACCGCATAGACCTCCTGGAGAAGCGCCTGCAGCGCTACGGGGATGCGGCCATCTTCAGCTACACCCTCCTCCTCACCGTGGAGGAGGAGGGGGGCCTGAGGCACACCGCGGTGAACGAGAGCCGGGTGGCCGTGCGCTTTCCCGAGGGGTGGAAGGTGGTCCACGTCCACAAGAGCCCGGCCCAGTAGAACCACCCCATCCTGGCCCGAGCCAGGATGGGGGCCCCGGTACGTCTGAGGCTTAGGAGCCCTGCTTCAGCCGCTCCACCACGGAGCGGTCCTCGAGGGTGGAGGTGTCCCCCTTGATCTCCTGCTCCCCGGCGGCGATCTGCCGGAGGAGGCGGCGCATGATCTTCCCCGAGCGGGTCTTGGGCAGGGCCTCGGTGAAGCGCACCTCGTCCGGCCGGGCGATGGGGCCGATGACCTTGGCCACGTGGGCCTTGAGCTCGTCCCTCAGGGCCTCCGAGGGAGGGTTCCCCTCCTTCAGGGTCACGAAGGCCACGATGGCCTCCCCCTTGATGGGGTCGGGCCGCCCCACCACAGCCGCCTCCGCCACCGCGGGGTGGGAGACCAGGGCGGACTCAATCTCCATGGTGCCCAGCCGGTGCCCGGCCACGTTTAAGACATTGTCCACCCGGCCCAGGATCAGGTAGTAGCCGTCCTGGTCCCGCCTGGCCCCGTCCCCGGTGAAGTAGACCCCCGGGTGCTGGCTGAAGTACTGCTGGAGGAAGCGCTCGGGGTCCCCCCAGACGGTGCGGAGCATGCTGGGCCAGGGACGGGTGATGCAGAGGTGGCCGCCCTCGTCGGGGCTCTCCACGGGGCGGTGCTCGGAGTCCAGGATCTCCGGCTTCACCCCGAAGAAGGGCTTGCCCGCATGCCCGGGCTTCATGGGATGGGCCCCGGGAAGGGTGGTGATCATGATGCCCCCGGTCTCCGTCTGCCACCAGGTGTCCACGATGGGGCACCGGCCCTTGCCGATCACCTGGTAGTACCAGAGCCAGGCCTCGGGGTTGATGGGCTCCCCCACGGTACCGAGGAGGCGGAGGGTGTCCAGGCGGTGCTTTAAGGGCCAGTTCTCCCCCCACTTCATGAAGGAGCGGATGGCGGTGGGGGCGGTGTAGAAGATGGTCACCCCGTACTTGTCCACCATCTGCCAGAGGCGGTCGGGATCGGGCCAGTTGGGGGCCCCCTCGTACATCACCGTGGTGGCCCCGTTGAGGAGGGGGCCGTAGACCACGTAGGAGTGGCCGGTGATCCAGCCCACGTCGGCGGTGCACCAGTAGACGTCCTCGTCCTTGAGGTCAAAGACCAGCTTGGTGGTGAGGTAGACGTAGGTCATGTAGCCGCCCGTGGTGTGGAGGACGCCCTTGGGCTTGCCGGTGGAGCCCGAGGTGTAGAGGATGAAGAGGGGCTCTTCCGCCTCCATGGGCTCCGGGTCCGCCCGGTCGGAAACCACCTCCATGAGCTCGTGCCACCAGTGGTCGCGGCCCGGGGTCATGGGCACCTCCTCCCCGGTGCGGCGCACCACCACCACGTGCTCCACGCTTGGGGCCTCCCTCAGGGCCTCGTCAGCGTTCTGCTTGAGGGGGACGATCCCCCCCCGGCGGTAACCCCCGTCGGCGGTGATGAGGACCTTGGCCTCGGCGTCCTTGATGCGGTCCGCCAGGGCGCTTGCGGAAAACCCCCCAAAGACCACGGAGTGGACGGCCCCGATGCGGGTGCAGGCCAGCATGGCGATGGCCGCCTCGGGGATCATGGGGAGGTAGATGGTCACCCTGTCCCCCTTCTTCACCCCCAGGCGCTTGAGGACGTTGGCGAACTTCTGCACCTCCCGCCACAGGTCATGGTAGGTGAGGACCCTCTCCTCCCCCGGCTCCCCTTCCCAGACGATGGCCGCCTTGTTCCTGCGCCAGGTGCCCACGTGGCGGTCCAGGGCGTTATAGGAGAGGTTGGTCCTGCCCCCCACGAACCACTTGGGGTGGGGCAGGTCCCCCTCCAGGACCTTCTGCCAGGGGGTAAACCAGTGGAGCTCCGAGGCCACCCTTCCCCAGAAGCCCTCGGGGTCCTTCAGGCTTTCCTCGTAAAGCCTCTGGTACTCCTCCTCGCTCCCGATGTGGGCCTGCTTGCGGAAGGCCTCGCTGGGGTAGAAGACCCGTTCCTCCTTGAGAACGCCCTCAATCCGGTCCATGTTCCCTCCTTCGCCTTTTGAGGATAGGAGGGGGATGGGCCCGGGTCAAGAAAAGAGGGCTTTTTCGCCATTTCGCAAACCCCTCCTTTCTTGACAGGGAGAAAAGCCCCTGGGGAAGATGAGACCAGATGCCAAGGCGAAGGGGCCTTTCCACAGTCCAGGCGGCTTTGCGCATCCTGGCCTACCTGGCGGAGCACCCCGAGGGGGTGGAGGTGAAGGAGGTGGCCCAGATTCTGGGCAAGAGCCTCTCCACCGCCTATGCCCTCCTCAATAGCCTGGTGGAGGAGGGGTTCGCCGTCAAAGGGGAGGGCAGGTACACCCTGGCCCGCACCAAGCCCGTCCCTCAGGCCCAGGGCTTCCTGGAGGAGGCCCTGGAGGAGCTTTACCTGCGCACCCGGGAGCGGTGCTACCTGGCCCTCCTCACCCCGGAGGGGGTGAGGCTCAAGACCCGGGGCCGGCAGGGCCAGCCTAACCCTTTGGGGGAGACCCTGCCCCCCGAGGCCCACGCCCTGGCCCTGGGCAAGGTCCTCCTGGCCCACGGGGTCCTGGCCCTTCCTCCCCTCTCCCCCAAAACCCCCTACACCCTCACCGATCCCCTGGCCCTCGAGGCGGAGCTTTCCCGGGTCAGGGCCTCGGGTCTGGCGGTGGAGATGGAGGAGTACGCCCTGGGGCTTTCCGCCTTGGCCGCACCCCTCTTTGGCCCCCAGGGGGAGGTCCTGGGGGCCCTGGGGGTGGTGGTCCCCGCCCGGCGCTTCCCCTTCGCCTTCAGCCGCCTGGCCCGCTCCCTTTCCGAGGTGGCCCGGGTCTCCGCCCACCTACCCCCATCCGAGCCCCCTCCCCTCTCCCCTCCCCCCGAGGTGGGGCTCCAGGTGGAGGTGGTGGAGCCCCCTAGAGCCCTCTTGGAAAAGGCCCACCTCCAGGACTTTCCTGCCCTCTACCGGCAGAGCCTCGAGGACCCGGAAGGGTTCTGGGGAGACTTCGCCCGAGAGCTCCTCTGGGCCAAGCCCTGGGAGAGGGTCTACGATCCGGAAAGGCGGGCCTGGTTCCAGGGAGGCCTCACCAACGCCGCCCTGAACGCCCTGGAACGCCACCTCCCGGAAAGGGCCCAGCAGGTGGCCCTCCTCACCCTGGATGGGGAGGGGAACCTGGAGAAGTGGACCTACCGGGAGCTTTGGGACCTCTCCTCCCGGCTGGCGGGGCTTTTGCGGGGCCTGGGGGTGGGGCCTGGGGACCGGGTGGCCCTCTACCTGCCCACGGGAGTGGAGGCGGCCATAAGCCTCCTGGCCTCGGCCCGCATTGGGGCGGTGCACGTGGCCCTGCCCATGGGCCTAGGCCCCGAGGCCCTGCGCCAGCGCCTTTTGCAGAGCAAGGCCAGGCTCCTCATCGCCGCCGACGGGTACTACCGAAGGGGGCGGTTCGTGCCCACCAGGGCCACGGTGGAGGCCGCCCTCTCGGGCCTGGACCTCCCCGTCCTCTGGCACCCTCGAGGGGGCACGGAGTTTCTGGAAAAGGCCACGGAGAGCAGGCCCGCCGAGGCCCTTCCCCTGCCCTCGGACCACCCCCTCTTCGTCCTCTACACCTCGGGCTCCACGGGAACCCCCAAGGGAGTGGTCCACGGCCACGGGGGGTACATGGTGGGGGTGGCCTGGGCCCTGCGCTACCTTTTTGACCTCAAACCGGGGGAGGTCTTCCACACCACCGCCGACCTTTACTGGGTGGTGGGCCACTCCTTTGGCCTCTACGCCCCCCTCCTCCTGGGGGGGACGAGCCTCCTTATGGAGGACCGGCCCGACCACCCAAGCCCCAGCGCCTTCTACGAGCGGCTGAACCGCCTGGGGGTGGGGGTTCTCCTCACCTCCCCCACGATCCTGAGGACCCTCCGCCGCCACGGGGAGGCAAGGCCCACGGGGCTCAGGCTGGTGGGGAGCGTAGGCGAGGCCCTGGCCCCCGAGGTCTGGCGCTGGACCAAGGAGAACCTGGCCTGGCCCCTGGACAACTGGTGGCAGACGGAGCTGGGCGCCCCGGCCCTGGCCACCCCCCTCCCCCTCCCCGCCAAGCCGGGCTTCGTGGGGGTGCCCCTCCCCGGGGTGGAGGCCCGGGTGGTGGACGGGGGGGGCCGGGTCCTCCCCCCCGGGGAGAAGGGCCATCTGGTCCTTCTCAAGGCTGGCCCCGCCCATATGGTGGGTCTCCTGGGCGGGGAAAACCCCTGGCAGAGCGGGCTCTACTGGACGGGAGACCTGGCCACCATGGACGAGGAGGGCTACTTCCGCATCCTGGGCCGCTCCGAGGAGATCATCAAGCTGGGTGAGGCCAGGCTGGGCACCGCCGAGGTGGAGGCGGCCCTCCTCACCCACCCCCAGGTGGCCGAGGCCGCCGCCATTGGGGTACCGGGGGAGGAGGAGATCCTCGCCCTTTTCGTGGTGCCCCGGAACAAGGACCTCCCCGAGGAGCTCAAGCCCCTCCTGGCGGAGAAGCTCAAGGCCCACCTCCTTCGCCACCTGGGGCCATTGGGACCCGTGCAGGTCTTCTTCGCGGAAAGCCTTCCCCGTACCCGGAGCGGCAAAATCCTGAGGCGGCTTCTCAAGGCGGAGCTGTTGGGCATGGACCCGGGAGACACCTCGGGACTGGAGGAAGAGTATGGCGGTGGAAAAGATTCTCAAGGTTGAGGAAAAGCTCTGGGCACCGGAACCCCTTAGGAAGCAGGCCAACCTGCAGGATTTCCAGGCAGAGTACGAGAGGAGCCTCAAAGACCCCGAGGGCTTCTGGGGAGCGTGGGCCAAGCGCTTCCACTGGGAGAAGCCCTTTGAAAAGGTCCTGGAGTGGGACCTCCCCGAGCACCGGTGGTTCCTTGGGGGCACCACCAACGCCGTCTACAACGCCCTGGAGCGGAACGTGGAGCGGGGCCTGAGGAACAAGGTGGCCCTCCTCTACTTATCCGAGGAGGGGAAGGAGGCCAAGCTCACCTACGGGGAACTCCTGGACCGGGTGCGCCGCCTGGCCACGGGGCTTAGGGCCCTGGGGGTGGGCAAGGGCGACCGGGTGGTCATCTACATGCCCCTCACCCTCGAGGGCATCCTGGCCATGCTGGCCACCGCCTACCTGGGAGCCATCCACAGCGTGGTCTACGCGGGCCTCGGGGTGGGAGCCTTAAGGGAGCGCATCCTGGACGCCGGGGCCAAACTCCTCATCGCCGGGGACGTGGGCTTTAGGCGGGGCAGGGTGGTGGACCTCCGCTCCATCGCCGAGGAGGCCATCCGGGACCTCCCCCTCAAGGTGGTCTGGTTCCAGCGCCTGGGCAAGGCGGAGCTTCCCCCGGGGCACCACGATTTTGAAGAGCTCCTCTTTAGCCACCCCCCCGAGGCCCGGGCGGAGATGGTGGAGGCGGAGCACCCCCTCTTCATCCTCTACACCTTGGGCTCCACCGGCAAGCCCAAGGGGGTGGTCCACGTGCACGGGGGGTACATGGTGGGCACCACCTACCACCTGCGCACCTTTTTTGACGTGAAGGACGACGACCTCTTCTTCGCCACCAGCGACATCGGCTGGATCGTGGGGCATTCCTACATGGTCTACGCCCCCCTCCTGGAAGGGATCACCAGCCTCCTCCGGGAAGGGGCCCCCGACCACCCCGACCCCGGGGCCTTCTGGCAGGTGGTGGAGCGCTACCGGGTGGACGTGATGTTCACCGCCCCCACGGCGGTGCGCATGTTCATGAAGTTCGGCCCCGAGTGGCCCAAGAAGCACGACCTCTCCTCCTTGCGCCTCATCGCCGTGGCCGGGGAGCCCCTGAACCCCGAGGCCCTGCGCTGGGCCTACGAGCACCTGGCGGAGGGGGGCAGGCGGGGCTTCGTGGCCGACAACTGGTGGCAGACGGAGCTGGGAGGCCCCACCCTAGGCACCCCCCTCACCCTCCCCGCCAAGCCCGGGTATACGGGGGTACCCCTCCCCGGGGTGGAGGCGGGGGTGGTGGACGAGGGGGGGAGGCCCGTGCCCCCAGGGCAGGGGGGGCTCCTCGTCCTCAAGCGCCCCTTCCCCCACATGATGCGCACCGTCTGGGGGAACCACGACCGCTACCTCCAGTACTGGCGGGAGGTCCCTGGGGTCTACGTGGCCGGGGACGTGGCCAGCCAGGACGAGGAGGGGTACTTCAGCGTCCTGGGGCGGGCGGATGACGTCTTAAACGTGGCCGGGCACCGCATCGGCACCGCCGACGTGGAAAGCGCCCTGGTCTCCCATCCCGCGGTGGCCGAGGCGGCGGTGATCGGGGTGCCCGACCCCGTCAAGGGGGAGGCCATCAAGGCCTTCGTGGTCCTGCGCCTGGGCCACACTCCTTCCGAGGAACTCAAGGAAAGCATCGTCCAGCACGTGCGCCGGGAGCTTGGGGCCATCGCCACCCCGGGGGAAGTGGTCTTCCTGGACAAACTCCCCAAGACCCGCTCCGGCAAAATCTTGAGGCGGCTCCTCAAGGCCCAGGAGCTGGGGAAGGACCCGGGGGACCTGTCCACCCTCGAGGAGTAGCCCACTCCGCCGGGAAGCCCCGATGGGGTCCTGCTTCTCCTAAGGGAAACCGCCCCTTTAGCGCATAGCGAAAAAACCCCCGTTTCTTGACACCCTCCTCACGGACCTCTAAGATGACCGCCACCAAACCGGGAGCAAGGCCAAACCCACGCATCCTAACGGCCTTTCCGGTTTGGCGAGGGAGGGAGCTTATGGACGGAGCAAAGCTGGCGGAGTACTGGCAGAAGAACCTGGCCCTGATCCGGAACCTGCTCGTGGTCTGGGCGGTGGTGGCC
Organism: uncultured Thermus sp.; assembly: GCA_947085095.1. Taxonomy (GTDB): domain Bacteria; phylum Deinococcota; class Deinococci; order Deinococcales; family Thermaceae; genus Thermus. The sequence goes on along the minus strand of CAMTVD010000024.1, from coordinate 20,554 downwards.
TACGGGCTCGGCATCCTGCTGGCCCCAGCCCTCAACAGCATCCGGATTTTCGGCGGGCCGCCTTTGGGCTTCTGGATCGCCCAACAGGGGGCCATCTGGGTCTTCATCATCCTGATCTTCGTCTACGCTGCCAAGATGCAAGCCTTGGACCGGGCCTACGGGTTTGAGGACTAAGGGGGTAGACCGTGAGCGTTGAAGCCTGGACTTGGACCATTGTGATTCTTAGCTTCGCCCTTTACTTGGGCATCGGCTACTGGGCCCGGGTGCGGGAGACGGCGGGCTTCTACGTGGCGGGCCGGGGCGTGCCCCCAGTGGCCAACGGGGCCGCCACCGCCGCCGACTGGATGTCGGGGGCCAGCTTCATCTCCATGGCGGGCCTCATCTCCTTCCTGGGCTACGATGGGGCCGTCTACCTCATGGGCTGGACCGGCGGGTACGTCCTTTTAGCCCTCCTCCTCGCCCCCTACCTGCGCAAGTACGGCAAGTACACGGTGCCCGAGTTCGTGGGGGACCGCTACTACTCCAACATCGCCCGGGTGGTGGCCATTATCAGCGCCCTTTTCGTCTCCTTCGTCTACATGGTTCCCCAGCTCAGGGGCGTGGGCATCGTCCTCTCCCGCTACCTGGGGGTGGACGTGGCCACGGGGGTCTGGGCGGCCGTCTTGGTCACCGCCTTCATCGCGGTGATCGGCGGCATGAAGGGGATCACCTGGACCCAGGTGGCCCAGTACACCGTGCTCATCTCCGCCTACCTGATCATGGGCATCGCCCTCTCCAACCTCCTCACGGGCAACCCTCTTCCGCCCCTTTCCTTCACCTTCAGCGACTTCGCCGTGCGCCTGAGCCAGCTTCAGGTGGAGCTGGGCTTCACGGAATACGTGGCCCCCTTCCAGAACCTCTCCGCCCTCAACGTCTTCCTCATCACCCTCACCCTCATGGTGGGCACCGCCGGCCTGCCCCACGTGATCATCCGCTTCTACACCGTGCCCAGGGCCTCGGACGCCCGCTGGAGCGCCGGCTGGGCCCTCCTCTTCATCGGCCTTCTCTACACCACCGCCCCCGCCGTGGCCGTCTTCTCCAAGTACAACCTCCTCAACACCCTGGCCAACAAGCCCCTGGAGGAGGTGCGCCAGATCGACTGGGTGGCCAAGTGGGAGAAGACGGGCCTCCTCAAGTTTGACGACAAGAACGGGGACGGCATCCTGCAGATGAGCGGCAAGAAGGAGGTCAACGAGGTCACCATTGACCGGGACATCATCGTCCTCTCCACCCCCGAGGTGGCCAAACTGGCCCCCTTCATCGTGGGCCTGGTGGCGGCAGGAGGTCTGGCCGCCGCCCTCTCCACGGCCGCGGGCCTCCTCATCGTGATGGCCAGCGCCATCTCCCACGACCTCTATACCCGGATGATCAATCCCAGAGCCTCGGAGGCCACCAAGCTCACCATCGCCCGGGTGATCATCGCCCTGGTGGTGATCCTGGCCGCCCCCTTCGGCATCAACCCCCCGGCCTTCATCGCCCAGCTGGTGGCCTTCGCCTTCGGGCTTGCCGCCAGCACCTTCTTCCCCGCCATCCTCCTGGGCATCTTTGACCGGAGGATGAACATGCAGGGAGCGGTGGCGGGAATGATCGTGGGCCTGGTCTTCACCGCCAGCTACATCGTGGGCACCAAGTACCTGGGCTGGCCCAACTTCGTCTTTGGCATCACGGCGGAGGGGATCGGCACCATCGGCATGCTCCTCAACGTCATCGTGGCCTACCTGGTCTCCCGGGCCACCCCGCCCCCGCCCCCGGAAATCCAGAAGCTGGTGGACGAGATCCGCGTGCCCAAGGGAAGCGGAGCCGCAAGCGAGCACTAGGTCATTCCGCCTGCCCCCTGGGCCCAGGGGCCCAGGGGGCCTATACTCAAGCTGGAGGCGACATGAAGCTTTTGCGGTTTTACCTGGGAAGCCTTAGCGCCCTCTTCGCCTTTTACCTCCTGGGCCACTACCTCCTGGGCTTCCCCTTCCCCACCCCCGGGATTCTCTTCCAGATCGCCTTGGGAGCGGCCCTGGGCCTTTGGCTTGGCCTCCTCTACCACCGCATCTGGCCCTTACCCCCACCTGGATGGGGGCGCGTGGTGCGGCTCTTTGTGCTCCTGCCCCCGGCCTTCGTCTTGGGGGTGGGCCTCGTGGTCCTGTTTCAGGCCCAGGTGGCCCTGCACTACATCGTCCCCCTGATCGCCTGGCTTACCCCCAGCCATGGACCCCAGAATCATTCCGCCCCTGAACGCCCTTCCTGAAGCGGAGCGGGAAGCCCTCCTCCGTCAGGCCCAGGAGGAGGCCCATCCCCAAGGGGCCCATATCCTGGAGCAAGGGGGGGAGCCGGCGGAAAGCCTCTACCTGGTGCTGGAGGGGGAGGTGGCCCTACGGGACGGGGAGGAGGAGGTGGGGAGCCTGGGACCCGGGGAGTTTTTTGGCTTTCCCTCCCTTCTTTCCGGAGAGCCCCCTGCTTTCTCCGTGGTGGCCAGGACCCCGGTCCGTATCCTGGTCTTTCCTAAAGAAGGTTTCCAGAAGCTCCTGGCCTTTCCCGAGGCCGCCCGCTTTTTTGGGCAAGGCCTGGCAAGCCGGGTGCGGCTAAGGGAAGCCCCGGACCTCTCCCTTTTCGCCCCGGTGGGGAGGCTCATAAGGCGCCCCCCGGCCTTCATCCCTCCCACGGCTACGGTGGAGGAGGCCGCCCGGAGGATGCGGGAGGAGGGGATCTCCAGCCTCCTGGTGGAAGGGGAGCCCCTGGGCATCCTCACCGACCGGGACCTGAGGAACCGGGTCCTGGCGGAGGGGCTTTCCCCCGCCACCCCCGTGGCCCGGGTCATGAGCACCCCCCTCTTCGCCCTCCCCGCGGAGACCCCCATCTATGAGGCGGTGGCGGCCATGGTGGAGCGGGGCATCCACCACCTGCCCCTCACCCAGGGGGAAAAGGTCCTGGGGGTGGTGACCCACACGGATCTGGTCCTGCACCAGGCGCAAAGCCCCCTCCTCCTCCTAAGGCGGATAGAGCGGCTGGAGCTGGAGCGGTACGGCCTCGAGGTGGCCCACCTGGTGGAGGCCCTCTTCGCCCGGGGCCTGGGGGGGCTGGAGATCGGGCGGGTGGTGGCCTCCCTGAACGACGCCCTCCTCCGCCGCCTGGTGAGGGAGGCCGAGGCGGCCTTGGGAAACCCTCCCGTGCCCTACAGCCTTCTGGTCTTTGGCTCGGAGGGGCGGCGGGAGCAGGCCCTGCTCACCGACCAGGACAACGCCCTGGTCCTGGCGGAAGGGGGGCACGAGGAGTATTTCCAGGCCCTGGGGGAAAGGGTGGTCCAGGGGCTGATCCGGGCGGGCATCCCCGAGTGCAAAGGGGGGTATATGGCCACTCGCTGGCGCATGCCCCTAAGGGACTGGGTGGCCACCTTCAGGAAGTGGATGGACGCCCCCGAGCCCCAGGCCCTCCTGGACACCCAGATCTTCTTTGACTTCCGGGGGGTGGCCGGGACGCTTTCCCTGAAGCCCTTGGAGGAGGCCATCCTGGAAAGGAGCCGCAAGGGGGTCTTCCTCTACCACCTGGCGCAAAGCGCCCTGGCCTTCCGCCCCCCCTTGGGCCTTTTTGGCCGGGTGCGCACGGAGGAGGGGTTCGTGGACCTGAAGCGGGCCGCCCTGGCTCCCATCGTGGCCCTGGCCCGGCTTTACGCCCTCATGGCGGGCAGTCTGGCCAAGGGAACGGTGGAGCGCCTTATGGCCGCCCTAGCCGGGGGCACCCTGAGCCAGGAAGGGGCGGAGCGCCTGGCCGAGGCCTACCGCTTCTTCTTCCACCTGCGCCTAGGCCACCAGCTCGCCGCCTTCCGCCAGGGAAAGGAGATCGGCAACAGGGTTCTCTGGAGCGCCTTGTCCCCCCGGGAAAGACAGCTGGCCCTCGAGGGGTTCCGGGCCATCCTGGAGATCCAGGAGAGCACCGCAGCCCGCTTCCAACTCCGATGAAGGAAAAAGCCTTCGCCCTCTTCCTCCTGGCCCTTTTCCTCTTTTTTCTGCCCCTGGCCCTCTTCCCCCTCTCCCCCTTGGGGCCCTTGGGGCTTCCCCCGGTCTACCTCTACCTCTTCGGGGCCTGGGGCCTGGTGCTCCTTTTGGCCTACCTCCTCTTCCGCAAGCCATGAGCCCCCTCTTCCTTCTCCTCGGCCTCTTCCTCTACCTGGGCCTCCTCTTCCTGGTGGCCCTCTTCGGGGAGGGGCGGGGGCGGGCCTGGGCGCAAAGCCCCTGGGTCTACGCCCTCTCCCTGGCGGTCTACGCCACCGCCTGGACCTTCTTTGGCAGCGTGGGCCGGGCGGCCACCCAGGGGGCCACCTTCCTTCCCGTCTACCTGGGGCCCACCCTGGTCCTCCTCCTCTGGCCCTTCCTCCATGGGAAGCTCTTGGAGCTGGCCCGGGTCCACCGCCTCACCTCCTGGGCGGACTACCTGTTTCTGCGCTACGGCCACGCCCCCTTGGGCTTCCTCACCGCCCTCTTCCTGGTGGTGGGCCTCCTCCCCTACCTGGCCCTGCAGCTCAAGGCCATCGCCCAGGCCTTCCTCTTCTTGAGCGGGGAAGAGGCCCCTTTAGCGGACGTGGCCCTGCCCACCACCCTCCTCCTCGCCCTTTTCGCCATCCTCTTCGGCACCCGCCGCCTGGACCCCTCGGAAAGGCACGAGGGCCTGGTCTTGGCGGTGGCCTTTGAGTCTGTGGTCAAGCTCCTCGCCCTCCTCCTGGTGGGCGGGGCGGCCCTCCTGGCCCTGGGCAACCCCTTCCCCAAGGCCATGGAGAGGCCCGAGTTCCTGCCCCTCCTCCTGCCCCCGGAAGGGGCTTCCGGCTACCTGGCCTGGGTGAGCCTCACGGTGCTGTCGGGCCTGGCCTTTCTCTTCCTGCCCCGGCAGTTCCACGTGAGCGTGGTGGAGAACGTGAACCCCAGGCACCTGGCCCTGGCCGCCTGGGCCTTTCCCCTCTACCTCCTCCTCATCAACCTGCCCGTGGTTCCCCTGGCCCTCCTGGGCCGCCTCCACTTCCCCCAAGAAAACCCCGACCTCTACGTCCTGGCCCTCGCCCAAGAGGCGGGCCCCGGCCTGGCCCTCCTGGCCTTTCTGGGCGGGGTCTCTGCCGCCACGGCCATGGTGATCGTGGAGAGCCTGGCCCTCTCCATCCTGGTCTCCAACCACCTCCTTTCCCCCCTCCTCCTCAGGGCCAAGGCCCTGGGGAGCCTCCTCCTCTGGCGGAGGCTTTCCATCCTCCTGGTGATGCTCCTCGCCTACCTCTACTTCCGCCTGGCCGGGGAGGCCTACGCCCTGGTGGGGATGGGGCTCATCTCCTTCGTGGCCGTGGCCCAGCTGGCCCCGGCCGCCCTTCTGGGGCTTTACTGGAAGGGGGCGACCTGGCAAGGGGCCCTGGCGGGGCTTCTGGGGGGGATGCTCCTTTGGGCCTACACCCTCTTCCTCCCCGCCCTGGCCCGCTCGGGCTGGCTTCCCGGGGTCTTCCTCGAGGGTCCCCACCCCTGGCTCCGCCCAGAGGGCCTTCTCGGGCTAGAGGGCCTGGACCCGGTCACCCACGGCTTCCTGGCAAGCCTCTTCGTCAACCTGGCCCTCACCCTGGGCGTCTCCCTCTACACGCGGAGGGAAGCCCCCAAAGAGGGGCGCACGGGGGAGGTGGCGGCGCTCTCCGCCCTCATCGGAAGGGTCCTGGGGCCGGAAGCGGAGGAGGGCTTCCACAGGGAGGCCCAAGGCCTTCCCGGCCCCCAGGCGGCCGCCCGGGCCGAGGCCCTTTTGGCGGGTTCCGTGGGCCCCGCCACCGCTAGGCTCCTCCTCCTCTCCGTCACGGAGAGGGCCCCCTCGGAGGCCCTTGTGGAGGAGGCGGCCCGGGAGTCCAGGGAGGTCAGGGCCTACGCCAGGGCCCTGGAGGAGGCGAGGCGGGAGCTCGCCGAGGCCTACGAGCGCCTAAAGGCCCAGGACCAGGCCAAGGACGAGCTTCTGGCCGCGGTCTCCCACGAGCTCAAGACCCCCCTCACCTCGGTGCGGGCCCTGGCGGAGATCCTCGAGGCCCACCCCGACCTCCCCGAGGAGGAAAGGCGGCGCTTCACCGGCCTATTGGCCAAGGAGGCCGCCAGGCTTTCCCGCTTGGTGGAGGAGGTCCTGGCCTACGCCCGTCTGCAGGCAGACCTCCCCCTGCGCCTGGAACCCACAAGCCTAAAGACCTTGGCCGAGGAGGCCCTGGCCCTGGCCAAGCCCCTGGCCTTGGAAAAAGGGGTTAGAATGGAAGTCCACCTGGAGGAGGTCCAAACCCTCACCGACCGGGACCGGGTGCTCCAAGTCCTCCTCAACCTCCTGCACAACGCCCTGCGTCACGCCCAAAGCCGGGTCTACCTGGAGCTTAGGCGCGAGGGGAAGGAGGCCCTCTTCCGGGTCCAGGACGATGGCCCCGGGGTGCCCGAGGCCCTGAGGCCCTTGGTCTTTGAACCCTTCCAGAGCTTTGCCGGGGGCACGGGCCTGGGCCTGTACCTGGCCCGTAGGCTGGTGGAGAGCCTGGGAGGACGGATCTTTTTGGAAGCGGGCGAGGGAGCCAGCTTCGCCTTTACCCTACCCCTGGAGGTGGACCGTGCGGATCCTGGTGGTGGATGACGAGGAAAGCATCCTGGTGCCCCTGGAGTTCCTGCTCAGGAAGGCGGGGCACGAGGTGGCCCTGGCCAAGACGGGCGAGGAAGCCCTAGGCTTCCTGGCCCAGAGCCCCTTTGACCTGGTGGTCCTGGACCTGATGCTCCCGGGAATGGACGGCTTCGCGGTCCTAGAGCGCCTCCCCCCAGGGCCCACCAAGCCCAAGGTCCTGGTCCTCACCGCCCGAGGCCGGGAGGCGGACCAGGCCAAGGCCCTGGCTCTGGGAGCGGCGGCCTTCATGGCCAAGCCCTTTGGCATAGGGGACCTCTTGGCCCAGGTGGAAAGGCTGCTGGAGGGGAAATGAGGGAGGTCTTGCGCTTCCTGGGGGCCCTTCTCCTGGGCCTCCTCCTGGTGGGGGGAGTGGTGGGGTTCGCCCTCTTCCTCCTCCTGCAAGGGGAGGCGGCCCTGGCCCAGGAGTTCTTCCGGGTGGCCCGGGAGAAGTCCGGTCTTCTCCTCTTCGTGGGCTTCCTCTTTGTCCTGGTGCTGGGGGCCCTGCTCCACCCTCTCTTTCTGGGCTACCTGGCGGCCACCCGGGCCCTGGGCCAGGAGGCGGAGGTCCTCCTGGCCAACCCGGGCCACCGCCTGCCCCTTAGAGGGCCCCTGGAGCTCCAGGCCCTAGGCCGCCTGGTCCAGCGCCTGGCCGAGGAGAAGGCGGCCCTGGAGAAGGAGGTGGAGGCCAAGGTGGAGGAGGCCAAGGCCCTCCTGGAGCGAGAAAGGGGGGTGCTCTCCGCCCTCATCGCCCACCTGCCCCAGGGGGTGGTCCTGGCCAACCCCAAGGGCCAGGTGGTCCTCTACAACCCCCCGGCCCGGCGCCTCCTGGGGGAAGGCCTGGGGGCGGGCAAGAGCCTCTTCGGCCTCCTGGACCGGGGGCTTCTGGCCCACGCCCTGAGGCTGCCCTCGGAGCGCTTCCTGACCCAGGGAAGAGGGGAGCTCCTTTCCCTGCAGGCGGTGCCCCTGAAGGGGGAAGGGGGCCTTCTCCTCATCCTCGAGGCCGCCCGGGAGGAAAAGGGGGTGGACGAGGCCACCCTCCACCGCCTCAAGGACAAGCTCTCTGGCCTCAAGGCCCTGGTGGAGCTTTGGGAAAAGGAGGCCCCCAAGGAGGCCCTGCCCCTGGCCCGGGCGGCCAAGGAGGCCGCGGAGGACCTGGCAAAGCTGGTCAGGGCCCTGGAGGCTCCCCCTAGGGCCGCCGAGGTCCTGGCGGAAGACCTCCTGCCCCTCCTGGCGGAGGCCCTGGAGCGGGAGCTGGGGGTCCACCCTGGCTTCACCCTGGGCGAGACGGCCCGGGGGCTTTTGGTGCGGGCGGACACCTACGCCCTAAGCCAGGGCCTCGCCGCCACCCTTCAGGATGCCGAGGAAGTCCTCCTCCAGGCGGAGGCCCAAGACCGCCTCCTCCGCTTAAGCCTCCTCTTCCCCCACCCCGCCCCCGAGGCCCACCCCAGCCTCCTGGAGGCGGTGGAAAGGGCCGGGGGAGGCCTCTGGCGGGAGGAGAGCCGCCTCCACCTCCTCCTCCCCGCCCAGGAGGCCCCCAGGATTCCCGCCCCCTCAGGCCCCCCGCCCCGGGCCGAGGTCTTTGACCTCTCCCTGCTCCAGGTCCCCGAGGAGCTGGAAGAGGCTCCCATAGACGGCCTCCTCTACACCGCCTTTGACCTGGAGACCACCGGGCTGGACCCGGAAAAGGATGCCATCATCGCCCTGGGGGGGGTGCACCTCCTGGGAAGCCAGGTCCTCCGGCAAGAGGTCTACGAGGCCCTGGTGGACCCGGGCCGCCCCATCCCCAAGGCCTCCACCGAGGTCCACGGCCTCACCTGGGAGATGCTCAAGGGAAAGCCCCGCCTGGAGGAGGTCCTCCCCTCTTTTCGGGCCTTTTTACAGGACACGGTGCTCCTGGCCCACGACGGGGCCTTTGACATGGCCTTTTTGAAAAGGGCGGGAATCCACCAGCCCCCCCTGGTGGACACCCTCCTCCTCGCCCACCTCCTTTTCCCCGACCTGAAGGACCACGCCCTGGAACGCCTGGCGGAGCGCTTCGGGGTCCCGGTCCTGGGGCGGCACACCGCCTTGGGGGACGCCCTCATGACCGCCGAGGTCTATGCCCGCATGATCCCCCTGCTCAAGGGCCGGGGGTTCCGCACCCTGGGGGAGGTGCTCAGGGCCTGCGAGAGGCTTCCCCTGGCCCGGCTCCAGTACTGAGGTGGGCCAGGGCCTTCCGGCCGATGTCCTTGCGGTACACCGCCCCGGGGAAAGCGATTTGGGGAAGGAAGGCGTAGGCCCGCTCCAGGGCATCCCCCAGGTCTTTCCCCAGGCCCACCACGTTGAGGACCCGCCCCCCGGCGCTCACGAGATGCCCTCCCTCCCTCCGGGTGCCCGCGTGGAAGACCAAGACCCCCTCCGGGGGCTCGGGCACGTAAAGGGGAATCCCCTTCCTGGGGCTTTCCGGGTAGCCGGGGGCGGCCAGGACCACGCAGGCGGAAGCCCCCGCCTTCCAGGCAAGCCGGGTGCCCTTAAGCCTGCCCTCGGCCACCTTCAGGGCCAGGTCCACCAGGTCGCTTTGCAAAAGGGGCAGGATCGCCTGGGCCTCGGGGTCGCCAAAGCGGGCGTTGAACTCCAGGACCTTGGGGCCTTCCTGGGTCAGCATCAGGCCCGCGTAGACCACCCCCCGGTAGACCACCCCCTCGGCCTTAAGGCCACGGATGAGGGGCCAGAGGATCTCCTCCTCCACCCGCCCTAGGGTCTCGGGGTCCATGGGGTAGGGGGCCACCGCCCCCATCCCCCCGGTCATGGGACCCTGGTCCCCGTCCAAAAGGCGCTTGTGGTCCTGGGAGGGGAGGAGGGGAAGGACCTCCTCCCCGTCGGTGAGGGCCAGGACCGTGACCTCCTCCCCCTCCAGGTACTCCTCAATGACCACCTCCCCCCCTTCGGCCCGGTTCAGAATGTTGACCACCGCCTGCTTGGCGGTGTGGAGGTCAAAGGCCACGGTAACCCCCTTGCCCGCGGCCAGGCCCGAGTCCTTGACCACGATGGGCACCCCCACCTCCTCCAGGTACTCCAGGGCCAGGAGGGGGTCCTGGAAGGTGCGGTGCCGGGCCGTGGGGATGCCGTAACGCTCCATGAGGCCCTTGGCGAAGGCCTTGGAGCCCTCGATCATGGCCGCCTTCTGGGTGGGGCCAAAGACCCTCAGGCCCCGTTCCAGAAAGGCGTCGGCGATGCCCTCCACCAAGGGAGCCTCCGGGCCCACCAGGGTGAGGTCTATCCCCGCCTCCAGGGCCCAGTCCGCCAGGACCTCCACGTCCCCACTCCAAGGAACCAGCTCGGCCAGGGCCGCCATGCCCGCGTTGCCGGGGGCGGCGTACAGCTTTTCCACGAGGGGGCTCTCGGCCGCCTTCCAAAGGAGGGCGTGCTCCCGCCCCCCGCTCCCCACCACCAGGACCTTCATCAAGGGGATTCTATCAGGAGACCCTCCAGGGCGTCCCTGGGAAAGGGTGAGGGCAAAGCCTCCCCTTAGCTCACCCGGACACGGCCCCCGCCAAGACCTCCTCGGCCCTTTGGCGCACCTCCGGGGAAAGACCGGAGAGCTCGGCCCTCAGGGCGGGGTGATCCTGGGCCAGGAGGTGGGCGGTGAGAAACGCTCCCCTTCCCCACTCCCCCGCCTGGCCCAGGAAGGCGGAGCCCACCAGGTCCTCTCTTCCCCAGGCCCGGAGAAGAGCCCAGACGCGGAGGTAGAGGGGCTTTTCCCGAGGGGAAAGGCCCTGGAAATGGCGGGCGGCCTCCTCCCCCAGGAACTCCTCCAGGCCCTGGGGCGGGGGAAAGGCGAGGCCCAGAAGGAGAAGGCGGACCGCCTTGGGGTAGAGGCGGTGCTCCAGGTGGAGGAGGCGGGCCTCCAGGACCTCCGGCGTATCCCCGGGGAGGACGGGGACCCGCCCCTGGAGGAGGATGGGGCCGGTGTCCATACCCTGGTCCACGAAGTGCACCGTGGAGCCCGTCTCCTTTTCCCCCGCCTCCAGGACCCGCTGGTGCACGCGAAGCCCCGGGTAGTCGGGAAGCAGGGAGGGGTGGATGTTGAGGAGGCGGCCGTACCAGGGGACCACAAAACGGGGGGAAAGGAGGCGCATGAACCCCGCCAGGAGGACCGCATCCACCCCCCTTTCCCCAAGGAGGGCCAGGGCCCTTTCCTCAAAGGCCCGCCGCCCCGCCCAGGGGAGGGCCACGGCCTCCACACCCCACCTCCTGGCCCGTTCCAGGGCGTAGGCCTCGGGGTTGTCGGAGAGGACCAGGACCACCTCCCCCAGGGGGTTCCCCGGGGGGAAGGCCTTGAGGAGGGCCTCGAGGTTCGTCCCCCGCCCCGAGGCCATGACCGCCAGGCGGGCCGGGCGGCCCAGGGGGAAGGGCGTCACCCTAGCCCTCCAAGACCTCCGGGTGGTGCTTCTGCCAGTAGCGCACCAGGCCCTGGAGGTTCATGTAGGGGGGGTCGGCGAGCTCGTAAAGGCGCATCCCCGCCTCGTCCACCCCCGCCTTGGCCAGGCCCTCCCGCCAGTAGGCCTCAAAGCGCCGGGTCATCTCCTCTTGGGAAAGGCCCTCCCGCATCCGGGCGAGGACGAACCCCGCCCAGGCCTCGAGGGTCTCCCGGAGGGCCAGGAGGTGGGCCTCCACGTCCCCATAGGCCCCGAAGTGGGTGAGGTAGAGGGCCTCGGGGCGCAGGGCGAGGAGGCGGTCCAAGGAGGCGTACCAGCTCTCCAGGTGGATGTCGGGGGGCGGGGTGGGGGGCAGGACGGGTCCCGGGGCGATGCGCACCCCGGCGATGTCCCCGGCGAAGACCACCCCCTCCACCAGGTAGGCGTGGTGGTGGCCCGCGTGGCCCGGGGTCTCCAGGGCCTGCACCTTCACCCCGCCCACCTCCACCACCTCCCCGTCCGCAAGGACCCGGATCCTCTCCTGGGAAATCCCCTTTAGCTCCCCCCAGAGGGGTCTAAGCATCTCCCCGTAGATGCGCTCCGCCGAGGCGAGAAGCCGGGAGGGGTCCACCAGGTGGGGGGCTCCCTTGGGATGCACATAGACCCTGGCCCCGAGCTCCGCCAGGCGCCAGGCGGCCCCGGCGTGGTCCAGGTGGATGTGGGTCACGAAGACGTGGCCCACCTCCTTTGGGGTTAAGCCCTCCGCCTCCAGGGCCGCCACCAGGCGGGGATAGGCGCTCTCCGGACCGGTTTCTATGAGGATGGGCCCCTCCTTGGACTCCAGGAGAAAGCTGGCGATGACCCGCTTTGCCCCTTGGAACTGGAGGTCCAGAACCTTCACCACGGCCTTTCCTCCTTGGGGCCGACGCGGGTGTGCAGGGTGCCGATGCCCTCCACCGCCACCTCGAGGCGGTCCCCCGGGCTCAGGGCCCCCACCCCGGAGGGGGTGCCGGTGAGGACCACGTCCAGGGGCTCGAGGGTCATGAAGCTGGAGATATAGGCCAGAATCTCCGCCACGCTGAAGATCATCTGCGAGGTGTGCCCCTCCTGGCGGAGCTCCTCGTTCACGTAGGTGCGCACCCAGGTGTTCATGGGGTCCAGATCGGTCTCAATCCAAGGCCCCAAGGGCAGGAACTTGTCGGCGCTCTTGGCCCGGACCCACTGCAGGTCCTTTTTCTGGGCATCCCGGGCGGTGATGTCCACGGCGATGGTGTAGCCCAGGACGTGGTCCAGGGCCCTCTCCGGAGGGACGTTCCGCATCCGGTCCATCACCACCACGGCCAGCTCCCCCTCGTAATGGAGCTCCTGGGTGAAGAAGGGGTAAGGCACCGCGTCCCCGGTGTGGGCGGGGTCCCGGGGGTTGGCCGGATGGGCCAGGGTGTTGGGGGCCTTGAGGAAGAGGCCGGGCTCCTTGGGGAGATCCTCCCCGAAATCGTGCCCCATCTCCCTGATGTGCTCCTTGTAGTTCCGCCCCACGCAGACGATCTTGCTGGGAGTGGCGGGCACCAAAAGGCGCACCGAGGCCAGGTCGTACCGCCTCCCCGTGGGGTTGCCCCCGGGACCATCCGTCTCCAGGACCAGCTCCCCCTCCAAAATCCCCCACCTTCCGTTACCGAAGCGCAGGTCATGCCCTAAAGCTACCATCTCCCCCGGAGGATTTGCAGGCCCCTCAGGGCCACCGCCACCGCCGCAAGGAACACCCCCAGCTTGCCCGCGGGAGGCACCAGGAAGAAGAGGACCACGTAGCCCCACATGGCCCCAAAGGGGATGGGGTAAATCCCTGTCCGCCTGCGCCGCCAGTAGAGGAGGTGGTAGATCCCCGCCACCAGGAGGCCGAGGCCGGTGGCCATGAGGGCTTCCCTGGGAAACCAGAACAGGAAGAAGCCCAAGGAGGGAGCGATCCCACCCCCGCCCCGGAAGCGAAAGAAAAGGGGCCAGTTGTGCCCGACCACCACCGCCCCCGCGGCTAAGGCACGCCACTCGGCAGGGGTCAAGAAGGCCGCCAGAACCCCCTTGCCCAAGTCCCAAGAGGCCACCAGAAGGGCAGCCAGGGGGCCCCTCTGCCGGAACACCCCCGAACCCCCAGGAAGGTCCCGCTTCTGCACCTCGGGAAAGAAGAGAAGCCCCCCCACCAAGGAGCCTAAGAGGTAAGCCAACAGGACGTAGCCCATGCCCCTATTCTGAACCCCAGAGCGGGGAAGCCGTGGCCAAGCGCCCGCCTCACGCCCTTCTCTGAGGCAGAGCCAAGCCGCTCCCGAACGGGTCACAAGGCCATACCACCGGCCAGTCCCGGACGCTTTACCAGGGGGCGGGCCTGAGGGTATAGTGCCCCCGTGCTGGAAGCCAAGACCCTCCTAGAACCCCTGGAGTTGGAAGCCCTCTACGTCACCCGCCCGGAGAACGTGCGCTACCTCTCGGGCTTCCCCCACCCGGAGGACGCCCAGGTTCTCCTCAGCCTGGAAGGGGCCTTTCTCCTCACCGATCCCCGCTACCCCGAGGCGGAGCGGGAAAGCAAGATCCCCGTAAAGGTCCTAAAGCGGGAGGAGAAGGAGGCTCTCTTCAAGGAGCTGAAGGGCCGGGTGGGTTTTGAGGCGGAGCACCTCCCCTACGCCGCTTTGGAGCGCCTCCGCGAGCTCTCTCCGGCGGAGTGGGTGCCCACCAAGGGGGTTATTGAACGCCTCCGCCTGAAGAAGACCCCGGAGGAGGTGCAGAGGATCCGAAAGGCCCAGGCCCTGGCGGAGGAGGCCCTGGCCCACGCCCTCACCCTCCTCAGGCCGGGGGTGGAGGAGCGGGAAGTGGCCTTGGAGATAGAGTTCTTCCTGCGCCGGCGGGGGGCTGAGGGCGTGGCCTTCCCCCCCATCGTGGCCTCGGGGGCGCGGGGGGCCTTGCCCCACGCCGGGGCCTCGGAGAAGAGGCTTACGGCGGGGGAGCTCATCACCCTGGACCTGGGGGCCAAGGTGGCGGGGTACCACTCGGACATGACCCGCACCTTCGCCCTAGGAAAGCCCTCTCCCGAGATGCGCCGGGTTTACCAGGCGGTCCTCGCCGCCCTGGAGGCGGCCCTAGAAAACCTGAAGCCAGGAAGGACGGGCAAGGAGGTGGACGCCCTGGCCCGGGAGGAGCTCAAGCGCCACGGCCTGGACCGCCACTTCGTCCACTCCCTGGGCCACGGGGTGGGCCTGGCGGTGCACGAGGGGCCAAGCCTCTCCCCCTACACGGAGGAGGTCCTGGAGCCCGGCATGGTGGTCACCGTGGAGCCCGGGGTCTACCTGCCCGGGGTGGGCGGGGTAAGGATAGAGGAGCTGGTCCTCCTCACCGAGGAGGGGATAGAGCTCCTCTCCCGCTTCCCCCGGGGCTACCTGGAGGTATAGGGTGCGGCCCTTTTTCCTTCTCCCCTTCCTCCTGACCCTGGCCCTAGCCCAGACCTACACGGTGCAGAAGGGGGACACCCTCTACCGCATCGCCCGGGCCCACGGCCTCAGCGTGGCGGAGCTCATGCGGCTAAACGGCCTCACCTCGGAGCGCATCTTCCCCGGCCAAAAGCTCAAGGTGAGCCCCAGGGAAGCCGCCTCCAGGCCAGGCCGCTTCTTCCAGGAGGGGCTCGCCGTCTGGTACGGCCCCGGCTTCCACGGCAGAAGGACGGCCAGCGGGGAGGTTTACGACATGCACGCCCTCACCGCCGCCCACCCCAGCCTCCCCTTCGGCACCCGGGTGCGGGTCACCAATCTGAGAAACGGCAAGAGCGTGGTGGTGCGCATCAACGACCGGGGGCCCTTCGGCGGGCGGTTCATCATTGACCTCTCCTACGCCGCCGCCAAGGCCATCGGGGCCCTCTCCGCCACCCCTGTGCGCCTCGAGGTGGCGGAGTAATGGTCCGCTACGGTTTTCACCTCTCCATCGCCGGGAAGAAGGGGGTGGCCGGGGCCCTCGAGGAGGCCATGGCCCTGGGCCTCACCGCCTTCCAGATCTTCGCCAAAAGCCCCAGGAGCTGGCGGACCCGCGCCCTCGCCCCAGGCGAGGTGGAGGCCTTCCGCGCCCTCAAGGAAATGGCGGGAGGGCTTCCCGTGGTGATCCACGCCTCCTACCTGGTGAACCTGGGGGCGGAAGGGGAGCTTTGGGAAAAGAGCGTCATGAGCCTGGCGGACGACCTGGAAAAGGCCGCCATCCTGGGCATAGAGTACGTGGTGGTCCACCCCGGCTCCGGCGACCCCAAGCGGGTGAAGGAAGGGGCCCTAAGGGCCTTGCGCCTCGCCGGGATCAGGGAGAGGCCCACCCTCCTCCTGGAGAACACCGCCGGGGGCGGGGAGAAGGTGGGAAGCCGCTTTGAGGAGCTGGCCTGGCTGGTGGAGGGCACCCCCATGGGGGTCTGTTTGGACACCTGCCACGCCTATGCCGCGGGCTACGAGGTCAAGGGGGACCCCCAAGGGGTCTTGGGGGAGCTGGACCGGGCCGTGGGCCTGGACCGGGTCCCCGTGGTCCACCTCAACGACTCCGTGGGGGAGTTCGGGAGCCGGATAGACCACCACGCCCACCTTCTGAAGGGCCAGATCGGCGAGGGCTTGAAGGGGGTCCTCCTGGACCCCAGGCTAAGGGGCCGGGTCTTCATCCTGGAAACCCCCAGAAGCCCCGAGGAGGACGCCTGGAACCTGAGGATCCTCCGGGAGTGGCTAGAGGAGGCCGCCCCCCAGGATAAGCCGTAGGGCGGAGACCACCAGAACGAGAAGCCCCAGCCTAAAGGCCCGGTCCTCCCCGAAGACCACCCCGAGCCCCGCCCCCAAAAGGGCCAGGGGCAGGACGATCCAGTTGAGCCAGCCCAAGAGGGGCAAGAGGGCGGGAAAAAGGAGGAGAAGGGCCGCCACCGAGACCGCCAGGCTAAGG
The DNA here is from genome assembly GCA_947085095.1 of uncultured Thermus sp. Lineage (GTDB taxonomy): Bacteria > Deinococcota > Deinococci > Deinococcales > Thermaceae > Thermus. The sequence continues at coordinate 4,553 of CAMTVD010000024.1, read as the reverse complement.
CCGCGCATGCCCCCAGTCTAGCCAAAGAAAAAGCCAAAGAACACCCTGCGGGCGAAGCGGAGCACCTCCTGGATGGGCCCCCGGAGCACGAAGAAGATGAGGAGGAAGGAGAGCCAGGCGTACTGCTCCAACCGCCAGAGGAGGGGTTGCCAGGAGAGGGGGAGGAGGCTTTGCAGGATCTTGGAGCCGTCCAAGGGGGGGATGGGCAGGAGGTTGAAGACGGCCAGGACCAGGTTGATGCTGCTGGCGAAGAAAAAGGCCAAGGCCAAAACCCCCAGGAGCGTCTGCCCCTCCCCCCGGAAGGTGAGGGCCACGCCCAAGGGGTCCAGGGCAAAGAGCCCTCTCACCAGGAGGGCAAACAAGACCGCCAAGGCCAGGTTGATGACGATGCCGGCGATGGAGACCACGAAGAGGCCCAGGCGGTAGCCCCGGAAGGCCAGGGGGTTGACGGGCACCGGCTTGGCCCAGCCGAAGCCCACCAGGAGGAGCAGGACCGTGCCTAAAGGGTCCAGGTGCTTCAGGGGGTTCAGGGTGAGGCGGCCCAGGCGCTTTGCGGTCTCGTCCCCGAAGCGGTAGGCGGCGTAGGCGTGGCCCCACTCGTGGAGGGCGAGGCTAAGGAGGAGGGCCAGAAGGGCCAGGGCGAAGGCCAGGGGGTCTTGCTGCAGGAGGGCGATCATAGGCCCAGCATCCGGTAAAGGGAAGTGAGCAGGCCGGAAAGCCCCTGGACCACGGAGGCGGTAACCCCGGTAAAGGAGAGGACCAGGAAGATAAGGATGAAGCCCACGGGGCCCAGGCTGGAGAGCTGGTCCAGAAAGCGCCGGGCCTCGAGGCCCCCCACCGCATAGAGGGCCTTAGCCCCGTCCAAGGGGGGAATGGGAAAGAGGTAGATGGCGGCGTGGAGAAGCATGAGGCGGTGGGCCACCAGGAGACCCTCCCCAAAGGGATAGGGCAGAAAGCGGGCCAAAAGGCCAAAGAGGAAGGCGGCGAGGAAGAAGCCCAAGGGCCCCATGAGGGCCACCAAAGCCCCCTTGCGCCCCGGCAGATGGGTGGGCACAAAGCGGGGCCAGCCGAAGCCCAGAAGGAGAAGGAGGACCAGGCCCAAAGGCTCCAGGTGGACCCTGAGGTCCAGGGAGAGGAAGCCGTAGCGCCGGGGAGCCGTTTCCCCATAGCGGTCTGCCAGGTAGGCCTGAGCGAGGTTGTGGAGGATAAGCCCCAGGGCGGCGAAGGTGAAGGCCACCAGGAAGACCGGGGGATCATTGAGGAGAGGAAAGAGTCCCATCGCCCACCAGTCTACGGGCTAGAGCCAGTTCCTCCTCAAAGGTCCTGACCTCGCCCCTGGCCCGGGCCTCGGCCACCTCCTTGAGGACCTCCCCCACCCTGGGCCCGGGCTTGAGCCCCATCTCCAGGAGGTCCCTCCCCATGAGGACCCTGCGCTTTTGCCAAAGCAACCCCTCTTTCTCGGGAAAGAGGGCGAGGAAGGCGCTCCTCAGGGGCTCCTTCTTCAGGGCCTCCCCCTCCACCTCCTCTCCCTTCCCCAGCCGCAAAAGGAGGCTCAGGCCCTCCTGCAAGCGCCTGGGCACGGCCAGGCCCTGGGCCCTTTCCAGGGGGGCCTCCTGGAAGTAGAGGAGAAGGAGAAGCCGGGCCTCCATCATGGCCTTGGGCGGGCCCTCCAGGGGGGGGTGGCGGAGGAGGCGGGCAAAGGGCTCCTTCGGGGGCAAACGGAGACGGTAGAGGGGGTAAAGGGCGGAAAGCTCCTCCAGGAGGGCCAGGGCCTCGAGGCAGGTGTCCTCCTCGAGGGTGAGGAAAAGCTCGTCCCGGAGGCGGCTTTTGCTGGCGGTGGCCAGGACCTCGGGGAGGAGGGCTGGCGGCAGGGCCTTCAGGGCCTCCTCGGCGAAGTGGAAAGAGAGCCTGGCGGCGAGGCGCGCCCCCCGCACGATGCGGCTAGGGTCCTCCACGAAGGAGAGGGGGTGGAGGGGACGGAGGACCCGGGCCTCCAGGTCCCTGAGTCCGCCGTAGGGGTCCAAAAGCTCCCAGGTGGCCAAGGCAAGGGCCATGGCGTTCACCGTGTAATCCCGCCTTTCCAGGTCCTTGGCGATGGGAGCGGGCCGCACCTGGGGCAGGGCCCCGGGGTAGGGGTAGACCTCCTCCCGGCTTTCCGCCAGGTCCACGGAAAGGCCAAAGGGCAGGCGCACCCTTCCCGTGCCGAAGGCGTAGTGCAGGGCGTAGCTCCCCCCGAAACGCGCCACCAGAAAGCGGGCCACCTCCCCCACCCGCACCCCGGGCTCCAGCACCAGGTCTATGTCCGGCCCAGAGCGCAGGAGGAGGGCGTCCCGCACCGCGCCCCCCACCAGGTAAACCCCCTGGGGAAAAGCCTCCTTGAGGGCCAGGAGCACCTGCCGCGCCCCCTCGGGGAGGGCCGTGAGGATCCGCTCCCCCAAGGGGGTTTCCTGGACGGGCCGCTTTCGGTAGAGGTCGGTGCGGGTGAAGATGCCGAGAAGCCTGGACCCCTCCCCCACCAGCACCCTCCCCCCACCGTCCTTGAGCCGGGCCTCCGCCTGGGAGAGGGGGGTTTCCGGGGGCAGGATCACCGCCCGGGCCAGAAAGCCCTCCACGGGATGATCGGCCAGGCCCAGGCGCTCCGCCTTCCTCAGGTCCCGCCTGCGGGCCAGGCCCAAAACCCGCACCCCACCCTCCTCGAGGGGGACCACCACCGGCATGGCCCCATACCCTCGCTCCTCCAGGACCCTAAGGGCCTCCCGCGCCGTGGTGGGGGGCAGGACCTCCACCGGGGAGGTCATCATCTCTCTCAGGGTCGGCTCGGGGGCCAGATAACGAGAAAGACTCTGCAGAAGCTTCTTGACCGCGCCCCGCTCCCCCCTCACCCGGGCGAAGGCCGCCCGGGGATGCCCCCCACCCCCCACCTGGGCCATCCAGCGGGCCACGTCCAAGCGGTCCTTGCTCCGGGCGATGAGGAGCACCTCCTTGCCCAGGCGCAGGACCAAAAGCACCCCGTCCGCCTGGTGCAGGTCCAGGAGGGTGTGGGCCAGGGGGGCCAGGGCGGGAACGTACCCCTCCTCCCTCGCCCGGGCAAGGAGCAGGCGGAACCCTTCCACCTCCACCCACCTGGCGGTCTTGAGGAGAGCCTGGAGGATGGCCCTGGCCTCCGCCCCCAGGTGGGGCCGGACCCATTCCCGCACCCTCGGGATCTCCGCCCCTTGCAGAGCGAGGAAGTGGGCGGCCTCGAGGTCCTGGGGCGTGGTGGAGGGGAAGCTAAACCCCCCGGTGTCCTCCCAGATCCCCGCGTAGGCCAGGGTGGCCTCCAAAGGGGTGAGGGAGAGGCTCCGCTCCCTTAGGAGGGGCACCAGGAGGCTCACCGTGGCCCCCACCTCCTGAACCCGCCCCCCCACAGCGGGCACATCCCCCGGGGCGGGCGGATGGTGGTCGTAGACCAAGAAGGGCACCCGGCCCACCAAAGCTTTGAAAGGACCGATGCGCTCGGGGCGGGCGTTGTCCACCAAGACCACCTCGGAAACCCGCCCCAAGGGGACCTCCGAAGCGGGCACCAGGTCCAGGCGGTCTTCCAAAAGGGGAGCGATCTCCTTTAGGGGGCCCTCGAGGCCCCCCACCAAGGCCAGCGCGCTCCCCGGAAAGAGCTTCCCCGCAAGGACCATAGACCCCAGGGCATCAAAGTCCAGGTTCTCGTGGGCCACCACCACCCGCACCGTTTTCAGCTTACTGAATCCAGAGAGACACACGTGAGACGCTGAAGGGCATAAAAGGGGGACCGACCCTAGAAAGGAGATCCCCCTGACATGACCACAAGTGGTGTGGTATCTTATTTCGACAAGGAGGCGGACAGGGTAGCTGAGACTCCGTCGGGTCGGATCGCTGCGAGAGAGCGTCGGGCGGCCCGCTGGCGTCTTAGGCTGAAGCAGGCGGGGTGTTAGACTGGTCGGTCTAAATGTGGATTCGGCGGACAAGTGATGGGAGGGCAGCTACAATACGCAACACAGAGGAGAACCGATGGCGAAAGGTGCAGGTGTGTTTCGAGGGCTTGACACAGTGCTCGTGCGCGTTCGGAACATTGAACTGGCGAAGCGCTGGTATCTGGAGAAGCTCGGATTGGCCGAGGCATACTTTGATCCGGCGGAACGACTTTGCGTCTTCCACCTCGGTGGGACTACAAGCCTGACTCTGTGGGAACTGAAGCCAGGCGAGACGCTGTGCTCTGACCACGCGAGGACCTTTCCCATCTTCTCCGTCGCGGATGCGCGCGAGACATGGACCCTGCTGCGAGAGCGTGGTGTTGATGTCGGGCAGGTGATCAATAGCGGAGGCGTTACGTACTTCACGTTCAAAGACCTGGACGGCAATCTCCTCGAGGCCTGCCAGGTTCACTGAGGAGGTTGCGTAGTACCCTCCCCCAAGATTTTCAACTCCACACCCCCCAGGGCCTTGAGGGCCTGAACCACCGCCTCCCTAAGCTCCTCAACCCCCCCGTAGTGCCGCCGAGGCATCAAAAACCCCTTCACCCGCCGCCACACACCCTCCAT
>CAMTVD010000023.1:0-12125 GCA_947085095.1 uncultured Thermus sp. | reverse complement strand
GAGTCGGAGAGGCAGGAAGGGAGGTGGGCAGAACGGAAACTAAAGGGGTTCTCGGAGGTGAAGGAGGTGCTGGAGAAGATGCTTCAGGAGCGGTATGCCCCCCGTACACAGACTCTTACACATAACTCTTGACACGACCCCGGAAAGCCTTCCCATCAGCGCAAACTGGCGTAGACTGCGTTCCTAAAGAGCTGGGCGTAGTAGGTGCGCCCTCCGGGATTCTGCATCATGTAAATGCCCACGAGCCGCTCCTTGGGGTCCACGAAGAAGTAAGTGCCGAAAAGCCCTGCCCAGAAGTAGTCTCCCGCCGATCCCGGAAGGGGACTGCCTCCCTCGGAAAGGCGTACGGCCACACCTAGGCCGAAACCGTACCCTGGGCCCGGGAGGTAGGGGCCTCCCCGCTGTAGGGAGGGGAGATAGAGGGGTCCAAGGTGATCCCGAGTGAGGAGCTCCACGCTCTTGCGAGAGAGGATGCGCTTACCTGCAAGCTCCCCCCCATTCAGGAGGGCCTGGAGAAAGCGGTAGTAGTCCAAGGCTGTGGCCACGGCTCCCGCACCCCCCGAGTAACGCTTGGGGGGTTCTCGGATGTTGAGGGCTGGAGGGGTGGGGCTTCGGGTAAAGGGGTCCTGACGGAAGGGCTCGGCGATCCGTTGCCACTTCTCCTTAGGCACCTGGAAGCCGCTATCGGCCATTCCCAGGGGTTTGAAGATGCGCTCTGCCATGAGCTCGGCGAGGCTTTTCCCCGCTATCTTTTCCAGGAGGTGGCCCAGGAGGTCCGTGGAGTTACCGTACTCCCACACCGAGCCTGGTGAAAACTGGAGGGGAAGGCGGGCGAGCTTGCTGAGGAACTCCTCCGGGGTCTGGTCTACAGCGTCCACCCCTACCTTGCGGTATTCCTGCTTAACCAGGGAATCAAAGAAGATCCCGTAGGTTATTCCAGAGGTGTGGCGCAGGAGGTCGTAGATGGTGATGGGCCTTGGCGCGGGGGCAAGCTCCAGCACGGATCTCCCATCTTGGGACTTCTCTACCCCTACCCTGAGGTCCCGGAACTCAGGGAGGTAGAGGGCGATGGGGTCGGTAAGGAAAAGCCTCCCTTCCTCCACCATCTGCAAGGTTAAGACCGAGGTCAGGGGCTTTGTCATGGAGTAAACCCGGAAGATGGCCTCTTTGGACATGGAGGCCTTGGTCGTGGGATCCAGGTACCCCACGGCCTCGTGGAGGACCACCCGGCCGTTTCGGGCCACCAAGAATACCGCCCCGGGGAGCCTGCCCTGGTCCACCTCAGCCTCGAGGTGGGCCTTGAAGGCGGCGAGCCGGCTTAAGTCCACCCCCTCCTGGACCTGGGCTAAGGCCAAGCTCAGGAGGAACCCAAGGGTGATCCAAGTTTTACCCTTCACCTTACATCACCTCCTAAAAGGTTGCTGGAGGGATGCTGCGGACGCTAGGGGCCCTTGCCTCGACTGGTTCAGGCGGAGTTCGGTGTTGGCGACCTGGGCCCATCCCTCACCTCCTTACCGACCGTTCGGTAGAATTGAGGCCATATTAAGCCCCTCGGCTATCTCCTGTCAAGGTGGGGCCTGTCTGACCTCTCATCACTTGCCCCCTCCCAGCTCCTGAAGCAACCTGGCCAGCCCCACCACCACCGCTTCCCGCCAGGGCGGGGGCCCCTGGGCCAGGGCGATCCGGGCCAGGCGGAAGCAGTTCATTTGGGGGGAGGGGGCCCCAAAGAGGCTCTGCCGCTCGGGATGGGCCAGGAGGTGGGTAAGCCATTCCTTGCCCCGCAAACCGGCCCCAAGGAGAAGCAAGAGCACCACCCCCAACGCCAGAAGCCACAACCACCCCCTAAGGCTCGCCCCCGTCCTGAGCCGGTGCCGGTCCAAGCCAAACCCCTGCCCCTTCAGGTCCCGGAACCCTTCCTCTTTGGGGCCCCTACCCCAGGGTTGCACACCTTACTAACCCCCCCTCTTCTTTTCCCCTTGTCAAGCCCCGGCCCTCAAAGTGATGAGGGCTCAGCTGCGCCCCCTCTTGACACTTCGGGGTTGAGGGGTTAACCTATGCTCAACCGTCCCGACCGACTAGTCGGTAACTTCGCCCAACGAGTCCGTCTGGAAGACGGTCAGAGTCTTTGGCGGAACACCTGGCTTAGAAGGGGGGAGCTAAGGATGTTAAGGATAGTGATGTTCAAGTGGCTTACGCTCGGGGGTTTAGCTGTCCTAACCTCGCTGGCTTGGGCCCAGACCCTAAGGATTGGCGTAGTGGGACCCATGGCCTTCGTGCAGGGGGCCCATATGTGGTACGGAGCCACTCTGGCCGCGGAGGAGATCAACCGCGCCGGGGGCATCCAGGTGGGGGACAGACGCTACCGCGTTGAGCTACTAAGGGTGGATACCAACGAGATGCTGAGCGTAACCGATGCGGCTACCGCCGTGGAGCGGGCTATCACCGCCCAGCGCGTGGACTTCCTTGTTGGGGGCTTCCGGAGTGAGGCGGTCCTGGCCATGACCGAGGTGGCGGCGGACTACAAGAGGATCTTCATCATCACGGGTGCGGGCTTGGACGGGATCCTCACCGGCCGTGTGGACCGGAACTACGACCGCTTCAAGTACCTTTTCCGCGTAAGCCCCACCAGGTCCAGCGACCTGGCCCGCACCTCTCTCCTACTCCTAAGCGAGGTGGTCCAGGCGGTGCGGCAGCAGCTTGGCATTCAGCGGCCCAAGGTGGCCATCCTGGCCGAACGGGCGGCCTGGGCCGATCCGCTGGTGGAGACGGCCACCCGGCTTATCGCCGCACCCCCGCCCCAGGGGTATGGGGCCGAAGTGGCGGGGACCTGGCGGCCTTCGGCGGTGGCGACCGATGTCACCTCGGAGCTCACCGCCATCCAGCGCGCCGGGGCCCAGGTGATCTACACGGTCCTCTCCGGCCCTGTAGGGGTTCCCTTCGGGCGTGACTGGGGACGCCTGAGGATCCCCGCCGCCCCTGTGGGCATCAACGTGGAAGCCCAGCAGGAGACCTGGCTCAAGGCCACGGATAACCTGGGGAACTACGTGGCCACCCTCAGTACCCTGGCTCCGGGCGTGGCCATCACCCCCAAGACCATCCCCTTCATCACCAGCTTCCAGGCTCGTTTCAAGGAGTTCCCCATCTACACCGCCAGCGGAGCCTACGGGGCCCTCTACATCCTTGCGGATGCCCTGAACCGGGCTGGCACCCTGGATGTGGAGGCGGTGGTCAAGGCCCTGGAGGCCACCGATTTTGTGGGTCCTTCCGGCCGGCTTGTCTTTGACAAAACGCACGATGTCACCTGGGGTCCTGGCTTCACCACCGGGCTTGGGGTCCAGTGGGTGGGCAACCGCATGCAGGCCTTCTGGCCTCGCAACTGGCGGGTGGGGGACAAGGTGATCAGCTATGCGGGCGTGCGCCCCTACCAGCTGCCCCCCTGGGTGGTGGAGGCCTGGAGGCGGTAGATGCTCGCAGCCATCCTGGTCAACGGCCTAGTCCTGAGCGGCATCTACGGGATGCTGGCTCTGGGGTTCGCCCTCACCTACGGGGTGGCCCGGATCCTGAACCTGGCCCACACGGCCTTCTACATGGTGGCCGCCTACGCCCTTTTCTTCTTCCTGGGGTGGACGGGCTTCGCTGGGGCAGCTCTCCTCGGGGTTCTCATTGTTCTCCTCCTGGCCCTGGCCGCCTACGGGCTCCTCCTCGAGCCCCTGAGGGAGCACGAGGCCACAGTGCTCATCGTCACCATCACCCTAGCCCTCCTCCTGCAGGAGGTGGTCCTCCTTCTCTTTGGGGGGCACTTTCGCTCTGTGCCCGCCCTCCTTCCCGGGTACGTGGAGGTCCTGGGGGTGCGGGTGGCCCAGCAGGCCCTTCTGGCCCTGGGCTTCGCTGCCGCAGTGCTTTTGGCCGCGTGGGCCCTCCTGAAGGGAACGCGGCTCGGCCTTGGGATCCGGGCCGCAGCCCAGGACCAGGAGGCGGCGGAGCTCGTGGGCATAAGCCTCTCCCGTGCCGGGTACTGGGCCGTGGGCCTAGGGGCCTTGCTGGCAGCTCTGGCGGGCTTGGCCGTGGCTCCCATGGCCACCCTCGAGCCCCACATGTGGAACCCTCCCCTCCTGGTGGTCCTGGCCGCGGTGGTCCTGGGGGGGCTGGGTAGCCTTCCCGGAGCCCTTTCGGGGGCCTTGGTCCTGGCCTTTGCCGAGGTTTTGGTGATCAACCTTGTTCCAGGGGGGGCCTTTCTGCGGACTGCGGTGGCCCTTTTCATCATGGTCTTGGTCCTGGTGGCTAGGCCAGAGGGCCTTTTCGGCGTGGGCTTTGCGGAGGAGCGATGACCGGTCCTTTGCGGGTTTGGTCCCTACCCTGGATTTTCCTCTACCTTAGGCATGAGGTTCTGGCCTTGCCCGGGCGGAGTGTGGCCCTCCTGTTCGTCCTTTTTCTGTTGGTTTTGCCGCTCTTTACCCAGGATCCCTACTGGCTCCGCGTCCTAACCCTCACGGCCATCTTCGCACTTTATGCCGCTAGCTGGGACCTGCTTTCCGGCTACACGGGCCAGGTGAGCCTGGGACACGCCTTCTTTTTCGGTCTTTCCGGGTACGTTTCGGCCATCTTAGGGCGGGAGCTGGGCCTTCCCCCCTGGCTTACTGTGCCCTTGGGGGCTTCTCTGGCTGCGCTGGCGGGAGTCTTCGTTGGCCTCCCGTCCTTAAGGGTCCGGGGACCTTACCTTTCCCTCGTTACCCTGGCCTTTCCCATCATCGCCCTGGGCCTCGTTTTCGTCTTTCCCAAGATCACGGGGGGTGAGCTGGGCCTTTCCGGCCTGCCCCGGCTGGGGCAGAGCCGCCTGCAGGAGTACTACATCGTGGTGTTCACCTTTCTCCTCTCCACCTTGTTTCTCTGGAAGCTTGGCGGATCCCGGATCGGCCTCTTCCTACACGCCATCCGCGAGGGTGAGGTGGCGGTGCGCATGGTGGGGGTGAACACCGTGCGCTACAAGCTTTTGGCCTTTGGGGCCAGCGCCTTCTTCGCTGGCCTCGCTGGAGGTCTCCACGCCCACTTCCTGCGGGTGGTGGGGCCGGACAGCCTCTCCGTCTTCAACTCCATTCAGCCCATCGTCTGGTCGGTTTTCGGGGGGCTGGCTACCATCTACGGCCCCGTGGCGGGCACCTTCCTCCTCTTCCCCCTTTTGGAGTTTCTCCGAGTGGTTGAGGAGGTGCGGATGGTGGCCTTCGCTTTCTTGATCCTGCTGGTGATGCGCTTCCTGCCCCAAGGGGTGGTGCGGGGGGTTTTGGACCGCCTGGAGGAGACGTGTCCCAGGTGCAAGGTGCGCAACGCTTTCACCCGCAGGCGCTGCCGGGCCTGTGGGGTGGAGTTGCGCCTTCCTGAGAAGGAGGTGGTAGCGTGACCGAGGCCCTTTATCTGGAACGCCCCTGGACCCGCTTCTATCCTCCGGGGACTCCTTCGCAGGTAGAGCCGGGTCAGGGGAGCGTGGGCGAATGGGTAGCGGAGGCCTTCCGGAGGTGGGAGCGTTCGGTGGCCATCCTCTACTACGGGCGGGCCTACCGTTACGGGGAGCTCCTCGAGGCCGCCCAGCGCTTTGCCGGGGGGCTTCAGGCCCTGGGCCTGAGGCCCGGGGACCGGGTGGGCCTTTACCTGGCCAACAGCCCCCAGTTCGCCATCGCCTACCTAGGCATACTGTGGGCAGGTGGAGTGGTGGTGCCTGTGAGCCCCCTCTACACCTCCCACGAGCTTGCCCACCAGCTTAGGGATTCTGGGGCGCGGTTCCTGGTGGTCCAAGACGCCCTCTTTGAAACGGCGCGCCGGACAAGGGTAGAGCTGGAGGCCACGGTAGTGGTCTCCCTCAAGGAGGCCTTACCCGTCTGGCAACAGCTTCTGGTGCGGGGGTTGCCTGTTCCCCAGGGGGCGGGGACCTACCCCTTCGCCCACCTGCTTAGGGGCGAGCCCCTGCGGGCTCCCGTTTCCCGCTCTGCGGAGGACCTGGCCGCCCTTCCCTACACCGGGGGCACCACAGGCCTACCCAAGGGCGTGGAGATTACCCATGGCAACATCCTGGCTGCCCACCGGATGATCCAAAGCCTAAACCCCTTTGGGAGCGAGAACACCATCCTCGCCTTTCTGCCCTTCTACCACATCTACGGACAGGTGGTTCTCCTCCTCGGGGGGTTGCTGTCTGGGGCCAGGCTGATCGTCTTTTCCACTCCCGATCCTGACTGGATCCTCGAGGCCATGGTCCGCTACCGGGCTACCCACTTTTTCGGCGTGCCCTCGCTTTACGAGGTACTAAGGGACCATCCTAAGGCCCACTGGGTGGACTGGCGGCGGCTTGCGGTGGTGGTGAGCGGAGCGGACGCCCTGCACGAGGCCACGGCTGAGACCTTTGCCCGGAGGACGGGCCGGGAGATCGCTGAGGGCTATGGCATGACGGAGACCACCTCCGTGAGCCATATCAACCCCAGGGAGCGGGTGAAGCGGGGTTCCTTCGGCATCCCCCTGCCCGGTATCCAGGCCCTGGTGGTAGACCCGGATACTCTGGACCCCGTGCCCGTGGGGGAGGTGGGGGAGCTGGCCCTCTTTGGGCCCAACGTGACCCGGGGCTATTGGCGTCGGGAGGACGAGAACGCACGGAGCTTTTTCCTGCACCAAGGAATCCGCTTTTTCCGTACCGGGGACTTGGTGCGCATGGATGAGGAGGGATATTTCCACTTCTACGACCGGGCTAAGGACATGATCAAGTACAAGGGGCGGCCGGTCTTCCCCCGCGAGATCGAAGAGGCCTTAAGGGCCCACCCCCTGGTCAAAGCAGCGGGCGTGGTGGGCGTGCCCGATCCCAGGGTGGGGGCTTACCCCAAGGCCTATGTGGTCCTAGAGCCCGAGGCCCGGGGGAAGGTGACTGAAGAGGACCTCCTGGCCTTCCTTAGCGAGCGCCTGGCCCCTTACAAGCTTCCCAAGGAGATAGAGTTCCGGGGGGAGCTCCCCAAGACGGACGTGGGCAAGGTTTCCCGGAGGGAGCTTCGTGAGGAGGTGCAGGATGGATCTGCTTGAAGCCGAGGGGATCTCTAAGCGCTTCGGGGGACTCCAGGCTCTCTACAGGGTGAACTTCCGGGTGAAGTCAAGGGAGATCGTGGGCCTCATTGGCCCCAACGGGGCGGGGAAGACCACCCTCCTCCGGGTTCTTCTGGGCATCCACCTGCCCGATGAGGGGAGGGTACGCTTCCAGGGACGGGACATCACCCGGTTGCCCACGTGGGAAAGGGTGCGGCTCGGCCTTGCCGCCACCTTCCAGAACCCCAGGCCCCTGAAGCGCCTTCCCGTCATCGCCAACGTCCTGGTGGCCGCCTATGGGCCCCGCGGGGGGCGGCGCGGGGACTGGGTGAAGCGGGCCGAGGCCCGGGCCCTGGATGCCTTGGAGTTTGTGGGCATTGCCGACAAGGCCAAGGAGCCCGCCTCCGTGCTTTCCCAGGGGGAGCTTAAGCGCCTGGAGATCGCCCGCGCTTTGGCTACGGAGCCCGAGCTCCTGATCCTGGATGAGCCCTTTGCCGGGCTAACCCCCGTGGAAACGGAACTCTTGGCCAAATCCTTGGCCAGGCTCCGCAGAGGGGGGCGGTTCGGTCGCCTCCACAGCGAGGGGTGCGCCATGGTCATCATTGAGCACAAGCTTTCCGAGCTTTTCCGGATCGCGGACCGGGTGGTGGTGTTGAACTTTGGGGAGGTTTTGGCAGAGGGGAGTCCGGAGGAGGTGCTCCGGGACCCCAGGGTCGTGGAGGCCTACCTGGGGGAGGGGGCTCATGCTTGAGGTCCGGGGCCTCTCCCTACTCTACGACAAGGCTCAGATCCTCTTTGGGGTGGACCTGGAGGTGCGCCAAGGGGAACTCGTCTGCCTGGTGGGTCCCAACGGGGCGGGGAAGACCAGCTTTCTCCGGGCCATATCCGGCCTAGTGCGCCTTGAAGCCCACCTCCACCGGGGCACCAAGGCTGGGGAGATCCGCCTCGAGGGGGAGGTGCGCTTCCAGGGACAGCGGGTGGATCATCTTCTGCCCCATCAGATTGCCCGGTTGGGCCTGGTCTTGTGCCCCGAGAGGCGGCGGCCTTTTAGGGAGCTCACCGTTGAGGAAAACCTCCTCGCTGGCGGCCTTCTCCTTCCCAAAGGGGAGGTGCGGCGGCAGCTGGCCTTCGTCTACGAGCTCTTTCCCAGGTTGTACGAGAGGCGGTGGCAGCGGGCTGGAGACCTTTCTGGGGGGGAGCAGCAGATGCTGGCCTTGGGGCGGGCCCTCATGGCCCGGCCCAAGCTTCTGGCCGTTGACGAGCCCTCCACCGGGCTGGCGCCCAAGGTTCGGGCTCTGGTCTTTGAGCAGATCCAGCGGATTCGTGGGGAGGGGGTTACCGTGCTCCTGGTGGAGCAGGAGGCAGCCCGGGCCTTGGCTATGGCCGACCGGGCCTATGTCCTCTCCAACGGCAGGCTGGTGCGCCAGGGCCCTGCCCAGGAGCTATTGGGGGATGTCCAGTTTCAGAAAACCTACCTGGGCCTTTGATGGGGTGCCCTATGCCCCCTCTCTCAGCGGGGTGGGGGGTTCATAGTCCTGTTGGGGATCATCCCGAGCCCCGGTCCCAGGACCCCTATCCCCCATAGTAGGCCTCCCAGAGGGCTTCCATGGTGGTCCTGCGCTCCTGGGAGAGGAGCTCGTAGGGGGTGAGGTTGTGGAGGCGAAGGAAGGCCCTCTCTTCGTCCATGTCCAGGACGGAGAGGCCACAGGGGTGGACCTCGAAGGGCAAAAGGATGGGCTTGCCGGTGAGGGCGTAGGAGAGGATGGCCCGGATCACGCCGCCGTGGGCCACCAGGAGGAGGGTGTCCCAGGGTTGGGCCAGGAGGCGGGTGTAGGCGGGGAGGACCCGGTCCAGGAAGTCCCCATAGCGCTCCCCGCCCAGGAAGCGGTCCGAGAGGTCCCTTGGGGCAAAGGCCTGGAGGAAGGCCCGCTTGGGATCCTCCAGCTGCTTCAGCTTTCCGGGCCGGATTTCCTGGAAGGCGGGCCAGGCCTCCAAGGGGATGGGGCGGCCTTTGAGGACGATCTCGGCGGTTTCCTGGGTTCGGCGGAGCCCGGAGTGGACCGCCCGGTCCAGGGGAACCTCCCGGAGGAGCTCCCCCACAGCTTCCGCCTGGGCCCGGCCCTTGGGGGTGAGGCCCACCCCTTCCGGGGGGACGGGCCGCCCTCCTGGGAAGTAGTCCACTTCCCCGTGGCGCAGGAGGAGGAGGCGCCGCCTCATGGGTAGCGCTCCAGGTACTTGGGGTTGGCCACCAAGAGTTTCCGCCTCACATGGACCTTGAGGAAGGCTAGGGTGCCCTCGGGAGCCTGGCCCTGGCGGATCCTTTGGGCTAGCTCCCTTAGGAGGACCTCCCGTTCCCCCCCATGGCCCAGGAGGGCCTCCAGCTCCGCCGCCTCTTCCTGCCGCAGGGCCTCGCCCAGGGCCAGTTCTCTCCGGGCGATGCCGAGGGCGTTTAGGGCCACCAGGAGCTGGAAGCGGAGCCTGGGATCGCCCACCGTGGGCAGGAAATCCCTTTCCAGGAATTCTCCCACGGCTTCCAGGAGTTCCTCGAGGCGGGGCCTATCCATGGCGTTCCAGGAGGTCCAGGATCTCGTACTCCATCTCCGCGGCCAGCCTTCCCAGGACGGCCAGCTCTACACTGCGCTCCTCCCCCTTCAGGTGGCGCCTGGCCTGCTTGAGGGCCCCCAGGCCCCAGCGGATGTTACCCAGCACCTCCCACCAGAATAACTCCTCCGGGACGACCTCCCTTCCCGTGAGGGCGTTGTACCCCGCAAGGAAGGGTTCCAGGTGCCCCACCCCTCCCAGGCGCTTGGCGTCCTCGCCGAAGCGCCAGGCCCGCACCAGAGGCCAGGCGAGGTCCTCGCGGGGATCGCCGACGTGGGCAAACTCCCAGTCCAGGACGGCCACGAGCTCCTCTGGGGTGATGAGGAGGTTGCCGATGCGGAAGTCTCCGTGCACCAGCACAGGGGGCCGAGGGGGCGGGGGGTTTTGCGAGAGCCAGCGGAGCCCCCACTCCAGGGCGGGATGGGGTTCGTCCAGGGCGTCCAGGTCGCGGTACGCGGTGGCGATGGCTTCTTGCCAGGGGGGCTGGGCGGCGGGAGGAAGGAAGCCCACCTCGGCAAGGGGGATGCTGTGGATGGCGGCCAGCTCCCGGGCCATGGCCTCGGGGAGGCGCTCCCGTACCCCGGCGTACTCGGGCCGGCGGACGATGCGGGCCCCGATGGACTCCCCTTCCAGCCTCTCCATCAGGAAGGCCTCTCGGCCCTCCAGGCTGGGGAAGTAGTGCAGGGGCTTGGGCACCCTCACCCCGTGGGCGTGGGCCACCTGCAGGAGGTGGAACTCCTGGGCCAGGGGCAGGGTTCCCGAGTAGATCACTCCCCCTCCTGCCCGCCGGAGGAACAGGGGCAGGACCGCTTCCCCCACGCGGTAGTCCAAGGCCCAGGCCTCCTTAGAGGCCCCGCCGGGAAGGCGCCTCAGGGCGAGAATCTCCCCCGGTCCGAAGAGCTCCCTGAGGGCGGCCTCCAGCGTTTCTCTCATGGCCTTAGCCCCTTGTACAGGGCCCGCTTGCCGATGCTGGCCCGGTGGACCTCGCTGGGGCCGTCGTAGATGCGGAAGGGGCGGACCTCGCGGTAGAAGATGGACAGGGGGATGTCCTCGCTGATGCCCAGGCCGCCGGTGATCTGGACCGCTCGGTCCACGGCCCGGCCCACGGCCTCCGCCACGAAGACCTTGGCCATGGAGGCCTCGTGGCGGATCCTATCCCCGCGGTCCAGCTTCCAGGCGGCGTGCCAGATCATGAGGCGGGCTGCGTGCAGCTCCATGTGGCTGTCGGCGATCATGAACTGCACCCCCTGGTGCTCCGCCAGCTTCTTTCCGAAAGATTCCCGCCTCAAGGCGTACGCCTGGGCCAGCTCCGTGGCCCGCACCCCCACGCCTAACCAGCGCATGCAGTGGGTGAGACGGGCCGGGTCGAGGCGGAGCTCGGCGTAGTGGAAGCCCTTGCCCGGCTCTCCCAAGACCGCCTCCTCCCCTACCTCGCACCCTTCCAGGAGGATCTCCCCGTGGCCACCGGGGCTCCAGTGGTCCATGGTGGGGATGGTGCGGACCAGCTTCAGGCCTGGGTGATCCCGGTCCACCAGAAACATGGTGGGGCCCTCTTCCGCCCGGGCCAGGACGATGAAGAAGGCGGCCCCCTCGGCCCCGGTGGTGTACCACTTCCGCCCTTCCAGCACAAAGCCCCTCCCCTTGCGCCGGGCTGTGGCCTTAAGGAGATTCGGATCTGCTCCCGCTCCCATGGGCTCGGTCATGGCAAAGCCGCTGCGCACCTCCCCGGAGAGGAGGGGGTAGAGGTAGCGGCGCTTCTGGGCCTCGTTGGCCACCCGGTGGAGGAGGTGCATGTTGCCCTCGTCCGGGGCGGCAGCGTTGAGGGCCCGGGGACCCAGGAGGCTCCGCCCCGCCTCCTCCAGGATCACGGCCAGCTGCCGCCAGGAGAGCCCGAGCCCGCCCAGCTCCTTGGGCATGTGGGGCAGGAAGAGCCCCCTGGCCTTGGCCTCCCTCTGGAGCTCCCGCAGGACCCTCTCCATGCGCCCGAGGTCCCGGGCCACCTCCTCTTCGCGGGGGATGACGGCCTCCTCTACAAAGGCCCGCACCCGCTCCCTAAGCGCCGCCGTCTCCTCGTCTATCCTGAAGTCCATCCCGCACCTCCTTGGGGGCGAAGTGCTTAGTGAGGAAGCGGTAAAAGCGGCGGATCATCCTCTCCTGCCTTTCTATGCTAGCCAGCACCTCGCCCGTCCTCGCCCACATGGCCTGAAGGTCCTCCTCGGTAAGCGGGATCTCCTCCCGCCGCCAATCTGGCTTGTAGGTGCCGTCTGGGTGAAAGATGACCTTCTTGGGAATCATAATTTCCTCCGCTTGCTCCACAGCCATCCGCTCACTAGGAGAACCAGGAGGATAGCCATCAGGCTGGTCGTCCCTTCGGGGATGGCCAGAAGAAGGCCCCCTAGGATATAGATGGGGCGAGTCCAAAGCGGAAGATGGCCCAGACCCCAGAAGTAACCCTCTAGGCCTCCTACTAG
>CAMTVD010000022.1:0-113236 GCA_947085095.1 uncultured Thermus sp. | reverse complement strand
GACCATGGCGGCCCAGAGGCGGGTTTTCTTGTGGGTCTTCGGGTCCAGGGAGAGTTCCAGCAGGAGCCGGTCCTCCTCAGGGGTCAGCTGGATCTGAAGAGGGGCTGCCATGTTGACATGATAAGGGGTTGGCACTTAGCGTCCAGGTAAATGCGGGGGCTGCCCAGGTCAACGTTATCCATGGAGCCCTGGGCGGTGGTCAGGTTAATCGTGTCGGTCCCGTTGCCGTTGTTCTTGACAACGTAGTTGAAGACCACCTGGCCACCAGGGAGGGCGGTCTTGGTCTGGCCAGGAACGCCCTCCGTACCGTCTGGGGTGATGGTAAAGGCGTAAACCTGCTGCACCACCGTGGCCACCAGGTTGGAGGTGGTGGTGCGGGGCTGGCCCGCCGAGTCAATGTAGCTGGCGGAAGCCTGGTTCTGGATCTGGGTCCCCGCGGGCGTCATGGCCCAGGCCATACCCATGGCCAGCAAGGCCAGGCCAAGCCCCAAGAGAACCCTCTGCAAGAAGCTTTTGGACTTTTGCGGCATATCTATTTCCTCTTACTTATTACTTAACCTGGGTCCGCAAGCGGACCTCTACCTTCTGGCCAGGCCTGAGCTCAGGCAAAACCCACCGGGCGTGGGTGTACTCCTTGGGATCTACCTCTACCTCCTTTTCCACCTCCCTTCCGTTTTCCACCACCCGGACCCGCTTCTTCAGGGGCGGAAGCCCATAGGTCCTCCCCCCGTCAAAGCTGAACTCCGGGCGGATGGTGACGTTACCTAGCCTCAAAGGGGCTGCCGTCCCATCCAGGTAGAAGGTCTCCTTGGGGATGGGGATGACCAGGGCCACCTGGCGCAAGGTCTCCCTGCCCCGGTTTTCCGCCAAAAGCCGCCACTCCAGGAGATCCCCGGGGACCACCGCCAGGGCCTCTTCCAAGACCTCCTTGCCCTCCTTGACCACCACCCTCTGGGCCTTTAGGTCCAGGAGTAGGGCCTGGGCCAGGGCCAAACCCAGGGCCACGAGGAGGCTCAGGAAAAGGGTCAACGGTTTGCGGTTTCTCAAGGTTCTCACCTCCCGCATACATCCTAGGGGTAAGGTTGTGAAAACTGTGTTAAAGCGCTTTTTGATGGGGCACTCCTCACCCAGTCCCCAGCCGCATGTGAAGAAGGGGAACCCGCCGGTTCCCCTTCCGCAACAAGAAGCTTCAGTAGGGTAAGGGCCAGGTGCGGAAGTAGTTGCGCACCCGTCCCCAAAGCCCCACCAGCCCCAGGGGCTCGAGGATCAAGAAGGCCAGGATCAGGAGACCAAAGATGACGTTGCGCCAGGCGGCCAGGGCCGCGGCGTACTGGGGCCCCAGGGCCCCCACGTAGCTATTCAGGATCTCGGGGATGAGGAGGACGAAGAAGGCACCAAGGACCGCCCCAAGAACCGTCCCCGCCCCGCCCACGATGACCATGGCCAGGTACTGAATGCTGACGGTAAAGGGGAAGTACTCCGGGGTCACGGCCTTGTAGAGCTGGGCCAATAGCCCCCCCGCCACTCCGGCGTAAAAAGCCGATAGGGCGAAGGCCAAAAGCTTCACCCGCGTGAGGTCCACCCCCGCCACCCGGGCGGAGAGGTCGTTGTCCCGCACCGCCATAAAGGCCCGCCCCGCCCGGGTCATGAGGAGGCGCTTGCCGTAAAAGAAAAGGGGTAGAAGGAAGAGGAGGACCAGGTACCAGAGCCTTTCCGGGGAGTCCAAGGGGATGCCGAAGAGTTCCGCCGGGGCCAGGGTACGACCCCGAATCCCCCCGGTGACCGCCTCCCAGTTCTTGAACACATAGTCCGCCAAGAACTGGAAGGCCAGGGTGGCGATGGCGAGATACACCCCCTTGATGCGCAGGGAGGGAAGGCCCAGAAGCAGGCCCAAAAAGGCGGCGATGCCCCCACCTAAGAGAATGCCAAGGGGCGCCAAGGGCCCCATGAGGTGGCTAGCAGCATAGGCCCCCACCCCCATGAAGGCAGCGTGCCCCAGGGAGATCTGCCCGGCCCCGCCCACCAGGAGGTGGAGGCCCAGAGCAGAGAGGGCGCCGATGGCCACCAGGGTGGCCACGTACATGGGGTAAGGACCCAGAAGGAAGGGTAGGAAGAGGAGGAGAAGGAGGAGGGCGTAGAGGCCAAGCCTTCCCAGAGGGGTGCTGGCGTAGGCCTCGTCCTCCCGATAGGTCTCCCGCACGCTCCGGGCATAGCGGCGGCTGAAGGCATCGGTAAGGCGTTTGGCAAGGATGTACACGCTACACCTCCTGGACCTCGAGGGTGGCCTCCAGCCTCCCCTCCCCCTCCAGGTAGCGGATGGGGAGGACCACCTCCACCTGCCCTCCCTGCCCGTATAGGGCCTGGATCACCGGGCCGTAGCGGGACTCCACCACCTGGCGGCGGACCTTGCGGGTGCGGGTGATCTCCTCGTCGTCGGGGTGGAGCTCCTTGGGCAGGATGGCGAAGCGGCGGATCTTGAGCTTCTCGGGCAGGGTCTGGTTCACCATGCGGATCTCCTCGGCGATGAGGGCGCGCACCTCGGGGCGCTCCGTGAGGGAAAGGTAGGTGGTGAAGGGCAGGCCCCGCTTGCGGGCCCAGTTCTGCACGTTTTCCGGGTCCAGCTCAATAAGGGCGGTGACGAAGGGCTTACCGTGACCCATGACCACGGCCTCGCGGATGTAGGGGGAGTACTTGAGGCGGTTTTCCAGGAACTGCGGGGCGAAGCGGGTGCCATCCTGCAGGGCCCCCACCTCCTTCACCCGACCCAGGATGACCAGGTGCCCCCGCTCGTCAAAGAAGCCCGCGTCCCCGGTGCGGAAGAAGCCGTCCTGGGTGAAGCTCTCCTGGGTGGCCGCCTCCTGCCTGAAGTAGCCCTGAAAGACCTGAGGGCCCCTCACCTGGATCTCCCCCTCCTCGCTGAGGCGCACCTCGGTCCCTGGAAGAGGCGGGCCCACGGTCTCGGGAGGAGCGTCTCCGGTGGTGTGGGCGGTGGTGGCGGCGGCGGTCTCCGACTGGCCGTAGACCTGGCGGATGTCCAGACCAAGGGCGCGGAAGAAGGTGAAGACCTCAGGGCCCAAAGGTGCCCCCCCGGTCACGGCGATGCGGCAGGCGGCAAGCCCCAGCCGGGCACGGAGGGGCCTGGCGATGAGGGGGTAGAAGAGGGCCCGCTTCAGGTTGAGCCAAAAGCCCACCCTCTCCCCGCGGAACTCCCGGTTTGCCCCCTCCAGGAGGGCCCCCATTCCCATCCGGTAGAAGAAGGCCTTGAGGAAGTCGGCGTCCGCCATACGGCTTTGGATGAGGCTGGCCATGTCCTCCCAAAGCCTGGGGGGGGCCAGGAAGAAGTCGGGTTGCACCTCCTTGAGGTCCTCCCTCAGGGTGGTGGGGTCCTCGGGGAAGTGGACGGTGGAGCCCTCCACCAGGCTCTGGACCACGGTAAGCATCTGCTCCCCAATCCAGGGGAGGGGCAGGTAGCTGAAAACCCAGGCCCCCTTCTGGAAACCCAGGGCCTGGCCCACGGCCCTGTGCCCCGCCAGAAGGTTGGCGTGGGAAAGCATGGCCAGCTTGCTCCGCCCCGTGGTCCCCGAGGTGGGGGCGAGGAGGGCGGTCTCCTCAGGGCGCCGCTTTTTTACGGCCTCCTCCCCTACCCCTCGGTCCCCGAAGGCCTGGCTATAGCGGCGCACCTTACCCCCAAAGTGACGGCTCATCCCCGCCTCTTCCCAGACCAGGACGAAGTCCACGAGGTGGAGATGAGGGTAGACCTTGTCCAGCTGCTCCTCGTCGGAGACCACGATGCCTTTGGCCCCGGTGAACTCCAGGAAGTAGCCCACCTCCTCGGGCATGGCATCGGCGTAGATGCCCATGGGGAAAGCCCCCAGGGTCTGGGCGGCAAGCTCGGCCTCCACCCACTCCGGGGCGTTGTGGCCCAGGATGGCCAGGACCTCCCCTTCCTTAAGGCCCAAGGCAGAAAGCCCTCCGGCAAGGCGCAAAACCCGGTCCAGGAGGTCCCGCCAGGAGGTCTTCTGCCAAACGCCAAGCCGCTTCACCCGCAAAGCGGACGCATTGGGGCGCTCCCCGGCGTGCCGATAAAGGTGTTCTAGAAGCGTTCCCTCCATACTCCCTCACGCCTGGCCCAGATAGGCCTCCACCACCTTGGGGTCGCTGCGCACCCCCGAGGGGGAGCCGTAGTACAGCACCTCCCCGTAGGAGAGGACGAGGACCCTATCGGAAAGCTCCAACACCGCCCTCAGGTCGTGCTCCACCCAGAGGAGGGTCACCCCCCACTCCTCCCGGGCGTCCAGGAGGAAGCGGGCCAGGTCCTGCTTCTCCTCCAGGGAAAGCCCCGCCATGGGCTCGTCCAAAAGCAGAAGCTTGGGCCTTCCCGCCAGGGCCCGGGCCACCTCCACCCGCTTCTGCAGGCCGTAGGGCAGCATCCCCGCAGGCAGGTGGCGGAGGGGGGAGAGGTGGAGGTAGTCCAGAACCTCCTCCGCCCAGGCCCGGAGTTGCCACTCCCGCTCCGCCTTGGGCAGGGCCAGGGGGTAGCTCTCCAGGGCCAGCCCCGCTCCCAGCTTGACGTTGTCCAAGACGCTCATCCCCCGGAAGATCTCCAGGCCCTGGAAGGTGCGCCCCAGGCCCATGCGCGCCCTCTCCTGGGGAGACTTGCCTCTCAGGTTTTCCCCGAGAAAGACCACCTCGCCCCTTTCCGGCTCGTAGACCCCGGAGAGGACGTTTAAAAGCGTGGTCTTCCCCGCCCCGTTGGGCCCGATGACGGCGAAGAACTCCCCTTCGCTCACGGAAAACTCCACCCCCACCAGGGCCTTCACGCCCTTGAAGGAGAGGTGGAGGTTCTTAGCCTCGAGGATCACACCCACCGCTTCCTCCTCCGGTAGCGCCGCGCCTGGCGGAAACCCACCTCCTCTTTGCCCAGGTAAAACTCCATCACGTCCTGGTCCTCCTTGGCCGCCTTGGCATCCCCTTCAAAGACCACCCGGCCCCGCTCCAGCACGTAGACCCGGTCCACGATGGAAAGGGCTGCCCGGGCGTTCTGCTCCACCAGGAGTAGGGAAAGGCCCTTCTCCCGCCTGAGGGCATCCAGGGTGGCCATGACCTCCTCCACCAGCTTGGGGGCCAGACCCAAGGAGGGCTCGTCCACCACCAGGAGCTTGGGCCGGGTGAGGAGGGCCATGCCCAAAAGGAGCATCTGCTGCTCTCCCCCCGAGAGATAGCCCGCCTGCTCGTGGCGGCGTTCGTAGATGCGGGGAAAGCGGGCGAAGACCTCGTCCATGCCCTCCTTGAGCTCCCTGGGGGAGAGGCGGTGCCCCGCCGCCACCAGATTCTCCACCGGGGTCAGGTAGCGGAAGAGGGGGCGGCCCTCGAGGACGGCCGTGAGGCCTAAAGAGGAGATGCGCACGGGATCCAGGTGGGTGGCCTCCTGGCCCATGAGGCGGATGTGCCCGTCCAACACCCGCCCCTCAAACTTGGGCAAAAGGCCGGCAATGGCTCTCACCAAGGAACTCTTCCCCGCCCCGTTGGGGCCCAGAAGGGCCACCGCCTCTCCCCCCTTGACCTCGAGGGAGACCCCATCCAGGGCCAGGATCACCCCCCGGTAGACCACTTTGAGGTTCTCCACGGAAAGCATCACACCCTCTCAATCTGCCGCTCGCCAAAAAGGCCATAGGGCCTAACGAGGAGCACCAAGAGGACCACCACGAAGGGCAGGGCCTCGGTGAACCCGGGCAGGACAGGCTCCAGGTAGCGCTGGGAGAGGGCCTCGAGGGCCCCCAGCAAAAACCCCGCCACCAGAGCCCCCCCCACCGAGTCAAACCCCCCCAGGATGGCCACAGGGAAGACCTTTAGGCCGAAGAAGACCAGGTTGTGCCCCACGCCGCTAGCCACGGCCAACAGGGCCCCCGCCAGGGTGGCCAACAGGGCGGAAACCCCCCAGACCCCGGCCAGGATGCGGGAGGTGGGGATACCCAAGGCCAAGGCCGCCACCTCCCGCTCGGAGATGGCCCGCACCAGGATGCCGTAGCGGCTTTTGCGCAAGAGCCAGATGAGGCCAAGGCCCAGGGGCACGGCCAGGAGCAGGTTCCAGACCGCCCGGGAGGAGACATAAACCTCCCCCGCGGCAAAACCCAGGTCGGGCAGGCTCCCCGAGAGGTACTTGAGGTCGGGGCCCCAGATGAGCTGCACCGCCCCGTCCAGGGCCGCGGCCAGCCCGATGGTGGCCATGATCACCGCCACCACGTTCCTGCCCAGGAGGGGGCGCACAAAACCCCGCTCCACCAGAAGGCCGAAGAGGAAGGCCAGGGGAAGGGCGGCCAGGATGGCCAAGGGAAGGGGCAGGAAGAGGGCGAAGGTGTAGGTGAGGTAGGCCCCCACCAGGAGGAACTCCCCGATGGCGAAGTTCACCACGCTGGTGGCCCGGTAGACCAGAACAAAACCCAGGGCCAGGAGGCCGTAGAGGGCTCCGTTGGCCAGGCCGCCGATGAGATAGGGCAAGAGGTCGGACACAAGCGCCTCCAAAACGCCCCGGGCCAGCCTTCACCGGCCCGGGGCCAGATCGGGCCTAGGCCAGCTTGATCCAGTCGGTGATGGCGTTGAAGCGCCCGTCCTTGACGCTAGCCCGGTAGAGCTTGGTGTAGGGAATCCGGTGGTTCACGAACTGGAAGCTCCGGGAAAGGCCCAGGGCATTGTAGTCCTCCAGCTTCCCCAGGTACTCCACCACCCCCGCCCGGGTGGCCTTGCCCGCCTGAGCCGCCCGCCGCATGGCCTCGGCCACGGCCAGGGCCACGGCCAGGCTCCCCATGTAGTAGGTGGGGCGGTAGGAAGTGTCCCGGCCCTTCCGCTCGCGGAACTTGCGCATCTCGTCCACGGCGGGTACCAGGGCCTCGTACCAGTAGGGGTTGTGGTAGGTGACGGTGAACCCCTCGGCGGCCGGCCCCGCCCGCTGGATGAGGGCCAGCTCAGCGGAGTAGTAGGTGCCCATGAACTGGGCCCGCAGACCCTGCTCCCGGGCAACCCTTAGGATCAGGGGCTCCACAGAGAGGGCGTAGCCCTGGAGGATGACGAAGTCGGGGTTGGCCCGGCGCAGGTTCAGGACCACGGGGGTGGCGTCGGTGAAGGCGGGGGGCGTGACCTCCTCGTGCACCACCTCCATGCCCAGAGCCTTGGCCCGCTCCTTGGCGTAGGGGATGGGGTCGCGGCCGAACTCGGTGTTGGAGTAGACCAGGGCGATCCTGGCCCGCCCTTTCTGCAAGCGGATCTGGCGCAGGAGGGCTTCCATCATGTCGTTGTAGGTGGGACCGAAGACGAAGATGGTGGGGTAGGTCTTGGGGTCAGCCAGCTCGTTGGCGAAGCTGGTGGCGGAGTAAGGGAGGCCCAGGCGGGCGATCTCCGGGGCCAGGGCCTTGGAAAGGCCGGTGGAGTCCCCGTAGACGAAGAGGAGCTCGTCGGGCCGCTCCCGGGCGAGGACACGGTTGAAGGCCGCCGTGCCCCTGGCCACGTCGTAGCCCGTGTCCTCCACGATGAGCTCCAGCCTGCGCCCGGCGATACCTCCCAGGACCTCGTTCACGTAGTCCACCCCGTCCACGAACCCCTCCCGCCCCGCGTTGCCGGCGAAGGCGAAGGGGCCGGTGAGGGGAAGGAGGACCGCCAGCTTCACCGGCCTGGCCTGGGCGGTGGCGATATAGGGCATGCCCACCGCCGCCAAGGAACCCACACCCAGCCTCTTCAAGAACTCTCTGCGCTTCATGTTCGCCTCCTTGCTCCTTAGTTTGCGGTAAACATACCACGGGCCGGGAAACCGCGCAAGGGGTGGGGGCGGGCGGCAAGGCAATCCCTAGTCCAGGGCCCCTGCTCAGGACAAAAGTCTTGGATGCGCGGTGTACGTTAGGGGTATGGAACTGGTGGTCCTCACCGAAAAGGGAGCCGGGCTCGGGGAAAAAGCCCTAGAGCTGGGGATACGGATCTGGGACCCGGCTAAGGAGGGGCTTAGGGAAGCGGTTGAATCCCTCCTTTCCCTTTACGACCAGGTCCTCCTCATCCTGGCCAAGCCCCCCTTCGGGGGCCACCTGGCCTTGGGAGAAGCGTTAGCCCAAACCTTTCCTCGCCGTCTCCATCTCCACCCCACGCCCCTCTTCGGTCCAGGCCTGGCCGCCCTGGCCGAGCGGGCAGCGGAAATGGCGGGAAGGCTGGAACCTCTAGAAGTGATGGCCGAGCTCCGACGGATAGAGCGGGAAGGAAAGCTTTACCTGGCCTCGGGAGAACCGGAGCGACTCAGGACCCTAGGCTGGCTTCCTCCCGGAGGAGGGCTAGTCCTGGACCTGGGGTTTTGGGCTCTTTTCGCCCTCGAGGGAGATGCTTTCCGTCTCCCGCCCCTCCCCGTCCCCAAGGGGCAGGTACCGGGGGCCATGGTCCGTTTCTGGAGTGGATCTTTTGGAAGCCGAAAGGTGCGGGCGCGGGTGGCCTTAGGAGAAGGGGTTTCGGCCTGGAAGATGACCTTGGCCGAACTCCTAAGGGAACGTCTACATCTGGAACGGGCCACCTTCAGCCCCCTTTGCCCGGAGCTTTCCGTCCTCCTCGGCCCCAAGAACCTGGTGGCCTTCGCCCACCCTCTGTAGCCTTCCCGCTCTTCGGGTGTTCGGCCCTAAAGGGCCAAGGCCATCCCCTCCGCCCGGGGGTCGGAGGCGGCGCAAAGGGCCTCCCCCAGCCTGAGGACCATCTGGCCCCGGCCAAAGGCGGCGTACTCCGCCTCGTAGCGCACCCTGTGCCCCAGGTCCTTGAGAAAGAGGGCTGCGGCCTGGGGGATGCCGGGCTCCAGGAGGACCTCCCCTCCCGGGAGCACCTGCCAGCGGGGGCGGTCCAGGGCGGCCTGGGGGTTGAGGCCGAAGTCCACCAGGCCCAGGACCACCTGCACGTGCCCTTGGGGCTGCATGAACCCCCCCATGACCCCGAAGGGCCCAAGGGGCCTTCCCTCCTGGGCGAGGAAGCCGGGGATGATGGTGTGGAAGGGCCGTTTCCCTGGGCCCACCCGGTTGGGATGTCCCTCTTCCAAGGTGAAACCAAGGCCCCGGTTCTGCAGGGCAATGCCCGTCCCCGGCACCAGCACCCCGGAGCCGAAGCCCTGGTAGTTGGACTGGATGAGGGAAACCATGACCTCCCCATCCGCCGCCGCCAGGTAGACGGTGCCCTCGGGCTTGAGGCCAGGAAGGGCGATGGGAAGGGCCCTTTCCCCGATGAGCCTCCGCCTCTCCGCCGCGTAGGCCTTGGAGAGGAAGGCCTCAGGGGCAAGCTCCATGTGCCTGGGGTCGGCCACGAAGCGGTAGGTGTCCGCCAGAGCCAGGCGCATGGCCTCTATCTGCAGGTGGTAGCTCAAGGGGTCCTCGGGCCGGAGGTCCAGCCCCTCCAGGATGTTCAGGGCCAGGAGGACGGCCACCCCCTGGCCGTTGGGGGGAAGCTCAAAGACGGTGAGGTCCTTGTACTGGGTGGAAAGGGGCCTCACCCACTCCGGGGCGTGGGCCTCGAGGTCTTCCCGGGAAAGGAGGCCTCCGGTAGCCTCGCTGAAGCGGGCCAGGGCCTGGGCCAAGGGACCCCGGTAGAGGCTTTCCCCATAGCTTTCTCCTAGCTCCCTCAGGGTCCTGGCGTGGAGGGGGCTCCGCCACACCTCCCCCGCCCTGGGGGCCCGGCCATGGGGGAAGAAGACCTCCTGGAAGGCCCGGAACTCGGGGTCTTGGAGGGAGAGGTACACCCCTTCCGCCCGCCGCCAGGCCCGGGCCGTCTCCGGACCCACGGGAAAGCCCTCCTCGGCGTGGCGGATGGCGGGGGCCAGGACCTCCGGGAAGGGAAGCCTCCCCCAGCGCTCGTGCAGGGCCCGCCAGCCGGACACGGCCCCGGGCACGGTCACGGGCAGCCAGCCCCGCTCGGGCATCCGCCCCTCGGGAAGCCTCTCGGGGGTGAGGGCCAGGGGGCTTTTCCCCGAGGCATTGAGCCCGTGGAGCTCCCCGTCCCAGACCAGGGCGAAAAGGTCTCCCCCGATGCCGTTGGAGGTGGGCTCCACCACGGTGAGACAGGCGGCCATGGCGAGGGCGGCGTCCACGGCGCTTCCCCCTTTCCACAGGATCTCCATCCCCGCCAAAGCCGCCAGGGGCTGGCTGGTGGCCACCGCCCCCCGCTTTCCCAAGACCACGTGGCGGCGGGAAGGGTAGGGGTACTGGGTGAGGTCCATGCCCCCATGCTACCTTTAGGGGGATGGCCCGCCCGCCCCTCTCCGAAGCCCAGGAGGACTACCTGAAGCACCTTTTCGCCCTGGAGGAAACCCTGGGGGGGCCGGTGTCTACCCAGGCCCTGGCGGCAAGGATGGGGGTGAAGCCTCCATCGGTGACGGAGATGCTGAAGAAGCTTTCCGCCCTGGGTCTGGTGGTCCACCTCCCCTACCGGGGGGCAAGGCTCACGGAGGCGGGGCGGAGGGTGGCCCTGGAGGTCCTGCGCCACCACCGCCTCCTGGAAACCTACCTGCACCAGGCCCTAGGCTACGGCTGGGAAGAGGTCCACCAGGAGGCGGAAAGGCTGGAGCACGTGATCAGCGAGGCCCTGGAGGAGCGCATCGCCGAGGCCCTGGGCCACCCCCCTTTTGATCCCCACGGGGACCCCATCCCCACCCGGGAGCTCACCCTGCCCCAGGGGCGGGGCCTCCCCCTGGCCGAGGCCCCCCTGGGCAGGGCCCGGGTGGTGCGGGCCTTGGTCCAGGACCGGGGCACGCTGAACCTCCTCGCCCGGCTGGGCCTGGTGCCGGGAGCGCCCCTGGAGGTCCTGGAGAGGGAAGGCGGGGTGCGGGTGCGGGTGGGCGGGGAGGTCTACCTCCTGCCCCAGGAGCTGGCCCAAGCGGTGGCCGTGGAGCCTTTAGGCTAGGGGCATGCCCATAGACCTGCGGAGCGACACCGTGACCCGCCCCACCCCGGCCATGCGCCGGGCCATGGCCGAGGCCGAGGTGGGGGACGACGTCTACGGGGAAGACCCCACGGTGAACCGCCTCGAGGCCCTGGCGGCCGAGCTTTTGGGCTTTGAGCGGGCCATCTTCATGCCCACGGGCACCATGGCCAACCAGGTGGCCCTCCTTTTGCACCTGGGCCGGGGAAGCGAGGTTCTGGCCCCCGAGGGGGCCCACCTCTACGAGTACGAGCTTGGGGCCCCCGCCCTCCTCTCCGGGGCCCTGGTCCGGCCCGTGCCCGCCCCCGGAGGGGTGCCGGACCTCGAGGCCCTGAGAGAGGCGGTGCGCCAAGGGCCCTTCCAGGCCCACACGGGCCTCATCGCCCTGGAGAACACCCACAACCTGGCGGGGGGACGGGTGGTGCCCCTGGAGGTCCAAAGGGAGGTCCAGGTCCTGGCCAAAGCCCACGGGC
Source organism: uncultured Thermus sp. (assembly GCA_947085095.1). Lineage (GTDB taxonomy): Bacteria > Deinococcota > Deinococci > Deinococcales > Thermaceae > Thermus. Next base: position 101,840 of record CAMTVD010000022.1, on the reverse strand, counting down.
TTCCCACCCACCTGGACGGGGCCCGCCTCTTCAACGCCGCCACCTTTTTGGGGGTGGAGGCGAAGGCTTTGGCCCAGGGCTTCACCACCCTCATGGTCTCCCTCTCCAAGGGCCTGGGGGCCCCGGTGGGGAGCCTCCTTCTTTTGCCCAAGGACCTGGAGCCCGAGGCCCGGCGCTACCGCAAGCTCCTGGGGGGTGGCCTCCGGCAGGCGGGCATCCTGGCGGCGGCGGGGATTCTGGCCCTCACGGAAGGCCCCAAGCACCTCAAGCGGGACCACGAGCTGGCCCGAGCCCTGGCGGAGGGCCTGGCCCGCATGGGGCTCAAGGTGGGGCCGGCGGAGACCAACATGGTCTACGTGGAGATTCCAGATCCCCAAGGCTTCCTGGAGCGCCTCAAGGCCCAGGGGGTCCTGGCGGGGGTTGTGGGGAAGCGGGTGCGCCTCGTCACCCACCGGGACCTGAGGGACGAGGACATCCCCCAGGTCCTGGAGGCCGTGGAGCGCATCCTTCAGTCCAGGCCCTGGTAGACCAGGGAGCGGAAGGTGAGCCAGAGCCGGCTCCCGTAGCGGGAGTGGAGGGCCCTCTCCGGCTCCAGGACCGAGAGAAGGTTGGGGGCCTGGGCGAGGAGCAGGGCCGTGAGCCCAAGCCCTGGGTCCACGAAGAAGTGGGTGCCGCCGAAGCCCGCCCAGTGCCACTCCCCGGGGTTCCCGGGGGCGAGCCCCATGCCGGATAGCCGCACGGCCACCCCCAGGCCGAAGCCGTACCCCGGCCCCGGCATGTACTCCGGCCCCCGGCGCATCCCCTCAAAGGCCAAGGGCCCCAGGTGGTCCTGGGTCATGAGGCGGGAAAGGGCCGGGGAGAGAAGGCCCCGCCCGCTGCGCAGGGCCTCGAGGAAGCGCAGGTAATCCCCCGCCGTGCCCACGCCCCCCATGCCCCCCGCATACCTGGGGGGCTCCTCCTCCACGGGCAGGAGGCGGACGCTCCGCCCCGTCTCCGGGTCCTTGGGAAAGGGCTTGGCCAGGCGGGCAGGGTCCTTGGCCACGAAGCCCGAGTCCCGCATCCCCAGGGGGTGGAAGACCCTCTCTTCCAAGAGCGCCGCCAGGCTCTTCCCGGAGAGGGCCTCGAGGAGGTGCCCCAGAACGTCGGTGGAAAGCCCGTACTCAAAGGCCTCCCCAGGCTGGAAGCGAAGGGGAAGCTGGGAAAGCCTTTCCAAGAAAGTTTCCCGGTCCAGGTCGTACCGGTCCACCCCCGCCTCCAGGTAGAGGCGCTTCACCGGGGAGTGGAAGAAAACCCCGTAGGTAAAGCCCGCCGTGTGGCGGAGGAGGTCGTAGACGGTGAGGGGGGTCTTCAGGGCCTCGAGGCGCACCTCCTCCCCCACCTCCCGCCCCACCTGGAGCGGGGAGAGGGCGGGGAGGTACTTCTCCAGGGGGTCCAGGAGGGAAAGCTCCCCTTCCTCCACGAAGGTCAGGGCCAGGGCCGAAACCCAGGGCTTGGTCATGGAGTAGAGGCGGAAGAGGGCGTCCTCGGGCATGGGGGCACCCCCCACGGGGTCCAGGAATCCGTAGACCCCATGGAAGACCACCTCCCCCTCCCGGGCCACCAGGGCCACGGCCCCGGGAAGCCAGCCCTCCTCCACCGCCCGCCTCAGGTAGGCATCCAGTCTAGAAAACTTCACCTTGGCCTCCTTTCGTGGCCTCTTCCCTCAGGAAAAAGTAGAGGTCCAAAGCGGGGGGCTCCACCCCCAGAAGGCGCAGGAGGAGGACCGCCTGGGCGGAATGCCGCACCTCGTGCAGAAAAGCGTGCCATAGGAGGTCCTGCGAAAGGTGGCGCTCCTCTGGGGCATCGTGCAGGGCCACCACCTCCCCCACCTTAGGGTCCTGGAGAAAGGCCCAGGTGGCCCGGCCCACGGCCTCCTGGTAGGCCCGAAGCGCCCTCAGGGGAAGGCCCTCCCCCTCCCGGGGCAAGGCCGCCTCCACCCCGGGGAAGCCCGTAAGGACCATGGGGACCCTGAGGATCTCCTCGTGGAGCCAGCCGTCCTCCACCACCGCCGTGTGCAGGAGGAGGGCCTTCACGCTCCTGAGGTCTTTTCGGGGCACCACGGGCCTTTCCAGGGCCGCCTCAGGCACCCCCTCCAAGGTCCGCCACAGGGCCCCCCTGGACCAGAGGAGGTAGGCGTAAAACCCCTTTAGGTCCACGGGGACCATCTTACTACCCAGGCGTAGTAGGGGGTCTCCACGAACTCGGGTGGGCCTTGCAAATAGACCCGAAGCCCGGGGAAGGCCAGGGTCCCCCCTTCCCAGGCGAAGTCCAGAGGATCCACGGCCAGGGGGTAGTGGAGGACCCCAGCCCGGGGAAGGCCAAGCCTCAGGACCTCCGCAGGGGAGACCCGGCCCACCAGGAGGTAGCGGGCCCACCTCGGCCCCCCTTCGGTGTAAAGGGCCACCTCCTCCCCCAGGTCCAGGAGGAAGGCCCGCCCCTTCACGAAAAGCCTCGCCCTATCCGTCCAGGTAGACATGGGGCCTCCCCTCCAAGGGGAAAACCCGCACCCCGGGGCCGTAGAGCCGTTGCAGAAGGGGTTCAGAAAGGACCTCCTCAGGCCCTCCTTCCGCCAAAACCCTCCCCTCCCGCACCACCGCCACCCGGTGGGCCAGGGCCGCCTGGTTGGGGTCGTGGAGGACGGAGAGCACCCCCAGGCCCATCCCCGCAAGCCGCCTGAGGAGGGCCACCACCCCCGCCTGGTGCTCCAGGTCCAAAAAGGTGGTGGGCTCGTCCAGGAGGAGGTATCTAGGCCTGGCCGCCAGGGCCCGGGCCAGGAGGACCCGCTGCCTCTCCCCCCCGGAGAGGGTGCCCAGAAGCCGTCCCGTGAAGGCCGCCGCCCCGGTGGCCTCGAGGGCCCACTCCACCGCCTCTTTGTCCTCCTTCCCCTCCCTGCCCCAAAGCCCCAGGTGGGGAAGCCTCCCCAGGCGCACCACCTCCTCCACCAGAAGCCCCTCAGGGTAGGCCCCTCCTTGGGGCAGATAGGCGAGAAGCCGCCCCCGCTCGTAGCTGCCGTAACGCCCCAGGGGCCTCCCCTCCAAGAACACCTCCCCTTTCCTCGGGCGCAGAAGCCCCGCCATCACCCGCAAAAGGGTGCTCTTCCCCGCACCGTTGGGGCCCAGGAGGGCCAGCCATTCCCCAGGCCTCAAGGCCAGGTCCACCCCCCTCAGGGCGTGGGGACCCACGATCCCCCTGGCCTCAAGCCCGCCCACGCCGCCTCCACATCAGGTAAAGGAAGAAGGGCCCTCCCAGGAGCGTGGTCACCACCCCCACGGGAAGCTCCGCCGGCCGGGTGAGGGTGCGGGCCAGAAGGTCGGCGAAGCCGAGGAGAACGGCCCCCCCCAGGGCGCTGGCGGGCAGGAGGAGGCGGTAGTCCTCCCCCAGAAGCCGCCTCAGGGCGTGGGGGGCCACCAGGCCCACAAAGCCAATGATCCCCGCCTGGGCCACGGCGCTGGCGGTGAGGAGGCTGGCGGCAAGGAGGAGGAGGAGCTTGAGGGCGTCCAGGGGCAGGCCCAGGCTTTTGGCCGTCTCCTCCCCCAGCTGCAGGGCGTTCAGCACCCGGCCCAAAAGGAGGAGGGGAGGCAGAGCCAGAAGGAGGAAGAGGAGGAGGGCCTTCACCGAGGGCCAGCCCAAGAAGGCCAGGTTCCCCAGGGTGTAGGCGAAGACCGCCCGCACCCGGTCGGCGTCCTGCATCATCAGGTAAGTGGTGGCCCCGGTGAGGACGCTCCCCACCACCACCCCCGCCAGGACCAGCTCCCCGGTGCGGGCCACCCCCCCGGCCAGGACCAGGGTGAGGAGGGTGGCGAGAAGGGCCCCCAAAAAGCCGAAGAGGGTGGCGGAAAGGGGGAGGTGCTGGAAGACGGCGTGCTGGGCAAAGGCCGGGGAAAGCCCCCCCAGGATGACGGCGAAGAGGGTCACGGCGAAGGCCGCCCCCGAGGCGGAGCCCATGAGGTAGGGATCGGCCAGGGGGTTACGGAAAAGGCCCTGGAAGGCCGCCCCCGCCACCCCCAAGGCCGCCCCTACCAGAAGGCCTCCCAGGACCCTGGGCAAGCGCAGCTCGGTGACGATGGGGTTCTCCTCCTGGCCCAAAAGGGCCCGGACCACCTCCAAGGGGGAGAGGGCCACCGCCCCCAAGGCTACCCCCAGGACCAGGGCCAGGAGGAGGAGGAGGAGAAGCCAGCTGAAGACCAGGCTTCGCTTTAGGGCCAGGGGCAGGGCGAGGGTCATGGCCTGTGGAAGCAGTCCACCAGGAGCCTCAGGCCCTGGGCCACCCGGGGGCCGGGCCGGGAAAGGAGGCTATCCTCCCCGCCGGTGAAGACGCAGATCCGCCCCTGGCGCACGGCGGCCACCCGGTCCCAGCCCGGGCGCCTGCGGATGGTGTCCAAGGCGCCGGGGTAAGTGGCCACGATCACCTCGGGGTTTCTCTCCAGCACCAGCTCCGGGCTAATCTTGGGGAAAAGGCCCAGCTCCCTGGGGACGATGTTCACCCCCCGGGCCTTGGCGATGAGGACCCCGATGAAGCTCTCGGGCCCCACGGTATAGGGGGTGGGGTCAATCTCGTAGTAGACCCGGGGGCGGGTCTTGGCCTGGGCGGCCCGGGCTTCCTCCTGGTAGACCTCCTTCTGGATCTGGGCCACCAGCCGCTCCGCCTGGCCGGGAAGCCCCAAGAGCCTTCCCAGGTTGCGGGCCGTCCGGAAGATGTCCTCATAGGTTTCCGTCCTCACGGCATAGACGGTGAGCCCCGCCCGCTCCAGGGTTTCGTAGAGCCTCCCGAACCTGGACACCAGGACCAGGTCCGGCTTCAAGGCGACGATGAGCTCGGGGTTGGGGTTGAAAAGCCCTCCCGCCTTGGGAAGCCTTTTGACGCCTTCTGGCCAGTCCGAGAAGTCGTCGGTGGCCACGATCCGGTCGCAGGCCCCCAGGGCGCAGACCGTCTCCGTCACCGAGGGAAGCATGGTGACGATGCGCTTGGGCGGGGCCTTTAGGGTGACGGTGCGCCCCAGGTCGTCGGTGACGGTGAGGGGAAAGGCCAGGGCCAGGGCCAGAAAAACGGTAAGAAGCGCCAGCATTCTTTTCATGCCTACCTCCCTTAGGCCGCTAGGGCCAGGCCCGGGGGAGGTAGGGAAAAACCCCTGCCGGGAGGCAGGGGTTAGGGCCAAAAGGCGTTTCACCCCCACTTCTCCCCCATCCGCGTGAGGTGCCCGCCTTGGGGAAGGGCGGGCGGCCCTGGCAGGTATTCGGGCTTCCGGTCTCCGAAGCGGGACCGGTTACCGTTGCGGGACAGCGCCGGACTTGCACCGGACTTCCCCACTTTAAGCCTGGACTACGCGCCCAGGCACCAGGGCAAACGGGACCTGGCTTTGGGGCCCTAGCGGGCCTTATCCCAAGGCTAACCCCACCCCCCACCCCTTGACAAGGGGCCGGAAAGGCGCTTTAGTTAGTACCGAGGACGAACTAAAGGGGGCCGAGGTTGCGCAAGGGAGACAGCCAGGAAATCCGCAGGCTCAACCGGAGGGCCATCCTCTACCACCTGCGGCAGGCCCCCTTTACCCGGGCCGACCTTTCCCGGCGCACGGGTCTCGCCAAGAGCGCGGTGAGCCGCCTGGTGGACGAGCTTCTTGCCGAAGGCCTTTTGGAAGAAGGGGGGACCTCACCGGGAGAGCTGGGCCGGCCTGGCGTGCTCCTCCACCTGAAGCCGGGGGCCCGTTATGCCCTTGGGGCCGAGCTGGGGGTTGAAGGCACGGTCCTGGTGGCCGTGGACTGGTTGGGCAACGTCCTATGGAGCCAAGAGTGGCCCCACCCCAAGGAGGAAAGCCCCCGGACCCGGCTGGAGCAGCTGAGGGAAAGGGCGCTTCCCCACATTGGCGAGGCCCTGGGCCTCGGCATCACCGTTCCCGGGGTCATGGAAAGCCCGCGCCTCCTCTTCGCCCCCAACCTGGGTTGGCGGGGGCTGGACCTTCAGGCCCTCTTGGGGGACTTTCCCCTGCCCGTGGCCTTTGAAAACGACGCCAAGGCCTCGGTCCTCTCTGAGGTCCTCTTCCACAGGGAGGCCAACCTGGCCTACCTGGTCCTGAGCACCGGGCTCGGCGTGGGCGTGGTGGCCGAGGGCCGCCTCCTGCGGGGGGCCAACGGGGCAGCGGGGGAGCTGGGCCACTGGCTGGGAACGGGGCAGAGGGCTTGCGCCTGTGGCCGCCAAGGGTGCCTGGAAACCGAGCTGGGCTTGGGGACCCTCCTCAAGCACCACCAGGCCCTAGGCGGCAAAGCTAGGAGCCTCGAGGCCCTCCGCAACCTTGCCCAGGAAGGGGACGTTGCGAGCCTGGAGGCCTTAGGCCACCTAGGGGAGCTCCTGGGCCGCCTCCTGGCCAACCTGGCCGTGGCCTACGATCCCGCCCGGGTGGTGGTGGGGGGCAAGGTGGCCGAGCTCTTCCCTTACCTGGAACACTCCTTGCGCCTCTCCCTGAAAGCTCACGCCTTTTTGGAAGCCCACCAGGGCCTTCCCGTGCAACCCTCTGCCTACGGCCATCTGGCCCCGGCGGTGGGTGGAGCGGGCCTCTTTTTGGCCCGCTTCTTTGAGTTGGGCGGCCTGTGGGCGGAAAGCCCACGTCGCAATGGAGGTAAGGTATGAGGAAGTGGCTTTTGGCGATCGGGGTGGCCTTGGGGTTTAGCGCCCTGGCCCAGACGGGCAAGCTGGAGATCTTCTCCTGGTGGGCGGGGGACGAGGGCCCGGCCCTCGAGGCCCTCATCCGGCTCTACAAGCAGAAGTACCCGGGGGTGGAGGTCATCAACGCCACCGTGACCGGGGGGGCGGGGGTCAACGCCAAGGCGGTCCTCAAAACCCGCATGCTAGGGGGGAACCCCCCCGACACCTTCCAGGTCCACGCGGGAATGGAGCTCATTGGCACCTGGGTGGTGGCGGAGCGCATGGAGGACCTGACCCCCCTCTTCCGGCAGGAGGGTTGGCTCCAGGCCTTCCCCAAGGGGCTTTTGGACCTGATTTCCTACAAGGGGGGCATCTGGAGCGTGCCGGTGAACATCCACCGCTCCAACGTCATGTGGTACCTGCCCGCCAAGCTCAAGGAGTGGGGGGTCACGCCGCCCAAAACCTGGGCCGAGTTCCTAGCCACCTGCCAGACCCTCAAGAGGAAGGGCCTCGAGGCCCCCCTGGCCCTGGGAGAGAACTGGACGCAACAGCACCTCTGGGAGAGCGTGGCCCTGGGTATCCTGGGCCCTGAGGGTTGGAACAACCTCTGGAATGGCAAGCTGAAGTTCACCGACCCCAAGGCGGTAGCCGTTTGGGAAACCTTCGGCAAGGTACTGGACTGCGCCAACAAAGACGCGGCGGGCCTCTCCTGGCAGCAGGCCGTGGACCGGGTGGTCCAGGGCCAGGCGGCCTTCAACGTCATGGGGGACTGGGCCGCAGGCTACATGACCACGACCCTGAAACTGAAGCCCGGAACCGACTTCGCCTGGGTGCCTTCTCCTGGCACCTCAGGGGTCTTCATGATGCTCTCCGACTCCTTCGGCCTGCCCAAGGGCGCGAAAAACCGGCAAAACGCCATCAACTGGCTTAGGCTGGTGGGCTCCAAGGAGGGCCAAGACACCTTCAACCCCCTCAAGGGCTCCATCGCCGCCCGGCTGGACTCCGACTCCGCCAAGTACAACGCCTATGGCCAGTCCGCCATGAGGGACTGGAAGTCCAACCGCATCGTGGGCTCCCTGGTCCACGGGGCTGTGGCTTCCGAGAGCTTCATGAGCCAGTTCGGCACCGTGATGGAGATCTACCTGCAGAGCAGGAGCCCGCAGGCAGCAGCCAACGCCGCCCAGGCCATCGCCAACCAGGTGGGCCTCGGGCGCTGACCCCCTGCAGCCCGTGGGGGCCCCTGGCCCCCGCGGGTTTCTCCCTGGAGGGAACGTGCGCGACCGGATCGCGGCCTTTTTGGTCCTTCTCCCTTCCTTGGTAGCTGTGGGCATCTTCGTCTACGGCTTTATCGGGCAGAACCTCTGGGTGTCCATGACCGACTGGGGAAAGGACCCCGCCCAGGCCCTGGCCCTCCACCCCCAGCTCCGCTTCCTGGGCTTGGAAAACTACCGGGAGCTTTTCACCGGATTCGTGGACGTGCGCTTCCGGCAAAGCGTCGTCAACCTCATCTTCTTCACGGTCTTCTTCATGGCGGGAAGCCTGGGGCTGGGCCTCCTCCTGGCCCTAGCCCTGGACCGGGCCCCCAAGGGGGAGAGCTTCTTCCGCACCGTCTTCCTCTTCCCCATGGCCCTCTCCTTCGTGGTCACGGGAACCATCTGGCGCTGGCTCCTGCAACCCCAGGGGGGGGTAAACGTCCTCCCCAACCTTTTCGGCCTGCCTCCTCTCCGCCTCCCCTGGCTCACCACCCGGGAACAAGTCTGGGTCTTTGACTGGAACCAGCTTCCCTTCTACACCGCGCTGGTGGTGGGCCTTGCCTTTCTCTACTTGGCCTGGAGGGCCTACCGGGAGGGGGAGCGAAGGCGGATGTCATGGGGCCTGGTATCGGGGGGGGTGCTCCTCCTGTGGGCCCTCACCCTAGGGCAGCGGGTCCAGCTCCTTCCCTACCCCGAACCCCACGGCTTCAGCCTGGCCCTGATCGGGGTCATCCTGGCCTCCATCTGGCAGATGTCCGGCTACACCATGGCCCTCTACCTGGCGGGCCTCCGGGGCATACCCGTAGAGGTCATTGAGGCCGCCAAGGTGGATGGGGCCAGCGAGTGGCAGCTTTTCCGCAGGGTGATCTTCCCCATGTTGGCCCCCATCACCCTCGCCGCCATGATCGTCCTGGGGCACATCGCCCTCAAGATCTTTGACCTGATCTTCGCCATGGCTGGCCTGGACTACGCCCCCACCGACGTGCCGGCCATCTACATGTACCTCTTGGCCTTCCGGGGCAACCAGTTCGCCAAAGGCGCGGCCATCGGCATCCTGCTCCTCCTCCTGGTGGCGGTAGTGGTGATCCCTTACCTGGCAAGTCAGCTGAGAAAGGAGGTGCGGCGCTGATGGGCCGTGTGCTGCTCTACGCCTTCCTTGTCCTGGTCACGCTGTTCTTCCTCCTTCCCGTCTACCTGGTCCTCCTCACCGCCCTCAAGGAGCCGGCCAAAATCACCCTGGATGCCGTCTGGCGCTGGCCAGACCCCGTCTACTGGGAAAGCTTCCGCATCGCCTGGGAAGCCTTCCGGCCCAAGTTCCAAAACAGCCTGGTGCTGGCCACCTCCGCCACCCTCCTCTCGGCCCTGGTGGGGGCCCTGAACGGCTACGTCCTGGCCAAGTGGCCCTTTAGGGGGTCGGGCCTCCTCTTCGCCCTCATGCTCTTCGGGATGTTCATCCCCTACCAGAGCATCCTCATCCCCCTTTTCCAGTTTGTGAAGGCTATCGGGCTTTATGGATCCCTCTGGGGCCTGGTCCTGGTGCACGTGGTCTACGGCATTCCCATCGTCACCCTTATCTTCAAGAACTATTACAGTGAGATCCCCGATGAGCTCGTGGAAGCGGCCCGCATAGACGGGGCCGGTTTCTTCGGGGTCTTCCGCCACGTGATCCTGCCCCTTTCCGCCCCCGCCTTCGTGGTGGTAGCCATCTGGCAGTTCACGCAGATCTGGAACGAGTTTCTTTTCGCTGTTACCCTCACCCGGCCCGAGAGCCAGCCCATCACCGTAGCCCTAGCCCAGTTGGCGGGAGGCGAGGCGGTGAAGTGGAACCTGCCCATGGCCGGGGCCATCCTGGCGGCCTTGCCCACGCTCTTGGTCTACATATTCCTGGGACGCTACTTCTTGCGAGGCCTCCTGGCGGGCTCAGTAAAGGGATAAACTGAGCCTATGCGCGCTTGGGTGCAGGAAAGGTTAGGGGGGCCCATGGTCTTGAAGGAGGTGCCGGAGCCGGCGCCGGGCCCAGGGGAGGTAGCGATGGAGGTGGAGGCGGTGGGGCTCAACTTCGCCGACCACCTCATGCGCCTGGGGGGCTACCTGACCCGGGCCCGCCCCCCCTTTACCCCGGGGATGGAGGCTGTGGGCAGAGTGGGGGGAAAGCGGTACGCGGCCCTCATGCCCCACGGGACCCTGGCGGAGCGGGTGGCCGTGCCCCAAGAGGCCCTCCTTCCCCTCCCGGAAGGCCTTTCCCCCGAGGAGGCCGCCGCCTTCCCCGTCTCCTTCCTCACCGCCTATTTGGCCCTAAGGGAGGCCCGGGCAAAGCCCGGGGAGTGGGTCTTGGTCCAGGCGGCGGCGGGGGCCTTGGGCACCGCGGCGGTACAGGTCGCCAAGGCCCTGGGGCTTAGGGTGTTGGGGGCGGCCTCGAGGGCGGAGAAGCTCCCCCTGGTCCAAACCCTGGGGGCGGATGCCGTGGCCACCTACGAGGCCCTGCCGGAAAGGATGCGGGAAATAGGGGGCGTGGACCTCGTCTTGGAGGTGCGGGGCAAGGCGGTGGAGGAAAGCCTGGACTTCCTCAAGGCCAGGGGCCGCCTGGTCTACATCGGGGCCGCCGAGGGGGAGATGGCCCCCATCCACCCCTTGCGCCTCATGCGCAAGAACCTGGCCGTCCTGGGCTTCTGGCTGGCCCCCCTCCTGCGGGAAAGGCCCCTTCTGCAGGAGGCCCTGGACTTCTTGCTCCCCCGTCTTGGCAAGGAGATGCGGCCCGTGGTGGGGGCGGTCTTCCCCTTTACCGAGGCCGAGGCCGCCTTCCAGGCCCTCTTGGACCGGGGGCACACGGGGAAGATCGTGGTCCGTCTCTAGGCTAGCCCCAGATAGGCCCGAACCGCCGCCAGGTCAAAGAGGGCGTGGCCCACGCTCTTGAAGAGGACGAACTCCCCCTCGCCCCGCCGCCCCAAAAGGGCCTCCTTGAGGGGGATGGCGGGTCTTTGCACCCCCTGGAGCTCCCCGGCCTCCAAAAGGGCATCCTCCGTGTCCACGTAGAGGGCGGCCCGCTCCACCAGGGCCCCTGGCACCTCCCGCATCCCCGGGCGGTAGGAGCCCACGGCCGCCACAAAGACCCCGGGGGGCACTCTTTCGGGCAGGACCGGGGTGGGGCTATGGGTGGCGGTGACGAGGAAGGCCACCTCTTCCGGGACCTCCTCCCCCAGCCACTCCTCCGCCTCGAGGCCCATCCCCCTGGCCTTCCTTAGGAGGGCCTCCACCCTTTCCCTCCCCCTGCCCCGCACGTAAACCCGGCTTAGGGGAAAAGCCTCGTGGAAGGCCTCCAGGTGGGCCTCCCCCTGGGCCCCGGGGCCCACCAGGAGGAAAGCCCCCTCCCGCCTTGGGGCCAGGACCTGGGCGGCCAGGAGGGAGAGGGCGGCGGTGCGCCTTCTCGTGATCTCCTCCCCGGGGAGGTGGAAGACCTCCCCCGTGGAAAGGCGCCTGGCCCAGACCTCCGCCTGCACCATGGGCTGGCGGTGGGCCTCCACCGTGACCAGCTTGCAGACCGCCACCTCCTCGTCCGCCGCCGGCATGACCAGAAACTCCCCCCCGGGGAGGGGGAGGACCTGGCGCCTGGGGGCCACCCCTCCCCGGAGGAGGACCCCGCGGATGGCCTCGGCTAAAGCCCTGTACCCCACCATGCCCCTAGAATGCCCCACATGGAAGCCCTCTTCAACACCGTCTTTCCCGTGGCCCTGGTGGTCCTTTCCGGTTACCTCTTGGGCAAGCGGGTGCCCGTGGACCTCCCCACCCTCTCCCGCCTCACCGTCTACCTCCTGGTGCCCGCCCTGATCTTTGATGCCATGTACCGGGCCAGCTTCACCCGGGAGGGGCTTTTGGGCCTCACCCTGGGCTTCCTCCTCACCTACCTGGGTCTTTACCTCTTCGTGGCCCTCCTTGGCCGCCTCCTCCGTCTAAGCCAGGAGGCGGGGAAGAGCCTTGTCGTCTCGGCCCTTTTCCCCAACTCCGGCAACATGGGGCTTTCCCTCGCCTACTTCGCCCTGGGGGAGGCGGGGCTCGGGCTCGCCGTGGTCTACTTCATCCTCTCCAGCGCCCTCATGTTCGGCCTGGGGCCCGCCTTCATCCGGGGGGGAGGAGTCCTCGAGGGCCTCCGCTTCACCCTGCGCCTCCCCCTCTTCTACGCCCTCCTCCTGGGCCTCCTCTTACGGACCCTGGAGGTCACCTTCCCCTTCCGCCTGGACGAGGGCGTGCGCCTCATGGGCCAGGCGGCCATTCCCGTCCTCCTCCTCACCCTGGGGATGCAGATGGCCAAAACCCCCTTCCGGCTCGGGGCTTTTGAGCTTACGGCGAGCACCCTCCGCCTCCTTTTGGCCCCCCTTTTCGCCTACCTGGTGGGCCTCCTCCTGGGCCTTTCCAGGCTGGAACACCAGGTTTTGGTCCTCCAGTCCGCCACCCCCATCGCCGTGAACGCCTTTTTGCTCTCCCAGGAGTTCGGCAAGGACGCGGCCCGCATGGCGCGGAGCGTGGTGGTCTCCACCTTTTTGGCCTTCCTAACGGTTCCCCTGGTCCTCCTCCTCATCGGCCTCCGGTAGGGCGGGGGTGCCCAGGTCCAGCTGGAAGAGGACCCGCTCCCCCCAAAACCCCACCAGGCGGTGGTACCCCTCAGAAAGGGGAAAGCGGGCCTCGAGGACCCCAGGCCCCTCCAGGAAGAGGGCCCTCTCCTTCAGGAGCTCCGCCTCCCGGTACCACTTGAGGTGGAGGTAGCCCGCCTGGGGAAGCCGCTCCACCTTTAGGACGAGCCTGGCCTCCTCCCCTTCCGGGAAGAGCCGGGCCACCAGGAAGGGCCTTTGCGGGACCCCCGGCCTTCCCGGGTCCAGGGGCAGGAAGGTGTAGCGGCAGGCGGAAAGCAAAAGGAGCAACAGGACAAGCCCCCTCATCTCCCCTCCCCGGCGGTGACCAGGGCCAGAAGGGCGAGGGCCGCCGTCTCCGCCCTGAGGATCCGCCGCCCCAGACTCACCGGGGTAAAGCCCCGCTCCCGCAGGAGGGCCACCTCCTCTGCAGCGAACCCTCCCTCCGGCCCCACCGCCAGGGCCAGGGGCTTGTCCAGGTCCAAGACCTCCCGCACCAGGGCTCTGGCCCCCACATGGGCCACCAGGCCCTGGGCCACTTCCGGCACCGCCTCCAGGGGGATGGGGGGAAGGACCTCGGGGACGGCAAGCCTCCCCGACTGCTTGGCCGCCTCCTTGGCGATGGCCTGGAGCCGCCTCAGCTTCCCCTCCCCCATCTCCTTGGGCACAGCGTGGCGGGTGATGAGGGGCTGGATCCTGGTGGCCCCAAGCTCCGTGGCCGCCCGCACCACCTCGGAAAGCTTGTCCCCCTTGAGGAGGGCCATGTAGAGGACCACCTCCACCCCCACCTCCCGCTCCGGCCTCCGCTCCTCCAAAAGGCGGTAGCGGACCGGGGGGCCCAGGTCCACCACCTCGGCCAGGGCCTCGCGGCTTTCGTCAAATACGGTGAACCGGTCCCCCACCTTGGCCCTAAGGACCTCCACCAGGTGGCGGCCCTCCTCCAGGGGGAGGAGGCCGGTGAGGCCGGGGCTGAAGGCGCGGTGGGGCCTCACGCCTCACCTCCGGTAGGCCAGAAGGACCCACTCCCCCTCGGCCTCCTCCTCCACAAGGGGAAGGTCCTCCAGGGCGGCCCTTACCAGGTGGGCCTTCTCCTTGAGGATCCCCGTGAGGAGGAGCCTCCCCCCAGGGGCCAGGGCCCCGCGGTAGAGGGGGGCAAGCTCGGCGTGGAGCTCGGCGAAGAGGTTGGCCACGATGAGGCCGAAGGGGGCGAAGGGGAGGGCGGCCTCGAGGCTCCCCAGGAGAAACCGCGGGGCGACCCCGTTGGCCTTGGCGTTCACCTCCGCCTGGGGGAGGACGGCGGGGTCTATGTCCACGCCCAAGGCCTTTCCCCCCAGCTTCTCGGCGGCGATGGCCAGGATGCCGCTCCCCGTGCCCAGGTCCAGAACCTTCTCCCCCGGGGAAAGGTGCCGGGCCAGGGCCATGAGGGCCAGGCGGGTGGTCTCGTGGTGCCCGGTGCCGAAGGCCATGCCAGGCTCCAGGACCAGGGGGATTCCCTCCCCCTCCCAGACATGCCAGGGGGCCAGGACCACAAAAGGAGGGGCCAGGGCAGGCTTCAGGTCCCGCCGCCAGGCCTCTAGCCAGTCCTCATCGGGAAGCTCCTCCCACTCCCCGCCATAGGGGAGGTCCCTTGGGGCGGGGAAGTAGGCCAGGACCTCCCCCTCCCCCTCCAGAAGCCCCCGGGCCCCCCGGTCAAAGAGCTCGGGGATGAGGGCGTCCAGCTCCCACGGGGTGCCCTTCAGGCGGTAGACCCACACCCCGCTATTCTACCCGGTAGCGGCAGCAACTTCCCCCTTCGGCGATCCGCTCCTCCCGCAAAAGGGGCAGGCCTAAAACCTCCTGGTAGGCCAAGAGCTCGCTTTGGCAAAGGGCCTCGTGCTCCCGGGAAAGGGCGAGCTTCGGGCAACGCCTCTGGCACAGGTAAAGCCGCCCCTCCTCCTCCACCACCTCCGCCTCGTACCCCTCTTCCCTCAGGTGCTGGGCCAGGCGGCGGAGCTTCTCCCTTAAGGGAAGGGCCTCGAGGCGCAAGGGGGCCAGGCGGCTCCGGTTCCGCTCCAGGAGGAAGGCCACCACCCCCTCCCGTCCCAGAGCCGCCTCCATACCCTTGAGCACGTCCCCGCAGAGGAGGGCGTAGGGGCTTTCCCCGTCCTGGGCCCGGTAGAGGCGGTAGGGGCGCCCCCGGCTTGGGCACCGCTTCACCTCGGAGCGCACCAGGCCCCGGGCCTCCAGGTCCTGGAGGTGCTTGCCGATGGCGGCCCGGCTTAGGCCCAGGGTCTCGGCCACCTCCTTGGCGGTGAGGGGATGGGCCCTGAGGAGCTCCAGGACCTTTTCCTTGGTGCCTTCCAAAAGAAGAGCCATGTTAGGCCATGGGTAGGGCGATGAAGGCCTGGACGCTGAGGGCGGCGGCGAGTTCCCGAGCTGCCCCCATGAAGGCCTGGGCCTCGAGGCCCTCGGGGTCGGCGGCCACGATGGGAACGCCCCGGTCCCCGCTCTCCCTAAGGGGGAGGGTGAGGGGGATCTCCCCCAGAAAGCGGGCCTTCAGCTTCTCCGAAAGCCTCCTCCCACCCCCTTCCCCGAAGATGGGGGTGGGCTTGCCGCAATGGGGGCAAAGGAAGGCGCTCATGTTCTCCAGGACCCCCAGGACGGGCACCTGGACCTTCTTGAACATGTCCGCGGCCCGCTCCGCGTCTATGAGGGCCACCTCCTGGGGGGTGGTGACGATCACCCCCCCGGAGACCCGGGTGAGCTGGGTGAGGGAGAGTTGCACGTCCCCGGTGCCCGGGGGCAGGTCCACCACCAAATAGTCCAGCTCCCCCCAGTTCACGTCCTCCAGGAACTGCTTGAGGGTCCCGTGGAGGATGGGCCCCCGCCAGATCATGGCCTGGCCCGGGGGAACGATGTTGGCCATGGAGAGGACCTTGATCCCGTGGGCCAAAAGGGGCAGGATGCGGCGGTTTCCGTCCACCTTGAGCCTCTCCCCCTCGAGGCCAAACATCTTGGCCTGGCTGGGTCCGTAGAGGTCAGCGTCCAGGAGGCCCACCTGGGCTCCCTCCCGGCTCAGGGCCAGGGCCAGGTTGGCGGCCACGGTGCTCTTCCCCACCCCCCCCTTGCCCGAGGCCACGGCCACCACGTGCTTGACCCCAGGGATGGGGTACTGCTCGGGAGGGCGCACCCCGCCGCCAAAGCGCACCCGCACCTCCTCTAGGCCCAGGGGCATGAGGGCCCGCCGGATGTCCGCCTCTATCTGCCCCTTCAGGGGACAGGCCGGGGTGGTGAGGTGGATGAGGAGGTCCACCTTCTGCCCCTCCAGGTGGATCTCCCCCACCATGCCCAGGGAGACCAGGTCTTTGCCCAGCTCGGGGTCCATGACCCCTCTCAGGGCCTCGAGGACCCGCTCTTCGGATAGCGCCATACCGCCGCTAGGGTATACCAGGGGAAAGTTTTGAGCAAGGCACGACCTCACAGTTTTCATCTATACTCGCAGGTGTACCCCCAGTGGCAGAAGAAACGGTTCTATGAGCTTCACCTGGCCTGGCTGGTCCAAGGACCCAGGGGCTACGACCTCCTCTTCAAGGTGAACCCCTACAGCCTCTACCCCACCCGGGAGGAGGCCCTGGAGGCCGCCAAGGCCCTCCTCCAGGGAAACCTGGACCAGGATCCCCAAGTGGGCCGGGGCAAGGCCCCCGTCCTCCTCTCCCAGGAGGACCGCACCCGCTTCTTGCTCCTCCTGGAAGGGGGAAAGGCCCTTTTGCCCCTGGACCGCTACGCCCTTTTGGGCGAGGTGGCCGAGGCGGAGGAGAGGCTCCTCCACCGGGCCCTTTTCCGGGAGGAAAGCAACGTACTCCAAAGCCTAAAGGGCCTTCCCGTGCGTCTCCTCTACACCCCTTTGAACGACCCCGAAGGGGAAAGCCAGGAAGTGGCCCAAGGCGTTCTAGAGGTCCTCCCCGAGGGGATAAGGGTGGGGGGCTTCCATCTCCCCCTTCCACCAGACACCCCCATAGAGGGCCTGGCCTACGAGGAGGCCTTCTTCCCCCTGGGGGAGGGGCGGTACTACCTCTACGCCCTCTCGGGCTCCACCCCCTCGTAGAGGGTGAGGAGGTCCAGGCTGGCCTCGAGGCAGGCCAGGGGTACCTGGCCCTCGGTATAGACCTCGTGAACCACACCCCCTTCGGTCTTTCGGTAGACCTCCACCAGGGGCTCTTGGGCGCTCACCAGGAGGTAGGCCTTCAGGGAAGGCAGGCTCAGGTAAGCGAGGCGCTTCTCTCCCCGGTCCAGGCGCTCCCCACCTCGGCCACCAGGCAAGGGGCCTCCTCGTAAAGGGGATGGGAGGAGAAGGACCCGCACACCACCATGAGGTCCGGGTAGTAGAGGGTGCTTTGGGAAGCCTTCAGCTTCACCGTTTCCGTGTAGAAGCGGCAACCCTTGGCCCGGGCAGGGGCCCTCAGGAGAAAGGCCAGGTTCTGCACCAGGAGGCTCTGGGCCTGGCTGGCCCCGGCCATGGCGTAGGGAATCCCCTCCACCAGCTCGTGGCGCTCGGGGCTTTGCGCCTCCCACTCCAGGTAGGCCTCGAGGCTCATGGGAAGAACCCGGGCCGCTTCTCCCATGCTAGCCCCATCCTAGCACTCGCGGGTAAAGTGGTGGGTAGCATGGACCTGCCCAAGGCCTACGACCCCAAGTCCGTGGAACCCAAGTGGGCCAAGAAGTGGGCGGAAAACCCCTTCGTGGCCAACCCCAAAAGCGGCAAGCCCCCCTTTGTCATCTTCATGCCGCCCCCCAACGTCACCGGAAGCCTGCACATGGGCCACGCCCTGGACAACTCCCTCCAGGACGCCCTCATCCGCTACAAGCGCATGCGGGGGTTTGAAGCGGTCTGGCTTCCCGGCACCGACCACGCCGGCATCGCCACCCAGGTGGTGGTGGAAAGGCTCCTCCTCAAGGAGGGCAAGACCCGGCACGACCTGGGGCGGGAGGAGTTTTTAAAGCGGGTCTGGCAGTGGAAGGAGGAGTCCGGGGGGACCATCTTGAGGCAGCTCAAGCGCCTGGGGGCCAGCGCCGACTGGAGCCGGGAGGCCTTCACCATGGACGAAGCCCGCTCCCGGGCGGTGCGCTACGCCTTCTGCCGCTACTACCACGAGGGCCTGGCCTACCGGGCCCCCCGCCTGGTCAACTGGTGCCCCCGGTGCGAGACCACCCTCTCCGATCTGGAGGTGGAAACCGAGCCCACCCCGGGCAGGCTCTACACCCTCCGCTACGAGGTGGAGGGGGGCGGCCTCATTGAGATCGCCACCGTTCGCCCTGAGACCGTCTTCGCCGACCAGGCCATCGCCGTCCACCCCGAGGACGAGCGCTACCAGGGCCTCGTGGGCAAAAAGGCCCGCATCCCCCTCACGGAGATCTGGATCCCCATCCTGGCCGACCCCGCCGTGGAGCGGGAGTTCGGCACCGGAGCCTTGAAGGTCACCCCGGCCCACGACCCCCTGGACTACGAGATCGGGGAAAGGCACGGCCTCAAGCCCGTCTCCGTCATCAACCTCGAGGGCCGGATGGAGGGGGAGAGGGTCCCCGAGGCCCTGAGGGGCCTGGACCGCTTTGAGGCCCGGAGGAAGGCGGTGGAGCTCTTCCGGGAGGCGGGCCACCTGGTGAGGGAGGAGGACTACACCATCGCCCTCGCCACCTGCTCCCGTTGCGGCACCCCATTGGAGTACGCTCAATTCCCCCAGTGGTGGCTCCGGATGAAGCCCCTGGCGGAGGAGGTCCTGAGGGGCCTCGAGGCGAACGAGATCGCCTTCGTCCCCGAAAGGTGGAAGAAGGTCAACATAGACTGGCTCAGGAACGTCAAAGACTGGAACGTATCCAGGCAGCTCTGGTGGGGGCACCAGATTCCCGCCTGGTACTGCCAGAACTGCCAGGCGGTGAACGTCCCCAAGCCGGAAAGCTACCTGGAGGACCCCACGGCCTGCGAGGCCTGCGGAAGCCAGAACCTGAGGCGCGACGAGGACGTCTTTGACACCTGGTTCTCCTCTGCCCTCTGGCCCCTTTCCACCCTGGGCTGGCCCGAGGAAACCGAGGACCTGAAGGCCTTCTACCCCGGGGACGTCCTGGTCACGGGGTACGATATTCTCTTCCTCTGGGTTTCCCGCATGGAGGTCTCCGGCTACCACTTCCTGGGGGAAAGGCCCTTCAAGACCGTCCTCCTCCACGGCCTGGTCCTGGACGAGAAGGGGCAGAAGATGTCCAAGTCCAAGGGGAACGTCATTGACCCCCTGGAAATGGTGGAGCGCTACGGGGCCGATGCCCTCCGCTTCGCCCTCACCTACCTGGCCACGGGGGGGCAGGATGTGAGGCTGGACCTCCGCTGGCTGGAGATGGCCAGGAACTTCGCCAACAAGCTCTTCAACGCCGCCCGCTTCGTCCTCCTCTCCCGGGAGGGATTCGCCACCAAGGAGGACGCCCCCACCCTGGCGGACCGCTTCATGAAAAGCCGCCTCGCCCGGGGGATTGAGGAGATCACCGCCCTTTACGAGGCCCTGGACCTGGCCCAGGCGGCCCGGGAGGCCTACGAGCTCATCTGGAGCGAGTTCTGCGACTGGTACCTGGAGGCCTCCAAGCCCGCCCTGAAGGCGGGGAACGCCCACACCCTGAGGACTTTGGAGGAGACCCTGGCCGCCCTCCTCAAGCTCCTCCACCCCATCATGCCCTTCCTCACCAGCGAGCTCTACCAGGCCCTCACGGGGAAGGAGGAGCTGGCCCTGGAGCCCTGGCCCGAACCCGGGGAGAAAGACCCCCTAGCCGAGGCCCAGTTTGAGGTTCTGAAGCAGGCGGTGACGGCGGTGCGGGCTCTGAAGGCGGAGGCGGGGCTTCCCCAGGGGGCCGAGGTCAGGGTCTACCTAGAAGGGGATGCCGCCCCGGTCAGGGAAAATCTTCCCGTCTTCCGCTTCCTGGCCCGGGCCGAGCTTCTAGAAAAGCGCCCGGAAAAGGCCCTGGTCAAGGCCATGCCCCGGGTGACGGTGAGGATGCCCTTAGAGGGCCTTCTGGACGTGGAGGAGTGGAAGCGCCGCCAGGAGAAGCGCCTCCAGGAGCTATGGGAGCTGGCGGAAAGGAGCCAAAGGAAGCTCTCCGCCCCTGGTTTCCGGGAGAAGGCGCCAAGGGAGGTGGTGGAGGCCGAGGAGGCCAGGCTAAGGGAAAACCTGGCCCAGGCGGAAAGGATCCGCGAGGCCCTCAGCCAAATAGGGTGAGCCTGGGGTGGTGGGGTTCCCCGGGGGCCTCGGCCACCCCCTCCGCCAGGCGCAGGTTCACGGTGAGGAAGGGGAAGCGCTCCAAGGGCTCCAGGTCCACGATGGGCTTATCCGGGGTCAGGGCATAGAGGCTGGCCTCGAGGAGGGTCTGGAAGGGCTTGGCCTGGGAGAGGAAGTCGGAAAGCCGCGCCCCCTTGGGCACTCGGAGCTCGCCCGCCAAGAGGCAGTCCCCGAAGAGGAAGGCCAGGCGGCGCCTCTCCAGAAGGCCGGGGCTGGTGCGGGGTTCAGCTGGCCTGCCGCCCACCACCCACTGGATCCTTTCCTTCCTCAGGGCGAGAAAGCCGGTGCTGGCCTTGAGCTCCTCCGCCCTGGGGGGGTGGTGGAAGCCGGGGGTGTAGACCAAGGCCCCGGTCACCGGCAGGTAGGCCTTTTCCACGTTGAGGAGGTCCCCGGTGCCCGAGCCCGGCACCAGGTGGATGAGGCCGTAGACCCGGTAGGCCCCGGTGTAGATCCTCGCCTCATGGGCTTCCCGCGGCTGCTTGTACACGGTGCACCTCCCAGTAGGCCAAAAGGGCCTCGCTGAAAAGGGGGGCGTGCCCCTTCTCGTAGGCCAGGAGGAGGCGGCGGGCGATCAGGGATCTGAGCCTCTCCGCCGCCGTGGCCAGGATCGGAGGCGAAGCCAGCCTGGCCCGGGTCTCCCGGCCCAAGGCCACCTCCACCCGGCCCACGGCCACCCTATGGGGGGGAAGGCCAAGCCAGAGAGGGGCCTCCTCCGGGGGAAGGAGGCGGAAGCCCGCGCTTCTGGCGTACTCCAGGCCCTCCCGGTTCTCCTCGGGAACGTACACCCCCTCCCCCATCCTGGCCCGGGCCAGGGCCTCGGGCAGGGAGAGGGGAAAGGCGAAGGGCTCCACGCCTCCCAATAGCTCCCCGGGCTCCCGCAGGTGGGCCGCCTGGACCTCGTAGCTCACGCTCCCGTTCCAGGCGTTTTCCGTGAGGAGCCCCGCCACCTCCACCTCCATAGGCACCTCCACCCCCCCCATGCGCCAGGCCACCACCCGCACCCCCTGGAGCCGGAAGGCCAGGTGCCTCCCCTCCCCCAGGGTGCGCACCTCCTCCGGGGTCCCGGAAAGGAGGAAGAGGGACTCGGGGTTTCCCGCCCCGTGGGGCTCCAGGGACCTAAGCTCCCGGTAGACCTGGGGGAGGAGGGAAAGCGTGGGCAGGGGAGCGAGGATAGGAACCTCCGGCCTGGGATCAGGGAAGCGGGCGGCGTATTCCAGAAGCCTCTTTTTCAGCTCGGGAAAGCGGGCCTCGTCCATGGCGAAGCCCGCGGCCTCCCTATGCCCCCCAAAGCGCTGGAGGAGGTCCTCCACGCTCCTCAGGGCCTCCACGGCGCTGATGGGGGGAAGGCTCCGCACCGTACCCTTACCCCGGGCCACCAGGAAGACGGGCCTCTGGGTGGCCTCCAGGATCCGGCTCGCCACAATCCCCATGACCCCGGGGTGCCCCTCCTCGTCCCGGAGGACGATGGCCCGCTCCTCCGGGTCCACCTGGGGCAGGAGGCGCTGGAGCATCTTCTCCTCTATGGCCTGGCGGTGGGCGTTGAGGCGGTTTAGCTCCTCCACCAAGGCGCGGGCCTCCTCTTCGCTGTCCGTAAGGAGGAGCCGCAGGGCCTTTTCCGCCTCCCCCAGGCGGCTTGCGGCGTTGATGCGGGGGGCGAGGCGGAAGGCCACCTCATCGGCCTTCCCCGTGTACCCCACGGCCTGGGCCAGGAGCCTGAGGCCCACCCAGGAAGAGGCGGGTATCCGGCCCAGGCCCTCCTTGACCAGGGCCCGGTTCCAGCCCCAAAGGGGAGCCACGTCGGCGATGGTGCCCATGGCGGCTAGGTCGGCGTACTCCAGGGGAGGGGGAAGGGAAAGCCTCTCGTAAAGAGCCCAAAGGAGGAGGAAGGCCACCCCCGCCCCCGTGGGGTGCTCCCCCAGGCCCGGGGTGTAGGCGGGGTGGAGGACCACCCCGGGGGGAGGTGTGTCCCTGGGGGTGTGGTGGTCGGTGACCAAAACCTCCACTCCGTTTTCCAAAAGCTCCCCAAGCTCCGCGTGGTTGGCGATGCCGCAGTCCACGGTGAGAAAGACCTCGGCGGCCAGGAGGTGCTCGGGGACCCGCTCCCTGAGGACCCCGTAGCCCTCCTCCAGGCGGTGGGGGATGAAGGGGTGGACCTTGGCCCCCAAGGCGGAAAGGCCCCGCACCAGGATGGCCGTGCCCGTGAGGCCGTCGGCGTCGTAGTCCCCGTGGATGCGGATCCGCTTCCCCTCCCGAATGGCCTTGAGGAGGAGGTCGGTGGCCTCCTCCAGGCCCTTTAGGGGCAGGAGGCGCAAGGGCGGGTCCAGGTCCTCGGGCCTCCGCACCCCCCGGTGCCAGAGGGCCAAGGCCGCCTCAGGCCCCACCCCAAAGGCGGCCATCACCTCCCGCCACTCCGCGAGGGGGGGAAGGGAAAGGAGACGCCAGCGGAGACGGCTCATGCTTCCTCGTCCACCGCGCGGTCAGGGATTTTGGGGATCTCCTCAATCCGCTCCCGCTTCAGGGCGTTCACCTCCCCCTGAAGCCGCCTTATCTCCCTTAGAAGCCGCCCCCTCTCCCCCACCCCCCTGAGCCAGAGGGCCAGGACGAAAAGCCCCCCTACCAGGAGTCCCAGGAGGTAGACCCCGGGAAGGAGGTAGTAAAGGGGCCAGGGGCCAAGGGGGGAGGGCACCTCCAAAAAAGGGTAGGCGTAGAAGAGGTAGACCCCCGCCGCCCCCACGCCCAGGCTCACCAGAAGGAAAACCCACCCTGCGAACTTCATACCACCTCCAAAGCTTCCCGTAGCCGAATCCTTCCCTCGTAAAGGGCCTTTCCCAGGATGGCCCCCTCCACGCCCAGGCGCTTCAGGCCCAGGAGGTCTTGAAGCCCAGCGATCCCGCCCCCGGCGATGAGGGCGTGGGGCCAGGCCTCCCGCACCCTTCCCACCACCTCGAGGTCCAGGCCCAAAAGGGTCCCGTCCCGCCGCACATCGGTGTAGATCACCGTGCGCACCCCCATCTCCGCCCAGACCCTGAGGAGGTCCAGGGCGGAAACCGGGGTCCTTTCCTGCCAGCCCGCGACCACTACCTCTAACCCCCGGGCGTCCAGGGCCACGGCCAGACGCTCGGGGCCTGCCTCGGCGAGCATCCTCTGCAATAGGGCCAGGTCCTTGACGGCCACCGTGCCCACCACCGCCCGATCCGCCCCCAGGGCCAGGGCCTCCTGGAGGGCCCCCAGGCTCCGGATCCCCCCGGCGAGCTCAAAGGGGACCCTAAGGGCCTCCCGGATCCTTAGGAGGGCCTCCCGGTTCTCCCCGCTGCCCAGGGCCCGGTCCAGGTCCACCAGGTGGAGGTAGCGGGCCCCCTCCTCCTGGAAGCGCAAGGCGGCCGCCACCGGGTCCCCATAGGGGGTCTCCCGGGAAGGGTCCCCCTCCAGAAGGCGCACCGCCCGGCCTCCTTTTAGGTCCACGGCGGGGATGAGAAGCATGGTCCTATCCTACAAGCTCCCGCACCGCCTCGGCCAAATCGGGCCGCTTCATGAGGCTCGTGCCCACCAGCACCGCATCAAAAAGCCCCTCCAGACCCTTTAGGTCCTCCCTCCTGGCGTACCCCGACTCCGCCACCAAGAGGCCCCTAAAGCCCCGCTCCCGGGCCAGCCTGCCCAGTCTTGGAGCGGTGGCGAGATCCACCCTCAGGCTCACCAGGTCCCGGTTGTTGATGCCTAGAATCTCCGCCCCGCTCTCCAAGGCCAGCTCCAGCTCCCTTTCCGTGTGCACCTCCACCAAGGCTTCCAGGCCCAAGGCGTTGGCCCTTTCCAGGTAGGCCCCGGTCAGCTCCCCCAAAAGGGCCACGATGAGGAGCGCGGCGCTGGCCCCATAGGCCCGGGCCTCCTCCAGCATGAAGGGGTCCACCACGAAGTCCTTACGGAGGAGGGGAAGCTCCACCGCCTGGCGCACCCTCTTTAGGTCCTCCAGGCTTCCCCCGAAGCGGTGGGGCTCGGTGAGGACGCTTATCGCCCGGGCCCCGCCCCGCTCGTAGGCCCGGGCGGCCTCCACGGGGTCCACCTCCCGGATGAGGCCCTCGGAGGGGCTTCGCCGCTTCACCTCGGCGATGAGGGAAAGGCCAGGCAGGGCAAGGGCCTGGCTAAAGGAGGGCACAGGCGGCGGCTCTGGAAGGGGGTAAGGGGCGATCTCCCTAGCCCTCCTTCTGGCGATCTCCCCCAAGACTCCGGGCACACGGGAAAGGTCAGGCCGCATATGGGCTATTCTAAATCCAAATGAGTCCTTTTCATCTTCCACGCGTGCTTTTTTTGGATGCATGCGTCCTGTACCCGGCCCCCACCCGCGACCTCTTCATGCGCCTGGCTTTAGACCCAAGGCTAGGACTTCGCCTCAAGTGGAGCCGGCGAGTGCAAGAAGAGTGGCTATCCCACCTCCTAGAAAATCGGGCGGATCTGGATGAGGACCAGCGGAACCGCTTGCGGCAGACTCCGGCCCGCATGGTGCAAGCTCTTGCCTTCCAGGAACCCCTCGTGGAAGGGTACGAGCACCTGGTCCCCCAGGTACACCTGCCCGATGCCGATGACCGCCATGTAGTGGCCGCCGCTTACTGGGGCGGAGCCGAGGCCATCCTCACCTTCAACCTCCAAGACTTCCCAGAGGAAGCCCTGGAACCCTGGGACCTGGTGGTCATCCACCCCGATGAATACCTCTTGGAGTTGGCAGAGGCCCTAATCCGAAGGAGCAGCTTGCCTGAACCCCTCCTTCAGCTACTCAAAGAGCAAAGGGAGGCGCTCAAGAACCCTCCCTTGGATAGGGAAGATTTCTTAGATAGATTTGCACATATAGGGCTAAGGAGATTTGCCAGTCTCTTACAGCAGTACAAAAATCGCCTCTAGGCCCTTCGTTTACCTGCTTTCAGCTCCGGCATCCAAAACCCCTGTTGCGTTTATTTCGTTTGTGGGGTATCCTGTTCTTGGGTATGGCAGGCCTAGTCTTCACCCAACAGGAAGCAAAGGAGGAGATTCGTCTCTTCCTCAAAAACCTAGCCCCAGGAAAGCAGATACGCCTGGGAGAGGTTTCCCTGACAATGACTCGTGAACTGGAAAACCTTCTCCGGCAAATCCTGGAATCCCTTGCCCACGGGATCCCCGTAAGGGTGGTACCCTTGGAAGCCGAGCTCACCACAGGAGAAGCGGCGGACATTCTTGGGGTGTCCCGGCCCTACCTGGTCCGGCTTCTGGAGGAAGGCACCATCCCCTACCACAAGGTGGGAACGCATCGGCGCATTCGGGCCAAGGATCTTTTGGACTACCTGGAGCGCTCCCGCCAGCAAGGTAAGGACCTCTTGGACCGGCTGACGGCGGAAGCCCAGGAGTTGGGGCTCGGGTATTGAAGCGGGGCGTGGCCTTGGCTTTGGGCGGTGGGGGCGTGCGGGGGTACGCCCACCTGGGGGTCCTCGAGGTCCTGGAAAAGGCAGGGGTGCCCATCCGGGCCCTCTCCGGCAGTTCCGCCGGGGCTTTGGCCGCCGCCTGCTTTGCCTTTGGTCACCGGGACCCTTACAGGGTCCACGAGGCCATCTTTGACCCAGAAATCGTCCGCGTGGCCCAAGGCGGCGGCCTCAGGGCCCTGGCCCGTCTCTTAGGCGCCCTTCGCCGTCCCCACCTGGCGGAGGACAAGGGTCTGGAGGCGAGGCTCAGAAAGCTCTTCGGCGAAGCCCTCTTGGAAGAAAGCCCCATCCCCTTAGCCATCCAGGCGGCCGACCTCCTCACGGGGGAGGGGGTGGTCCTGAGGCGGGGCCCGGTCTTTAAAGCGGTCCTGGCCAGCATGGCCATCCCCGGCCTCTTCCCGCCCGTGGAGTGGGAGGGGCGGCTTCTGGTGGACGGGGACGTGGCGGAGAAGGTGCCCGTGCGGGCGGCCAAGGCCCTCTTCCCCAAGGTGGTGGCCGTGGACGTGTCCAACCCCCCGCCCAAGGAATCGCCCAAGACGGCCCTCGAGGCCGCCCTCCTGGCGGGGGAAGCCAGCCGGCGCCGCCTCAAGGAGCTGGCCCTGAAGGAGGCCGACCTGGTCATCCCCCTGGACCCCCCCTTCCCCATAGACACCTTTGACCACGAGAAGCTTCCCCTGGTCTACCAGCTCGGGCAGAAGCGGGCCTGGGAGCGCCTGAAAGAGATCCAGGCCCTGGCCCGGCCCCGCCTCAAGGACCTTCTTTTACAAGCCAGGCCTCCCCTCGGTGGAGGAGGATGAGGAAAAGCCCCAGGCCCAAGGGGAGAAGAAGGAGCCCCAAGGGCCTTAGGAGAAGCCCCATCACCCCCAAAAAGAAAAAGGCCGAGGCCCCCAGGCCCACGGCCAGCAAAGGGGCTAAAGGCCCCTTTTCCGCCCGCAAGGCCCCCTGGGCCTGGAGGTAGAGCCACCCCGCTCCCAAGAAGGC
This sequence comes from uncultured Thermus sp., assembly GCA_947085095.1. GTDB lineage: Bacteria > Deinococcota > Deinococci > Deinococcales > Thermaceae > Thermus. The sequence continues at coordinate 75,575 of CAMTVD010000022.1, read as the reverse complement.
CAGGGCCCAGAGAAGGGGGTGGGAGGCCTGAGGCAGAAGGAGGCTCAGGACCGCCAAGGCCACCCCGTGGAAGGCCAGAAGCCCAAGGGCGTAGAGCCTGAGGCCAAGCCGCCTAAGGCCAGGGTCCCCCTTGGGGTCTAAAAGGGCCCGGAAAAGCCCCTCCATACCTAGTGGTGCAGGACCCTTTGCAAGAAGCTTTTGGTCCTCTCCTCCTTGGGGCGGCTGAAGATCTCCTCCGGCCTCCCCTCCTCCACGATCTGCCCCCCGTCCATGAACACCACCCGGTCCGCCACCTCCCGGGCAAACCCCATCTCATGGGTCACCACCAGCATGGTCATGCCCCCCCGGGCCAGGTCCCGCATCACGTCCAACACCTCCCCCACCATCTCCGGGTCCAGGGCGCTCGTGGGCTCGTCAAAGAGCATCACCTTGGGCTCCATGGCGAGAGCCCGGGCGATGGCCACCCGCTGCTGCTGCCCCCCGGACAGCTGCCCCGGGTACTTCCTGGCCTGGTCCAAAATCCCCACCCGCTCCAAAAGCTCTAAAGCTTTCCCCTCCGCCCTCTCCCGAGGCCACCCCCGCACCCGCATGGGGGCCAGGGTGATGTTTTCCAAAACCGTCATGTGGGGGAAGAGGTTGAACTGCTGGAAGACCATCCCCACCTCCCGCCGCACCGCCCGGAGGGCCCGATCGTCCTTTACGTTCATCCCGTCCACCACCACCTCCCCCTCCTGGAAGTCCTCGAGGCGGTTGATGGTGCGGATCAGGGTGCTCTTCCCCGAACCCGAGGGGCCGATGATGACCAGCTTCTCCCCGGGGGCCACCTCCAGGGAGATCCCCTTTAGGACGTGGAGGGGGCCAAACCACTTGTGCAGGTTACGGATGCGGATAATGGGCTCCACTTCCGGCTATTTTCGCACCCGCTGCACCAGGTAGACAAGGCCAAGAAGGCCGAGGCCCACTAGGTCCGTGACCAGCCCCGGCACCACCAGGGTGAGGGCCGCCGCCATGAGGAAGGCCCTTTCCAAGAGGTTCGTCGGCTTGTGGAGGAAGCCCACCAGGCTGGCGCTGAAAGCGGTCATGCCCAAAAGGGCGGTGAGGAAGATCCCAAGGCCCTCGCCCCAGGAGGCCACGCCCAGGAGGAGGAGCTTGGGGTTGAAGAAGAACATGTAGGCGAGGAGAGCGGTCCTGAGCTCGTAAACGAAGCCCTGCACCGCCGTCTTCCAGAAGTCCGAGCGGGCGATGGCGCTGGCGGCGTAGGCGGCCAGGGCCACGGGGGGGGTGGAGTCGGCCATGATGCCGAAGTAGAAGACGAACATGTGGGCGGCCACCGGGGGCACAGGGTAGCCCGCCTTCTCGGAAAGCCCCAGGACCACGGGGACCACCAGGGAGGCCATGACGATGTAGTTGGCCGTGGTGGGAAGCCCCATACCCAGGAGGAGGCTCGTGAGCTGGGCCAGGACGAGGACCAGGATCAGGTTCCCCCCGGAGAGCCTTTCCACGATGTCCGTGAGGCCGAAGCCGATCCCGGTCATGGTGACGATGCCCACGATGACCCCGGCGCTCCCTGTGGCCAAGGCGATGCCCACCATGCCCCGGGCGCCCGCCTCCAGGCCCTCCAGGAGAAGCCGGAACCCCCTAAGGAACCCAGGCCCCAGCCCCGCCCCACCCCGCCAGGCCCGCCAGACCTCCTGCAAAACGAGGAGGAGGGCCATGAGGAAGATGGTGTTCAAGGCCGCCCGCTCGGGGGTGAGGCGGAGGGCCACCAAGGCGTAGATCAGGTAGACCAGGGGCAGGAGGTAGTGGAGCCCGGAACGCAGGATGGGGGCCAAGGGGGGAAGCTCGGCGCGGGGCACCCCCTTGAGGCCCAGGCGCAGGGCCTCGAGGTGCACGGTGATGAAGAGGGTGGCGTAGGCCAGGAGGGCGGGCACCAGGGCGATCAGGATCAGGTTGCTGTAGGGGATGCCCAGGAACTCCGCCATGATGAAGGCCGCCGCCCCCATGACCGGGGGCATGAGCTGGCCGTTGGAGGAGCTGGCCACCTCCACCGCCCCCGCCTTCTCCGGGGGGTAGCCCACCCGCTTCATCAGGGGAATGGTGAAGGTGCCCGTGGTGACCACGTTGGAAACCGAACTCCCCGAGACCACCCCGGTAAGGGCGCTGGCCACCACCGCCGCCTTGGCCGGCCCCCCGCGGAAGTGGCCCAGGAGGGCGTAGGCCAACTGGATGAAGAAGCGCCCCGCCCCCGCCTTCTCCAGAAGGGCACCAAAGAGGACGAAGAGAAAGACGAAGGTGGCGGAAACCCCCAAGGGGACCCCAAAGATGCCCTCGGCCGTGGTGTAGAGCTGGCCCATCAGGTGGCTCCACTGGCTCCCCGCATGGAGCTGGAGCCAGGGGGGAAGGGTGAAGGGGAGAAGCCCCTTGGGCCCCGTGAGGGCGTACAGGACGAAGACCGAGGCGATGATGGGCAGGGCGGGCCCCACCACCCGCCAGGCCGCCAGGAAGAGGACCACCAGGGTTAGGGTGCCGAAGAAGACATCCCGCTCGCTGGGAATCCCACCCCTAAGCTGGGTGATGCCGTAGTAGTCCACCACCACGTACAAGGCTCCCGCCACCCCCAAAAGGGCCAGGATCCAGTCCAAAAGGGGGATGCGGTCCCTGGGTCCCCGCCTGCCGGGGTAGGCCAAAAAGGCCAGGGCCAGGGCGAAGGCCAGGTGGATGGCCCTCAACCGGATGGGATCCAGGGTGGCGAGCTCCGTGGCCCAGAGCTGGAACAGGCTCCACACCACTCCCAGGGCGAAGAGGAGGGAACGGGTCCACCCCTTGGGCTTCCGTCCCCCAAGCTCGCTCGCCTCCACCATGCGCGAAGCTTCGTTTTCCATACCGCCTCCAGGCGAAGGGGGCCCCAGGTGGGGCCCCCTGGGCGCTGACGCTAGCCTACTTCAGAAGCCCCAGCTCCCTATAGAAGCGCTCCGCCCCAGGGTGGAGGGGGATGGGCAGGCCCTTAACCGCTCTCTCCAGGCTGAAGAAGCGCTCCAGGTTGGGGTGGATCTTCTTGAAGGCCTCCTGGTTGCCGAAGACCGCCTTCATGAACCGGTAGACGGTGTCGGCGGAGAGCTTCTCCGAGGCGATGAGCATGGCCTGGACCGCCACCGTGGGGGTGACGACCTCCACACCCTTGTAGGTGCCCCCCGGGATGTTGAAGCGCACGTAGAAGGGGTACTTCTTGGCGATGGCCTGGACCCTATCCAGGTCCACCGCCACCAGGGTGATGGGGGTGGTCAGGGCCAGTTGCTGGATGGCAGAAGCCCCCAGGCCCACGGTGTAGAAGAGGGCGTCTGCCCGCTTGTCCTGCATGAGCTGGATGCCCTGGGTGGCGCCCACCCGGATGGCCTGGCCCAGGTCTTCAAAGCGCAGGCCGTAGGCCTCGAGGATCTGCCGGGCGTTCTGCTCCGTGCCCGAGCCCACATCCCCCACCACCACCCGCTTGCCCTTGAGGTCGGCCACGGTGCGGATGCCCGCGTCCGCCCGGGCCACCACGTGGACCACCTCGGGGTAGAGGGCGGCCAGGGCCCGGATGCCCTTCACCGGCCTGCCGTCAAAGGCGGTGATGCAGCACCCCTGGAAGGCGTAGAAGCTGATGTCGTTCTGGGCCAGGGCCATCTCAAACTCGCCCGCGGCGATGGCGTTGATGTTGGCCACGCTCCCACCCGTGGAGCGGGCGTTGGCCCGGATGCCCACATTGGCATCGTTCACCAGCTTGGCCATGCCGGTGGCTACCGGGAAGTAGACCCCCGTGGTGGCCCCGGAGCCGATGGTGAGGAACTCCTGGGCCAAGCCTAGGCCCAGGAAGGCCAACCCCGCCAAGAGCACGCTTTTTATCCGCATAAACCCACCTCCTTCAGACCGCAAGAAGTATACCCCACGCCCCCAGGCCCCGCAAGCCCTAACGGCCCACCATCTTGAGCCTCTCCTCCAGGCGGTTGGTGAATAAAGTCAGCACCGTGGTGAGAAGAAGGTAGATGGCGGCCACCGCCAGGTACACCTCCACGGGCCGGAAGGTGGCGGAGATGATGCGTTGCCCAGAAAGCGCCAGCTCCGCCAGGGTGATGACGCTGGCCAAGGAGGAGTCCTTGAGAAGGGCCACCAGGTTGTTGACCAGGGGCGGGACCACGATGCGCAGGGCCTGGGGCAGGACCACGAAGCGCATGGTGTCCACCGGGGAAAGGCCCAAGGACCAGGCGGCCTCCCACTGCCCCTTGGGGATGGCCTGGATGCCCGCCCGCACCACCTCGGCGTTGTAGGCCCCCACGTTAAAGGAGAGGGCGATGAAGGCGGCCCAGTAGGGGGTGAGAGCCTGCTGCGCCCCCGGCCATAGGGGCTGGAGGAGGAAGGGCAAGGCGTTGTAGGCGAAGAGGATCTGTACCAAAAGAGGGGTGCCCCGGGTGACCCAGATGTAAAAGGTGGCGGGAAGGCGCACCCAGGCCCGGCTGGAAAGACGGGACATCCCGGCAAAAACGCCGATGAAAAGGCCAGCGAGGCCGGAGATCAGGGTGAGCTTCAGGGTAACCTCCGCCCCCAGGGCCATGGCCTGGCCTGCGGAAAGGGCCCGATCGGGACCGAAGCCGGTGAGAAGGAAGTAGCGCTCTAAGGCCGCCCCCAAAAGGGCGAAGAAGGCCAGGTACCCCAAGGCGAAAAGGGCGGCATAGAGGAAGAGGCGGAGCCAAAAGGGGATCATGGGTCAAAAGAAGGGCCCGGGACGTTCCATCCCAGGCCCAAAAGGGATTACTTGCAGCGCACGTCCTCCCCGAACCACTTCTTGGAGATCTGGGCGTAGGTGCCGTCCTTCATCAGATCGGCCAGGGCCTTATTGAGGGCGTCCAGCAGGCTCTTGTTGCCCTTGGCCACCGCCATGGCCACCCGCTCCTGGAAGACCAGCTCGCCCAGCTGGAGGGTGCCCTCCAGCTTCCTTTCCTTGATGGCCTCCTTGGCCACGAAGCGGTCGGTGATCCAGGCATCCACCCGGCCCGCCAACAGGTCCTGGAGGGCGTCGGGGTCCTTCTGGTAGGTGCGCACCTGCCTGACCCCGGGAATCTTCTGGGCCGCCTCCATGTAGGTGGTGCCGATCTGCACCCCCACCACCTTGCCCTGAAGGTCCTTGGAGGTCTTGGGGCCCCCCTTCCTGCTGACGATAATGCCTCCCGTGCAGTAGTGGGGGTTGGTGAAGTCCACCGCCTTGGCCCGCTCCTCGGTGATGCCGTGGGAGGCGATGACGAAGTCAAACCGCCCCTGGCCAAGCTGGATAAGGAGGCTGTCAAAGGACTGGGCGATCCAGACCGGCTTTAGGGCCAGCTTTTTGGCGATGGCGTTGCCCAGGTCTATCTCAAAGCCCGTGAGCTGGTTCTTGGCATCAAAGTAGTTGAAGGGGGGAAAGGCCCCTTCGGTGCCGATGCGGATCTCCCCGCTCCTTTTGATCTGGTCCAGGGTCCGCACCTGGGCCAGGCCAAGGCCAAGGGCCAACACGCCGAGGAACAGCAAAAGTTTACGCATGGTCCACCTCCTTAAAACGCACGGGAAGATTATACACTCAGGCCCAGCGCACCCAGTTCACCCGGCCGGTGACCGGGTGGCGCAAGGCCAGGCGCACCCCGTAGCTGTAGCTTCCGGGGCGGGAGGGGCGGTAGAGGGCCTCGTACCCTTCCCCTGTGGGGGCAAGGGGCACCACCTCCACCTCCCCGGTGCTCCTTCTGGCCACCAGCTGGACCTCGAGGAAAGGCCTTAGGGCCGTGGGCACCTCCCCTTCCAAAAAGGCCCGCACCCTCAGGGGTTCCCCGTTCAGGGTGAGGTGGCTGGGGGCCTCCACCCTTAGGGCGAGGGCCTGAAAAGCGGGGAGGGCCTGGTGAAAGGCCAGGAGGAGATCCCTGGACTCCCTGGCCCTGAGGGCCATCCCCGCCCCCCTTTCGTAAAGGGCCAGGTAATCCCCCACCATCCTGGCGGCGCTAAAGCGGGGGCCCACGGTGCGCAGGCTCTCGTGGACCATGGAGAGCCACCCCAAGGAGTACCCCTCAGGCCCCTTGGCGTAGAAGAGGGGGAGCACCTCCGCCTCCAGCACGTCGTAAAGGGCCTGGGCGTCCGCCATGTCCTGGGCTTCCTCGTTCTCGTAAACCCGCTCGTCCCCGATGGCGAAGCCGTTTTTGCCGTTATAGGCCTCGGCCCACCAGCCGTCCAGGATGCTGAGGTTGAGAACCCCGTTCAAGGCCGCCTTCATCCCGCTGGTGCCGCTGGCCTCCATGGGGCGGCGGGGAGTGTTGAGCCAGACATCGGAGCCGTGAACCAGGATCCGGGCCAGGTACATGTCGTAGTCCTCCAGAACCGCCATGCGGTCCTCGAGGCCGTACTCCTTGATCTTGGCCACCAGTTCCCGAAGATAGGCCTTCCCGGGCTCGTCCTTGGGGTGGGCCTTGCCGGCAAAGACGAACTGCACCGGGTAGGGCCCCCGGAGGATCTTCAAAAGCCTCTCCGGATCCTTGAAGAGGAGGACCGCCCGCTTGTAGGTGGCAAAGCGCCTGGCGAAGCCCAGGGTGAGGACCTCAGGGTCCAGGAGGCGCTCCACCTCCCGCAGGCGGCTTGGGCTTTCCCCGTTGCGGCGGCGCTGCTCGTAGACCCGTTGCCGCACCTCCCGCACCAGCCCTGCCCTGAGGTCCTTGTGGATGCGCCAAAACTCCTCCCCCAGGCCCTCCACCTTCCAGGTGGCCGGGTCCTCGGGATGCTTGAGCCACTCGGGGCCGAAGACCTCCGCGTAGTGGCGGCGCAGGCGGGGATGGAGGAACGTCCAGGTGTGAACCCCGTTGGTCACGTGGCCGATGGGCACCTCTTCCTGGAGGAGGCCAGGCCAGAGGTGGTGGAACATCCCCCGGGAGACCTCCCCATGGAGGCGGCTCACCCCGTTGGCCTGGGCGCTGGTGGAAAGGGCCAGGCGGGACATGGAAAAGACCTGGCCCCAGGGCTTCTCCTCGAGGCCCAGCCCCAGGAAGCTCTCCCGGTCCGTGCCCAGCTTCTCCCACAGCCCCCCCAGGTAGCGGTCCACAAGCTCCAAGGGAAAGGCATCGTGCCCCGCGGGGACGGGAGTGTGGGTGGTGAAGAGGGCCCCGCCCCGGGCCAGCTCCAGGGCCACGGGAAAGGGATGGCCCTCGGCCACCAGCTCCCGCACCCGCTCCAGGCCCAAAAAGGCGGAGTGTCCCTCGTTCATGTGGAATATCTCCGGGGAGAGCCCCAGGGCCCGCAGGAGGCGCACCCCCCCGATCCCCAGGACCAGCTCCTGCTGGATGCGGATCTCCTGGCCCGCATCGTAGAGCCTGGCGGTGATGGCCCGGTCCTCGGGGGCGTTCTCGGGGAGGTCGGAGGTGAGGAGGTAGACGGGCACCGCCCCCACCTGGACCCGGTAGGCGGCGAGCCACACCAGGCGCCCCGGGAACTCCACCGCCACCCGGAGCGGGCGGCCTTTTTGGTCCGCCACCTCCAAAAGCGGGAGCTCCTCGGGGCGCAGGGTCTCGTACACCTCTATCTGGGCCCCCTCAGGGGAGAGGCGCTGGTGGAAGTAGCCCTCGTGGTAGAAGATCCCCACCCCCACCAGGTTGAGGCCCAGGTCGCTGGCGGCCTTCACGTGGTCCCCCGCCAGGACCCCAAGCCCCCCCGAGTAGATGGGCAGGGAGCTGTGGAAGCCGTACTCCGCGGAAAAATAGGCGGTGAGGGGGCCCTTTTTCGTCTCCCGCTCCTTCAGGTAGTCCCGCTGGGCCTTGAGGACCGCCTGGACCCGGACGGGGTAGCTGGTGGCGGCCAGGGCCAAAAGCCGGGCGGGGTCGGCCTCGAGGAGGAGCTTCACGGGGTTCCCCCGGAAGCGCTTCCAAAGCACGGGGTCTATCTCCTGGAAAAGCTCCGCCGCCTCTGGGTTCCAGCTCCACCAGAGGTTATAGGCCAGCTCCTTCAGCCCCTGGAGGGGCTCCGGGAGCTGGGGCATGGCGGTGATGTGCCCTAACGTTCTCACAAGAAAGGATTATACGCCTGCCCCTCACCTGAGCCTACGCCAAAGCTCGGGGCTGAAGAGGAGGACCACGGGGAGGATCTCTATCCGGCCCGCCCACATCTGGAAGATGAGGACCACCTTGGAAAGGGGATGAAGCCCAGCGTAGGAACCAAAGGGCCCCACCTCGCCAAGCCCAGGACCGATGTTGCCGATGGCCTGGGCACTGGCGGTGAAGGCCACCACGAAGTCCTTTTCCAGCAGGGCGATGATCACTGCTCCCACGCCGAACAAGAGGGTGTAAAGGAAGACGAAAACGGAAACCTGCCTCAGGGCCTCCTCCCCCACCACCCGCCCGCCAAGCCGCAGGGGCAGGACCGCCTGGGGGTGGAGGGTGCGGGTGATCTCCCGGCGCAGGAAGCCAAAGAGGAGAAGCCAGCGCACCATCTTGATGCTCCCAGCGGCAGACCCCGCGCTACCCCCAATAAACATCAGGGCCACTAGTATGGCCTGGGCTGGAATAGTCCAAGCGGCAAAGTCGGCGCTGGCATAGCCGGTGCCGGTGAGAAGGGACAGGGTCTGGAAAAAAGCGTGGCGGAGGCTTTCCTCAAGCTCGTACCCGTGATGGGTGTAAAGAAAGAAGGCCAGCCCCGACGCCGCCAAAAGCACGATCCCCAGATAGGCCCGGAACTCCGCATCCCGGAAAAGAGGCCTGGCCTCGCGGCGGAACAAAAGGCGGTACTGGAGGAGAAGGTTTACCCCAGCCCAAAACATGAAGAAAACGGCCGCCCACTGGACCAGCGGCCCATAGGCGGCGAAGCTCTGGGGGTTGGGGCTGAACCCCCCAGCGGGCGTGGTGGTAAGGGCGTTGGCCAGGGCCTCAAACAGGGGCATACCCGCCGCCACGTAGGCGGAAAAGGCCAGAAGGGTGAGGAGGGCGTAGACCCTCAGCACCGCCTGGGCCGTCTCCCGCAGCCTGGGAGTGAGCTTTTCCTTCTCCACTCCGGTGGTTTCGGCGAAGAAGGCCTGGCGGCCCGCCACCCGAAGCTGGGGGAAGACCACCAAAAAGAGCACCACGATGCCGATGCCCCCCATCCACTGGGTGAGGCTTCGCCAGAGGAAGAGGCTTTGGCTGAACTGGCCAAAGTCCGCCAGGACCGTGGCCCCCGTGGTAGTGAAGCCAGACATGGCCTCAAAGAGGGCGTCCAGGTAGCTAAGCCCGCCAGAGATCCAGTAGGGCACAGCTCCCAGGGCGGGCACGGAAAACCACAAAAGGGCCACGCTGGCGAAGACCTCGGCCCTTCTGGGCTGGGCCTGGGGGTGTCCCAGGCCTTGGAGGAGCCGGCCTAAGCCCACCCCTAAAAGGGCCGCCAGGGCGAAGCCCCGGGGGTCCTCGTCCCAAAGGAAAGCCCCCAGGGCGAAGAGGGCCAGAAGGAGGCCCATCCCCTGGTAGGTGAGGCCCAAGAGGTAGAGACTGGCCCCCAGACCCCGCCTAGCGGAGGATCTTGGCCAGGGCCTCATCCGCCACCTCCCGGGCCGCCACCAGGAAGAGCCGGTCCCCTGGGAGGGCCTCGAGGCCCTCCCGGTAGAGCATCACCCGGTGGTCCCGTTCCAGGGCCACGGGGACCATCTCGGGAAAGGCCAGCGCCTTCAGGGGCCTTGGCCGGAAGCTCTCTGATAGCTCCACTTCCAGAAGCTCAATGTTCTCGTCCATAGTAGAAACGTGCTCCACGTTCTCCGGCCCCAGGAAGTCCAAGACCGAGCGCACCGCCGCCTGCCGGGGAGCCAGGGCCAGGTCAATCCCCACCTGCTCAAAGAGCCTGCGGGTCTCCGAGCGGGAAACCCGGGTGATGACCTTGCTCACCCCCAGCTGCTTGGCCAGAAGGGAAGCCAGGAGGTTCTTCTCTTCGTTGTCGGTCACGGCCACTACCGCGTCCGCTTCCGTAATGCCCTCGGCCTCCAGAAGCTCAATGTCTGTCCCGTCCCCGTGGATCACCAAGGCCTCGGGGAGCTCCTGGGAGAGCCACTCGCACCGGGCGCGGCTGGCCTCAATGACCACCACCTCCACCCGACGCCGAATAAGCTCCTGGGCCACCATGAAGCCCACATTCCCCCCGCCCAGGATCATGACCCGGCGCACCCCCCGCCCCACGGCGAAGTGGGCCTCCAGCTCAGGAAAGGCCCGGGCAGTGGTGAGGAAGAGGAGCTTATCCCCAGGTTCCAGGACGAGCTCAGGAAACCCCGGGTGGGCAAAGCTCAAAAAGTTCCCATCCCGCACCGCCCCCACCACCAAAATCCCTTCAGGCCAGGCCAGCTCGGCGAGGAGGCGGTGGGCGTAATCCCCCCTCTCCTTCACCCGGTACTCCACGAAGCGGAGCCGCCCTTCGGCCAAAAACTCCACGTCCACCGCCTCCGGCACCAGGATGACCTCCACGATCTCCCGGGCCATGGCCCGCTGGGGCCAGAGGACCTTGTCTATGCGGGTGCCCAGGATCTCCGCCGTCCTGGGGTCGGCCAGGACGTCCACGTACCCCCCCTTGCCCACGAAGCAAAGGACCTGCCTGGCCCCCAGGCCCTTGGCGAGAAGGGAGGCCAGGAGGTTGACCTCGTCGGAGTCGGTGCTGGCGATGAAGAGGTCCGCCTGGTCCACCCCCGCCTCCCGCAGGGTGTCGGGGTCCGTGGCCCCGCCCACCACCACCTTCACATCCAAGGAAGCGAAGCGCTCCCGGGCCTGGGGGTTGCGGTCTATGACCACGACCTCGTGGGCCTTCTCCAGGGTACGGGCCAGCTCCCCCCCCACCTCCCCGCCCCCGGCGATGACGATGTACATACCCCTCCCATGCTAACCCATGTTTTCGCCAGGCCCGCCCACGTAAGATGAAGGCATGACCCAACTCAGGGCTGTTCTCCTCTTCCTGGCCCTCCTCGGGGGAGGCCTAGCCCAGACCCTGGTGGAGGTGACCACGGTGGTGGCGGTGGCCTCGAGCCTGGACCCAGCGGTGCGCCTGCCCGCGGGGAGCTACAAGGCCAGGAGCCCGGAACCCATCCTGGCCCGCTTTCCCGAGGCCCGGGGGTACGCCCTCGAGGCCTACGCCGCCAGGGGCCTGGCGAGCCGCCTCCACGCCGCCTTCGTCCAGCAGGTCCTCACCGCCTTCGCCGCGGCGGGGTACTTTTTGGAAAGCCAGGAGGAGAAGGTGGTGGATGGGGAGGTCCGCACCAAGTACGTGCTCAAGGACGGCCTGGGTCGGCCCGCCTTGCTTCTGGTGGTTCGGAAGGGGGATGAGCTGGTCTACGCCTTCGGGAAACGTAAGTGATTGATATCACGATATCACCCGCTTGTGCTAGCGGTCTCCGCTAACCGCAAACCCCCAGGACAGCCCCCCCGGCCCAGAGCCCACCCAACCCCGCCACCCTTCCCCCAAAAGGCCCAGGCCTACGCGCAAGCCCCCTTGGTAAAGGGCCTGCACCGCCACCCCTAACCCCTCCAGACCTGCCTCCACCCCGAGCCCTAGGGCAAAGGGATAACGGGCCTCCAGGGTGAAGAGGGCTTCCTCCCAGCGCCAGGCAGCCCCCAGGAGGCCCTGCGCCTGAAGGGAGGCCAGCCGCCCTTCCCCGTAGAGGACCACCCCTTCCCAGAGGGCCTCAGCCACAAGCCCGAGGCCCCGGGAGTAGGCGTAGGCCCGGAAGGGAGGCAGGCGGACCTCCAAGAACCCGCCCTCCTTCCAGGCGAGGCCCGCCCGCACCGCCCCCCTCTCCCCGTACCAGGTGAGGCTTCCCCCCACCACCCCCACCTCCCCCAGGCCGGGGGAAGGCTCACCTAGGGCGAAGGGAAAAAGCCGCCCCACCCCGAGGCTCAGGGGGAAGCGGCCCACCTCGAGGCCCCATGGCCCCTCAAAGAGGGAGAGGAAAAGGCGTTCCACGCTCAGGCCCGCCTCGCCCCCGGGAAGCCTCAGGTAGGGGGCCAGGCTCAAGGTGAGACGCCCCCCTTCCCAGGGCCAGACCCCATAAAGCCCCAGGTAGAGGGTGGCCGTCCCCCCGAGGCCGTAACCCCCCACCTGGTACCCCTGGGCCGCCGCCAGGGAGAGGAGGGCCGCCAAGGCCCAGGCCCTCAGCGCCACTCCTCCCCCACGATGCGCCCATCCTCCAGGCGCACCACCCGGCCCACGTGCTCCAGGAGGCGGGGGTCGTGGGTGGAGAAGAGGAAGGTGACCCCCCGCTCCCGGTTTAGGGCCTTCATGCGTTCAATCAGGGCCAAGCCGGTCTTGGAGTCCAGGTTGGCGGTGGGCTCGTCCGCCAGGACGATGAGGGGCTCCGCCGCCAGGGCCCGGGCCACGGCCACCCGCTGCTGCTCCCCTCCGGAAAGCTGCCGGGGGTAGCGGTGGGCCTTTTCCTTGAGGCCCAAGACCTCCAAGAATTCAAGCGCCCGCCGCTCCCGCTCCGCCTTGGGCACCCCCCGGGCCTCCAGGACGAAGGCGGCGTTCTCCAGGGCGGTGAGGACGGGAAAGAGGTTATAGGCCTGGAAGACCAGGCCCATCCTCTCCAGCCGGAAGCGGGCCCTTTGAGCCCGGGAAAGCCGGGAGATGGCCACCCCGCCCACCCAGACCTCCCCCTCCGTGGGCAGGTCCAGCCCCGCCAGGAGGTGCAAGAGGGTGCTCTTGCCGCTCCCCGAAGGCCCCACCAGGGCAGCGAACTCCCCCGCCTCCACCTTCAGGTCCACCCCCCGGAGGGCCTCGGTTTCCACGCCATCCCCCCGGTACACCTTGCGCACGCCTTTGGCTTCCAGAATAGGCATACCCCCTCCTTCAGGGCACGTAGCGCATGGCCTCCACCGCCTCCAGCCTCGAGGCCACCCAGGCGGGCCAGAGAGCCGCCAAGAGGGCTACCCCGAAGGCGTAGCCCAGGGTGAGGAGGACCTCCTTCGCCCCAAGCCGCCCATAGAGGACCTCCGGAAGGCCAAACTCCCGATACTGCTCCAAAACCCAGTCCGGCAAGGGCAGGCGGAAGCCGTCCGCCATCTCCAGGTGGACGAGAAGGCCCAAGCCCAGACCCACCAGGGTCGCCGCCCCCACCAGGAAGAGGCTCTCCCAGAGCACCAGGCCCACCACCCGCCCCCCGGTGAGGCCCAGGGCGTGGAGGAGGCCAAACTCCCGCACCCGCTCCACCAGCGAGAGGTAGAGGGCGTTGAGCAGGATCAGGCCCCCGAGGAGGAAGAAGAAGCCCACGTAGACCGCCATCACCAGGTCGTAAAGGGGGAGGACGGCGGCGTAGGCGGGGTTGGCCTCCAGCCAGGTTTCCACCGCCAGGCCGGGGAGGCGGGAGGCGAGCTCCTCCTTCAGGGCTTCCAAGGGTGCGGTCTCGTAAAGCCCCACCCCGGAAAGCCGCACCTCCAGCCGGGTCACCCGCCCGGGGAAGAGGAGGGCCTGGGCATCCTCCAGGGGCACCAGGAGGGTGCGGGCCTCCAAAAGGGTCTCCGGTAGGTCCAAAAGCCCCACCACCCGGAAGGCGTACACCCCGAGACCCATCCCCCCCGGGGCGTAGGCCACCACCTCCTCCCCAAGGCCCACCTGGAGGGCCCGGGCCAGGGCCTCCCCGAGAAGGGCCTCTCCAGCGGCTGCGGGAAGCCTCCCGGCCGCCAAGAACCTCTGGTGTCGGGCGAAGCCCTGGGCCTCCAGGCCCGTGAGGAGGACCGGGCGGCTCCGCTCCCCGGCGATGAGGAGGGCCGCCCCCTCCAAAACCCCCTCCGCCCAGGCCCCAGGAGGAAGCTCCAGGGCCGGGGGAAGGAAGGCCAGGCTCTCCAGGTCCTCCTTTTCCCCGTACCCCTCCACCCGCACCACCAGCTGGCCCGTGCGCTCCAGGAGGAGCCGGAAAAAGGCGTCCATGGCCCCTCCATAGAGGGAGAGGAAAACCAAGGAGAGGAAGACCACCAGGGCCACCACGCCCCCCGTGGTCAGGTTCCGCCCGGGGGCGCGGAAGAGGTTCCGCCAGGCCATCCTGAGCAACCTAACACCCCCTTTCCAGGTACAGGGGGTTGAAGCAGCGCTCAGGCACGGGGCCCACCCGGACCTCGAGGACCTCCACCAGGGTCCGATACCCCGTCCGGAGGAGGTCCCGTAGCTCCATGGCCCGGGGCAGGTAGACCCCCTCCAGGCGCTGGTACCCCTTGAGGAGAAGCTCCCGCACCGCCTGGCCCCTTTGGTCGTAGTAGACCACCCGCTCCACGAGCCCCTCCCTCAGGTGGACCTCCACCCTCCCATAGGGGGTGGGGGCCCCAGGCTTTGGGGTGAGGAGGAGGACCCCCTTCTCCTCCACCACCTGGAACTGCTCCTCCAGGTCCCGGCCCATCAGGTCCTGGTACGTGAGGTCCGAACCCAGAAAGCGCTCGCCCCGCCCCGAGGGGGGTAGGCGCAGGGTGCGGCCCAGGCGGGGGTCGTAGAGGTAGAGGTCCTGCCCCAAGGAAAGGTAGGCCTGCCCGACCTCCGCCTTAGGCTCCAGCACCCGGAGGTGGGCCCGCTCCCCATCAGCGTAGACCTTGAGGCGGTAAACCTTCTCCGAGCCTGGCCGCTCCACCCGGATAAGGTACACCGCCTGGTGGGCCGGGCCCCGCAGGCGGTCCAGGGCGGCCTTTAGCTTATCCAAAGGGGTCTGGGCCAGGGCCAGGGCTAGGAGGAAAAGGACCAGGGAGAGGGTTCTCGGCATCTCAAGCCTCCTTTAGGTAGCGGGAAACCTCCAACCTGAGCAGGAGCCGCCCGGGGAAAAGGAAGGCCAGGAGGGCAGAGAGGAGCACCACCAAGGCGGCGAAGAAGGCGTAACTTGGCCGCACCGAGGTGTACAGGTGCTCGGCCAGGCCCGCCTCGGGGAGGAGCTCCACGGAAAGGCGCATGAGGGGACCGAAGACGTCGTGAGTGGCGGTGTACAGGAGGAGGGCGTAGCCCAAGAGGAGGCCCAGGAGGAAACCGAGGCCGCTGGCTATGGCGGCCTCGAGGGCCACCTGGAGCGCAAGCTTTCCCGGGGTGAGGCCCAGGCTCTCGGCCACGGCGAACTCCTTGAGCCTCTCCCGCACGCTCACGTAGGCGGTGCTCACCACGGCCAAGGCCGCTAAAAGGAGGAAGAGGGCCAGGAGGGGCAGCAGGAAGAGGCGGCTTCCCTCGTAGTCCGCCCGGATGGGGCCCATAAGGCTCCAGACCCCCCGGGCCTCTAGCCCCTGGCGAAGCGTCTTGTTCAGCTCCCGGGCCACCGCCTCCTCCTGGCCCCTTTGCACCTTCAAGGCCAGGTGGGTGGCCAAAACCCCGGTGAGGGCCTGGGCATCCTGGAGGTGGAGGTAGACGCCAGCGAAGTCCACGTTGGAAACCCCTGCCTTCACGAGGCCCACCACGGTGAGGCCCAAGGCCCCCTTCCCCGTTTCCACCACCAGCCTCTCCCCCACCTTCAGGTCCAGGCGCTGGGCCAGGCGGTAGCCCAAGACCACCTCCCCAGGAGCCGCTAGCCAGCGCCCCTCCGCCACCTTGAAAGGTACCCGGGAGAGAGCCTTTTCGCCTTCCGGGTCCACGCCCAAGACCACACCCCCCTGGGCCCTATAGGGGGAGCGGAGGAGGGCGTAGAGGGAAAGCCTGGGGGTCCTGGCCAGAACCCTGGGGTGGTCCACCTGGGGAAGGGCGCTAAAGCCGTTTTCTGGATCAGGGTCCTCCCACCAGGCCAGAGGAGCCACCACCACCGGGGCTTCCACGTACTCGGCGTAGCTTTCCACCAGGCTCTCCCCGTAGCCGTCCAGAAAACCCAGCATGAAGAGGATAGCCACAGTGACGTAAATCACCACCAAGGAGAGCAAGGCGGTGCGCCGTCTCTGGCGCAGCACGTTCCGCCAAGCGAGACGCAAGAGGGTCATACTTCCTCCTCGTAGCGCCGCAAAAGCTCGGGAAGGGCCTTCTCAAAAAAGGCGTAGAGGCGGTGCATCTCCCTTAGCCGCTCCCCCTTTTCCGGAGGGAGAAGGGCGAGCCCCTTTTCCGCCGCCTCCCGGTAGAGGCCCATGGCCCTGGCCTTCTCCATGAGGAGCCTTTTCCAAGCCCCGGGCCGCACCAAATACCGGTCGGAGCGCTCCCCGGACCTGCGGACCCGTTCCACCAGGCCCAGGCGGAGGAGGAGGTGCAGGGCCGGGCTCAGAGCGCCCTTGCTGACCCCCAGCGCCTCCCCCATCTCCCGAAGGGTCTGCTCCGGCGGGTCGGCCACCAGGAGCCAGGCCAGCACCCGGCCCGCCATCCGGGGAAGGCCCACCCCCTCAAAGAGGAGGGCGGTCTCCTCTACCCAGGCCTTCAAGGGAGAGCCCACGTCCTCATTTTAAGTGTTCCATTTGTTCTGTCAAGTCTGAACTTTTGGACCAAAAAGGGGGAGGCCGGCCTCCCCCTAAAGCTCGGCCAGGTCCACCCGCTCCAAGACGGGGAGGGCCCTTAGGGCCTCCACCACCTCGGGGCTGGGCTTCTGGTCCACGGTGAGGACGAAAAGGGCCCGCCCCCCGGGCACGTCCCGCCCCAGCTGCATCCCGGCGATGTTGACCCCGGCCTCGCCCAGAAGGGTCCCCACCTGGCCCACCACCCCCGGGCGGTCGTAGTTGACGCAGACCAGCATGTACCCCTCGGGCACCACCTCCAGAGCGTAGTCGTCAATGCCCACCAACCGGGGCTTGCTCCCGATGACCACCCCCCGGGCCCGGCGGGTCTCCTGGTCGGTGGTGAGGCGCACCTCCAGAAGCCGGGTGTACTCCCCCGCCTCCTCCTGCCTGTGGGTGATGAGCCTTATGCCCCGGTCCTTCAAGAGGGGCCGGGCGGAGACCAGGTTCACCGCCTCCTGGCCCAGGACCCGGGAGAGGAAGCCCTTGGCCACTGCGCTGGCCACGGGCTCGGGGTCCTTCTCGTACTGGCCCAAAAAGCCCACCTCCAGCACCTGGGGCCTTCCCCGGGTGATCTGGGCCAGGAGCTTGCCCAAGGCCTCCCCCAGGGGCAAAAACCCTTTTAGGGCCTCGAGGGCCTCGGGGTCAAAGCCGGTGTTCAGGGCGTAGGAGAGGTCCCCCTCCAGGGTGCGCACCACCCTCTCCAGGATGGCCTCCCCCACCCGCTCCTGGGCTTCCAGGGTGTTGGCCCCCAGGTGGGCGGTGAGGACCACCCGGGGATGGTGGAGGAGGGGGTGGTCCTTGGGCGGGGGCTCCACCGTGAAGACGTCCAGGCCTGCGGCGAAGAGGTGGCCCTCCTCCAGGACCTCCAGAAGGGCCCTCTCGTCCACGATCCCGCCCCGGGCGGCGTTCACCACCACCGCCCCCCGGGGAAGGAGGTAGAGCTCCCGGCGGCCGATCATCCCCCGGGTTTCCTCGGTGAGGGGGGTGTGCACGCTGAGGAAGTGGCTCTGGCGCAGGAGGTCTTCCAGCTGCTCCAGAAGCTCCACCCCCAGGCTCTGTGCCCGGGTCCGGGGGATGTAAGGGTCGTAGGCCAGGACCCGCATCTCAAACCCCTTGGCGAAGCGGGCCACCTGGCCGCCGATCCGCCCCAGGCCCACGATGCCCAGGGTCTTGCCCTTGAGCTCCACGCCCAGGAACTTGCGGTCCCACTCCCCGGCACGGATCTTGCGGTCGGAAAGGGCGATGCCCCGGGCGGCCGAGAGGAGGAGGCCGAAGGCGAGCTCGGCGGCGGAGCGGGTGTTGGCCTCGGGCACGTTGACCACCAGGATGCCCAGGCGGCTTGCGGCCTCGAGGTCCACGTTGTCCACCCCCACCCCACCCCGGCCCACCACCTTGAGGCGCCTGCCCTTCTTTAGAAGCTCCGCATCCACCTGGGTGCGGCTCCGGGTGATGAGGGCATCGTAGGCGGGGATGACCTGCAAAAGCTCTTCCCGGCCGATCCCCGGGCGGTAGTCCAGGAGGACCCCGGGGTACCTCACATCCCCCAGGCGCATGTCATCGGAAACGAGCACCCGCCACATATACCCTTGACCCTAGCACGGGAAAAGCCCTTGCGGCAAGGCGGCCCGTACACTACACCGGGGCCTTGTGGTATCCTAGTCCAGACCAAAAGGAGGGCTTATGAAAGTAGCCTTGGTAACCGACTCTACCGCCGACCTGCCCAAGCCCCTGAGGGAGCGCCTCTCGGTGCGGGTGGTCCCCCTTTACGTGAACCTGGGAGGCAAGGTCTACCGGGACTGGGAGGAGATCACCCCTACGGAGATTTTCCAGAAGGTGCGGTCGGGGGAGGCCTTCCCCACCACCAGCCAACCCTCCCCTGAGGACTTCACCAGGGTGTACGGGGAGGTCCTGAAGGAGGCAGACCACGTCCTTTCCATCCACATCTCCTCCAAGCTCTCGGGTACGGTCCAGTCCGCCCTGCTGGCGGCGGAAGGCTTTGGGGGACGGGTCACGGTCTTTGACTCCCAGGCCGCCTCCCTGGGCATTGGCATGATGGTCCTGAGGGCCCACGAGCTCCTGGAGCAGGGGCAGGGCCTGGCCGAGGTCCTCAAGGAGCTGGAGCGCATCCGCGACGACCACTTCGTGCGCTTCACCGTGGCCACCCTGGAGTTCCTGAAGCGGGGCGGGCGCATCGGGGGTGCCCAGGCCCTCCTCGGCACCCTCCTCAACATCAAGCCCATCCTCACCCTGAAGGAGGGCCGGGTGGAGACCGCTGGCCGGGCCCGGGGGGAGAAGAAGGCCCGGGAAGAGATCGCCAAGGACTTCCGCACCTGGGCAGCGGGAAGAGGGCGCATCCGGGCCTTTTTCCTCTTCAGCGGGGAGGAAGAGGCGGTGCGGGAGCTTAGGGAGATGGTCCTGGCCTCGGGGCTTCCCGTGGAGGAGGCCCTGGTGAGCGAGCTGGGGGCGGTGATCGCCAGCCACACCGGCCCCGGCACCTACGGGTTTTATGCCTACAGCCTCTAAGACCGCTTTCGTCGCCGACTCCACCTTAGGGCTTTCCCCAGAGGAGGCCCTGGAGCACGGCATCCACCTGGTGCCCCAGCAGGTGATCCACGGGGGAAAGAGCTACCGGGACCTTCTGGAGATCACCCCCGAGGAGGTCCTGGCCCTTTTGGCCAAGGGGGAGAAGCTCTCCACCAGCCAGGTGGCCCCCGGGGACCTCAGGGCCACCTACGAGAAGCTCCTAGAGGACCACGACCGGGTGCTCTCCGTGCACGTTTCGGGGAAGCTCTCCGGCACCGTGGCCACCGCCGAGGCCGTGGCCCAGGAGTACGGGGAAAGGGTCAAGGTGCTGGACTCCTGGTCCGTGAATGGGGGGCTTTGGCTGGTCCTCGAGGAGGCCCGCCGCCTCCTCCAACAAGGGGTGGCCTGGGAGCGCCTGGAGGCGGCGGTGGCCCCTTACCGGGAGCGGGTCTTGGGCTACGTCCTCCCCAAGACCCTCACCTACCTCCACCGCTCAGGCCGGATCGGGGGGCTCCAGCGCTTCGTGGGTAGCCTCCTGCGCATCCTCCCGGTCCTCTTGGTGAAAAGGGGCCAGGTGGAGGCGGGGCCCAAGGTGCGGGGCTTCAGCGAAGGGATGCACAAGATGGTGGAGCTCTTCCGCAAGGACTTCCCCGAGGGGGCCCTGGTCCACCTGGCCCACGCGGCCAACCCCGAGGGGGCCAGGGCCCTGGGGGAGCTCCTTAGAGCCGAGGGGGTGCAGATCCTCTCCACCCTGCAGGCCGGGGCGGCGGTGAGCGTGCACACCGGCCCCGGCACCATCGCCTTCTTCGCCGGTCCTCGGAGGTGAGGGGTGCGGGCGGTGGTCCAGAGGGTGGCCGGGGCCTTCGTGGAGGTGGGAGGGGAGGAGGTGGGCCGAATCGGCCTGGGGCTTTTGGTCCTCCTGGGGGTGGGGCAAAAGGACACCCGGGAGGATGCCCTTTACCTGGCCCGGAAAATCGCCCAGCTGCGCATCTTCCCCGACGAGGAGGGGAAGATGAACCTCTCCCTGAAGGAGGTGGGGGGGGAGGTGCTCCTGGTGAGCCAGTTCACCCTTTACGCCGACACCCGCAAGGGCAACCGCCCCTCCTTCCTCCAGGCCGCCCCCCCGGACCTGGGCAGGCGCCTCTACGAGGCGGCCCTCGAGGCCTTTCTGGCCCAAGGCGTGCACGTGGAAACCGGGGTCTACGGGGCCCACATGCGGGTCCACCTGGTGAACGACGGCCCCGTAACCCTCATCCTGGACTCGGAAGACCGCCTTAAGCCCCGCTAGGGCGTCGGCACCGCCAGGCCCAGGGCTTCCCCCACCTCTTCACCTGGATTCCCTTTCCCGCCCGGACCCGGTAGAAGCGGAAACCCCGCAAGGTGGCGATTTCCCCATCCAGCTCAATCAGGGCGGCGTGCTCCTTGGGATCGTGGGTAGGTCCGCGGTCCCGCCTCTCATGTGTTTCATTCAAAAAGGCCTACAATAAGTTGCGCTCCTAAAAAGCGCGTGGTGAAGATGAACAAAGTAGAACCCAAGGACTGGATCCCCCTCATCAAACCCTACGCCAAACCCAATACCCTCCGAAGCCTCCGCCAGGTGGCGGACACCCTCCTGCCCCTTTTGGGCCTCTTCTACCTGGCCCACCTTTCCCTCTCCTACTCCCTCCTCCTCACCCTGGCCCTGGACTTCGTGGCCGCCCTCTTCCTGGTCAGGCTTTTCATCCTGCAACACGATGCCGGGCACGGCTCCTTCTTTCCCAAGAAGTGGATGAACGACCTCCTGGGCTTCTTCACCGGGGTCCTGACCCTGGTGCCCTACCACCACTGGCAGCTCTCCCACGCCCGGCACCACGCCACCAGCGGCAACCTGGACAAGCGGGGGGTGGGGGACATCTACACCATGACCCTGGAGGAGTACCTGAAGGCCAGCCCCTGGCAGCGCTTCACCTACCGCATCTACCGCAACCCCTTCGTCATGTTCTTCCTCGGGCCCATCTACGTCTTCATGCTCTCCTACCGCCTGCCCTTGGGCTACGGGGCGGACAAGCCCTCGGTGCGCAACTCCGTGGCCCTCACCAACCTCTTTTTGGTCCTCCTCTGGGCGGGCATCTACCTGGCCTTCGGCCTGAAGACCCTCCTCTTGGTCTACCTGCCCATCCAGTACTTCGCCGGCATGGTGGGCATCTTCCTTTTCTACGTCCAGCACCAGTTTGAGGACGCCTACTGGGAGCACGACCCCCGCTGGGAGTACCTGAAGGCGGCCATGGAGGGGAGCACCTACCTGAAGCTCCCCAAGGTCCTGCAGTGGCTCACGGGCAACATCGGCTTCCACCACATCCACCACCTGGCCCCCAAGATCCCCAACTACCACCTGCCCAAGGTGCAGGAGGAGGTGGACCTGGTGAAGGTGGCCCCCACGGTCACCCTGAAGGACGCCTTCAAGATCGCCTTCGCCGACATGCACCTCCACGACGAGGAAACCCGGAAGCTGGTGGGCTTCAAGGAGGCAGCGAGGCGGCTTCGGGAGGCGGGAAAACTTGCTAGTGACGGAAGTGCCGCACGCCGGTGAAGACCATGGCCAGGCCGAGCTCGTCGGCGGCCTTGATGGAGTCCTCGTCCCGCACGCTCCCCCCGGGCTGGATGATGGCGGCGATGCCGAAGTCCGCCGCTAGGCGCACCACGTCGTCAAAGGGGAAGAAGGCGTCCGAGGCCAGCACCGCTCCCCGGGCCTTCTCCTTGGCCGTTTTCAGGGCATGCTTGGCGGCGGCAAAGCGGTTGGTCTGCCCCACCCCGATCCCCAGCGTCTTCCCCCCCTTGGCCACCACGATGGCGTTGGAGCGCACGTGCTTCACCACCTTCCAGGCGAACCAGAGGTCATTCCACTCGGCCTCCGTGGGGGCCCTCCCCGTGACCACCCTGGGCTCCACCGGGTCCGAGGTGTCCGCATCCTGGAGGAGGAGCCCCCCCCGAAGCCGCCGCAGGTCCAGGTAGGGCCCCTGGGCGGGGTGGGGCACCCGAAGGAGCCTCAGGCTTTTCTTCTTGGCAAAGGCGGCCAGGGCCTCCTCCGTGAAGTCCGGGGCCAGGACCACCTCCAAAAAGACCTCCCGCATGGCCATGGCGGTGGGGCCGTCCACCGGGCGGTTGAAGGCCACGATCCCTCCGAAGATGGAGACGGGGTCGGCCTCGTAGGCCCCCTGGTAAGCCTCGAGGGCATCCCGGCCCAGGGCCACGCCGCAGGGGTTCTGGTGCTTCACGGCCACGCAGGCGGGCTCGGCGAACTCGGAGACCAGGTTCCAGGCGGCCTCCGCGTCCAGGTAGTTGTTGAAGCTCATGGCCTTCCCCTGGAGGACCTGGGCCCTAAGAAGGGGTCCCTCCTCCCCCGCCACCCCGTAGAGGGCCGCCTCCTGGTGGGGGTTCTCCCCGTAGCGGAGGGGAGACACGCGCTTCAGGGCCAGGAACTTGTCCTCGGGGAACTTCTCCCCGGAAAGCCACTCGGCGATGGCGGCGTCGTAGGCCGCCGTGTGGGCGAAGGCCTTGCGGGCCAGTTCCTTTCGGAACTCCGGGGTGGGACCCTTCTCCAAGGCCTCCAGAACCTTCCCGTAGTCCCCGGGGTCGCAGACGGGCAGGACGGCCTGGTGGTTCTTGGCGGCGGCCCGCAGCATGGCGGGCCCCCCGATGTCAATCTGCTCCAAAGCCTCCTCCCAGGAGGCCCCCCGGGCCACGGTCTCCCGGAAGGGGTAGAGGTTCACCGCCAAAACCCCGATGCGCTCAAACCCCAGGTCCTTGAGTTCCGCCTCCTGGTCCGGCCGGGCCAGAAGGGCGGCGTGGACCTTGGGGTGGAGGGTCTTGACCCGGCCCGCAAGGACCTCGGGGAAGCCGGTGAAGTCGGAGATGTAGGTGACGGGAAGCCCCGCCTCCTTCAAGGCCTGGTGCGTGCCCCCGGTGGCCAAAAGGCGGAACCCAAGCCGCAACAGCCCTTCCGCAAAGGGGAGAAGCCCCCTCTTGTCGGAAACGGAAAGGAGCGCCCACATAAGGGGGATTGTACCCGCTAGACTGGAGGGGATGAGCATCTACGAGGCCCTGAAGGAGACCATCAAGGAGGCCATGAAGGCCCGGGACCAGAAGACCCTGGACTTCGCCCGGGTGGTGAAGGCGGAGCTGGACCGCAAGGGGGACGGCAAACCCCTCCCCGACGAGGAGGCGGTGAAGGTCCTAAGAGCCCTCAAGGAGATCGCCTTAGAGCAGGGAAACGCCTTTGAGGTGGAATTCTTGGACCGCTTCCTCCCTAAGGAGATGTCCGAGGAGGAGCTCGAGGCCTGGATCCGGGAGAACATTGACTTCGCCCAGTTCAAGACCCCGCTGGCGGCCATCGGGGCGGTGACCAAGGCCTTAGGGCCCAGGGCCCCCGGGGAGAGGGTGCGCCGGGTCATTGAGCGCATGACGCGATGAGCCCCTGGAAGCGGTTGTCCCTAGAGGAGATCCTCTCCGAGCCCGTGCGCCTGGTCAGAGAGCGTCTAAAGACCCACACGGGCAAGGAGATCACCTACATCTACCGCCCAGGGCCGGTGGCGGCCAGCTTCGTCCTGCCGGTGACCGAAGGGGCCACCGCCCTCCTCATCCGCCAGTACCGCCACCCCACGGGGAAGTTCCTCCTGGAGGTGCCCGCGGGCAAGGTGGACGCAGGGGAAAGCCCCTTGGAGGCGGCGAGGCGGGAGCTTCTGGAGGAGGTGGGGGCGGAGGCCAGCACCTACCTGGCCCTCCCCCCCTTCCACCCCCAGCCCTCCTTCACCGCCGTGGTCTTCCACCCCTTTTTGGCCCTGGGGGCGAGGCGGGTGGGCCAGCCGGCCCTCGAGGACGGCGAGCTTTTGGAAACCCTAGAGATTCCCCTGAAAGAGCTCTACGCCCTCCTGGAAAGGGGCGAGGTGTTGGACGCCTCCACCGCCCTTACCCTCTTCTACGCCAGGCCCCACCTGCGGGAAAGGGGCCTCCTCTAGCGCAAAACTCCAGCAAAAGAGCGCATAAAGTTGGCCTGGGAAAGCCCTCCAGGCCCTGGTAGACTGGCCCCGTATGAAACCCAGCGTCACCACGCCTTTACCGGGCCCCAGGGCGAAGGAACTCCTAAACCGGGGGGAGAGGGTGCTTTCCCCCTCCTATGTCCGCCCCTATCCCTTCGTCCCCGCCCGGGGGGAAGGGGTCTTCCTGGAGGACGTGGACGGGAACGTCTTCCTGGACTTCATGGCGGGCATCGCCGTGAACACCACCGGCTACGCCCACCCCAAGGTATTGGAGGCGGTGAGGGCCCAGGCGGAGCGCTTCGCCCACGTCTGCTTCTCCGACTTCACCCACGAGCCCACCCTCTCCCTGGCCGAGCGCCTGGTGGCCAAGGTGGGCGGGGGCTACCGGGTCTTCTTCGGCAACTCGGGCACCGAGGGGATTGAGGCCGCCATCAAGCTGGTGCGCCACCACACGGGAAGGCCTTACCTCCTGGCCTTCACCGGGGCCTTTCACGGGCGAAGCCTGGGGGCCCTCTCCCTCACCGCCAGCAAGAGCGCCTACCGCAAGGGCTTCAGCCCCCTCCTCCCCGGGGTGCTCCATATCCCCTTCCCCAACCCCTTCCGCCCCCCCCTGGGGGCCCGGCCCGAGGCGGTGGGGGAGGCGGTCTTGGACCACCTGGAGCACCTCTTCCGCACCGTGGTACCCCCGGAGGAGGTGGCCGCCTTTTTCCTGGAGCCTATCCAGGGGGAAGGGGGGTACGTCCTGCCCCCGCCTGGTTTCCTTCCCAAGCTTAAGGCCCTCCTGGAGCGGCACGGCATCCTCCTGGTGGCGGACGAGGTCCAGACCGGGGCCGGGCGCACGGGGCGCTTCCTTGCCCTGGAGCACGAGGGGGTGGAGGCAGACGTCTACGTCCTGGCCAAGGGCCTGGCCTCCGGCTACCCCCTAAGCGCCCTCCTCTTCCGGGAGGAGCTTGGGAGCTGGCGGCCCGGGGCCCACGGCACCACCTTCGGCGGCCAAGCGGTGGCGGCGGCGGCGGCCCACGCCACCTTGGACCTCCTCGAGGGCGGCCTCATGGAAAACGCCAAGGAGGTGGGGGGCTTCCTCCTCTCGGAGCTCAAGGAGATGCAGAAGCGCTTCCCCTCCCTGGGGGACGTGCGGGGCCGGGGCCTGATGATCGGCCTGGACTTCGGGAGCCCGGAGGAGGCGAGGCCGGACCTGAGGGACAAGGCCCAGCGGCTGGCCTTTGAGAAGGGCCTACTCACCCTGGCGGCCGGTCCTTCCGCTTTGCGCCTGGCCCCGCCCCTGATCCTCTCCCGGGAGGAGGCGGCCATGGGCCTGGAGATCCTCGAGGCCGTCCTCCGAAGCCTGTAAGGCAAAGGGGCCGGGAAACCCCCGGCCCCTGGGATTACTTGGGCTCCCCTGGCCAGTCCCCCACCACCCCGGGGGCCGCCCACTCCATGGTGAGGAGCTCCTGGAGCGAGGCCTTCCTCCCCGCCGGGATCCGCACCACCCCCTTGCGGTCCTTGATGGGCCCGGTGAAGGGATCAAAGGTGGGCCTGGGGCTCCCCATATCCTTGAGAAGGGCCATGGTGCGCTCGTACACGGAAACCTTCTTGTTTCCCACGGTCATCTGGGCCTTCTGCAAGAGGGGCACGTGCTTGGGGTTGATGGGCACCCCGTAATCGGCCCCCACCTCCACCGCCTTGTGCTGGAGGAGCCAGAAGTAGTCCACGTTCTCCAGGTTCTTGGCGGTGTAGACACCCTCCTTCACCTTCTTGAGGAAGTCAATGTAGATGACGTCCCAATGCACGATCTGCCCGGAGACCACATGGTCGGGGGCGAACTTGAGCATGGGGGTGTAGTGGCCAAAGGAGTAGGCCCCCTTCCTGGCGGCGGTCTGGATCACCGTGGGCGTGTCCTCGGTGAAGGCGAAGACGTCGGCCCCCTGGGCCAGGAGGGCCTCGGTGGCCTCGCGGGCCTTGGCGGGGTCGTACCAGGCGTTGATCCAGCGCACCAGGACCTGGGCCTTGGGGTTCACCGCCCGAACCCCCAGGGTGAAGGCGTTGATGTGCCGCTTCACCTCGGGAATGGGGAAGGCCGCCACGTACCCCACCTTACCCGTCTTGGAAAGGGCTCCAGCGGCCAGGCCATTGAGGTAGTAGACCTGGTAGAAGTCCGCCATGTAGGTGGCCACGTTGGGAGCCCGCTTGATCCCGGTGGCGTGGGCGAAGATGATGTTCGGGTACTTCTTGGCGGCCTCGAGGACCGCCTCTCCGTACCCAAAGCTGGTGGCAAAGATCACCTGGCACCCCTCCCTCACAAAGCGGTCGATGACGGGAAGGGCCTGGGCCTCGGGCACGCTTTCCACATAGCGCGTTTCCAGCCAGGGCAAAGCGGCCTCCGCCTTCTTCCGGCCCACATCGTGGGCATAGGTCCAGCCCGCATCCCCGATGGGGCCCACATAAATGAAGCAGGCCTTCAGCTTTTCGCCCTGGGCCAGGGAAAGGCCTAGGGCCGCCAAAAGGAAAACCAAAAGTCTCCGCATACGCCTTACCTCCCCCGCTCAAAGGGCACACCCAGGGCCTTGGGGGCCCGGGTGCGGCCCGAAAGGGCCAGGACCAGGATAACCAACAGGTAGGGCATGGCGGCAAAAGCCTCGCTCGGTATAGGTACACTGCCCTGCAGGCGGAACTGCAGGAAGAAGAGGAGGCCAAAAAGGTAGGCCCCGAAGATCGCCCTAAGGGGCTCCCAGGCGGCCAGGATCACCAAGGCGATGGCCACCCACCCTAGCCCCCCGGTCATGCCGTCCGTCCAGGAGGGGCGGTAGGCCAGGGAAAGGTAGGCCCCGGCCATCCCCATGAGCCCGCCCCCCAAGGCCAGGGCCCCGTAGCGGACTCCGTCCACGCTCACCCCGAAGAGGTCCGCGGCCTTGGGGTTTTCCCCCACGCTCCTCAGGTAAAGGCCGAAGCGGGTGCGGTACAGGAAGTGGTGGAGGGAAAAGGCCAGAAACAGGGCGAGAAGGGCCAAGCCCCCCTCGGGAAGGGGGTGGTCTAGGGGCACCCCCTCGTACCGCTTGCCCAGAAGCCCCGAGGCCCCCAGGCCCAAGGCGGCCACGGCCAGGCCGGCCACGAACTGGTTGGCCCGCAGGGTCACGGCAAAAACCCCCAGGATGACCCCGCCTAAGACCCCCACCCCCACCCCCGCCAAAAGGCCCAGGAGGGGGGTAAAGCCCAGGGCCACCCCAAAGGCCACCAAGGCGGCAAGGGCCATGATCCCCTCCACCCCCAGGTTCACCACCCCGCTCCGCTCAGCGAGGAGGGCTCCCAGGGAGGCCAACAGAATGGGCGTGCCGAAGAGGACCGCGCGGAAAAGGGCTTCTTCCATCAGCGCCTCCAGAGGATGCGGTGCCGGCTCAGGGCTTCGGCCCCTACCAGGGCCAAGAGCAAAAGCCCGCTCACCACGTCCACCACCCTAAAGGGCATGGAGAGGGCCATCTTCAGGGCATCCCCCCCCGCCAGGATCAAGCCCAGAAGGGGGGCGGTGAGAAGGACAAAAAGCGGCCTCCCCCGGGCCAGCCAGGCGGCCAGGATGGCGGTAAAGCCGTAGCCCAGAGAGATCTGGGCGGGCTCCAGAAGCCTCAGGTGGATCCCCGCCACCTCCCCCACCCCGGCGAAGCCGGCGAGGAGGCCGGAGAAAAGGGCGGCAAGGAGGAGAAGCCTCCCCCCCGGCAGGCCCAAGTAGCGGGCGGCCAAGGGGTTCTCCCCCTGGACGCGCCAGGCGAAGCCCAAGGGGGTGCGGAAAAGCAAGGCCTGGAGCAGGGCGGCCGCCGCCACCCCCAGAAGCAGGGTGGGCCAGTGGACCAGGGTATCCCCCAGGCGGGGAAGCTGGGCCTCCTCTGGGAAGCGGTCGGTGTAGAGGAAGCCGAAAACCAGTTTTCCCTTCCAAGGCCCCGCCACCAGGTAGACCACCAGGTAGTAGGCCAGGTAGTTCTGCATCAGGGTGGTGAGGATCTCGCTGGCGCCAAAGCGCACCCTAAGCCACGCGGCAAACCCCGCCCACAAGGCCCCAAGCCCCCCGCCCAGGAGGAACATGAGGGGGAGGGTCCAAGGCCCCACGGGCAGGAAGAGGGCGGCATAGGCCGCCCCCACGGCCCCCATGAGGAGCTGCCCCTCCGCCCCGATGTTGAAAAACCCCACCCGGAAGGCCAGGGCAAGCCCCGCTCCGATGAGGAGAAGGGGGATGGTGCGCCGGGCGATCTCCGCCAGGCCCAGGGGGTCGGCGAGAGGGGAAAAGAGGAGGCCGTAGGCCCGAAGGGGGGAAACCCCGTAGGCCAGGAACAGGACCCCGAGGAGGAAAAGGGCCAGGAGGAGAAAAAGGCCGTAGGCGGCGAAGACCTTCCCGGAAGTGGGGTTTGGGTCCAGCTCCAGCCTCATGCCCGCCCCTCTGTCATCATGCGGCCCAGGCGCTCCGGGCTCGCCGCCTCCCGGGGAATGGGCCCCACCAGCCGCCCCCGGTACATGGCCGCCACCCGATGGGACAGGGCCAGGATCTCGTCCAGGTCCTCGCTTACCAGGAGCACCGCCGCCCCCTCCCTCACCAGGCCCAGAAGCCTGGCGTGGACCTCCTCCGCCGCTCCCACGTCCACCCCGTAGGTGGGGTGCATGGCCAGAAGGAGCCGCGGGCCTTCCCGAAGCTCCCGGGCCAGGATCACCTTCTGCACGTTGCCTCCCGAAAGGAACCGCACCGGGGTTTTGGGGGAAGGGGTCTGGATGCGGTGGCGGGCGATGAGGTCTTCAGCGTCCTTCTCCATGGCCCGGTAGTCCAAAAGCCCAAGGCGGGCGTAGCGGGGATAGGTGCGCAAGGCCAGGTTCTCCGCCACGCTGTGGGCCTCTATGAGCTCGGGGTGCTGGGGCACCAGGGCGATGCCAAGCCGCTGGGCGGCCCTGGGAGAAGGGATGCGCACCTCCTTGCCCTCTAGGAGGATCCGTCCCTCGTCGGGGGCGTAGAGGCCGTAGAGGATGCTCACCAGGGTAGTTTTTCCCGCCCCGTTCTCCCCTAAAAGGGCCAGGACTTCCCCTTTGCGGACCTCCAGGCTCACCCCCCGGTTGGCCACCACCGGGCCAAAGCGCTTGGTGATGTTTTCCAGCCGCAACATGGGAAGGCCCCAGCGGGCCCGGGGTGAGGATACCACAGGAGAGGCCCTACCCCCGCACCTTCCTCAAGGGAAGCCCCTCCTCCCGGGCCCAGGCCTCCCAGGCCTCGGCGGTTTCCTCCAGGAAGCGGGCGCGAAGCCTCCTATAGGCGGGGTTCTCCTCCAAAGCAGGGCTGAAGGCTGCCCCCTTGAGTTCGGGAAGGCCTGCCTTTTCGCAAAACCGGGCCCAGAGGTGGGCCTCGAGGGCCCCCAGGGCCACCTCCCCCTCCTTGGCGGGGTAGACCCCGTAGCAGAGGACGGAGCCGTCCAGAAAGGGGATGGGGGGGTAGGCCACGCTCTTCACCGCCTCCGAGAGGGCCACCTCGTAGAAGCCCCCTCCCAGGAGGAGGCCCTTTAGGGCGGTGAGGGCCAGGGCGTAGGCCCCCGCCAGGTCGGCAAACTGGAAGGCCTGCCAGGGAAAGCGGCCAAGAAGCCCCGCCTCCGCCAGGTAGGTGAGGTCGTGGCCAGCGTCCGGGGAGTCCGGGTAGCCCCGGAGGCGCACGTAGACCAGGCGGGGGTTCTCGGCAAGGAGCACCTCGGGGCCAAGGCCGAGCCGCTCCATGACCCCAGGGCGGTTGGACTCCAGGAGGAGGGCGCTTTCCCGCACCAGGGCAAGAAGCCGCTCCCACCCCTCTGGGGTCTTCAGGTCTAGCTCCAGGACCCCCTTCCCCCCGTTGAGAAAGGCGTAGACCTGGGGGGCGAGGGCCCTCAGGGGCTCCCCCCCGGGGGGCTCCACCTTGAGGACGGGAAAGCCCATCTCCAAAAGGAGCTTCCCCGCCAGGGGCCCGGGGAGAAGGCGGGTCAGGTCCAGGACCCTACCGGGGGGCCATGCGGAGGGCGCCATCCAGCCGGATCACCTCCCCGTTCAGCATGGGGTTTTCCAGGATGTGGAGGACCAGGGAGGCGTATTCCTCGGGGCGGCCCAGGCGCCGGGGAAAGGGCACCTGCTCCGCCAAGGAGGCCTTAGCCTTCTCGGGAAGCCCCTGGAGGAGGGGGGTGTCAAAGAGGCCGGGGGCGAGGGTTACCACCCGGATGCCCCAGTCCGCAAGCTCCCGGGCGGCGGGCAGGGTGAGGGCCGCCACGCCCCCCTTGCTGGCGGCGTAGGCCGCCTGGCCGATCTGCCCCTCGTAGGCGGCCACGCTGGCGGTGTTCACGATGACCCCGCGTTGCCCCTCCCCATCCGGGGGGTTCTCCCGCATGGCCCAAGCGGCGAGGCGCAGGACGTTGAAGGTGCCCACCAGGTTCACCTCAATGACCTTGCGGAAGCCTTCCAGGTCGTGGGGGCCGTCCCGGCCCAGGATTTTCCTGGCCAGGCCGATCCCCGCGGCGTTCACCACGGCAAAGAGGGGGCCTTGGGCCACGGCCTCCGCCACCGCCCGCTCCACATCCCCTTCCCGGGCCACGTCCCCCTCCACATAGCGGAGGTCCTCCTCCCCCCGCCTGAGGTCCAGGACCACCACCTTGTACCCCTTGGCCTTCAGGGCCAAAGCCGCCGCCCGGCCCAGGCCCGAGGCCCCGCCCGTCACCAAAGCGCTCCTTTCCATAGGCTCCTCCTAAATCCTCTGGATGACCGTGGCCGTAGCCTGGCCGTGGCCGATGCACATCACCTGGAGGCCGAACTCCCCGCCGGTCCGCTCCAGCTCGTGAAGGAGCTTGGTCATGAGGACGGCCCCCGTGGCCCCCAGGGGGTGGCCGTGGGCGATGGCCCCGCCGTTGGGGTTAAGCCTTTCCGGGTCGGGGCCAAGCTCCCTCAAGAAGGCCAGAACCACGCTGGCGAAGGCCTCGTTGACCTCTATGACGTCCACGTCCCGGATGGAGAGCCTGGCCTTTTCCAGGGCCCTCTTGGCCGCGGGGATCACCTCCAGAAGCTGCAGGGTAGGGTCCCCCGCCGCCACCACCCGGGCCAGGAAGCGGGCCCGGGGCTTGAGGCCCAGGGCCAGGGCCTTCTCCCGGTCCCCCAGGAGGACCGCTGCGGCCCCGTCGGATACCTGGCTGGAGTTCCCCGCGGTGACCACGCCATTTTCCCGGAAAACGGGTTTGAGGGAGAGCATCTTCCCGTAGTCCGCGTCGGGGCGTACCCCCTCGTCCCGGGTGAGGAGGAAGGGCCTTCCTTCCGGGTCCAGCCCCTCCAGCGGGAGCATCTGCCCTAGAAAGCGGCCTTCCCGCTCCGCCTGGGCCGCCCGCTTATGGGAGAGGTAGCCCCACTCGTCCAGCTCCTCCCGGCAAAACCCGTACCGCTCGGCGATGCGCTCGGCGCTCTCCCCCTGGTGAACGAGCTCGTAGCGCTGGAAGAGTTCCGGGTTAAGGGTGGAAAACCCCCCGCCGATATCCGAGAACATGGGCACCCGGGTCATGCTCTCCACCCCCCCGGCGATGGCGAAGTCCAGGTCACCTGCGGCGATGGCCTGGGAAGCGAAGTGGATGGCCTGCTGGCTGGAGCCGCACATCCGGTTCAGGGTGACGGCGGGGACCTCTTTCGGAAGCCGGGAGAGAAGGACGGCGAGCCGCCCCACGTTGGCCCCCTGCTCCCCCACCTGGGTCACGCAACCCGTGACCACGTCCCCGATGAGGCCTGGGTCCACTCCCGTGCGTTCAAGAAGGGCGTCCAAGACCCTGGCGTACAGGGCATCGGGCCGCCATTCCCTTAGGGCCCCGTTCCGCTTGCCGATGGGGGTGCGCACCGCCTCGAGGATCACCGGCTCTCCCATCTTTCCCTCCTAAGGAGCTCTCTAAGCACAATCACCCGCTGGATCTCCGAGGTGCCCTCGTAGATCTGGAGCACCTTGGCGTCCCGGTAGAGCTTGGCCATGGGGTACTCCTCCGAGTAGCCGTTCCCCCCGAAGACCTGGAGGGCCTCCGACACCCCCCGCACCGCGGCGTCCGCGGCGAAGGCCTTGGCCATGGCCGCCTCCAGAGCGTTGGCCTCTCCCCTCTCCGCCAGGCCGGCGGCCCGGTGGGTGAGGAGGCGGGCGGCCTCGAGGTCCATGGCCATCTCCGCCAGCTTGAACCCCACCCCCTGGTGCTCAAAAAGGGGCTTGCCGAAGGCTTCCCGCACCCTGGCGTAGGCCAGAGCCTCGTCCAAGGCCCGGCGCAGGAGGCCCACGGCCATGGCCGCCACCATGGGCCGGGAGCGGTCAAAGACCCTCATGGCCAGGCGGAAACCCTCCCGGGCGATGAGGGCCTCCTCGGGGACGAAGACCCCCTCCAGGGCCACCTCGGCTGCGGGGGAGGCCTTCTGCCCCATCTTGGGCAGGGGCGGGCCCACCTCCACCCCCTCCTTCCGCTCCACCAAGAAGGCGGCGATGCCCTCCCGCCCCTCGGCCACCTTGGCAAAGACCACAAAAAAGCTGGCCTCAGGGGCGTGGCTGATCCAGGTCTTGCGCCCAAAAAGCCGGAAGCCCCCCGGAGCCTTCTCCGCCCGGGTGCGGATGGCCGCCACGTCCGAGCCCGCATGGGGCTCGGTCAGGGCGTAGGAGGCCACCTCTTCCTTCAGGCGGGGCAAGAAGGCCTGGGCGTACGGGCTACCGGAGAGGAGGAGGGCGTCGGCCACCAGGTTGTTGAGGAGGAGGGCCGCCGCCACCCCAGGGCAGGCGTAGGCCAGCTCCTCCGCCACCAGGGCCAAGGCCTTGGGCCCAAGCCCCGCGCCGCCAAAGGCCTCGGGCACCACCAGGGCGGGAAAGCCCAAAGCCGCGGCCTCCCGGAAAAGCTCCCGGGGAAAGCGGGCCTCCCGGTCCAGCCTCAGGGCCTCGGGCAGAACCCTCTCCCGGGCGAAGCGCCGCGCCAGCTCGCGAACCGCCTCGAGGGTTTCCACACCAACCTCCACCCGCAAGCCTACCCCTTGGGGCAAGGGCTCGCAAGCTACAAACGCCCCTTCCCCAGCCAGACC
Organism: uncultured Thermus sp.; assembly: GCA_947085095.1. Taxonomy (GTDB): domain Bacteria; phylum Deinococcota; class Deinococci; order Deinococcales; family Thermaceae; genus Thermus. The sequence continues at coordinate 42,577 of CAMTVD010000022.1, read as the reverse complement.
AGCCCTCCTGGGGGAGGCCTTCCACCAGCAAAGCACCCCCGGCCACGCTACCGAGGGGTAAAGTTTTGCGTCCCTGACCTGGTGGGCCCGGAGGGATTTGAACCCCCGACCTACCGCTTAGAAGGAGGCGAAGACCCCTAACCTCCGATAACCCGTTATTGCAAAAATCGGCGTCCTACACGCGTTTTCCCCGGGATGGCATTACCTTGGATTACCTCCGGTTAGGGGTCAGTTTTGGGGGTCAATGGGGGTCAAGTTTGGGGGTCAACCCGTGAAGCTATCCCACGAAAAGAACCCTTTGCAAGAAAAGGTTTTGTGGGGTGATGTCATGGTATTGCGAGTGAAGAGGGGGCGTGCTATGGTAGGGGCAAGATGCAAGGGGGACTCACGGCCAAGCTACAACACTTCGCCCAAAGCGAAGCCGTGAGGAACCTTCAGGCCTCTGTTGAGGCCTACGCCGCCACCTGGACCCTTCCCCAGGAAACCTTAAGGAACCTTAACGAGGCGGTGGAAACCGCTAGGAGGACTCTACACCAGGCACTTAAGGCGGCGGAACCCGCCAGGAGGACGCTACACCAGACACTTGAGGCGATGGCCCCCCTGGCCGGAGAGGCAGGGGCTGTAATCAGAAGTCTGCAAGACGCGCGGGATAACCTTTTTGAGGCACTTAGGCCTCTATTGAACTACCTCTCTTTAGTAGGGCGGCACCTTGCTCAAGGTGTTTTCTTCAGGGGGAGGGCCGCCAAGCGCGGGGGGACGCGGATCCGCTTCCGGAGGTTGCCCCATGAGCGGGTGCTTAAGCTCTTCTTCGTTTACCTGCAGAGCCTAAGGCGCGGCAAGACGCTTAACGAAGCTCTTAAAGCCGCACTTAAAGCTCTGAGCGCGCTCCTTATTCTGGTCTTTGACCTCATCCGCCTGACTCACGAACCCCAGAAGACCCTTTCCGAAAGCTACCAGGAAAGGGCACCGCCAAAAGACCCCACGCAAAACCTGACCCGAAGCCTGGTCATCGCCCCTGTTGCCCCGCCCCTGGCGGCCTGAAGCCGTAGGTTTTGCGGCTTTAGGTCGTCAGGCCCGTCCAGGGTGCCCCTCCCTGGGCGCGGAAAAGCGGGGCAAAAACATGCGTAAGCTTGGACTGAGCGTCAAGGAAGCGGCTTCGGCACTTGGAGTCCATCCAAACCACATTTATCGGCTGGTCTGGCGGGGGGAGCTGAGGGCGGCCCGCCTGGGGGCGAGGCTCATCATCCCCAGGAAGGAGCTGGAGCGCCTGCTGGGGATGCCCCTGGACGAGGAGGCGAGCCCCGAGGGGGGGCCTCGGGGGCGGTAGGGGGTGGCCGTGCGTGCCGTTGTGGTCATCATAACGCCCGAGGGGGCCAAAGAGGAAACCGCCATCTTGCTAGACGCTTTTCAAGCTATCTTCCTGGCCCTTCCCTGGGGGGAGCGCATTGACGCCCGCAAGCGCATTGACCTCCTCATTGATGCGGCCCTGGCCCAGGAGGAGGAGGTGAGTAATGAGGCCGATTGAGCACGTCCTGGGCTACGCCCGTCTGGGCTACGCCGTCCTTCCCCTCCTCCCCGGGGAGAAGCGCCCCCACCCCCGGCTGGTGCCCCACGGGCTCAAGGAGGCCTCCCAGGACCCCGCCACCCTCGAGGCCTGGTGGCGGGCCTGCCCCGAGGCCGGGGTGGGGCTCTTGGCCCCGGAGGGGGTCTTGGTCCTGGACTTTGACGACCCCACGGCCTGGGAGGGGTTGAGGCAGGAGCACCCCGCCCTCGAGGCCGCCCCAAGGCAAAGGACTCCCAAGGGAGGGGTACACCTTTTCCTCCGGCTTCCCGAGGGGGTGAGGCTTTCCGCCAGCGTGCGGGTTTTGGAGGGGGTAGACCTCCGGGGCATGGGTCGGGCTTATGTGGTGGCCGCGCCTACCGGGCTCAAGGACGGGAGGGGCTACGAGTGGGAGGTGCCCCTGGTGAGGCCGGAGGGGCTTCCCCCGGTGCCCCGGGGCCTCCTCTTGAAGCTCCTCCCCCCGCCGCCTCCTCCTCCCAGGAGCGTGTGGACTCCCGAGGGGGGGACGAGCCCCAAGCGCCTGCAGGCCCTTCTCCAGGCCTACGCCGCCCAAGTGGCCCGCACCCCGGAGGGGCAGAGGCACAACACCCTCATCCGTTACGCCGTGGCCGCGGGGGGGCTAATCCCCCATGGACTCTCCCCGGAGGAGGCGGAAGAGGCCCTGGTAGCCGCCGCTATGCGGGCCGGGCTACCTGAGCGGGAGGCCCGGGATGCGGCGCGGTGGGGGCTGAGGGTAGGAGAGGCGAGGCCGCTCATCCTAGAGGACCCTCACCCCCTCCCCCCTCGGATGCGCTGGGCCTTGAACCGCCGGGCCCGGGCGAAGGGGGTGGCCCATGAGTGAGGCCATCCGCGCCATCTTGGAGGGCTTGGCCCCTGAGAACTGGGGCCGGGTCAGGCAGTCCCTCTTTGAGGCCATCGTGGAGGCGGGCCTGGACGCCGTGGAGGCGGAAGCCGTCTTGCGGGAGGCCGCCAAGCGGGTGGGGGCCACCCTGCAGGCGGTGCGGCTGGCCTGGCAGGACTTCTTGGGCCCCAAGAAGGAGGACGCCACCGCCGCCAAGGACGCCGTAGACCTGGCCCTGAAGGCCGGCCCTAAGCTCTGGCACACCCCCAGCAAGGAGGCCTGGGCCACCCTGTCCCGGGAGGGGCACGTGGAGCATCATCCCCTGCGGGGCAAGGAGTTTCGCACCTGGCTCGCCGGGCTCTACTACGCGGAAAGGGGCAAGCCTCTCTACGCCCAGGCCCTCCAAGACGCCCTGGCCGTCCTGGAGGCGAAGGCCCTCTTTGAGGGGGAGGAGCACGAGGTGCACACACGCCTGGCCGGGTGGGAGGGCAAGGTGTACCTGGACCTGGCCCGGCCCGATTGGAGCGTGGTGGAGGTAGACCCCTCGGGGTGGCGCATCATCCCGGCCCATGAGGCCCCGGTGCGTTTCCGCCGGGGGCGGCACCAGAAGCCCCTCCCCCTCCCTGAGCGTGGCGGCAGTCTAGCCCCCCTCCTGGAACTCCTGCCCCTGAGGGAGCGCCGGGACGTGGCCCTGGTCCTGGGGTGGCTGGTGGGGGCCCTCTCCCCTCAAGGCCCGTACCCCATCCTGGTCCTGGCCGGGGAGAAGGGGGCGGGGAAGAGCACCGCCGCGAGGGTGCTCAAGGCCCTGGTGGACCCCCAGGAGGCCGCCCTACGGGCTGAGCCCAAGGACGTGGAGGCGCTGATGGTGGGCGCCAAGGGGTCCTGGGTACTGGCCTTTGACAACCTTTCCAAGATACCCACCTGGCTTTCGGACGCCCTATGCCGCCTTTCCACCGGGGGCGGGCTGGGCAAGAGGGAGCTTTACTCGGACTCGGAAGAGCACGTCCTGGAGGCGCAACGGCCCGTCATCCTCACGGGGATAGGTTTCGGCATCCTCCGGGACGACTTGGCCGACCGGGTGGCGATGGTCAACCTGGTGCGGCTGGAGGACGGGGAGCGCCGCCCCGAACGGGAGATTTGGGAGGCCTTTGCCCGGGCCCACCCCCAGGCCCTGGGGGCCCTCCTGGACGCCGTGGTCCTGGCCCTGAGGCGCTGGGAGGTGGCGCGGAAGGCCCTGCCCTCCTTGCCCCGCCTAGCCGATTGGGCCATCTGGGCTGAGGCCGCCGCCCCCGCCCTGGGCCTTGAGGCCGGGGAGGTGGTGGCGGCCTTCTACGCGGTGCAGGCCGGGCTCAACCAGGACCTTCTGGACAACGACCCCGTGGCCCAGGCCCTCCTCCTCTTCACCGCCGACTGGCCGGAGGGGCACCGGGCCGTGTTTTCCGCATCGGAACTCTTGGCCGCCCTGGAGGAGGCGATGGGCCTCAAGGACGCCCGGGTCAAGCCCGAAGGGTGGCCCCGCACCCCCGCCGGGCTGGGCAAACATCTTCCCCGCGTCCAGGCCGCCCTCCGGGGGGTGGGGCTGAAGGTGGAGGGGGTGCGGGACGCCCGGGTCAAGCGCCTCCTCTGGGTTTTAGAAAGGAGTAGCGGCGCATCCCCCGCAACTCCCGCAACCCCCGTAACCCGGCTCCAGGACGACACTCCTGAGCGCGGGGGATGGAAGGGGCAACCCCCGCAACCCCCCGCACAACCCCCGCAATCCCCCGCAACCCCCGCACAACCCCCGCGCGTACTAAACGGCTCCAGGACGCCGTTTGCGGGGGATGCGGGGGATGCGGGAGGTGTTGCCCCTCCTCTTTCTAAAACGGCCCGGGGGGAAGAGGAGGACGAGGTGGAGGTGGAGCTGTGAGCCCCTGGCGGAAGCTCATCACCCTGGCCCCGGACCTCGCGGCCAAGGTGCGCGCCATGCGCCCGCCTAAGGTCCGGGTGGTGGCCGATGGCCGGGTGCTCTACTGGGCTCTGGCCATGCCGGAGGAGGAGGACCTGGAGGCCCACGCCGCCTGGCCTGGGCAGAACGCCCCGAGCCTCGAGGCCTGGCTGGTGGAGCGGTTGAGCTTCCTGGAGGAGGCCTGGCCGGAAGCCCAGGAGGTGGAGCTTCTGGGAGTTTGGGCCGGGAACCCGCCCCGGCTTGAGCCCATCGCCCGGGCCCGGGTGAAGCGGCGTGAGGAGGTGGGGGCGTAAGCCCGTTCGGCATGGGGGTTAGACGATGATGGAGGAAATCAGGGACTTGGACCTGGCGCTTAGGGCCGCCCTCGGGGCGGGAAGGCGCGGCCCTCTCCCCGGGCTGGGGAGGGGACCGGGAAGGCCCTGGGAGGGGATTGCCGAACGAACCCCCCAAATCTGGGCCGCGTGGCTGGCGGAGTGGTGGCGGATGAAGACGGGCCGCCCCCTCCCCGAGAGGCCGCCCGTTTGCCTGGCCTTCGGGGAGCAAGTGGTGAGCCTAAAGGGGGTGAGGCACCCCTTCGGGGTGGAGTGGGTCTTCGTCTGCCCCGGGTGCGGGGGGAACCGCCGGGTGCTCTACCTGGTCCACCGGGGGCTCCTCTGCAGGAAGTGCGCCCACCTGGGCTACCTCTCACAGGCCCGGAGAGGGGGGAAGGACCGGGCCCTGGACCTTGGCCTGCCCATGTGGGGGAGGTACGCCCTCCGGGCCTTCCCCGAGGCCCTGGCCGAGGACCTGGGCAAAGACTTCCGCAAGGCGCTGGAAGCCCTCTTCTCCGGGCTCAAGCTCAAGGAGGTGGAAGATGAGGAAGGCGAAGGCGAAGCCGAAGTGGACTGAGCGGTACGAGGCCGCCCGCGCCCGGTGGGAGGAGGCCGAGGCCTGGCGCACGCGCCTGGCCGGGCTTGGGGGCAAGGCCGTGGCGGTCCTGGAGAAGGCCCTGGAGGAGGCGGAAGGCCTCAACCCGGAGCACAAGGCCCGGGTGGCCGCCCTGGCCCTCAAGCTGGCCCTGGCCGCCGCGCCGAAGGCGGAGCCCCATCCCCTCTCCTTCACCGCGGCGGAGTGGCCCTTGGACGAGGAGGGGTAGCCCTCTTTGGAAAACGGCAGGGCTAGAAAGCCCCAGAACCTTCCCCACACGAGGGGGAGGAGCCTTCCCCTCAGCGTGGGGGAAATGGCGCAAACTTTCGCCGGGAAAAACCCGGGGGCGAACCCCCAGGCTACTCCCCCTTCGCGTCATGGGTTGACGGGTTGCCCCCGGCAACCTTCGCGAAACAAAACTTTCGCGAAGCCCACGCCGCCCCCCCGTGGAATGGTAGGGTAGAGGAGGTTATGCCCAAGAAAGGATTGAAGGCCCGCAAGCGTAAGGATGGGCGCTGGGAGGTGCGCCCTTACCTCCGGGAGCCCGATGGGCGGTATAGGCGGGTGAGCGTCTTCGGCAAGACTGCCGAGGAGGCCCTGCGCAAGGCGCGGGAGCTTGTGGCCCAGCACGAAAAAGGCCTCCTGCCCGCCAAGAGCGCCGCCACCCTGGCCGCCTTCGCGGAAGGGTGGCTTGCCCGCAAGCGGGCCACCCTGGCCCCCAAGACCTTCGTCAACTACCAGCGGGAAGTGGGCTACCTCCTGGCCCACTTGGGGGAAAAGCGGCTCCAGGCCATCAGGCCTGCCGATATCCGGGAGGCCTTGGACCGCATGGCCGCCCAGGGGCTAGGCCCGAGGGCCATCCGCAAGGCGCTGACCCACTTGCGGGCCATCTTCAGGGAGGCCCTGGCCCTGGAAGTCGTGCACCGGGACCCCACGGCCTCCATCCGCCTCGAGGCCCCCACGCGCCGCACCGCCGGGAGGACCTTGGAGCCCCACGAGGTGGCCGCCCTCCTTCAGGCCCTGGACGCCTGGCCCACCTGGGAGGTAGGCACGGCCCTGCGCCTTTGCCTGGCGGTGGGCCTCCGGCCTGGGGAGGCCCTGGGGCTCAAGTGGGGGGACCTGGACTTTAGGGCGGGGACCCTGGCCGTGCGCCGGGCCTGGACCAACCTCGGAGGCAAAGGGCTTCTCACCGCCCCCAAGACCCCCTCCAGCCTGCGCACCATTCCCGTTCCCCCCAAGACCCTGGAGCACTTGCGGGCCCGGTGGGAGGCCCTGGTGGAAACGGGTATGGACCCCCTGGACCTTCGGGAGGCCTGGGTGTTCCCGAGCGCCAAGGACCCCTCCCAGCCCCTCAACCCCCATAGCCTGGCCCACGCCCTTCGGAAGATTGTGGCCCGTGTGGGCCTGCCCCCCATACGGCCCCACGACCTCCGGCACACCTTCGCCTCCATGCTCCTGGCCGAAGGGGCACCGCCGGAGGTGGTGGCGGCCCGCCTGGGCCATGCGCGGCCCTCCATCACGCTGGACATTTACCGCCACCTGCTGGCCCGGGAGAGGGAGGCCTGGACCTTTGACCCGGAGGACCTGGTGGCGGGCCCCAGGCCTCAGGCCTGACCCCTAAAGCTGACCCCCAAAACCGCCCCCCGGCCTCGAGGCCGGGGGAGAGGTTTGCCCTTCCTTTGGGGGTCAAGTATGGGGGTCAGCTTGACCCATTCCTAAGCTTCCGAGTGCGGAAGCTTTGCCTTCAGAAGGTGGCGGGCCCGGAGGGATTCGAACCCCCGACCTACCGCTTAGAAGGCGGCTGCTCTGTCCCCTGAGCTACGGGCCCAAGAAAGGCACCGGGGCCAAAGCCCCGGCTTTGTGGAGCGGGAGACGGGACTCGAACCCGCGACCCTCGGCTTGGAAGGCCGATGCTCTACCAAACTGAGCTACTCCCGCGTGGTCGGGGCGGCCCGATTTGAACGGGCGACCCCCTGCTCCCAAAGCAGGTGCGCTACCGGCCTGCGCTACGCCCCGGGGCCGTGGCCACCCACAGGCCACGATAGCACCTCACCCAAGGAGGGTCAAGGCGTGCTATTATGGCCCCATGCACCTAGGACCGCTGGAAATCATCCTCATCCTCCTGGTCATCCTGCTCCTCTTTGGCGCCAAGAAGCTACCCGAGCTGGCTCGGGGCATCGGCCAGTCGGCCCGGGAGTTTAAAAAGGGCCTGCAAGAGGGGGAGGAGAAGAAGGAAGAGCCTAAGGCTTAGGAGCTTCCTGGAAAATCCCTCCGGGGGCATAAAGACGGTAGCTCCCGGGGCGCACGTAGGTGGCCAGGGCCAGCCCGTAGTCCTGGGCTAGCTTCACCGCTGGGGCCGTGGCCCCGGTGCGGGTAGCCAGGAGCACCGCCCCCAGGCCGATGGCCTTGGCGGCCATCTCCCGGCTCACCCGGCCGGTGGAGGCCAAGAGAACCGGGGGACGGATGCCCTCAAGGAGCATGAAGCCCGCCAGCCGGTCCACAGCGTTGTGGCGGCCAATGTCCTCGTTCAGGTAAAGCAACCTGCCCTCGAGGTCAAAAAGGGCCGCCCCGTGAATGCCCCGGGTTTCCGGATACCGCCGCGAGCGGGCACGAAGCTCCGCCATGAGCTGGAGGGGAAGCCTGGGGTCCAAGGGCACCCGGGGTAGGAGGGCCAGCCTGGGCTCCCCATAGCGCAACCCCGCCGCACACCCCGCATCCCGTGCGCCCAACCCCTTCTCCGGCAGGGAGGGCAGCTCCACCAGAACCACCCCCTCCCCCACCTGGAGGCGAACCCCCTCGAGGCCCTCCAGCACCCCGCTCAGAAAGAGGTGGCCCAAGACCAGGTAGGCCTCCTCTCCTGGGGTGTAGCTCAGGGAGGTCCACGGGGTCCCGTTCAGCACCAGGAGCAGGCTGGCCTCCTCCGGAAGGGGAAAGGCCTCGGGGAAAAAGGCGCCGCCCTGGTACCGCCACATGGACCTTCCCACCTTAGCCCAGGCCCATCCCAAGGGGAAGCCCAAGGCTACAGGCGCCTCAGGACCTCCTCCGCCTCCTTGTAGCCAGGCTTCAGCTTGAGGGCCTCCTGGCACTGGTACCGGGCCCCCTCCTTGTCCCCCAGCCGCTCATTGGCCAGGCAGAGGAGGTAGCGGTACTCCGCCCTCTTGGGCTCGAGGCGCACCGCCACCGTGAGGCGGCCCCTGGCCTTCTCGTGTTCCCCCAAGGCCAAATAGACCTGGCCCAAGTAGTAGTAGGCGGCGGGGAAGCGCAAGGGAGCCAGGGCCACGGCGTTTTCCAGGGCTACCCCAGCCTCCTTGGCCCGCCCCAGGGCCAGATAGGCCTGCCCCAAGGTATACCAGCCCTCGGCGTCCAGGGGCTTGAGCCTGTGCCCCTCCTCCAGGACCTTCGCGGCCTCCTCCGGCCTCCCCTTGAGGAGCAGGGCCGAGGCGTAGCGCACCCGGAGGTCCAGGTTCTTGGGGGCCAGGCCCACCGCCTTGGCGTACTGCTCCAAGGCCTCGTCCAGGCGGCCTGTGGCCAAGTAGACCTCAGCCAAGGCCGAGCGCACCTCGGGGGTGTCCTCGAGGGCCAGGGCCCGCTTAAAGGCCTCCTCGGCCCTGTCCATCTGCCCCAGGAAGGCGTAAACCAGGCCCCGCTGGGCAAAGATGGGGGCGTACCGAGGATTGATCCTTTCCGCATCCCGCAGTACGGAAAGGGCCTGCTCCAGGTGAACCTTCCCCTTTTCCCGGTCCTCCGCGGCCCGGTAGAGGGCCACGTAGGCCTCGGCGAGGACCATGTACCCCCCGGTATAGCGGGGGTTCCTAGCCACCAAACCCTTGGCGTTCTCCAAAGCGGGGTTGAGAAGGCCCATCTTCAGCTGGGCCCGGGCCAACCAGTAAAGGGCATCGGGGTTCTGAGGGCTCTCCCTGACCGCCCGCTCAAAGAAGGCTAGGGCCGCCTCGTACCGCCCCAGAGCGTAAAGCTGCACCCCCATCTTCAAGGAGTCCTGCTGCACCTGACCGGGGGGGGGTGGGGGGGTCTGGGCCAGAACGGAAGTCGCCAACAAGCCTAGACTCAAGAGAAACCAGCGCATATCCTTCCTCCTACAAGACAAACCGCGTCAGGTCCGGAGAGGCGAAAACCGCCTCCAAGCGCTTTTCCACATAGGCCCGGGTGATCTCCACCCGGCCCAGGTCGGTCTGGAAGCTCACCTCCTCCAGCACCCGCTCCAACACCGTGGCCAGCCTCCTGGCCCCGATGTCCTCCAGCTCCTGGTTGGCCCGGTGAGCCGCCTGGGCGATGGCCCAAAGGGCTTCGTCCTCAAAGACGAGCTCGGTGCCATCGGCGCGGAGAAGCTCCGTGTACTGCCGGATGAGGGAGTTCTCGGGCTCCTTCAGGATGCGGTAGAACTCCCCGGGGCCTAAGGGGGAAAGCTCCACCCGGATGGGGAAACGCCCCTGGAGCTCGGGGATCAGGTCCGAGGGCTTGGCCACGTGGAAAGCCCCGGCGGCGATGAAGAGGACGTGCTCCGTGGAAACGGGGCCAATCCGGGTAGAGACCACCGTTCCCTCCACGATGGGCAGGAGGTCCCGCTGTACCCCCTCCCCGGACACATCGGGCCCCACGGTCCCCTCGCGACGGGCTACTTTGTCAATCTCGTCAATGAAGACGATGCCCTCCTCCTGGGCCCGGCGCCTCGCCTCCTCCTTGAGTTCCTCCTTGTCTATGAGGCGTTCCGCATGCTGGTTCTTGAGGACCTCCCGCGCCTCCTTCACGGTCATGCGCTTGCGCACGGGGCGCTTGGGCAGGAGGCCCTTGAGCATCTCGCCCATGCCGCCGAAGGCCTCTCCCCCCAGGACCCCCATGAAGGGGAGGCCCACCTCCTCCTCCACCTGGACCTCCACGGAAAGCCCGTCCAGGCGGCCCGAGCGCACCTCGGCGATGGAGGCGCGGAGCAGGGTGGCCAGCTCCTCCTCGGCGAAGGCCAGGGCCTTCTCCTCCACCTCCTTCTTCATCTCCTCCAGCACCAGCTGGTAGCTGGCCTCGGCCAGATCGCGCACGATGGCGTCCACGTCCCGGCCCACGTAGCCCACCTCGGTGAACTTGGTGGCCTCCACCTTCACAAAAGGAGCCCCAGCCAAGCGGGCCAGGCGCCTGGCGATCTCCGTCTTCCCCACCCCCGTGGGCCCGATCATGAGGATGTTCTTGGGCGTCACCTCCCGGGCCACCTCGGGGGGGAGCTTCTTGCGGCGGTAGCGGTTCCTTAGGGCCACGGCCACCGCCTTCTTGGCCGCCTCCTGGCCTACGATGTGCTTGGAAAGCTCCCTTACGATCTCGGCGGGCGTCAGGTTCATGCTTCCCCCAGGGTGAGGACCGTGACCTGGCCCGAGGTGTAGAGGTCCACCTCCGCGGCGATCTTGAGGGCCTCCTCGGCGATCTCCCGGGCGCCCAAGGAGGAATGGCGGTAAAGGGCCTTGGCCGCCGCCAAGGCGTAGGGACCCCCGCTCCCCACCGCCAGGAGGGGCTCCTCGGGAGCGATGACCTCGCCGCTTCCCGAGAGGAGGACCATGTTCTCCCGGTCAGCGGCCACGATCATGGCCTGGAGGTGGCGCAGAACCCGGTCGGTGCGCCAGAGCTTAGCGGTCTCCACCGCCCCCTTAAGCAGGCTCCCCTTGGCCTCCCGAAGGCGCTCCTCAAACCTCTCCAGAAGGGCCATGGCGTCGGCCACGCCCCCGGCGAAGCCCACCAGGACCCCTTCGCCCACCTCGAGGCGGCGCACCTTCACCGCCCCCCGTTTCAGGACCGTCTGGCCGAAGGTGACCTGCCCGTCCCCCGCCAAAGCGGTGACCCCGCCCTTGCGCACGGCCAGGATGGTGGTGCCATGGATCTCCACGCTGCCAAGATATCCCCTGGGCATGAGAAAGGCGTTAGGCAGCGCCAGGCCTGCCCATAGGGACCACGCCCACAGACCTCCCCGGCTAAAGCCCTAAACTGGGAAGGGTGAAGGCGAAAACCCTCGGCGAGCTCAAGCGCACCTACCCCTTGGCAAAGCTCAAGCGCTCGGTGAAGGAGGAGGCGCGGGCGAACCTTCTGGAGAAGTTAAGGCGAAAGGGGCCCCTCTTCCCCGGCATCCACGGGTACGAGGACACCGTCATCCCTGCCCTGGTCCAGGCCATTCTGGCCAAGCAGAACTTCATCCTCCTGGGCACCCGGGGGCAGGCGAAAAGCCGCATCCTCCGTAGCCTCACCTCCCTTCTAGACGAGGAGATCCCCGCCCTGGCCACCGAGCTTAGGGACAATCCCCTAAGCCCCATCTCCCCCGAGGGGAAAAGGCTACTTGAGGAGGCCGGGGACGAGGCCCCCATTGTCTGGGTGGGGCGGGAGGAGCGGTACGTGGAGAAGCTGGCCACCCCCGACACCACCGTGGCCGACCTCCTGGGGGATATGGACCCCATCAAGGCCGCCCGCCGGGGCAGGGGGATGGCCGACCTGGAAAGCATCCACTACGGCCTCCTGCCCCGGGCCAACCGGGGCATCTTTGCCGTGAACGAGCTCGCCGACCTGGCCCCCAAGGTCCAGGTGGCCCTTTTCAACATCCTCGAGGAGGGGGACGTCCAGATCCGGGGCTACCCCATAAGGCTCCCCCTGGACGTCTGGCTGGTCTTCACCGCCAACCCCCAGGACTACACGGCCCGGGGAAGGATCGTCGCCCCCCTGAAGGACCGCATCGGCAGCGAGATCCGCACCCACTACCCCCGCTCCCTGGAGGAGGGGGCGGGGATCAGCGCCCAGGAGGCCTTCCTCCCCGAAGGGGTGGAGGTGCCCGAGTGGATCCGCCTTTCCGTGGAGGCCGTGGCCTTCGCCGCCCGGGAGGACCGTAGGGTGGACCAGACGGCAGGGGTCTCCCAGCGCCTGGCCATCAGCCTTTTGGAGGTGGTGGCGACGAGCGCCGAAAGGCGGGCCCTCCTCCAGGGGGGAAGGCCCGTGGCCCGGCCCCTAGACCTCTACGCGGGCCTCCCCGCCATCACCGGCAAGCTGGAGCTGGAGTACGAGGGAGAGCTCCAGGGGGCGGACAAGGTGGCCAAGGACCTCGTCCAGCGGGCCTTCGGCATGGTGCTTCCCCGCTACCGCCTGAGGACCGAGCCCATCGTGGCCTACTTTGAGGAAGGGAACCTCCTCACCCTGCCCGAGAACCCCAAAGAGGCCCTTTCCGCCATGGCCGAGGTCCCGGGGCTGGTGGAGGCGGCCCATCTCTTGGCGGAGGGGGAAGACCCCGAACGCCTCCTCTCCGCGGGGGAGTTCGTCCTGGAGGGCCTGGTGGGCCGGAAGAAACTCTCCCGCGGAGAAACCAGCTACCAGGCGGCGGAGAGGGCGAGGGGGTATGGCAACTAAGGCCGTCCGCTACAGCCGCTACCAGGGAGGCCTCGAGGGCCTCTCCCCCGAGGAGATCCTCGCCCTCCTGGAGGACTTCCTCCTGGACTCGGGCTTCCAGGACCCCTTCCAGCGCTACGACCCCGACCCGAGCCGTGCCCCCACCCTGGAGGACCTCTACGACGCCCTCCTCCAGGCCCTCCTCAAGAACGAGCTGGTCCCCGAGGACTGGCTAAGGGAGGCCCGCTTCGCCAACCGCAAGGAGGAGACCCGGCTCTACCAGGCGATCCAGGGGATGATCCAGAAGCTAAAGGAGGCGGGATACCTCCGACTTCCCGGGGAGGACCCCACCAACCCCGCCCAAGGGGGGTACCGGGGGGAGGCGGGGGAAGCGCGGCTTGAGCTCACGGAAAAGGCCTCGGACTTTTTGGGGCTGAAAAGCCTCAGGGAGCTCCTGGGGGCCCTGGGCCGCAACCCTCCGGGCCTCCACCCCACCCCCCACCACGCCCCCGGGGTGGAGAAGACCGGGGAGACCAAGCCCTGGGACTGGGGGGACCCCCTGGAGCTCAACGTTCCCGAGACCCTCAAGAAGGTAGCGGCCAAAGGCCTGGAGAACCTGGACCAGGGGGACTTGGTCATAGACCTGGCGGAGTACACCGCCAGCATGAGCACCGTGGTCCTTTTGGACTGCTCCCACTCCATGATCCTCTACGGGGAGGACCGCTTCACCCCCGCCAAGCGGGTAGCCCTGGCCCTGGCCCACCTCATCCGCACCCAGTTTCCCGGGGACCGGGTGCGCTTCGTCCTCTTCCACGACACCGCGGAGGAGATCCCCCTGGCCAAACTGCCCCTGGCCCAGGTGGGCCCCTACCACACCAACACCAAGGCGGGGCTGGAACTGGCCCGCACCCTCCTCAAGAAGATGGGCGGGGAGATGCGGCAGATGATCCTTATCACGGATGGCAAGCCCTCGGCCCTGACCCTGCCCAGCGGGGAGATCTACAAAAACGCCTGGGGCCTGGACCCCCTGATCCTGGCGGAAACCCTCAAGGAGGCCACCCTGGCCCGCCGGGAGGGGATCCCCATCCACACCTTCATGCTGGCCCGGGAGCCAGAGCTCTTGGCCTTTGTGAAAAAGCTTTCCCAGATCACCCGGGGCAAGGCCTACCTCACCCATCCCGGCAACATCGGCCGCTACCTCCTCCTGGACTTCCTCAACAAGAAGGTGCGGAGGAACTGATGGGCCTCATCCCCTACCGCCTCGCCCTCCTGCTGGAACGCCTCCTGCCCCGTCCCCACCCCAAGCCCCCGCCCGCCCTGGTGCGGGAGTCCTGGGAGGTGCGCACCCCCTTGCGTCTGGACCTGCCCTACTACGCCGCCCGGGGAGGGGCTGGTTTCGCCCTCATTCCCTGGGATTCCTACATGGAGGAGGCGGAGGCCCTCCTCCGGGGGATGGAGGGGGAAGGTCCCGACCTCTGAGGTTCTGGGCTAAACTCAGGCCATGCCTGGGTGCGGTGCGACCCCAGAGATGGAGGCGCTGGGAGAAAGGAGACCCACTCCCCTCCCTCGGACCGAGGGGGGCCAGGAGTGAGGCCCCTTCGCCTGGGCCTTGCGGCCTACCCCGGGCTTGGGGGAAGCGGGGTGGTGGCCACGGAGCTGGCGGAGCGCCTGGCCCGGCTGGGCCACCGCGTCTACCTTTTCGCCACCGAGCGCCCCTTCCGCCTCCCCAGGGGGAGCCCCGTGGCCTTCGTGCCCGTGGACCTGCCCTACTACCCCGTCTTCCCCGGCCCCCTTTACACCCTTTCCCTGGCGGGCACCCTGGAGCGGGAGGCCAAGCGTCTGGGGTTGGATCTGGTCCACACCCACTACGCCATCCCCCACGCCGCCGCCGCCTACCTGGCCTTTGGGACGGACTTCCCCCTGGTGCACACCCTCCACGGCACCGACGTTTCCGTCCTGGGCTTAGACCCCGCCTTCCACGGGCCCACCAAAAGGGCCCTCCAGGCGGCCAGGGCCACCACCGCCGTGAGCCGGGCCCTGGCGAGGGAGGCGGAAAAGGCCTTCGGCGTGCGCCCCCAGGTCATCCACAACGCCGTGGACCCTGAGCGCTTCCACCCCCGTCCAGAACGGAAAAGGCTTTACGCCGAGGAGGGGGAGTGGCTTCTTCTCCACGCCTCCAACTTCCGCCCCATCAAGCGGGTACCGGACATCGTGCGGGCCTTCGCCAAGGTGCGCAAACGGGTGAAGGCCCGCCTTCTCCTTCTGGGGAAGGGCCCCGAGGAGGGCGAGGCCCGGCGGGTGGCGGAGGAACTGGGGGTGGCCCCTTGGGTCACCTTCCACCCCCCTACCCCCCATCCGGAGGAGGTCTTGGGGGCGGGGGACCTCTTCCTTTTAGCCTCGGAGGAGGAGTCCTTCGGCCAGGCGGCCCTCGAGGCCCTGGCCTCGGGCGTGCCCGTGGTGGCCACCGCCGTGGGCGGGGTGCCCGAGCTCATCACCCCCGAGGTGGGGAGGCTGGTGGAGCTTGGGGACCTGGAGGGCTTCGCCGAAGCCGTCCTCGCCCTCCTGGAAAGCCCCGACCTGCCCCGGATGCGAACGAGGGCCCGGGCCTACGCCACCGAGCGCTTCCACCCCGAACGGATCACCCGGCAGTACCTCGAGGTCTACGAGAAAGCCTTGGAATAGCCCAGGGAGCCTTAGGCGTGGGCCACGAGCTCCTTCTTCCTCCGCTTGGCCGGGGTCTTGCCCTCCTGGGCGCGGGCCTCGAGGGCCTTCATCCCCCCCACCAGGGCCAGGTCCAGGACCTGGTCCAGGTGCTCCACGAAGTGGAAGGTCATGTTCTGCCGGAGGGGCTTCGGGATGTCGGCCAGGTCGGGCTCGTTCTGCTTGGGCAGGATCACCTCCCGGATCCCCGCCCGCCTGGCCCCCAGGGCCTTCTCCTTCACCCCGCCGATGGGGAGCACCCTCCCGGTGAGGGTGATCTCCCCGGTCATGGCGATATCGTGGCGCACGGGCACCCCGGTGAGGGCCGAGACCAGGGCGCTCACGATGGCCACCCCCGCCGAAGGCCCCTCCTTGGGAATGGCCCCCGCGGGCACGTGGATGTGGATGTCGCTCTTCTCAAAGCGGTCCAGGGGGATGCCGAAGCGCCCCGCGTTCTTCTTGGCGTAGGAAAGCGCGGCGCGGGCCGATTCCTTCATCACGTCCCCCAGCTGCCCGGTGAGGATCAGGTTGCCCTTGCCGGGCATCACGGAGACCTCCACGAACATGATGTCCCCGCCCACCGGGGTGTAGTACATCCCCGTGGCCACGCCCACCTGGGGCTCGCGGGCCTCGCTCTCGGGGAGGAAGCGGGGGGGGCCCAGGTACTTCTCCAGGTCCTTCTCCAGGATGCGCACCCGCTTCTTGCCCTCCTCCAGGATCTGCCTTGCGGCCTTGCGCAAAAGGGCCCCGATCTCCCTTTCCAGCTGCCTGACCCCCGCCTCCCGGGTGTAGTGGGTGATGAGGCGCATAAGAGCGGCCTCGGTCACCACCACCTGCCCCTCGGAGAGGCCCGTCTCCCGCATCTGCCGGGGGAGGAGGTAGCGCTTGGCGATCTCCAGCTTCTCCTGCTCAATGTAGCTGGTGAACTCAATGGCCTCCATGCGGTCCATGAGGGGGGCGGGGATGTTCTGGGGGAAGTTGGCGGTGCAGATGAACATCACCTCGCTGAGGTCAAAGGGCACCCCCAGGTAGTGGTCCACGAACTCCTTGTTCTGGGCGGGGTCCAAGACTTCCAGGAGGGCCGCCGCCGGATCCCCCTGGTAGGAGATGCCCAGCTTGTCCACCTCGTCCAGGAGGAAGACGGGGTTCTTGGTGCCCGCCTGCCTCAGGCCCTGGATGATGCGGCCGGGCATGGCCCCGATGTAGGTGCGGCGGTGGCCCCTTATGTCGGACTCGTCCCGAGCGCCCCCTAAAGAGATGCGCACGTACTTCCGCCCCAGGGCCTCGGCGATGCTCCTCGCGATGGAGGTCTTCCCCACCCCGGGCGGACCCACGAAGAGGAGGATAGGGCCTTTGTTGACCTCCTCCTCGGGGATCTCCCCCCGCTTGGCCCGTTCCGCCTTCAGCTTGCGCACCGCCAAGAACTCCAGAACCCGGTCCTTCACCTTTTCCAGGCCGTAGTGGTCCCTTTCCAGGATCTCCTTGGCCCGGTGGAGGTCCAGGTTGTCCTGGGTGCGGGCGTTCCAGGGGAGGTTCACGATCCAGTCCAGGTAGGTGCGGACCACGCTGGCCTCCGCCGAGTCGGGGTGCATGCGGGCGAAGCGGTTGAGTTCCCGCTCCACCTCCTGGCGCACCACGGGAGGCAGGTTCAGGGCCTCAATCTTCTTTCGGAATTCCTCCACCTCCTCCGCCCCTTCCTCCCCGTGAAGCTCCCGCTGGATGGCCTTCATCTGCTCGCGGAGGAAGTACTCCCGCTGGTTCCGATCAATCTCCTCCTTGACCTGCTGCTGGATGCGCCTTTGCGTCTCAATGAGCTCCAGCTCGGCCTCGAGGAGGACCAGGACCCGCTTCAGGCGCTCGGCCACGTCGGCGGTCTCCAGAACCCGCTGCTTGTCCTCCAGACGGAAGTCCATGTGGAAGGCGATGTAGTCGGCAAGCTGGCTGGGGTCCTCCAGGTTGAGGACGAACTGGGCCACCTCGGGGGGCAGGTACTTCCCCTCCTTGAGAAGGGCCTGGAACTTGTCCTTCACCTCCCGGATCAGGGCCTTCACCGTGATGGGGTCCCCGGGCTCGTCGGGGATGACCTCCCCTTGGGCCTCGAGGTGGTCCCCCCGGTCCAGCCAGGCCTTGACCCGCACCCGGGCGAAGGCCTGCACCAAGACCTGCACCGACCCATCGGGGTTCTTGCGCATCTTAAGGATGTTGCAGGCGGTGCCCACCTCGTAGAGGTCCGAGGGCCCGGGGCTTTCCACCTCCTTGTCCTTCTGGCTCACGATGAGAAGCACCCGTTCCCGGGTTAAGGCCTCGTCAATGGCGCGAATGGAGATGGGCCGGCCCGCATCAATGGGCATGACCATGGTGGGGTAGATGACCGACCCCCTCACGGGGCAGACGGGCAGGGTTTCTGGCAGCATGGTTTCCCTCCTTTCCCTGGCAAGCGTTCCTCCGGCTTCATCCATAGCCTAAGCCTACCTATGTCAAGTTTAGTGCACGAATCTTTTTCATGCAAAGGGGGCCTCAGCCAGGCGTATTCTGGAAGGGTGCGGGGTCTAGGCTACCTCACCCTCCTCCTCTGGGTCCTCCTGGCCTGGGGCTTGGGGCAGAAAAGCGGGGGCGGAGTGGGGGGCCGGCCCTACACCCCCTCCCCCCCACCCCCGCCCATGAGCCCCGGGCCCGCCCCCAGTTACCCCATGCCCCTCCCTTACCCGGGCCCCGTCTACGTCTACCCGGGAGGGGGCGGAAGCCTGGGGGTGGTCCCGGTCCTGGTCTTTTTGGGCCTCTTCCTGGTGGGGGTCTGGATGGTGCGCGGCCTGCAGAAGGCCGGGGAGGAGATGGCCCCCACCAGCCTGGGGCGGCTACGCCTGGCCCTCCTGGTCCGCCCCGGGACGCAGCGGGCCCTCAGGCGGCTAGCCGAGGAGGCGGACACCACCACCGCCAAGGGCCTGGCCGACCTCCTGGACGAGGTGGCCCTCCTTCTCCTCCGGGAGGAGCCCGCCTGGCGCTTCGCCAGCTACGAGGCCTCTTTCGGAGATGAGGAAAAGGTCCTGGGGCTTTTTGACGCCTGGATGCTGGAGGACCGGAGCCGGTATAGGGAAACCTTCCGCCACTTTGAGGGCAAGAAGGTGGCCCTCCCCTCCGCTCCCCAGGTGGAGCCCGGGGGAAGGTACCTGGTGGCCTCCCTCCTCCTGGCAGCGCGGGGGGAGCTTCCCAAGCCCGGTCCCTTGGACCGACAAAAGGCCAGAGAGGTCCTTCTGGCCTTGGCCCAAAGCACCCCCTTCACCCTTCTCGCCTTCCACCTGGCCTGGACCCCGGAAGCGGAGGGGGAAGGGCTCACGGAGGAGGAGCTCCTGACCCTCTTCCCCCATCTGGACAAGCTTTAAAAGCCCAGGGCCGAGGCCGCCCCTTTAAGGATCTCGGCGCTCCGCCTGAGGGCCTGGCGCTCCTCCTCGTTCAGCCTGGGGTAGACGGTGGCCTCCACCCCTCCAGCCCCCAGGATGCGGGGCAAGGAAAGGGCCACCTCCTCCACCCCCTCCACCTCCGGGGTGAAGACGCTCGCCGTATAAACCCCCTTCTCGTCACCCAGGATGGCCTGGGTAAGGCGGGCCAGACCCGCCCCGATGCCGTAGTAGGTGGCCCCCTTGCCCTCAATGATGCGGTAGGCGGCCCGGCGCACCCCTTCGTCTATGCGCAGGCGGTCCTCAGGGGTAAGGGAGCGCCCCCTGGCCTGGGCGAAGGCCTCGAGGCCCACCCCTCCCACCTGGGCGCTGGACCAGATCAGGACCTCGGAGTCCCCGTGCTCCCCCACCACGTAGGCGTGGATGGACTGGGGGGCCACCCGGAGGTACTCCGCCAGGAGGGCCCGGAAGCGGGCGGTGTCCAGGATGGTCCCCGAGCCCACCACCCGCCCCGGGGGGAGGCCGGAGAGGCGGTAGGCCACCTGGGTCATCACGTCCACGGGGTTGGTGGCGATGAGGAGGACCGCCTCCGGGGCGGCCTTCAGGATCCTGGGGACCACGTCGGCGAACACCTGGGCGTTGCGGTCCAGAAGCTGGAGCCTCGTCTCCCCCGGGCGCTGGGCCACCCCAGCGGCCACGATGACCACCCTGGCCCCCTCCAGGTCCTCGTACCACCCGGCCCGCACCCAGACCGGATGGGCGAAGGGGGTGGCGTGGAGGATGTCCTCGGCGTGGGCCTGGGCCAGCTTCCGGTCCAGGTCCACCAGGACCACCTCCCGGGCCACCCCCTGGAGGGCCAGGGCATACGCCGTGGCGCTCCCCACGAAGCCGCTACCCACGATGCCGACCTTCACGGGTAGAGTATACCCGTGGTGGAGATCGGCCATAAGCGCGTTACCTTCTACCCTCCGCCCAAGGCCAAGGCCTTGATCGGGGACTTCACCGACTGGGATAAAAACCCCATCCCCCTCGAGGGCCCCCTCACCCTGGAGTTCCCCGAAGGGGCCTACGTGGAGTACGCCTATCTGGACGAGGAGGGGAAGCCCTTCCCCGATCCCGGGAACCCCGAGCGGGCCGACAACCCCTGGTGGACCTACCCCAGGGCCCTGAGGCTTCCCGGCTTCCGCTACGAGGCCCCTCCGGAGCCCAAGGCGGAACCCAGGGTGGACCGGCACCGCCTGGGGGAGAGGCGCTACTACGTGGCGGAAACCGGCGAAAACCCCAAGGCCACCCTGGCCATCCAGGACGGGGTGGCCTTCTACCGCACGGCGGGCCTGCACAAGGTGGCCAGGGCCCTTCTGGAGCGGGGGGAGATCCCCCCGGTGCGCCTGGTCTTCGTGGAGCCCATGGACCGGAACGTGGAATACCGCTTCAGCGAGGCCTATGAAAAGGAGTTCCACCGGGTCCTGGAAGCGGTGGAAAGGAAGCACGGCCCCCTGGGGGAGGTGGTCCTGGTGGGGGCCTCCCTGGGGGGGCTTTTCTCCCTGTGGCAGGCCCTGAGGCACCCCGGGCGCTTTCCCAAGGTCCTGGCCCTCTCCCCCACCCTCAAGGCCCACCCCGGGGGC
The DNA here is from genome assembly GCA_947085095.1 of uncultured Thermus sp. Lineage (GTDB taxonomy): Bacteria > Deinococcota > Deinococci > Deinococcales > Thermaceae > Thermus. The sequence goes on along the minus strand of CAMTVD010000022.1, from coordinate 22,242 downwards.
CTGGACGCCTACCGGGACCAGGAGTGGCTCCTCTTGCGCTACGCCGAGGCGGAACGCCTTCCCAGGGTCTACCTGGAAGTGGGGCTTTTGGAGTGGCTCCTGGGTCCAAACCGCAGGTTCGCCGGGCTCCTCGCCGACAGGAAGGCCCCCCACGCCTATAGGGAGAGGCCCTCGGGGCACAACTGGGTCACCTGGAAGCAGGCCCTGGCCCCGGGCCTCCGCTACCTCCTGGGAGAGCTGTGATGGCCGAAAGCCTTCTGGTCCTCTTCTCGGTGGGGGCCCTCGAGGCCCTCCTCTCCGGGGACAACGCCTTGGTCCTGGCGGTGATGGTGAAGCCCCTTCCCGCCCACCTGCGCTCCCGGGCCCTCCTCTACGGCATCCTAGGGGCCTACCTCCTGAGGGGCCTGGCCCTCCTCTTCGCCGTCTACGTGATCCGGCTCTGGTGGGTCCAGGTCCTGGGCGGGCTTTACCTCCTCCACCTCATGGTCCAGCACTTCCGCGACCACCCCGAGGCGGGACCCCTGCTCGAGGCCACCACCGGGGACTTCTGGCGGGTGGTCCTCCTCATCAACCTGGTGGACCTGGCCTTCGCCGTGGACTCCATTCTGGCGGTGGTGGCCTTCTCCAAGGACTTCCTCATGGTCTTCCTGGGGGTGGCCCTGGGCATCCTCTTCATCCGGCTTCTGGCGGGGTCCGTGGTGACCCTCATGGAGCGCTACCCGGGGCTGGAAAAGGTGGCCTACGCCCTGGTAGGCTGGGCCGGCTTCAAGCTCCTTCTGGAAGGGGAAAACACCCTGGCCCACCTCCTGGCCCGCCCCGAGCTGGCCCTGGAGCTCCCCAAGGCCCTTTTCTGGGCGGGGACCTTTTTGATCCTGGTCCTGGGGAGCCTCCTCGCCCTGCGCCGCCATGCCTAGGGACTGGGATGCCCATTACCGGGAAGGGGAGGAGGAGCGGGCCCCCGCCTTCGTGGTGCGGGCCTACGGGCCTTTCGTGCCGAAAGGACCGGTTTTGGACCTGGCAGGGGGCCTGGGGCGGAACGCCCGCTACTTTCTGCAAAGGGGGCACCCCGTGATCCTGGTGGAACGGAGCCGGGAGGCCCTCAAGAGGCTTGCCGGGACCCCGGGGCTAAGCCTCCTGGAGCTGGACCTCGAGGCCACCCCCCTAAGCCTCCCCCCAGGCCCCTTCGCCGCCATCCTCATGAGCTACTACGTGAACCGCCCCCTCCTCGCCCTACTCCCGCCCCTCCTCCTCCCCGGCGGGCTTCTCCTCCTGGAGGGCTTCAGGCGCAAGGAGGCCCTGAGGCGGGGCAGGGGGGAAAGCCCCTTTTACTGGGAACCCCTGGAGCTCCTCACCCCTCCCCCAGGCCTCCATCTCCGGGCCTACGGGGAGGGGTGGATGGAAGGGTTTAGGGTCTTTGCCGTCTACCTACGCCCGTAGACCCCGGGCCACCAGCTCGGCGATGTCCAGGACCTCGGGGGCTTCCTGGTCCTGGGCCACCTCCACGTTCATCATGGCCATGCAGAAGGGGCAGCCCGTGGCGATGACCTCCGCCCCCGCCTCCTTGAGTTCCTTGTAGCGGTTTTCCGAAACCCGCATGGCCCCGGGCTCCTCCTCCTTCCAGAACTGGGCTCCCCCAGCCCCACAGCAGAAGCTTTTCTCCCGGCTCCTTGGGGGCTCGGTGAGCGCCAAACCCACTCCCTTGAGCACCTCCCGGGGGGCCTCGTAGACCCCGTTGTGGCGGCCCAGGTAGCAGGGGTCGTGGAAGACCACCCGCCGGGTTTCCTCGCTCACCTTAAGTCTCCCCTCGCGCAAAAGCTCGGCGATGAACTCCGAGTGGTGCACCACCCGGTACTCCCCACCGAAGTCCTTGTACTCGTTAGCGAGGGTGTGGAAGCAGTGGGGGCAGGTGGTGACGATGGTCTTAGGGGCCACCCGGTTCAGGGTCTCCACGTTCTCCGTGGCCAGCTGGAAGAAGAGGTACTCGTTCCCCGCCCGCCTGGCGGCATCCCCCGTGCACTTCTCCTCCGTGCCCAAGACCGCCCAGTCCACCCCGGCGGCGTGCAAAATCTCGGCCATGCTCCGGGCGATCTTCTGCGCCCGCGGGTCGTAGCTGGCGGCGCACCCCACCCAGTAGAGGACCTCGGGGTGGGGTTTCTCCGCCACCCTTGGCACGGAAAGCCCCTCGGCCCAGTCCAGGCGCTTGGCCTGGCCGATGCCCCAGGGGTTCCCGGCCCGCTCCATCCCCCGGAAGGCGTTATTGAGCTCCTGGGGAAACTCCCCTTCCATGAGGACCTTGGCCCGGCGCACGTCCAGGATGTGAAGCATGGGCTCGTTGCCCACGGGGCAGACCTCCACGCAGGCCATGCAGGTGGTGCAGGCCCAAAGGGCCTCCTCGTTCAGGGCGAAGTCCATGAGGGGCCTGGGGCTCTCCTTCCCCTGGGCGAAGTCCCTAAGGATCCCGTTCAGCTCGTAGCGCTCGGAGATGAGGATGGCGGCGGGGCTCAGGGCCTTGCCCGTGGCGTAAGCGGGGCAGGCCTCCTGGCAGCGGTTGCACATGATGCAGGCGTAGGCGTCCAAAAGGCGCTTCCAGGAGAGGTCCTCCAGCTTCTCCGCCCCGAACTTCTCCTCTTCCTTTTCCAAGTCCAGGGGAACCAGGGCCCCCGGCTTCTCCTTGCCAAAGGCCAGGTTGATGGGGGCCATCATCAGGTGGATGTGCTTGGAGCGGGGGAAGTAGGGCAGGAAGAGGAGGATGGAGCCCAAGGCGCCCCACCAGAAGAAGTGTTCCCCAAGGGTTAAGGCCTGGGGGGAAAGCCCCGCCAAGACCTGGCTCAGGGCGCTGGCCACGGGCTGGAAGGGATCGGGGCCGTCTTTGGCCAGGCCGAAGGCCTTAGAGAGGAGGCGGCTGCCCACGTGGAAGGTGATGAAGGCTCCCACGATGGCGGAGTCCTGGGGGATGCCCTGGCGCACCCTCTCGTGCAGGGGGACCTGGGGGTTCCAGGTGAAGTCCCGCGGGGCCACCAGGTAGCGCCTCAGCATCAGGCCCAGGATGCCCACCAGGATGAGGGCGGTGAGAAGGTCGGCCAGAAGATTATAAGGGTTCCAAAAGCCCCCCTGGGCGTGGAGGCCGAAGAGGCCCTCGAGGAGGTCCACCAGGTTCACCAAGAGGTAGTAGACGAAGCCGTAGAAGACGAAAGCGTGGAGGAGGGAGACCAGGGGCCTCCTCTTGAAGACCGTCTGCTGGGTCAGAGTGAGCCAGAGGGCCCGCCCGATGCGCTCGGGCAGGCGGTCAAACCGGTCCTCAGGACGACCCCGCCGGATGGCGAGGTAGACCCGGCGGAAGCCCGTGTAGGCGTAGTAAAGGCTTCCCGCCATGAGGAGGAGGAAAAGGATTTTTTCCGGTAGGGTCAGCATGGGCGCCACCTCCTTATACTCGGTAAAAGTTTACCCCATTCCCCGAGCCTGACAAGGGCGTACAATGGCCTCCCGTGGAAACCGTGGCCTTCTTGGTGCTCCTCTTCTTCGGGCTTTTGAACCTCTTTGTCTTCCACCGCTTCCAAAAGCCCCTGCTGCCCATCGTCCTGGTCCTTTTCCTGAGCTTCTTCGTCTTCTTCCTGAGCCCCGCCCTGGGCCTTCTGGTCTTCCTCATCGGCCAGACCCTGGCCTTCTACGTGGTGGGGAAGAGGGCATAGACCCCCAAGGCCACCAAGAGGCCCAGGAGGGCGCCCACCAGGACCTCCAGGTAGGTGTGGCCCAGGAGCTCCTTCAGGGGGGTGGGGGTGGGGCCCAGCTCCTGGAGGCGGCGGAGCTCCTGCACCAGCTGGTTCAGAAGCTGGGCGTGGAGCCCCGCCGCCCGGCGGATCCCCGTGGCGTCGTACATGACGATGAGGGCGAAAATGGCGGCCACAGCGAAGAGGGCGCTGTCAAAACCCTCCTTCAAGCCCACGCTCACCGCCAGGGCGCTCACCGTGGCGGAGTGGCTGGAGGGCATCCCCCCGGTCTCCAGGAAGCGCTCCCACTGGAAGCGGCCCTCGAGGCGGTAGTAGATGAAAAGCTTCAGGGTCTGAGCCAGGAAGTTGGCCAGGATGGCGGTCCAGAAAATCTGGTTAGCGAGGAGCTCCATGCCGCCTCAAAAGGGCCGCCTTCACGGTGTTGGCCATGAGCATGGCCACGGTCATGGGCCCCACGCCCCCGGGGACCGGGGTGAGGGCCGAGGCCACCTCCGCCACCTCGGGGTGGACGTCCCCCAGAAGCTTCCCCTCCACCCGGTTCACGCCCACGTCCACCACCACCGCCCCGGGGCGCACCCAGCCCTTGCGGACCAGATGAGGCCGGCCCACGGCCACCACCAGCACCTCGGCCCGCCTCGTCACCTCCGGGAGGTCCTGGGTCTTGGAGTGGGCCAGGGTGGGGGTGGCGTCCTCCCGAAGGAGGAGGGCGGCCAGGGGTTTGCCCACGATGTTGGAGCGGCCCAGGACCACCACCTCCTTCCCCTTGAGGCCCACCCCGTAGTGCTTGAGGAGGCGCACCACCCCTAAAGGCGTGCAGGGGAAGAGCCCCTCGCCCCCGCTCCAGAGCCTCCCCACGTTCACCGGGTGGAAGCCGTCCACGTCCTTTAGGGGGGAGATGGCCTCGAGGACCCGCTCCGCCCGGATATGGGGAGGCAGGGGGAGCTGGACCAGGACCCCGTCCACATCCTCGTCCCGGTTGAGCTCTTCTATCCTTGCAAGGAGCGCCTCCTCGGGAAAGTCCTCGGGGTAGACCTCCACCTGGCTCCTCAGGCCCAGCTCCCTAGCGCGCTTGTCCTTGAGGCGCACGTAGGACACCGAAGCAGGGTCCTCTCCCAACCGGATCACCCTCAGGGAGGGCACAAAGGGTAGAGAGGCCAGGGTTTCCCTAAGCTCCCTATAGACCGCTTCCGCCACCTCATGACCAGAAAGGATGCGTGCCTGGGTCACCTAGTCCTCCTTGGACACCGCCAAAACCTCCCCCTCCTGGATACGCCGGAAGAGCCGCCCCAGCACCCCGTTCACGAAGGCTCCGGAGTGCTCGCCCCCGTAGCGGTTGGCGATCTTCACCGCCACCTCAATGAGGGGGGCAAAGGGGGTGGGCTCGTAAAGCATCTCGTAGGCGGCTAAGCGCAACACGGTGAGGTCGGTCTTGGACATCTGGGCAAAATCCCAACCCTCCACGGTCTCCTTCAGGACGCGGTCCACCTCCTCCTGGTGGGCCTTGTAGCCTGAAAGGAGCCTGCGGGCGAAGGCCACCCCCTCCTCGTCCAGAGGGTCCCCATAGGGGTCCTCCTCCCCGCCCATCTCCTCCAAGGTGTGGCGCAAGGCCTCCTCCAGGTCCACCCCCCCTTGGGTATGGGCGAAGAGGGCCCGCATGGCCAGCTCCCGCGCCCGCCTACGCATGGCCCCCCGGCCGGTACTCCACCTGGGCCACGGTGAGGTTCACCGCCTTCACCCTTTCCCCGGTGGCCAGAAAGAGCGCCTCAGCAACGGACTTTTGCACCTCCTTGGCCAGCTCGGGTATGGCCACCCCAAAGTTCACGGAGAGGACCAGGTCCACAGAAAGCCCATCGGGGAGGCGCTCCACCTTGACGGGCTTCGTGCGGCGGAAAACCTCCCCTAAGGAGCGGGGGGCCGCCTCCAAAAGCCGAACCCCCTCGAGGCCTTCCAGGGCGTGGGCCACCAGGCCCTCGAGGGCGTGGTCACTGATCTCGTAGTCCACCATCACAGGCCCAGTCTACATCTCCAACCGCCGGGCCACGAAGTTGGTGTACACGGCCCCCCGGCGGAAGAAGGCGTTCTGCAGGACCTTTTGGTGGAAGGGAACGGTGGTCTTGAGGCCAGGCCCCTCAATGACCGTCTCCGCCAGGGCCCGTTCCATGCGCCTGATGGCCTCCTCCCGGGTCGGGGCCCAGGCGATGATCTTGGCGATGAGGCTGTCGTAGTTGGGGGGGATCTGGTAGCCCGCATAGAGGTGGCTGTCCACCCGGATCCCCGGCCCCCCGGGAAAGAGCAGGGTCTCCACCTTGCCAATGGAAGGCCTAAAGCCCTTCTCCGGGTCCTCGGCGTTGATGCGGGCCTCTATGGCGTGGCCCCGCACCTCTATCTCCTCCTGCCTGAGCCAGAGCCTCTCCCCCATGGCGATGCGGAACTGGGCCTGCACCAGGTCCACGCCGGTGATCATCTCGGTGATGGGATGCTCCACCTGGATGCGGGTGTTCATCTCTATGAAGTAGAAGTTGCCCTCTTTGTCCACCAGAAACTCCAGGGTCCCCGCGGACACGTAGCCCACGTGCTCCGCCAGCCTCCTGGCCGCCTCGGCGATGGCCCTCCTTGTCTCCAGGGGCAGGACGCTGGGGGCCTCCTCCAGGAGCTTCTGGTGGCGGCGCTGGATGGAGCAGTCCCGCTCCCAGAGGTGCACGACCCGCTCCCCGTCCCCCAGGACCTGGATCTCTATGTGCTTGGGCTCCTCAATGTACTTCTCCAGGTAGATGGCGGGGTTGCCAAAAGCGGCCCGGGCCTCCTCCTGGGCCTGTTGCACCGCCCGCTCCAGGTCCTCCTCGGTGTGCACCACCCGCATGCCCCTTCCCCCGCCCCCGGCCGAGGCCTTGAGGATCACGGGATAGCCGATCTCCATGGCAGCCCGCTTGGCCTCCTCCACGCTAGCGAGCTCGTCCGTGCCCGGGACCGTGGGCACCCCCGCCTCCCGGGCCACCCTCCGGGCCGTGGCCTTGTCCCCCAAAGCCCGCATGTTCTCCGGGGTGGGGCCGATGAAGGTGATGCCATGCTCCCGGCACATCTCGGCGAAGGTGGCGTTTTCCGAGAGGAAGCCATACCCGGGATGGATGGCGTCCGCCCCGGTGACGATGGCTGCAGACAGGATGCTTGGGATGTTCAAGTAGCTCTGGCCCGATGGCGGCGGTCCAATGCAGATGGCCTCATCCGCCATGAGGACAGGGAGGCTCTTCTCGTCGGCGGTGGAGTGGGCCACCACGGTCTTGAGGCCGAGCTCCCTGGCCGCCCGGATGATCCTCAGGGCGATCTCGCCCCGGTTGGCGATCAGCACCTTCTTCATACGGGCTGGATGAGGAAAAGGGGCTGGCCGTACTCCACGGGCTCCCCGTTTTGCACCAGGATCTTCTTGACGATACCGGAGACCTCGGACTCAATCTCGTTCATCAGCTTCATGGCCTCAATGATGCAGAGGACCTGGCCCTTCTCCACCCGGTCCCCCTCCTTCACGTAAGGCGGAGCATCGGGGGCGGGGGCCCGGTAGAAGGTGCCCACGATGGGGGCGCGGACCTCCACGCACCCCGGGCACCCTTCCTCCTGGGGCTTCGGGGCCTCCACCGGTACGGGGGCCGGGGCGGGCTCAGCCACCGGGGCCGGGGCGGGCATGGGGGCCGGGATCACCTGGGGCACGGCCACCGCCTGCACCTCTCCGCCGCGGCGCACGGTGAGCTTGTAGTCGGGGGTCTCTAGGGTGAGCTCGCTCACCCCGTGCTCCACCAAGGCTTGCAGGATCTGTCTCAGCTCCTTCGGCGTCATGGGCGCACCTCGTGGCATAAAGCTTACCCCAGAAAGCCCCGATAAACCCTTGGACTTGGTCAAAGCAAAAGACCCGGGCCCAGGGCCGGGTCCCCGCCACGAGAGGATCTACGCCCGGCCCACGTACTGGCCGGTGCGGGTGTCCACCTTGATGACCTCCCCCGGCTCCACGAAGAGGGGCACCTGAACCACGGCCCCGGTCTCGAGGGTGGCCGGCTTGCTTCCCCCGGAGACCGTGTCCCCCCGGACCCCAGGCGGCGTGTCCACGATCTTGAGCTCCACCACCGTGGGCGGGGTGATCTTGAGGGGGCGCCCCTCGTACATGTCCCCCAGGACAGTCATGCCCTCCTTGAGGAAGCGGGCCGCCTCCACATGATCTTTGGCAACGTGGAACTGCTCGTAGGTCTCCAGGTCCATGAAGACCAGCTCATCTCCCTCGGGGTAGAGGTACTGGAGCTCCCGGGTCTCCACGTAGATGTCCTCCAGCTTTTCCCCGGAGTTGAAGGTGCGCTCCACCGTGGCCCCGGTCTCCAGGTTCTTAAACTTGGCCACCACCTTGGCCCCGCCGCGGCCGATCTTCTGGTGCTGGTACTCCACGCACTCCCAAAGCCCGCCCTCCATCTTCACCTTGGTGCCCGGGCGCAGGTCGGTCACGCTAATCATGCTTCCTCCTCCTGGGGCTCCTCCAGGTCCAAGACCTGGGGCTTCAGCCCTAATAGGTCAATATACCGAAGGTAGTCCTCCTCCCCTAGCTCCCGCCCTGCCAGGGCCACAAGAAGAGCCTCCATGACGTTGGTGCCGAAGCTCCTCCCCGAAAGCCTCGGGGTGGTGGTGATGAGGTACTTCACCCCCCTCGCCCTCAGGAAAGCCACGTCCTCCCTCGTGGTGGTGTTGGTGAGGACGCTTTTCCCCCGCATCCCCTCGGGCATGTGGCGCTTGAGGTAGTGCCAGTCCCCCGCCACCAGGTCCGCCCAGCGGTAGTAGCGGCTCCGCCAGTCCACCACCCGCTCTTCCTGCTTTTCCCCCGTGGGGTAGAGGAGACCGAAGGGAAGCTGGGTCATTACGGGGAGAAGAAGGTGGGCCAGCTTCTGCAAGAGGGAAAGCCGATAAAGGGGGATGGGAAGCCCCAGGGCGAAGATGAAGTCCCCGTAAAGGACCTTAGCCCCCACCTGGTCCAGGGCTTCGGCGAGGCCGAAGCGGTCCACGGCGGAGGGAAGGAGCACCTTGGTGTTCCTCCATTCAAAAAGGGAAGCGAGCTCGTAGACGGCTCGGCGCTCCAGGGTGTGCTTAAGGCCTGAGCCGTCCACCACCGGGGTCTTCTTGGCGGCCTCCTTCAGCTTTTTAGCATCCCGGATGGGGTAACGCTTCCTTCCCGCCACCAGGTAGAGGTCAATCCCCCCCAGGCCGATGGCGTCCACCCGGCCGTCCAGTTCCCGGATGAGGCAGAGGGCCCCCTGAACGTCCCCATCCGTCCCCCGCCGCTCCAGCACCACCTTTTCCCCCAGGACCTCCAGCTCGGCCACGGAGTCGCGGCGGCTGCTACCCAAGGACACAGAAACCACGCGCTTGGCCACGGAGGGCTATTCTACCCGGAGCACAAGGGCCAAGAGCAGAAGCAAAAGGGCGAGGAGAAAAAAGGGCCAGACCCGCCGGGACCCCAGAAGCCTGGCCAACACCCCAAACAGGGCGGCGCCGAAGGCCAGGGAAAGGAAAAGGGCGGGAAGGTTCTCCATAAAGGCCCGCATGACCCAAGTCTAGCGGAGGACCCGGTTGAAGAAGGCCAGGACCCGCTTGCGGAAGGCCTGCTCCGCCTCCCCCTGGAAGAGGTGGCCCGCAGGGTAAGAGAAGCACTCCACGGGCTTGCCCAGCCTCTTTAGCCTGTGGCAGAGGGCAAAGGACCACTCCGGGGGCACTTGGGTGTCCAGGGTGCCGTGGTGGACACTATAAGGCACCCCGAGCTCCTGAAGGTAAGTCCAGGGAGAAGCCTCCCTTAACACCGCCTCGGGCAGGGTAAAAAGCTCCTGGCCCCGCCTTCCTTGGGACCAGTAACGGATCCGCTCCAGGTTCAGCCTTTCATCCCCGCTCATGCTGGCGTAGAGGACTACTCCCTTCAGCCCGGGGTCCACCAGGCTCACCACCTGGGCCACGCCGCCCCCCATGGAGTGGCCGAAGAGGGCGATCCGGCTGGGGTCAGCCTGGGGAAAGGCGCCTCGGCGCACCTCGGCCAGGAGGTTGAGAACGTCCACGGCATAGACGTGGCGCAGGCCCTGGGCGGGTGGACCCTCCGAGGGCGGGTGGCCCCGGTAGTTGGGGTGGAGGACCAAAAACCCCCGTTCGGCCAGGAAGTCGGCGTAGGGCGTGGTGTAGGCCAGGAGGCGGTACCGGGAGGGCTCCACGTAGCCGTGGAGGACCGCCACCACCGGGAAGGGGCCCCGGCCCTTGGGCAGGTTGGCGAAGCCGTGGACACGGAAGCCACCGGAGAGATAGGAGAACTGCACGCGGGTGAAAGCAGGCCCCTCCTCCAAGACCCGCTCCACCCGGAAGCCCCCTTCCCCATAGGCCCTGGCCCGGAGCTGGGGAATGGTGAGGACCTGGGCGTGGGCCAGGGAAAGGAGTAGGAGCAGAGCCAGCCCTAGGGGCATGGCCCAAGCCTAAGGTCAGAAAGGGCCAGGAAGTGTGCCCTAGGGCTGAAGCCAGCCCGCCTGAAGGCCTTTCAGGCCGATGGCGTGGTAGACCAGCTGGGCGGCGGTCATCTCCGCGTGGAACTGGCCGTTGGGGGAGAGTTCCACAAAATCCATGCCCACCACCTCCTTCTCCCGGAAAATGGCCTCTAAGAGGTCCACCGCCTGCCGGTAGGAAAGCCCCCCGGGAAGCGGGGTGCCCACGCTGGGCATGAGGGAGGGGTCCAGGGCGTCAAAGTCAAAGGAGATGTAGACCCGCTTCCCCAAGGCGGCGAGGATCGCCTCCAGGGGAAGCCCCTCCCGGTGGATGCGGTGGGCGGGGAACAGGGCCACCCCCTTTTCCTGAGCCAGGGTCAGGGAGTCCCGGTCCATGGCCCGGATCCCCACCTGCACCAGGGGAAAGCCTTCCCGCAGGAGGCGGTAAAAGGGGGAGGCGTGGGAGTAGACCGAGCCCTGCCACTCCGGGTAAAGGTCGGCGTGGGCGTCAATGTGGAGGATGGAGAAGTCCCCTAGCGCCTCCCGGTGGGCCAGGACCAGGGGATGGGTGATGGAGTGGTCCCCCCCGAGGGCCACCAGGAACTTGCCCGCCTTCAGGTGGCCCAAGGCCGCCTCCCGGATGAGGCGGTGGCTCTCCTCGGCGCTCCCCGCCACGAAGGGCACGGGCTCGGCGGCGTGGATGCCCACCTCCTCGGGGGCCACGCCGAGCTCCAGGAGAAAAGGCTCCAGCTCTCGGCTGGCCAGGAGGATGGCCTCGGGGCCCCGCCTGGCCCCGGGCAGGAACGAGAGGGAAAGGTCGTAGGGCACAGGCAGGACCACCACCCGGGCCTCTTCGTAGGCCGCTTCGCGTTCGCCGAAGACCAGGCACATACCCCAAGGAGGATACCCTAAACGCCCAAGAAGCGCTCCAAGAGGCGGAGGATGGCCAGGGTGCCCCGCTCAAAGTCCTGGATGCGGATGTGCTCATTGGGGCTGTGGACCCGGCTCCCGGGATAGCCCACCCCCAGGCCCACCACGGGGGCCTTCAGGTGGTGGAGGAAGGGGTGCATGGGCCCGGAGCCCGGCATGTTGGGGTAGAGCACCGCCCTCTCCCCAAAGGCCTCCTCCAGAGCCGCCTTCGCCAGAGCCACGAAGGGGTGGGCCAGGTCCGAGCGGGCCGGGCGCTCCCCCTTTTCCAGGACCACCACCTCCACATCGTGGAAGCCTTGGGCCTCGAGGTGGGCCCTAAGGAGCCCCGGGATCTCCTCGGGGTCCTGGTCCGGCACCAGGCGGAAGTCCAGCTTGGCCACCGCCTCGGCGGGAAGGACGGTCTTGGAGCCAGGCCCCCCGTAGCCCGAGTGGAAGCCGTTCATGTTCACGCAGGGCTCGGTAAAGAGGCGCTGGTGGAACTCCAGATCCCTGGCCCCGCCCAGGAAGTCCCGCACCCCGAAGGCCTCTTTAAGGGCCTCGGACTCGTCGGGGATGGAGGCCAGAACCTCCATCTCCAACGAGGTGAGGGGGCGGACCCGGTTGTAAAAACCGGGGATCAGCACCCGCCCCTCCTCGTCCCTCAGGGAGGCAAGGGCCCGGGAGAGGCGGTAGATGGGGTTCTCCACCACCGCCCCGTAGGAGGAGTGGAGGTCAAAGGCCGCTGTGCGCACCCTCAGCTCCAAGGCCACGATTCCCTTGAGGCCAGCGTAGAGGTAAGGCCTGTTCCTGGCGTCCACGCCCCCCGCCTCCCAGATCACGGCCTCGGCCCTCAGGAGGTCCTTCTTGTCCGCCACGTAGGCGGGGAGGTGGGGGCTTCCCACCTCCTCCTCCCCCTCCACCACAAACTTCACCCGGGGGAGGAAACCGTGCTTTTCCCGGAAAAGCTTGAGGGCCATGGCCCGGGCCACCAGTTCCCCCTTGTCGTCGTGGGTCCCCCTTCCGTACCAGGCCCCGTCCCGCTCCACCAGGGTGAAGGGGTCGCTTTCCCAAAGCTCCAGGGGGTCTGGGGGTTGTACATCGTAATGATTGTAAAAAAGAAGGACCCTATCCCCCTCCCCGCCCTCGGCGTAGACCACCGGGGGACCGTACCCCTCGTGGAGGGTAGCGGAAAGCCCCAGGCCCTCGAGGACCTCGGCCACCCTCTCCGCCCCCTCCCTCAGAGCCCTCCCCTCCGCGCTCACGGTGGGCAGGGCCACAAGCTCTGCCAAAAGGGCCTTGGCCTCCTCTAAAAAGGCGCTCATGGTAGACTGAGCATACTATGGTGGAACCCTCCCTGGTCCTCTACGGGGCCCTTTACGAGCGGGCGCTGGGGCTTCTGGAGGACACCCTCCGGGAAACCGGTGCCCGTTACGCCCTCCTCATAGACCGCAAAGGCTTCGTCCTGGCCCACAAGGAGGCCCTCTGGGCCCCCAAGCCCCCGCCCCTGGACTCCCTGGCCACCCTGGTCGCCGGCAACGCCGCCGCCACCCAGGCCCTGGCCAAGCTCCTGGGGGAGGTCCGCTTCCAGGAGCTGGTCCACCAGGGGGAGAGGATGGGCCTCTATGTGGACGAGGCGGGGGAGCACGCCCTTCTCCTCTTGGTTTTTGACGAAAACGCTCCCCTGGGCAAGGTGAAGCTCTACGGCAAACGGGTGGCGGAGGCCCTGGCCAAAATCGCCGAGGAGGCCTTGGCGAATCCTCCCAGGCTGAGCCTGGACACCGAGTACCGCGAAGGCGCCAAGGCCCTTCTGGACGAGCTCTTCGGCAACTAGCATGAGCACCATCAACTTTGCCAACCGCGAGATCAACTTCAAGATCGTCTACTACGGCCCTGGGCTCTCGGGAAAGACCACTAATCTGAAATGGATTTATGGAAGAATCCCCGAGGGGCGCAAAGGGGAGATGGTCTCCTTGGCCACCGAGGACGAGCGCACCCTCTTCTTTGACTTCCTGCCCCTGGACCTGGGCGAGGTGAAGGGCTTTAAGACCCGCTTCCACCTCTACACCGTCCCCGGCCAGGTCTTTTATAACGCCAGCCGCAAGCTCATCCTCCGGGGAGTGGATGGGATCGTCTTCGTGGCGGACTCCGCCCCTAACCGCCTCCGGGCCAACGCCGAGAGCATGCGCAACATGCGGGAGAACCTGGCGGAATACGGCCTCAAGGTGGAGGACCTCCCCGTGGTGCTCCAGGTGAACAAGCGGGACCTGCCCGAGGCCCTACCCGTGGATATGGTCCGGACGGTGGTGGACCCCGAGGGGCGCTTCCCCGTGTTTGAGGCGGTGGCCACCGAGGGCAAAGGGGTGTTTGAGACCTTGAAAGAGGTGAGCCGGCTGGTCCTGGCCCGGGTGGGGAGCCACGCTTAACGGTTTCGGGCCTCTGCCCCCCTTATACCTAGGGGGGCCCATACCTTTACCCAATAGGGGTATTGCTGCAGCCACCCACAGGTGACGGCCCCCCGGCACGACTCCTTTGCCAAGGGACAAATGTACTTTTCACTTTTCCGGGTCCTTCGCTAGCATGGGGCGCGTATACGGCAACCAGCCGTAAGGGAGGAAGGGTATGGAGGAAAAACCGGTAGGCGCCTTAGGCGTGGTGGCGATTCTGGCCTTCGTGATCCTCGTCTTCTGGTTCGGGGTACTGGCCGTTTTCCTGGCTAGGGGGTAACCATGACCGAACGGGAAGCCCAACTCAAAAAAGCCCTTCTGGCTTACGAGAAGAAGTGGATCGCCTTCTCCGTCTTCACCGTTCTCCTCTTCACCGCCATCATCGCCTTCACCCTGGCCAACCACGGCCTCCGGGGGGTGATCCCCGTGGGCCAGCTGGAGCGGGTGGACCCCAAAACGGTCCGCAGCGAGGGCCCCTGGGCCGATCCCGCCCAGGCGGTGGTGCAGACCGGGCCCAACCAGTACACCGTGTACGTCCTGGCCTTCTCCTACGGCTACCAGCCCAACCCCATCGTGGTCCCCAAGGGGGCGGAGATCGTCTTCAAGGCCACCAGCCCCGACGTGATCCACGGCTTCCACATTGAGGGCACCAACGTCAACGTGGAGGTCCTGCCCGGCGAGGTAACCACCGTCCGCTACACCTTCCAAAAGGCCGGGGAGTACCGGATCATCTGCAACCAGTACTGCGGCGTAGGGCACCACCGGATGTTTGGAAAGATTGTGGTGGAGGAGTAAGATGGCGGTGAAGCCTTTTCCCCAAGTCTACGCGGAAAGCCCCGAGAAGAAGCTCACCCTCTACTACCTGGTCCTGGGCTTCGTGGCCCTATTGGTGGGAAGCCTTTTCGGCCCCTTCCAGGCCCTGAACTACGGGAACGTGGACGCCTACCCCCTCCTGAAGCGCCTCCTTCCCTTCGTCCAGTCCTACTACCAGGGCCTCACCCTGCACGGGGTCTTGAACGCCATCGTCTTCACCCAGCTTTTGGCCATGGCGGTCATGTTCTACCTCCCCGCCAGGGAGCTTAGGGCCTATGGGGTCCGCCCCAACCTCACCTGGGGATGGGTGGCCTGGTGGATGGCCTTCCTGGGCCTCCTGGTGGCCGCCCTGCCCCTTTTGGCCAACGAGGCCACCGTCCTCTACACCTTCTACCCCCCCTTGAAGGGGCATTGGGCCTTCTACGTGGGGGCCACGGTCTTCGTGGCCGCCAGCCTGGTGGTGGGCCTCCTGGTCATCGGCATGTGGCTACGCTTCAAGAAGCTTCACCCGGAGCGCATCACGCCCTTGGCCACCTACATGGCGGTCACCTTCTGGCTCATGTGGCTCCTGGCCTCCTTGGGGCTGGTGGTGGAAAGCTTCTTCCTGCTCATCCCCTGGTCCCTGGGCCTTACCCAGGGGGTGGACCCCCTCCTGGCCCGGACCCTCTTCTGGTACACCGGCCACCCCATCGTCTACTTCTGGCTCCTTCCCGCCTACGCCATCCTCTACCTGGTCCTGCCCAAGCTGGCGGGGGGCAAGCTCATCTCCGACCCCCTGGCCCGGGTGGTCTTCCTCCTCTTCCTCCTCTTCTCCGTGCCCGTGGGCTTCCACCACCAGTACGCTGACCCCGGGATCGCCCCCACCTGGAAGTTCGTCCATGCGGTCCTCACCCTCTTCGTGGCCGTGCCCAGCCTGATCACCGCCTTCACCGTGGCCGCCAGCCTGGAGCTGGCCGGGCGGATGCGGGGAGGGAAGGGCCTTTTCGGCTGGATTCGCGCCCTGCCCTGGGATAACCCCGCCTTCGTGGCCCCGGTGCTGGGCCTCATCGCCTTCATCCCCGGAGGAGCGGGGGGCATCGTGAACGCCAGCTACACCCTGAACTATGTGGTCCACAACACCGCCTGGGTGCCCGGCCACCTCCACCTCCAGGTGGGCACCCTGGTGACCATGACCATGATGGGGGCGGTCTTCTGGCTGGTGCCCCAGCTCACGGGCAAGCCCCTCACCGAGGGCATCCGCAAGGCGGGGCTCGCGGGGGTGTGGCTGTGGTTCGTGGGCATGCTGGTCATGGCGGTGGGAATGCACTGGCAGGGCCTCCTCAACGTGCCCCGGCGCGCCCACATCGCCCAGGCCCCCGACGCCTATACCCACGCCGCGGTGCCCATGGTCTTTAACATCCTCGCGGGCATCATCCTCCTCTTGGCCATCATCCTCTTCTTCTACGCTTTCTTCGCCCTGCTCCTCAGGAAGGAGCGGCACGCGGAGGTGGCGGCGGCGGAGGTGCCCTTCGCCGAGGTCCTCTCCGATGGCGGGGACACCCCAGCCATGCGGCTTCTGGACCGGATCTGGTTCTGGTTCGCCCTGGCGGTCCTCCTGGTGGTCCTGGCCTACGGGCCGACCCTGGTGCAGCTTTTCGGCAACCTGAACCTGGTGCCCGGCTGGCGGCTCTGGTAAAGGGGTGAGCACCTCGAGGGCCAGGGACACCTGGCCCTTGAGGTTTTTCTTGGATTGCGGGAAACTGAACCAGTGGGCTTTGTTTCTGGAAAAGGCCTTCCCTGGATCGCAGGCCTTTCCCTCCTGCCCTTCCTCCTCCAGTTCCTGGGCCTGGGGCTTTCGGAAAAGCTGGGCCAGGGCCTCTGCGGGAGCGCTCTGTTCGTTTCCGAAGTGGAGGCCGTGCGCTACGGCCTGGTCTCCGAGTACTACCTCTACGGGCAGCTCTTCCTCATCCTCCTGGCCCTCAAGGTCACCTACGCCCTGGGACTTATGGTCCTCCGCTTCATGTACCCCGACCAGGACCCCCCTTTCGCCCCTCTGGTGTGGCGGGTGGGTGTGGGGCTATCCCTGACCCTCCTCGCCCTCTTCCTCCTCACCCGCACCCTTCCCCTGCCCTTCTCCACCCCCTTGGGCCCCGCCTTCCTCTCCCCCGCCCCCCTGGACCCCCTCTCCCTCATCATGGTCCTGCCCGAGCCCCTGCTCCTTTGGCTCCTCTGGAGGCTCCGCCCTTGAGGCTACCCACCTCCTGGGCCTCCTCCCCCTCCTCCTCGCGGGCCTGGGCGCAAGCCCAGGGGCCATCGGCCCGGTGGAGGGCGACCATTGACGAAAAGGACCGGCCCCCCTATCCTTAGGAAGGCCCAAGGGGCCTCTGAGGAGGAAGGGGCGGTAGCGCCTTCCCCCCTGACGGAGGGAAAAATGCCCATCACTAAGGAAGAAAAGCAAAAGGTCATGGAGGAGTTCGCCCGCTTCCCCGGGGACACGGGGAGCACCGAAGTGCAGGTGGCCCTGCTCACCCTGCGCATCAACCGCCTTTCCGAGCACCTCAAGGCGCACAAGCACGACCACCACTCCCACCGGGGCCTCTTGATGCTGGTGGGAAAGCGGCGGAGGCTTCTCCGCTACCTGGAACGCGAGGACTCGGAGAGGTACAAGGCCCTGGTTGAGAAGTTGGGGCTCAGGAAGTAAACTGGGGCTTAGGTCGGGGGCGGGGCCTTAGGGCTCCGCCTTTCCTTTGAGGGATGCCATGCCAGAAGCCACACCCAACACCCCACCCAGTTTCCGCTACGAGACGGAGATCGCCGGCAGGACGCTGGTCCTGGAGACCGGCAAGTACGCCAAGCAGGCCTCGGGTTCGGTCCTGGTGCGCTACGGGGACACCGTGGTCCTGGCCACGGCCCAGGCCTCGGACGAGCCCATAGAGGCGGACTTCCTGCCCCTCACGGTGGAGTTTGAGGAGAGGCACTACGCCGTGGGCAAGATCCCGGGGAGCTTCATGCGCCGGGAGGGCCGTCCCGGGGAGAAGGCCATCCTCTCCGCCCGGATGACGGACCGGCCCATCCGTCCTCTCTTCCCCAAGGGCTTCCGCCACGAGGTGCAGGTCATCGTCACCGTCCTCTCCGCCGACCAGAAGAACCCGCCCGACATCCTGGGGCCCATAGCGGCCAGCGCCGCCCTCATGCTCTCCGACATCCCCTGGGAGGGGCCGGTGGCCTCGGTGCGGGTGGGCCTCCTGGGGGGCCAGCTGGTCCTGAACCCCACGCTTCAAGAGCTGGAAGAAAGCGCCTTGGACCTGGTGGTGGCGGGGAGCCGGGACGCCATCCTCATGGTGGAGGCCGGGGCCCAGGAGGTGGACGAGGAGACCCTGGTCCAGGCCCTGGAGTTCGCCCACCGGGAGATGCAGCCCATCCTGGACCTCCAGGAGCGGATGGCCCGGGAGCTGGGCAAGCCCAAGATGGCCTGGACCCCGCCGGAAACCCTCCCGGAGGAGGAGAAGGAAGCCCTCTACCGCCTGGCCCTGGAAAAGGGGCTCTCCCAGGTGCTCCAGACCGCCAGCAAGGGGGAGAGGAGCCGGGCCCTTTCGGCCTTTGCCGAGAGCCTTATCCTCGAGGCCCTGCCCAGGCTGGAAGACGGCGCCCCTGACGAGAGCAGAAAGCCTCTTTACGAGAGCGCCTTTGACGAGATCGTGCGCCGGGAGCTGAGGCGGCTCGTCTTGGAGGAGGGTAAGCGGGCGGACGGGCGCGGGCCCAAGGACCTGAGGCCCATCTGGATTGAGGCGGACGTGCTACCCAGGGCCCACGGCTCCGCCGTCTTCACCCGGGGGGAGACCCAGGTCCTGGGCACGGTGACCCTGGGCACGGGCCGCGACGAGCAGATCATTGACGACCTGGGCATTGACGAGACCGACCCCTTCCTGGTCCACTACAACTTCCCCCCCTTCTCCACCGGGGAGGTCAAGCGCCTCAGAGGGGTGTCCCGCCGTGAGGTGGGCCACGGCAACCTGGCCAAGCGGGCCCTGAGGGCGGTCCTCCCCTCCCAGGAAGCCTTCCCCTACACCATCCGGGTGGTGGGGGACGTCCTGGAGTCCAACGGCAGTAGCTCCATGGCCACGGTCTGCGCCGGGAGCCTGGCCCTCATGGACGCCGGGGTGCCCGTCAAGGCCCCGGTGGCCGGGGTGGCCATGGGCCTGGTGTGGGAGAACGAGAAGGCCGTGATCCTCACCGACATCCTGGGGCTGGAAGACGCCCTGGGGGACATGGACTTCAAGGTGGCGGGAACCCGCCAGGGGGTCACCGCCCTGCAGATGGACAACAAGGTGGGCGGCCTCCCCCGGGAGGTCCTGAAGGAGGCTCTGCTGCAGGCCCGGGAGGCCCGGCTTAGGATCCTGGACCTCATGGAAAGCGTCCTGCCCGCCCCCCGCCCAAGCCTCAAGCCCTTTGCTCCCCGCATCCTCGCCCTCAAGGTCCCCGTGGAGAAGATCGGCCTGGTCATCGGCCCCGGAGGGAAGAACGTGCGGGCCTTGGAGGAGCTTGGGGTGGAGGTGGACATTGAGGAGGACGGGACGGTCCGCATCTACTCCAGCGACATGGAAAAGGCGGAGAGGGCCAAGGCCCGCATAGAGGAGCTCACCCGCGAGGCCAAGGTGGGGGAGGTCTACGAGGGCACCGTCACCAAGATCACCCCCTTTGGCGCCTTCATCAGCCTCTTCCCGGGCACCGAGGGGCTTCTCCACATCAGCCAGGTGGCCCCTGGCCGGGTGGAACGGGTGGAGGACCACCTCAAGGTGGGGGATGTGATCAAGGTCAAGGTCCACCGCATTGACGAAAAGGGCAAGATTGACCTGATCCGCCCCGAGCTGGAAGGCAAGATCCCCCCGAGGCGGCGCTAACCCCCCGGGGGGTGGTTCAAACCCAGTCCCGGCCTACCCGGGAAAAAGGAGGTCTATGGAGAACCCTGAGCGGAAACCCAGAAGAAGGCGGCGCAGGCGGCCGCAGGAGGAACCTTCCCTACCCCAAGGGGTAAGTGGGGAAGGCGTGGAAATCATCCCCCTAGGGGGGATGGGGGAGATCGGCAAGAACATCACGGCCTTTCGCTATCGGGACGAGATCTTCGTCCTGGACGGGGGCCTGGCCTTTCCCGACGAGGGGATGCCGGGGGTGGACCTCCTCATCCCCCGGGTGGACTTCCTCATAGAAAACCGCCACCGCATCAAGGCCTGGGTGCTCACCCACGGCCACGAGGACCACATCGGGGGGCTTCCCTTCATCCTGCCCATGGTATTCGGCAAGGAGAGCCAGGTGCCCATCTACGGCGCCAGGCTCACCCTGGGGCTTTTAAAGGGCAAGCTGGAGGAGTTTGGCCTGAGGCCCGGGAGCTTCAACCTGAAGGAGATCTCCCCCGACGACCGCATCCAGGTGGGGCGGTACTTCACCCTGGACCTCTTCCGCATGACCCATTCCATCCCCGACAACTCGGGGCTGGTGATCCGCACCCCCATCGGCACCATCGTCCACACCGGGGACTTCAAGCTGGACGCCACCCCCATAGACGGGAAGGTCTCCCACCTGGCCAAGGTGGCCCAGGCGGGGGCCGAGGGGGTCTTGCTCCTCATCGCCGACTCCACCAACGCCGAAAGGCCCGGCTACACCCCCAGCGAGATGGAGATCGCCAAGGAGCTGGACCGGGTGATCGGCCGCGCCCCGGGAAGGGTCTTCGTGACCACCTTCGCCAGCCACATCCACCGCATCCAGTCGGTGATCTGGGCCGCGGAGAAGTACGGGCGGAAGGTGGCCATGGAGGGGCGGAGCATGGCCAAGTTCAGCCGCATCGCCATGGAGCTGGGCTACCTGAAGGTGAAGGACCGCCTCTACGCCCTCGAGGAGGTCATGGACCTCCCCGACCACCAGGTCCTGATCCTGGCCACGGGAAGCCAGGGCCAGCCCATGTCGGTCCTCCACCGGCTGGCCTTTGAGGGGCACTCCCGGATGGCCATCAAGCCCGGCGACACGGTGATCCTCTCCTCCAGCCCCATCCCCGGCAACGAGGAGGCGGTGAACCGGGTCATCAACCGCCTCTACGCCCTGGGGGCCTACGTCCTCTACCCCCCCACCTACAAGGTCCACGCCTCGGGCCACGCCTCCCAGGAGGAGCTCAAGCTGATCCTGAACCTCACCACGCCCAGGTTCTTCCTGCCCTGGCACGGGGAGGTGCGCCACCAGACCAACTTCAAGTGGCTGGCGGAGAGCATGAGCCGCCCCCCGGAGAAGACCCTGATCGGGGAAAACGGGGCCATCTACCGCCTCACGCCCCACACCTTTGAGAAGGTGGGCACCGTGCCCCACGGGGTCCTTTACGTGGACGGCCTGGGGGTGGGGGACATCACCGAGGAGATCCTGGCCGACCGCCGCCACATGGCCGAGGAGGGCCTGGTGGTCATCACCGCCCTGGCGGGGGAAGACCCGGTGGTGGAGGTGGTCTCTCGGGGCTTCGTGAAGGCCGGGGAGAAGCTTCTTGGCGAGGTGCGGCGGATGGCCCTCGAGGCCCTCCTGGCCGGCATCCGGGAAAAGAAGCCCTTAGAGCGTATCCGTGACGACATCTACTACCCGGTGAAAAAGTTCCTGAAGAAGGCCACAGGCCGGGACCCCATGATCCTGCCGGTGGTCATAGAGGGGTGAAGAATGTACAAGAGCCTGCTCCTTCCCACAGACGGCAGCGAGGCGGCGGAGGCGGGACTTCAGGAGGGCCTCAGGCTGGCCAAAGCGCTGAAAGCCAGGGTGGCCTTCCTCTATGCCCTGGAGCCCCTAGGGCCCAAGCTCCTCCTGGGCCCCGAGACCCTGCCCTACTACCGGGAACTGGTGGAGGACCTGCGCCGGGAGGGCCTGGCCGCTTTGGACCGGGCCACCCGGATGGCGGAGGAGCTCACGGTCCTCTTTGAGGCCCACCTTCTGGAGGGCCGGGCGGCGGAGGTCATCCTCAAGGAGGCGGAAAAGCACGACCTGATCGTCATGGGCACCCACGGGCGCACCGGGCTGGACCGGCTCCTTCTGGGGAGCGTGGCCCAGGAGGTGGTCCGGAAAAGCCCCAAGCCCATCCTCCTGGTGCCTCACCGCAGGACAAGCCCATAGGCCATGGCCAAGAAGTAGAGAAAAAGCACCGCCCAGTTATCGTAGGAGAGGACCCATAACTTGCGCAGGCTGCGGTACATGAGGCTCACCAGGACCACCCCAGCCATAGCCTGAAGGACAAAGACCGTGGCCGCATGCCCCTTGGCCGCCACCTCCAGGAGGGGTATGGGGTAGACGAAATCCCCCACCCCCAGGAGAAAGGTGTTGAAAAGGGTGCTTCCCACGACGTTGCCCACAGCCAGGTCCACGGCTCCCATCCGGGCCGCCGCCATCATCACCGTGGCCTCCGGTAGGGTGGTGACCAGGGCCACCAGAAAGGTGCCCACCCAGGCATCCCCCAAGCCGGTCTCCTGGGCCAGGCGGTCAGCCAGAACAGGCAGGACCGCGGCCGCCGCCACCAGGACCAAAGCCCCCACCCCGTAGCGGGCCAAGGCCAGCCGAAGGGGGATGTGGGCGTAGGCTTCTTCCTGGGCCTCCTCCCGGGGAAAGCGCCGAGCGTAGCGGAAGGAAAGCCAAAGGGCCAGGGCGTAAAGGGGAAAGAGAAGCAAGGCCATGAGGCCCACCCGCCCCAGGCCCACCTCCCTAAAGAGGCCAAGGCCCACCATAGCTAAGTACCCTCCCCCAAGATTTTCAACTCCACACCCCCCAGGGCCTTGAGGGCCTGAACCACCGCCTCCCTAAGCTCCTCAACCCCCCCGTAGTGCCGCCGAGGCATCAAAAACCCCTTCACCCGCCGCCACACACCCT
>CAMTVD010000021.1:0-48803 GCA_947085095.1 uncultured Thermus sp. | reverse complement strand
GACCATGGCGGCCCAGAGGCGGGTTTTCTTGTGGGTCTTCGGGTCCAGGGAGAGTTCCAGCAGGAGCCGGTCCTCCTCAGGGGTCAGCTGGATCTGAAGAGGGGCTGCCATGTTGACATGATAAGGGGTTGGCACTTAGCCCTAAACTGGTGGGGTATGGGGTCCAAGCTCAAGTTCGCCCACCTGCA
Organism: uncultured Thermus sp.; assembly: GCA_947085095.1. Classification (GTDB taxonomy): domain Bacteria; phylum Deinococcota; class Deinococci; order Deinococcales; family Thermaceae; genus Thermus. The sequence continues at coordinate 48,615 of CAMTVD010000021.1, read as the reverse complement.
CCAGCACACCCAGTTCTCCCTCCTGGACGGGGCGGCCAAGCTCCAGGACCTCCTCAAGTGGGTCAAGGAGACCACGCCCGAGGACCCCGCCCTGGCCATGACCGACCACGGCAACCTCTTTGGGGCCGTGGAGTTTTACCAGAAGGCCACCGCCTTGGGGGTGAAGCCTATCATCGGCTACGAGGCCTATGTGGCGGCGGAAAGCCGCTTTGACCGCAAAAGGGGGAAGGGCCTGGACGGGGGGTACTTCCACCTCACCCTGCTGGCCAAGGACTTCACCGGCTACCAGAACCTAGTGCGCCTGGCCTCGAGGGCCTATCTGGAGGGCTTTTACGAGAAGCCCCGCATTGACCGGGAGATCCTGAGGGAGCATTCCGAGGGCCTCATCGCCCTCTCCGGCTGCCTGGGGGCGGAGATCCCCCAGTTCATCCTCCAGGACCGCCTGGACCTGGCCGAGGCCCGGCTCAACGAGTACCTCTCCATCTTCGGCGACCGCTTCTTCATAGAGATCCAGAACCACGGCCTGCCCGAGCAGAAAAAGGTCAACCAGGTCCTCAAGGAGTTCGCCCGCAAATACGGCCTGGGGATGGTGGCCACCAACGACGGCCACTACGTGAAAAGGGAGGACGCCCGGGCCCACGAGGTCCTTCTCGCCATCCAGTCCAAGACCACCCTGGACGATCCCAATCGCTGGCGCTTCCCCTGCGACGAGTTCTACGTGAAGACCCCGGAGGAGATGCGGGCCATGCTCCCCGAGGAGGAGTGGGGGGACGAGCCCTTTGACAACACCGTGGAGATCGCCCGGATGTGCCAGGTGGACCTGCCCATCGGGGACCGGATGGTCTACCGCATTCCCCGCTTTCCCCTCCCCGAGGGGCGCACCGAGGCCCAGTACCTCAGGGAACTCACCTTCCTGGGTCTCCTAAGGCGCTACCCCGACCGCATCACCGGGGCCTTCTACCGGGAGGTCTTCCGCCTCTTGGGCAGGATCCCTCCCCATGGGGACGAAGGGGCCCTGGCGGAGGCCCTGGCCCGGGTGGAGGGGGAGGCTTGGGAGGAGCTTAAGAGGCGGCTTCCCCCTCTGGAGGAGGTCCGGGAGTGGACCGCCGAGGCCATCCTCCACCGGGCCCTTTACGAGCTTGCCGTCATTGAGCGCATGGGCTTCCCTGGCTACTTCCTCATCGTCCAGGACTACATCAACTGGGCCAAGGACCAGGGCATCTCCGTGGGGCCGGGCCGGGGGAGCGCCGCCGGGAGCCTGGTGGCCTACGCCGTGGGCATCACCAACATTGACCCCCTGCGCTTCGGCCTCCTCTTTGAGCGCTTCCTGAACCCCGAGCGGGTCTCCATGCCCGACATTGACACCGACTTCTCCGACCGGGAGCGGGACAGGGTTATCCAGTACGTGCGGGAGCGGTACGGGGAGGACAGGGTGGCCCAGATCGGCACCTTCGGGAGCCTGGCCTCCAAGGCGGCCCTGAAGGACGTGGCCCGGGTCTACGGCATCCCCCACAAGCGGGCAGAGGAGCTGGCCAAGCTGATCCCCGTGCAGTACGGCAAGCCCAAGCCCCTGCAGGAGGCGGTCCAGGTGGTGCCGGAGCTTAAGGCGGAGATGGAGAAGGACGAGCGGATCCGCCAGGTCATAGAGGTGGCCATGCGCCTCGAGGGCCTGAACCGCCACGCCTCGGTCCACGCCGCCGGGGTGGTCATCGCCGCCGAGCCCCTCACCGACCTGGTCCCCCTCATGCGGGACCAGGAGGGCCGCCCCGTGACCCAGTACGAGATGGGGGCGGTGGAGGCCCTGGGCCTTCTCAAGATGGACTTCCTGGGCCTCAGGACCCTCAGCTTCCTGGACGAGGCCAAGCGGATCGTCAAGGAGTCCAGGGGGGTGGAGCTGGACTACGACCGCCTCCCCCTGGACGACCCCAAGACCTTCGCCCTCCTCTCCCGGGGGGAGACCAAGGGGGTCTTCCAGCTGGAGTCCGGGGGGATGACGGCCACGGTGCGGGGCCTGAAACCGAGGCGCATAGAGGACATCATCGCCCTGGTCTCCCTCTACCGCCCCGGGCCCATGGAGCACATCCCCGCCTACATCCGCCGCCACCACGGCCAGGAGCCCGTGGGCTACAGCGAGTTTCCCCACGCGGAGAAGTACTTAAGGCCCATCCTGGAGGAAACCTACGGCATCCCCGTCTACCAGGAGCAGATCATGCAGATCGCCTCGGCGGTGGCGGGGTACTCCCTGGGGGAGGCGGACCTTTTGCGCCGGTGCTTGGCGGAGGGGAGCCTGGTCTTGGATGCCGCCACGGGGCAGAGGGTCCCCATAGAGGCGGTGAAGCCCGGGATGGAGGTCCTCTCCCTTGGGCCCGATTACCGCTTCTACCGGGTCCCGGTGCTGGAGGTCCTGGAAAGCGGCGTACAAGAAGTGGTCCGGCTTAGGACCAGAAGCGGTCGTACCCTGGTCCTCACTCCCGACCATCCCCTCCTGACCCTGGAGGGGTGGAAGCCCCTCTGCGACCTGCCCCTGGGCACCCCCATCGCCGTTCCCGCAGAGCTTCCCACGGGTGGGCACCTGGCCCCGCCCGAGGAGCGCATCACCCTTTTGGCCTTGCTCCTGGGGGACGGGAACACGAGGGTTTCCCATCCCAAGGGGCCGAAGCCCAACGCCTATTTCTACTCCAAGGATCCCGAGCTCCTGGCTGCCTACCGGCGGTCCGCCGAAGCCTTGGGGGCCAGGGTCAAGGCCTACGTGCACCCCACCACGGGGGTGGTGACCCTGGCCACCTCCGCCCCGAAGCCAGGGGCCCAGGACCCGGTGAAGCGCCTGGTGGAAGAGGCCGGCATGGTGGCAAGAGCGGAGGAGAAGCGGGTCCCCGAGGAGGTGTTCCGTTACCATAAGGAGGCCCTGGCCCTTTTCCTCGGGCGCCTTTTCAGCACCGATGGTTCGGTGGAGAGGGTGCGGATCTCCTACAGCTCGGCGAGCCTGGCCCTTGTGGAGGACGTGGCCCACCTTCTCCTCCGCTTGGGGATCGTAGGCCAGGTGCGCTCCAGGGGGCCCAGGGCCCACGAGGTCCTGATCTCGGGGCGGGAGGACATCCTCCGCTTTGCAGAGGTCATCGGCCCCCACCTCCTGGGGGCCAAGCGGGAGCGGATGGCCGCCCTGGAGAACGAGGCCAAAAGGCGGCTTTTAGGGCAGGGTTGGCACCTTCGCCTCGTGCCCTCCTCGGTGGCCTACCGCATCTCGGAGGCCAAAAGGAGGAGTGGGCTTTCCTGGAGCGAGGCGGGGAGGAGGGTTGGGGTTGCGGGCGGCCACCTTTCTAGCGGTCTCAATCTAAAGACTCCCCGCCGTTACCTTTCCCGTCACCGCTTGCTCCTCTTGGGGAAGGCCTTTGCTGACCCGGGCCTTGTGGCTTTGGCGGAGGGCCAGGTCCTGTGGGACCCCATCGTGGCGGTGGAGCCTTTGGGGAAGGCCCGCACCTTTGACCTCCGGGTGCCCCCCTTTGCCAACTTCGTTGCCGGGGACCTCTTGGTCCACAACTCCATGGGCAAGAAGAAGGTGGAGGAGATGAAGGCCCACCGCGAGCGCTTCGTCCGGGGGGCCAAGGAGCGGGGCGTGCCCGAGGAGGAGGCCAACCGGCTCTTTGACATGCTGGAGGCCTTCGCCAACTATGGCTTCAACAAGTGCCTGCCGGGAAGGGCCCGGGTGGTGGACCACCGCACCGGGAGGCTCGTGCGTCTGGAGGAGGTGGTGAGGGGGGAGGTGCAGGGCCTGGAGGTGGCCTCCCTGGACGAGGCCACCCTGCGCCTGGTGCCGAGGCCGGTGGTGGCCGCCTTCTCCAGCGGCCGGGCCCGGGTCTACGCCCTGCGCACCGCCACGGGCAGGGTTCTGGAGGCCACCGCCAACCACCCCCTTTTCACCCCTCAAGGGTGGCGGCCCTTGGGGGCCCTGGCCCCGGGGGACTACGTGGCCCTTCCCCGCCACCTGCCCTACCGGCCCTCGGCCCACCTGGCCCCCTTTGAGCTGGACCTCCTGGGCTTCGCCTTGGCCGAGGGCAACCTCCGCCACCCCTCCGGCTTCTACCTCTACACCTCCTCGGAGGAGGAGCTCGCCGCCATGGAGGAGGCCCTGAAGCGCTTCCCCAACACCCGCACCCGGGTGGCCTGGCGAAGGGGGGTGGCCCACCTCTACGTGGGGCGGCGGGACCGGAAGCGGGAGGCGGGGGCGGTGGCCTTCTTGCGGGAGCAGGGGCTTTTGGGGCTTTCCGCTCGGGAAAAGCGCCTGCCCGAGGTGGTCTACCGGCTTCCCCCCGAGGAGGTGGCCCGCTTCCTGGGGCGGCTCTGGACGGGGGAGGGAGGGGTGGACCCCGGGGGCCGCCTCATCCACTACGCCACCGCCTCCCGGGCCCTGGCGGAAGGGGTGCAGCACCTCCTCCTCAGGCTGGGCCTGCAGAGCCGGCTGGTGGAAAAGCGCTTCGCCTACAAGGAGGGGCGCACGGGGTACGCCGTCTACCTCCTGGGGGGCCTCGAGGCCGCCCACCGCTTTGCCCAGGTCATCGGACCCCACCTCGTCGGCAAGAGGCGGCGGGACCTGGAGGCCCTCCTGGCCTCCTGGGAGGCGGCGGGCCGGAGCACCAAGGACATCCTCCCCCTCGCCTTCCTGGAGACCGTAAAAGAGGCCCTGGCCGAGGCCTCCCGGGGTCAGGTGGCGGCCCTCTTGAAGGAGGCCGGCCTGGCCCGGGGGCTCCTTCGCCCGGGGGGGCTTTCCCGGGCTACCCTTGGGCGCTTGGCGGCCCTCACGGGAAGCCTGGCCCTACTGCGCCTGGCCCAGGCCGAGGTCTACTGGGACCGGGTGGAGGCCATAGAGCCCTTGGGGGAGGAGGAGGTCTTTGACCTCACCGTGGAGGGGACCCACACCTTCGTGGCCGAGGACGTCATCGTCCACAACTCCCACGCCGCCGCCTACAGCCTCCTCTCCTACCAGACCGCCTACGTGAAGGCCCACTACCCCGTGGAGTTCATGGCCGCCCTCCTCAGCGTGGAGCGCCACGATTCCGACAAGGTGGCGGAGTACATCCGGGACGCCCGGGCCATGGGCATCCCCGTCCTCCCCCCGGACATCAACCGCTCGGGCTTTGACTTCAAGGTGGTGGGGGAGGAGATCCTCTTCGGGCTCTCGGCGGTGAAGAACGTGGGGGAGATGGCGGCCCGGGCCATTCTGGAAGAGCGGGAAAGGGGCGGCCCCTTTAAGAGCCTGGGGGACTTCCTGAAGCGCCTTCCCGAGCAGGTGGTGAACAAAAGGGCCCTGGAGTCCTTGGTGAAGGCGGGGGCCTTGGACGCCTTTGGGGACCGGGCCCGGCTCCTCGCCTCTTTGGAGCCCCTCCTCCGCTGGGCGGCGGAAGGCCGAGAGCGGGCTCGCTCTGGGATGCTGGGCCTCTTCGCCGAGGTGGAGGAGCCCCCTTTGGTGGAGGCCTCGCCCCTGGACGAGATCACCCGGCTCCGCTACGAGAAGGAGGCCCTGGGGATCTACGTCTCCGGCCACCCCGTGCTCCGCTACCCCGGGCTCCGGGAGGTGGCGAGCTGCTCCCTGGAGGAGCTTCCCGAGTTCGTGCGGGGGTTTCCCGGGAAGCCCCGGGTTCTCCTCGCCGGCATGGTGGAGGGGGTGGCGCGCAAGCCCACCCGCTCCGGGGGCATGATGGCCCGCTTCACCCTCTCCGACGAGACCGGGGCCTTGGAGGTGGTGGCCTTTGGCCGCGCCTACGAGGGGGTCTCCCCCAAGCTCAAGGAGGACACCCCTCTTCTGGTGCTGGCGGAGGTGGAAAAGGGCGAGGAGCTCAGGGTCCTGGCCCAGGCGGTCTGGACCCTGGAGGAGGTCCTCGAGGCCCCCCGGGCCCTGGAGGTGGAGGTGGACCACGCCCTATTGGACGAGAAGGGGGTGGCCCATCTAAAGAGCCTTCTGGACGAGCATCCCGGGAGCCTGCCCCTTTACCTCAGGGTCCAGGGGCCCTTCGGCGAGGCCCTTTTTGCCCTGCGGGAGGTCCGGGTGGGGGAGGAGGTCCTGGGCCTTTTGGAGGCCGAGGGCTTCCGCGCCTACCTGGTGCCGGACCGGGAGGTCTTCCTGCAGGGGAATGGGGGCGGGGCCAAAGAGGAGGTGGTCCCCTTCTAAGGGCCTGGGGCTTGGTGGGATGCAAAGGAAAAGGGGGCTGGGCCAAAGCCCAGCCCCTCCCTAGCTCAGGCTAGAAGTCCATGTCCCCGGCGCCCGCGGGGGCGGGGGTGGATTCCTTCTTCTCGGGCTTCTCCGCCACCACCGCCTCGGTGGTGAGGATCAGGGCGCCGATGGAGGCGGCGTTCTGCAGGGCGGAGCGGGTCACCTTGGCGGGGTCCACGATGCCCGCCTCCACCATGTCCGTGAACTCGCCCGTGGCGGCGTTGAAGCCAAAGCGGGGGTTCTTGGTCTCGGAGAGGATCCGCTGCACGATGACGGAGCCCTCGTACCCGGCGTTCTCGGCGATCAGGCGGGCGGGCTCCTCCAGGGCCCGGCGCACGATCTTGGCCCCGGTGGCCTCGTCGCCCTCGAGGCTCTTCAGGAGCTCGTCCACGGCGCTGATGGCCCGGAGGAGGGTCACGCCGCCGCCGGGGACGATGCCCTCCTCCACCGCCGCCCGGGTGGCAGAGAGGGCGTCCTCAAAGCGGTGCTTCTTCTCCTTGAGCTCGGTCTCGGTGGCGGCGCCCACCCGGATCACGGCCACGCCGCCCGCCAGCTTGGCCAGGCGCTCCTGGAGCTTCTCCTTGGCGTACTCGGAATCCGTGGTCTCCAGCTCCTTCTTGATGGCGTTGATCCGGGCCTCAATGTCCTCCTTCTTGCCCTTGCCGCCCACGATGGTGGTCTCGTCCTTGGTGATGCGCACCCGCTCGGCCCGGCCCAGCATGGAGAGGGTGGCGTTCTCCAGCTTGAAGCCCAGCTCCTCGGAGATCACGGTGCCGCCCGTGACCGCGGCGATGTCCTTGAGCATCTCCTTGCGGCGGTCGCCGAAGCCGGGGGCCTTGACCGCGGCCACGTTCAGGGTGCCCCGGAGCTTGTTCACCACCAGGGTGGCCAGGGCCTCGCCCTCCACGTCCTCGGCGATGAGGAGGAGGGGCTTGCCGGTCTGGGCCACCTGCTCCAGGACGGGGAGGAGTTCGCGAACGTTGGAGACCTTCTTCTCCACGATGAGGATGAAGGCGTCCTCCAGGACCGCCTCCATGGTGTCGGGGCTGGTGATGAAGTAGGGGGAGATGTACCCTTTGTCAAACTGGTACCCCTCCACGAACTTCAGCTCGGTCTCCAGGCTCTTGGACTCCTCAACGGTGATGATGCCCTCCTTCCCCACCTTCTCCATGGCGTCGGCGATGAGCTTGCCCACGTCAGGGTCGTTGGCGGAGATGGTGGCCACCTCCTCAATGGCCTTGCGGTCCTCCACGGGGATGGCCAGGGCCTTGATCTTCTCCACCGCGGCCTCCACCGCCTTCTCAATGCCCCGCTTGAGGGCCAGGGGGTTGGCCCCGGCGGCCACGTTCTTCAGGCCCTCCCGCACGATGGCCTGGGCCAAGACGGTGGCGGTGGTGGTGCCGTCCCCGGCCACGTCGTTGGTCTTGGAGGCCACCTCCTTGAGGAGCTGCGCCCCGATGTTCTCCAGGTGGTTCTCCAGCTCAATCTCCTTGGCCACCGTCACCCCGTCCTTGGTGATGGTGGGGGAGCCGAACTTCTTCTCCAGGACCACGTTCCGGCCCCTGGGACCCAGGGTCACCTTCACCGCATCGGCCACCGCGTTGACGCCCCGCTCCAGAGCCCGGCGCGCCGCCTCGTCAAACACCAGAACCTTCGCCATACCTCACCTCCTTTAGGAAAGGACCGCCAAGAGGTCCCGCTCGGAGAGGATCACGTACTCCTCGCCGTCAATCTCAATCTCGGTGCCGCCGTACTTGGCGAAGACCACGATGTCCCCCTCCTTGACCTCGAGGGGCACCTTCTGCCCGTTGTCCAGGATGCGGCCCGTGCCCACGGCGATGACCTTGCCCTTCTGGGGCTTCTCCTTGGCCGTGTCGGGGAGCACGATCCCGCCCTTGGTCTTGGGCTCCTCCTCAATCCGCTTGACCACTACCCGGTCGCCTAGGGGCTTGATCACCGTCTTCACCTCCGTTGCCATAGGCACTCCCTCCTTTGACGCTCAAAGGGTGAGAGTGTCAAACCAAGGGTTATTATTCCCACCCCCACAGGTTCCTGTCAAGGGGGTTGAGGGGGGTCTTATAAGGAGCGCTGGCGCAGGGCCTCGTAGAGGAGAAGGGCGGCGCTCACGGAGACGTTGAGGCTGTCCGCCTGGCCCCGCATGGGGATGCGCACCCGGGCGTGGGCCCGCCTGAGCCACCCTTCCGATAGGCCCTGGTCCTCCGCCCCCAGGAGGAAGGCCACGCCCCGCTTATAGTCCTCCTCCCAGTAGACCCTCTCCCCCCTCGGGGTGGCGGCCACCAGGGGTAGGCCCTTTTCCTCCAGAAAGCGGGCCGCCTCCCCCTCGGCCACGGGAAAGACGGGCAGGGAGAAGACCGCTCCCGTGGAGTTGCGGATCACCTGGGGGCTGAAGAGGTCCACCCCTTCCGCTACCAGGACCAGGTCCGCCCCCGCCCCGTCGGCGGAGCGCAGGATGGCCCCCAGGTTCCCCGGCTTCTCCAGGCCCAGAAGCACCAGGGCCAGGGGGTTCTGCGGAAGGCGCACCTGGGAGAGGTCCTTTTGGGGGATGCGGAAAACCCCCAGAACCTGGGCGGGGTTTTCCCGGCTGGAGACCCGTTCCAAAGCCGCCTGGGAGAGGAGGAGGACCTCCTGGCCCTCCGAGAGGAGGCGGTCCTCGGGGGAGGCCTTGGGGCCCAAGAGGAGAAGGGCCAGCTCCAAGCCCGCCTTCAGGGCCCTTTCCACCTCCCGCCTCCCCTCTACCAGAAAGAGGCCCGTCCGTTCCCGCTCCTTGCGCTCCTTTAGGGCGGCTAGGGCCTTCACCTTGGGGTTTTTGGGGCTAGCGATTTCCATGGGCAAGGGTCACTCTGTAGCGGGCCACCCGGGGGCCCGAAAGCTCCAGATCTAGGCGCTCCACCTCGGGCAGCTCCTCCAAAAGGCGGGAGACCCGGAGGACGAGCTCCCGGTAAGGGGCGGAGTCCAGGTGTCCCTCCAGAGGCCGGAGGAGCTCCAGGGCATCCCGCTCCGTGAGGGGGGTAAGGCGGAGGCCCAGGAGTTCCTCCCCCAACGGGGTGGGCAAGAGGAGGGTGAGGACGGGGCCGAAGAGGGGGTGGGGGGTGGCGGTGAGGCGCAAGCGGACCCCCTCCCCTGGCCCCTCTCCCAGGGGTAGGCCAAAGGCCAGGAGGAGGGCCTTGGCCTCCTCTGGGCCCAGCTCCTTCTTCCCCTCCAAAAGCCTCCTCGCCTCCTCCACCCTGAGGTCGGGGAAGTCGGGGAAGACCAGGGGTTCTTCCCGCCACCTGCGGTAGCCCCAGGCCCGGCTTAGGGCGATGGCCGCGGACTCGGGGAAGCGGTAGAGGACCGCCTGGCCCCAGAGCCTGGCCCTGGGTCCTTCGCCGCCCATGAAGCAGGCCAGGAGGAGCTTTTCGCTCCTGGCCTCCCGGAGGAGGGCCAGAACCTCTTCCTCCCGGGCAAAGCCCATGGGCACGAAGAGAAGGAAAAGGCTTCCCGCCTTGCCCGCAAGGGCTTCTTCCAAAGCCTTCTGGAAATCCCCGGCTTTGGCCTCCGAGCCCAGGTCCTTGTGCTCCACCTCCAGGCCCCCCTCCTTCAGGGCCTCGAGGGCCAGGTTGGAGGGGCCAGAGGCGTTGGAGATGAGGCATACCCGCCGGTTTTCCGGGAGGCGGCCCAGGGAGAGGAGGGCGGCCACGTCAAAGGCCTCCTCCAGGCTGTTGGCCCGTACCACCCCGGCCTGGGCAAAAAGGGTCCGCACCAGGGGGTCGCGGGAGGGGTGGACGGCCAGGAGGGGCTTCCTCTTCCCGATCCGCCGGGCCAGGCGGGAGAAGCGCCTGGGGTTGCCGAAGCTTTCTAGATAAAGAAGGATGACCCGGGTGGCCTCGTCCTCCTCCCAGAACTGCAGAAGGTCGTTGGAGGAGATGTCCGCCTTGGCCCCCAAGGAAACGAAGGAGGAGACCCCAAGCCCCATCCCCTCCGCGTAGGCCATCACCGCCCGGCCCAGGGTGCCCGACTGGCTGGAGATGGCCAAGGGCCCCCCTCTGGGCAGGGGGACCAGGCCCGCCGCCAGGCGGGAGGCGGTGTGGGTGAGGCCCAAAGAGCCTGGCCCCAAAAGGCGCATGGAGAGCCTGCGGGCCTTGTCCGCCAGAGCCTTGGCCTCCTCGGGGGTGAAGCCGGTGGTGAGGACGATGGCCCCCCGCACCCCCCGGCGGCCACAGGCCTCGAGGGCCTCCCACACCCGCTCCTTGGGCACGGCGATCACCGCCAGGTCCACGGGGCCGGGAATGCGTTCCAGGCTGGGGTAGGCCAGAAGGGGCCCCACCGTCCCCCCCTCTTGGCCGATGGCCTCGTTCACCGGCCAGACCGGCCCCTGGAAGCGGCCGAAGATGAGGTTTTCCACCACCCGGTAGCCGATGCTCTCGGGGTCGCGGCTCGCTCCCACCACCGCTACTCCCTTGGGGAAGAAGAAGGGGTGGAGGCTGGCGATGGTGGAGACCTTCTCCCGCCACTCAAAGCGCCGGGCCGCCTCCTCCTCCATGAGGATCTCAAACTCCACCTCCACCTCCCCCCCGTCCCGGTGGGCCTTCACCCGGAAGCCGCTTTCCATGAAGACGTTCAGCATGGGCCGGTTCTCCGCCAGGGTGAAGGCCTGGAAGCGCCTTATGCCCCGTTTGGCGGCGATGAGGGCGAGCCTCTCCAAAAGGAGGGTGCCGAGGCCCTTCCCCTGGTAGGCGTCCTCCACCAAAAAGGCCACCTCGGCGGTGTCCTGGCCCTTGACCCGCACGTACTCCCCCGTGGCCACCATCCTGGGGGGGTCCCCGGCCAGGACCATGAGGGTCACCTTCTCCTCGTCCGGCTTGGCCGAGAGGAGGAGCTCCGCCGCCTTTTCCGGGGAGATGGGGGAGAAGAAGCGCAGGCGCAGGGACTCCGGGGAAAGCCGCCTGAGGAAGTCTATGAAGAGGGGGAGGTCCTTCTTGCTGGCCCGCCTCAGGAGGGCGGTGCGCCCGTCCTTGAGGAGGACGGGGCCCTCCTCGAGGCCGTGCTGGGGGGTGGGGGGCGGCACGTAGCCCATACCCTTATTCTCCGGCAACCTGGGGGTTTCGGGGCCTCATACCCCCTTGGGTCGCCGGGTAGGGGAAGGACGCCTGGGGTACTATGGCCTTATGCTCCGCCTGGACACCCGCTTCCTTCCCGATTTCCCGGAAGCCCTGGGGCGCCACGCCCCCCTCTTGGAGGAGGCTCGGGAACGCCTCCTCGCCAAGCGCAAGGAGCCGGGGAGCATGCTGGGCTGGATGGACCTCCCTGAGGACACCGAGACCTTAAGGGAGATCCGCCGCTTCCGCGAGCAAAACCCCTGGGTGGAGGACTTCGTCCTCTTAGGGATAGGGGGGAGCGCCCTGGGGCCTAAGGCCCTCGAGGCCGCCTTCAACGAAAGCGGGGTGCGCTTCCACTTCGTGGACCACGTGGAGCCCGAGCCCGTCCTCAGGCTCCTCCGCACCCTGGACCCCGGGAAGACCTTGGTCAACGCCGTCTCCAAGTCGGGCGCCACCGCCGAGACCCTGGCCGTTCTCCTCGTCTTCCTGGACTGGCTCAAGGGGGGTCTGGGGGAGGCCTGGCGCCGCCACCTGGTGGTGACCACCGACCCCCTGGGGGGCCCCCTCAGGGCCTTCGCAAAGAGGGAGGGGCTTCGGGCCTTCGCCATCCCCCAGGAGGTGGGGGGGCGGTTCTCCGTCCTCTCCCCGGTGGGCCTTCTGCCCCTGGCCTTCGCCGGGGCGGACCTGGAGGACCTCCTCATGGGGGCAAGGAAGGCCAATGAGACCGCCTTAGCCCCGGTGGAGGAAAGCCTCCCCCTCAAGACCGCCCTCCTCCTCCACCTCCACCGTCACCTTCCCATCCACGTCCTCATGGTCTACTCGGAGAGGCTAAGGCACCTCCCCGCCTGGTTCGTCCAGCTCCACGACGAGTCCTTGGGCAAGGTGGACCGGGAGGGAAACCGGGTGGGCACCACCGCGGTCCCCGCCCTGGGCCCCCAGGACCAGCACGCCCAGGTGCAGCTCTTCCGGGAGGGCCCCTTGGACAAGCTCATTGCCCTGGTGGTGCCGGAAAGCCCACAAGAGGACCTCATCCTGCCGGGAGACGAGGGCCTGGGGGAGGCCTCCTACCTCTTCGGAAAGAGCCTCTTCCAGCTCCTCCAGGCCGAGGCCGAGGCCACCTACCAGGCCCTGGCCGAGGCGGGGCAGAGGGTCTTCGCCCTTTACCTCTCCCAGGTCTCCCCCTACGCCGTGGGCTGGCTCCTGCAACACCTCATGTGGCAGACCGCCTTCTTGGGGGAGCTTTGGGGGGTGAACGCCTTTGACCAGCCCGGGGTGGAGCTGGGGAAGCGGCTCGCCCGGGCCTTCTTGGGCCGCCAAGGGGCCTAGTGGAAGCGTGGAAAGCCTTTTGTGATAGCCTGGACGCGAGGAGGCCCTATGGACCGCCTTAACTATCTAGGCCTACACCCCAAGAAGCCCGTTTACTGGAACACCGCCTCTCCCATTCTGGTGGAGCACACCCTGGCCCGGAGCGAGGGGTTCTTGGCCCACAGGGGGTCTTTGGTGGTGGACACCACCCCCTACACGGGGAGAAGCCCCAAGGACAAGTTCGTGGTGCGGGAGCCGGAGGTGGAGGGGGAGATCTGGTGGGGCGAGGTGAACCAGCCCTTTCCCCCGGAGGCCTTCCAGGCCCTCTACGAGCGGGTGACCGCCTACCTGTCCGAGCGGGACCTCTACGTCCAGGACCTTTATGCGGGCGCCGACCCCCGCTACCGCCTGGCGGTGCGGGTGGTCACGGAAAGCCCCTGGCATGCCCTCTTCGCCCGCAACATGTTCCTCCCGCCCCGCCGCTTTGCCAAGGACGATGAGGCCGAGCGCTTTACCCCCGGGTTTACCGTGGTCCACGCCCCCTACTTCCTGGCCCATCCCGAGCGGGACGGCACCCGGAGCGAGGTCTTCGTGGGCATCAGCTTCTTGAGGAGGCTGGTCCTCATCGTGGGCACCAAGTACGCCGGGGAGATCAAGAAGAGCGTCTTCACCGTGATGAACTACCTCATGCCCAAGCGGGGGGTCTTCCCCATGCACGCCTCCGCCAACGTGGGAAAGGAGGGGGATGTGGCCCTCTTCTTCGGCCTTTCCGGTACCGGGAAGACCACCCTCTCCACCGACTCCGACCGCCCCCTCATCGGGGACGACGAGCACGGCTGGAGCGAGGAAGGGGTCTTCAACTTTGAGGGGGGGTGCTACGCCAAGGTCATCCGCCTCTCCCCGGAGTATGAACCCCTCATCTACAAGGCCTCCAACCAGTTTGAGGCCATCCTGGAGAACGTGGTGGTGAACCCGGAAAGCCGCCGGGTGGAGTGGGACGACGACTCCAAGACGGAGAACACCCGCGCCTCCTACCCCATCGCCCACCTGGAGAACGTGGTGGACTCGGGGATGGCGGGCCACCCCAGGGCCATCTTCTTCCTTTCCGCCGACGCCTATGGGGTCCTGCCCCCCATCGCCCGGCTTTCCCCTGAACAGGCCATGTACTACTTCCTCTCTGGCTACACCGCCCGGGTGGCGGGGACGGAGCGGGGCATCACCGAGCCCAAGGCCACCTTCTCCGCCTGCTTTGGCGCCCCCTTCCTGCCCATGCACCCCGGGGTCTATGCGGGGATGCTGGGGGAGAAGATCAGGAGGCACGGACCCAGGGTTTACCTGGTGAACACCGGCTGGACCGGAGGCCCTTACGGGGTGGGGCACCGCTTTCCCCTGCCCGTGACCCGGGCCCTCTTAAAAGCCGCTCTGAACGGCCTTCTGGACGGGGTAGCCTACCGGAAGGACCCGGTCTTCGGCTTTGAGGTGCCCCTCGAGGTCCCGGGGGTGCCCGCCGAGCTTTTGGACCCCCGGGGGACCTGGGCGGACAAGGAAGCCTACGACCGCCAGGCGCGGAAACTGGCCCAGCTTTTCCAGGACAACTTCCAGAAGTACGCGGACGGCGTGCCCGAGGCCGTGCTCAAGGTGGCTCCCCGGGTGGAGTAGGGGCCGCCCCTTGTAAAGAGGGGGCCAGGGTATTAGGCTCAAAGGCGGTGTGAGACGAAGGGACAAATGTACTTTACCCCTTCGCGGTTCCTTCTGGCAGAATGGGAGGCGTTAGCATCTGGGGGGCGGGTTTTCCTATGAGCCAAACCTGGTTGAGCCGCTACGCCTGGGGGGTCTTGCTGTGGAACGTCCTGGTGGCCCTTTGGGGGGCTTTTGTGCGGGCCACGGGCTCGGGGGCTGGGTGCGGGTCCCACTGGCCCACCTGCAACGGGGAGATCATCCCCCGCGCTCCCCAGGTGGAAACCCTCATTGAGTTCACCCACCGGGCCACCTCGGGCCTGGCCTTCCTCGCCGTTCTCGCCCTTCTGATCCTGGCCCTGCGCACCCTGCCCAAGGGCCACCCCGCCCGTTTTGGGGCCGGCCTCTCCATGTTCTTCATGGTCACGGAGAGTCTGGTGGGGGCCTCTTTGGTCCTCTTCGGTTGGGTGGCCCACAACGTGAGCCCGGAGCGGGCCGTGGTGCAGATGGTCCACCTGGTCAACACCTACTTCCTCCTGGGGGCTTTGGCCCTCACCGCCTGGTGGACCTCGGGCGGGGCCCCTTTGCGCCTGAGGGGCCAGGGGGCGGTGGGGCTCGCCCTCCTCCTTGGCTTCCTCGCCCTCCTCTTCCTGGGCATGAGCGGGGCGGTCACCGCCTTGGGGGACCTCCTCTTCCCCGTGCGGAACACCCTCGAGGCCCTGGAGCGTTCCCTGACCCCAGGGGAGCACTTCCTGGTGCGCCTTAGGGTTCTCCACCCCCTGATCGCCGTGAGCGTGGGGCTTTACGTGGTCTTCGCCGGGTATCTGGTGGCCCACCTCCGCCCCTCGGCCCACACCCGCCGCTTCGCCCACCTCCTGGCCTACTTCTACGGGGCCCAGCTCCTGGCGGGCCTGGTGAACGTGGCCCTCAAGGCCCCGGTCTGGATGCAGATCCTCCACCTCTTCCTGGCCTACGTTATCTGGATCCTCTTCCTCTTCCTCGCCGCTTCCGCCCTGGCCCGGGGGGCCAGGCGGGTGGAGCTGGGGGAGGGGGGGAGCGAGGTCCACCGGGGAACCGGGGGGGCCACCTTTAAGGACTATTTGGCCCTCACCAAGCCCCGGGTCATCAGCCTGCTCCTCTTTACCACCCTCTTGGCCATGCTCATCGCCGCCCAGGGCTGGCCAGGGACAGGCCTCTTTTTGCTGGTGGCCCTGGGGGGGTACATGATGGCGGGGGCGGCCAACGCCATCAACATGGTGGTGGACCGGGACATTGACGCCCGCATGAAGCGCACCGCCCAAAGGCCCACGGTCACCCAGAAGATCGGAAGCCGAGAGGCCCTCCTCTTCGCCTTCGTCCTGGCCCTCTTGGCCTTCCTCCTCCTCTGGTGGGGGGCGAACCTCCTGGCCGCCACCCTGGCCCTGATGGGCCTCATCTGGTACGTTTTGGTCTACACCCTCTACCTGAAGCGGCGCACCTGGCACAACATCGTCATCGGCGGGGCGGCGGGGGCCTTCCCTCCTTTGGTGGGCTGGGCGGCGGTCACCGGGGAGCTTAACCTCTTCGCCTGGTACCTCTTCGCCCTCATCTTCTTCTGGACCCCCGTGCACTTCTGGGCTTTGGCCCTCATGATCCAGGAGGACTACCGGGCCGTGGGGGTGCCCATGCTCCCCGTGGTCCTGGGGGAGCGGGTCACGGTGATGCAGATCGCCCTCTACGCGGTCCTCACCGCCCTGATCTCCTTAATGCCCCTCGTCCTGGGGGAGCTTGGCCTTTTGTACCTGGCCTTCAGCCTGGTCCTCAACGGGCTCCTTATCCTCAAGAGCTTGGCCCTCTACCGCCACCCCGAGCGCAGGACGGCGGTTTCGCTGTATAAATACTCCATGCTCTATCTGGCCCTGCTCTTCGTGGGCATGGCGGTGGATCGGGCGCTTTAGGGAGGGAGTGGATGAGAAGAGGTGTAGCGGCGCTGAGCTTTTTAGGTCTGGGTCTGGCCCAGGAGGCGCACCGGGTGGACATCACCCGCCCCGGGGGCTCCTTCAACCAGGAGGTGGCCTTTCTCTGGCCCTGGGTTTACTTCTTCTCCATCGTGATCTTTCTGGTGGTGGCCGGGGCCTTGGCCTACGTCACCTGGAAGTTCCGGGCCAAGCCGGGGCAGGAGGGGGAGCCGCCCCAGGTCCACGGGAACGACCGCCTCGAGGTCATCTGGACCCTCATCCCCTTGGGCATCGTCCTGGTCCTCTTCGGCCTCACGGCCATGGCCCTCATCCAGGTGAACCGCCCCATCCCTGGGGCCATGAAAGTGGAGGTCATCGGCTACCAGTTCTGGTGGGACTTCCACTACCCTGCGCTTGGTCTCAGGAACTCCAACGAGCTCATCCTGCCCGCGGGGGTCCCGGTGGAGCTGGAGATCACCTCCAAGGACGTGATCCACTCCTTCTGGGTGCCGGGGCTTGCGGGCAAGCGGGACGCCATTCCGGGACAAAAGACTCTTCTCCATTTCACCCCCAAGGAGCCCGGGAACTACTACGGCTTCTGCGCCGAGCTCTGCGGTCCCAGCCACGCCCGGATGCTCTTTAGGGTCCTGGTGGTGCCCAAGGAGGAGTTTGACCGCTTCGTGGAGGCGGCCAAGGCCTACACGCCTCCTGTGGCCGACGCCCGGGGCCAGGAGGTCTTCCAGCAGAACTGCATGGCCTGCCACGGGGTGCAGGGGAGGATGCCTCCAGCGGTCATCGGTCCCGAGCTGGGCTTCATGGGCAACCGCGTGAGCCTGGGGGCGGGGATTGTGGACTACACCCCGGAGAACCTGAAGGCCTGGATCAAGGACCCTGCCAGCATGAAGCCGGGGGTGAAGATGCCGGGCTTCCCGCAGCTTTCGGAAGAGGACCTGGATGCCTTAGTCCGCTACCTGGACGGGCTTAGGGTGGAGGGGGTAGACTTCAAGGCCCTGCCCAAGTTCTAGGGGGTTGAGAGATGGCCATCGCCACCAAGCCAAAAGCTGGTTTCTGGGCGGTCCTTTGGGACCTCCTCACCACGGTAGACCACAAGAAGATGGGCCTCTTGTACACCGCCACCGCCTTCTTCGCCTTCGCCCTGGCGGGGGTCTTCTCCCTCCTCATCCGGGCGCAGCTGGCGGTGCCCAACAACACCCTCCTTCCAGGGGAGCAGTACAACCAGATCCTCACCCTGCACGGGGCCACCATGCTCTTCTTCTTCATCATCCAGGCCGGGCTCACCGGTTTCGGCAACTTCGTGGTGCCCCTGATGCTGGGGGCCAGGGACGTGGCCCTGCCCCGGGTGAACGCCTTCAGCTACTGGGCCTTCCTGGGAGCCATCATCCTGGCCCTCATGAGCTACCTTTTCCCCGGCGGGGCTCCCTCCGTGGGCTGGACCTTTTACTACCCCTTCTCCGTGCAGTCGGGAAGCGGGGTGAGCTTCTACATGGCGGCCATCCTCCTCCTGGGCTTCTCCAGCCTCCTGGGTAACGCCAACTTCATCGCCACCATTTACAACCTGAGGGCCCAGGGGATGAGCCTGTGGAAGATGCCCATCTACGTGTGGAGCGTCTTCGCCGCCAGCGTCCTCAACCTCTTCAGCCTGGCGGGGCTCACGGCGGCCACCCTCCTGGTCCTCCTGGACCGAAAGATCGGCCTCACCTGGTTCAATCCCGAGATCGGGGGTGACCCGGTCCTCTTCCAGCAGTTCTTCTGGTTCTACTCCCACCCCACGGTCTACGTGATGCTCCTGCCCTACCTGGGCATCCTGGCCGAGGTGGCCTCCACCTTCGCCAAGAAGCCCCTCTTCGGCTACAAGCAGATGGTCTGGGCCCAGATGGGCATCGTGGTCCTGGGGACCATGGTCTGGGCCCACCACATGTTCACCGTGGGGGAGAGCACCCTCTTCCAGATCGCCTTTGCCTTCTTCACCGCCCTCATCGCCGTGCCCACGGGGGTGAAGCTTTTCAACATCATCGGCACCCTCTGGGGCGGGCACTTGCAGATGAAGACCCCCCTCTACTGGGTCCTGGGCTTCATCTTCAACTTCCTCCTGGGGGGGATCACCGGGGTCATGCTCTCCATGACCCCCCTGGACTACCAGTTCCACGACTCCTACTTCGTGGTGGCCCACTTCCACAACGTTCTCATGGCGGGCTCCGGCTTTGGGGCCTTCGCCGGGCTTTACTACTGGTGGCCCAAGATGACGGGGCGGATGTACGATGACCGCCTGGGCCGCCTCCACTTCTGGCTCTTCCTGGTGGGCTACCTCCTCACCTTCCTGCCCCAGTACGTCCTGGGCTACCTGGGCATGCCCCGGCGCTACTACACCTACAACGCCGACATCGCCGGCTGGCCCGAGCTCAACTTCATTTCCACCCTGGGGGCCTTCATCCTGGGGCTTGGCGGCCTGGTCTGGATCTACGCCATGTGGAAGAGCCTGCGCTCCGGGGAGAAGGCCCCTGCCAACCCCTGGGGCGGTTACACCCTGGAGTGGCTCACGGACTCCCCGCCCAAGGCCCACAACTTTGACGTGAAGCTCCCAGAAGAGTTCACCTCCGAGCGCCCCCTCTACGACTGGAGGAAGAAGGGGGTGGAGCTGAAGCCCGAGGACCCCAGCCATATCCACCTCCCCAACAGCTCCTTCTGGCCCTTTTACTCCGCCGCCACCCTCTTTGCCTTCTTCGTGAGCGTGGCGGCCCTGCCGGTGCCCAACGTCTGGATGTGGCTCTTCCTGGCCCTCTTCGCCTACGGCCTCGTCCGCTGGGCCCTCGAGGACGAGTACAGCCACCCGGTGGAGCACCACACCGTCACGGGCAAGTCCAACGCCTGGATGGGGATGGCCTGGTTCATCGTCTCGGAGGTGGGGCTCTTCGCCATCCTCATCGCCGGCTACCTGTACCTGCGCCTCACCGGAGCGGCCACGCCCCCTGAGGAGCGGCCCGCCCTGTGGCTCGCCCTCCTCAACACCTTCTTCCTGGTGAGCTCCTCCTTCACCGTGCACTTCGCCCACCACGACCTGCGGCGGGGCCGCTTCAACCCCTTCCGCTTCGGGCTCCTCGTCACCATCATCCTGGGGGTCCTTTTCTTCCTCGTCCAGTCCTGGGAGTTCTACGAGTTCCACCACCACTCCTCCTGGCAGGAGAACCTCTGGACCGCCGCCTTCTTCACCATCGTGGGCCTGCACGGCCTGCACGTGGTCATCGGGGGTTTCGGGCTTATCCTGGCTTACCTGCAGGCCCTGAGGGGCAAGATCACCCAGCACCACCACGGCACCCTCGAGGCCGCCAGCATGTACTGGCACCTGGTGGACGCGGTCTGGCTCTTCATCGTGGTCCTCTTCTACATCTGGTAGCGCTCCTACCCAGGCCCCCTGCCCTGGGGGCGGGGGGCTTTGCTATTTCTTGAGGCGTGCGGCTTCTGGTGGTGGACTTTGACTACTTCTTCCCCGTGCCCCAAGACCCCAGGGACCCCTTGGCCCCCCTTTTCGCCTGGGCCCACTTTGAGACCCCCTACTATCTCCTGGAGGCCTGGGAGGAAAGGGCCTTGGCCTTTTTCCTCCGGGGCCTGCCCCTGCCCGAGGCCCGGGGGTGGGAGGGGTTTTGGGAGCGCTTTGCCTTTGCCCCGGGGGCGGTGCTCTACTATGCGGATTCCAACGCCCTGGCCTTCCACGAGAGGGTGCGCCAGGGGGTGGAGGAGGTGGTCCTCTTTGACGCTCACCACGACGCGGGGTACAGGCCCTTGGGGGAGCTTCCCGCCTGCGACGACTGGATGGTCTTCTACCACCGCCTGGGGGCCCGCCTGCGGGTCTTTTACCCTCCCTGGCGGGACCCGGCCCTGGAGCCAGGGCCCATGGTGCCCCTAAGGCGGGAGGTGGACCCCGGGGGAAGGGTGGAGGGGGTCTTCCACCGGGTCTTCCTCTGCCGCAGCGGGGCCTGGGTCCCCCCGTGGACGGACCCGGGCTTTTTCGCCTTCCTGCAGGCGGCCCCCCTGCCCCAGGAGGCCCTGGAGCCCCTGGCCCCCCGCCCCTTTGACCTAGAAAGCTTGAGGACCCGGGCCCGGGAGGAGGCCCTGGGCCTCTTCATCATGGAAACCTTGCGCAGGCCCTCTTAGCCCCCTATAATCGGGAAGGCCTTGGGCCGTTAGCTCAGCTGGCAGAGCAACCGACTTTTAATCGGTAGGTCGCAGGTTCGAATCCTGCACGGCCCACCAGCTCAGCCCCCCGCCTTGGGGGGCTAGGTTTTCCGGGGCTTGCGGGCGTAGTCCAAAGGGCCTAGACTGGATAAGCGCGTGGGCGCTGGCCTTTTGCACGGCCCCATCGTCTAGCGGTCAGGACGCGGCCCTCTCAAGGCCGAAACGGGGGTTCGATTCCCCCTGGGGTCACCATGGGCGGCTAGC
Organism: uncultured Thermus sp.; assembly: GCA_947085095.1. Taxonomy (GTDB): domain Bacteria; phylum Deinococcota; class Deinococci; order Deinococcales; family Thermaceae; genus Thermus. Next base: position 27,940 of record CAMTVD010000021.1, on the reverse strand, counting down.
TCAGCTGGTCAGAGCGCTCGCCTTACAAGCGAGAGGTCGTAGGTTCAAGTCCTACGCCGCCCACCAGCTCCAGGACACAATGCTTCCCCCCACGGTAGCGTGGGGGGAATCCCTTCAGCCGGTTTATCAGCCGGTCTATCGGTTCACGAAACGGCCCGGGGGCCGGGGAAGAGGAGGTCTTCCAGGTCCACCACATACCCCCGGCGCTCCTCCTCCAGGAGGTGCCGGTAGACGTTCAGGGTGATGGTGGGGGAGGCGTGGCCCAGGCGCTCGCTCACCACCTCCAGGGGGATGCCCCGGGAGAGGGCCAGGGTGGCCCAGGTGTGCCGGAGGTCATGGACCCTAACCCGGCCCAGGCCCGCCCTTTCTGCCAGGCGGCGCAGGTAGTGGTTGAAAGCGTCAGGGTCTACCGGCTTCACCCCACCCACCAGGTGGAGGGCGCTTACCTCCTCCAAGGTCAGGCGCTCCAGAAGTTCCTCTTTCCTCGCCTTCAAGCGGCGCAGGAGCCCGAGGGGGAGGGGCACCACCCGTTTGGCCGTGGGGGTTTTCAGGGGGGTGAAAGCGCCCCTGCTTCCCACCTTGGCCCATGCCCGCCACACCCGCACCTCGCCCCGCTCCAGGTCCACGTCCCGCCATTGCAGGGCCAGGGCCTCCCCCCGGCGCAACCCGGTTTCCAGCATGAGCCGGAGGAGGAGGGCCATGTCCTTGGACCGGGAGGCTTCCGCGGCCTCCAGGAGCCGGGCCACCTCCTCAGGCTCCAGGGCCCTCGCGGCCTTCTCCCCCTTAGGCAGGCGCACCCGCACCGCTTCCGCGGGGTTCCTGGCCACCAGCTCCAGGCGTAGGGCCTCCCGGAAGAGGGCCTTGAGGCGCATGAGCACCCGGCCCACGGTGCGGGGGGCGTAGCCCGCTTCCATCACCCGGTCCACGGCGGCCCGCACATGCACCGGCCTCACCTCCTGGAGGCGCATGCGGCCTAGGGGGTCATGAGCCTTGGGGTCTTTGAGGGAAGGGATGGCGTAGGCCAGTTCCCCCCGGGCCAGGCGGATGGAGTTCGGCCTCAGCCCCTCCCGCTCCAGGCGCTTCAGGTACTCCAGGGCAAACTCCCTTGTGGTGAGCCTGGAGGGGTCCATGAGGAGCCCCCGGGCCTGTTCGGCCACCATTTGGGCCAGGGCCTGCTCGGCCTCCCTCCTGGTGGCGCAATGCTTCTCCCGCTTCAGCTTGCGGCCCGTAGCGGGGTCTACCCAGGCAAGTTGGGCTACCCACTTCCCCTTGCCCTCGTGGTAGAAAACGCTACCGCCCCCCCTACCGCGCCGCTTCATCACCACCACCTCCGCCTCTTCCTACCCCGCCAAAGCCACTTCACCCGGCGGATGGCCCACCTCTTGCCCACCCGCCCCCGGGCCAGCATCTTGGCGAAGCGAAGCCAGGACCAAAGCCGCCTAAGGTTCACGGCCCTCCTCCCCCCTTAGGTAGCCCAGGGCCTCGAGGCCCGCCTCCACCACCCGGCCCCGTTCCTGGGGAGGTAGGGCCTCCAGGAGGGCCAGGGCCTTCTCCCGGGCCCGGATGTACACCTTCCTGCCTGCCTCCCCGCGGGGTATGGGCACCAAACCCAAGCGGCGCGCGCGCTCCTCCCGGGGGATGCTTTTCAGGTTCTGACCTCGCGGCATAGGGCCATTATAGCAGGACCAGGGGAGGCCCCCAGGTTAGTTGTTCGCGAAAGATTTGTTTCGCGCACAACCCCCTGGCCCCACGGGGAAGAGCCTCAGGCTTCCCGCGCCCACGCTACGGCGAAGTCCCGCCCCCGTTCCAGGGCCTCGCGGATGGCCCTGGCCTTCTCCTCGGGGGTGGGGTAGAGGGTGGTGCCATCGGCCCCCTCGTAGCAAACGCTGATGAGTACGGGCCCGCCCCCTTCCAGAAGGTCCTCAAGCTTGTCCAGGATGCGCTCCAGCCGCTTCATGCCGTCTTCCTCCTTGTGGCCATTCTATCACCTGCCAGCTCCTTCACGCGGGCCTCAAGGACCTGAAGGCGGTCCTCAAGGTCCACCACCTCCACCAGCTTGACCACGGCCCCGGCCAGGGCGGCGATGGCGTGGGCCGCCTTGAGGGCCGTGCCGGGGTCGTGGTGGGCCAGAAGCTCCTCGCTACGCCGGAGGGCCCGCATGAGGGCGCTCCTGCTCCTGCTCAAGTCCTTCCTCAAACGCGTTCCCATCAATAAACCTCCCTCGGTTGCCAGGCCCAGCAAGTCTTGGGGCCGTCAACCCAAACAATCCCCCACGGGGTGGGGTAGCCCTCCTTGAGGAAGCGGCCCCCGAGGTAGGGCCAGCCCCGGGAGGTCAGCCCCGCAAACCTGGCGTGCGGCCACCAGCACCCCACCCACGCGGCCACTTCACGCAAGGGGGTTGCACGGGGGCCAGGCCCCTCCTCCAGCGCCCCCGAGGGGAAGGCCTCCACCTCCTCCCCCCGGGCCCTTCCGGGCCTTTCTAACGGTGGTGGGTTTCCAAAAACCCTGCTCAAGGCACCTCCTCAGAAGGGGAGCGCGGCCAGCTCCAGCGCCTCCTCCACGCCAAGAGTCAGCACCTCCTCCCCAGGCCGCCAAAGCCGCACCTTGCCCCCGGTCGTCCCCTCGCGGAGGGCGCGAAGGTAGTCCTCCACCCCCTCCTCGGGCCCGGCCAGGACGTGCCCGAGGAAGGGCGCTTCCAGGGCGGCCTCAAGGGGTACCTCCACGTCCACGGCCCAGCGCCCCTTCACGCCCCCGCACCACACCCGGCGCGGCCTGGGCTCGTGGCGGGCTGACCAGAGGAGGAAGGGGGTCAGGTTCCCCGGAGGCACCAGGTAGCGGCGCGGGGGCTCCTCCCCCTCGGGGTAAATCACCAGGCTCGCGCCCCCTTCTTCCGCGCCCTCGGGCACAAGGAGGAGCACCAAGCGGCGGGGGTCTTCCAGGAGCCCCCGGGCAGGCACCTCCTCCCCATCCTCCAAAGCCCAAAGAAGGCGGGCCTTGTGGGGGCGCACGGCCTGGAAGACCTCTTCAGGGGCCTCCTCCGGGAGGAGGAGCCCCCCCTGCTCCCGGGTCAGGGGCAGGCTTCCCAGGTTCCATGAGATGGCCAGGACATCCAGTCCTCCGGTCATGGGGTCCTCCTTTGCGCGCCTCTATCCCCCCCAAACCGCGTGCACAACTCGCCCAAAATCGGGCAGTAATGCCGTCCAGGACGGCGAAAACCGATGTGCACGCCGTGTGCACGGGTGTGCACACCCCCCATGCCAGTCCCGTCCAGGAGGGCGGAAACGGCGTGCACATTGCCCTTTCCGTCCAGGACGGGGTTCACGGCGCTTTGTGCACGGGGGGTGCGCACGCTACACCTCCCTCCACCCGGGGCGTGCACGGGGGGCGTGCGCGGGGCGTGCACGTTCCTCGGGTTTTTGCGATGAGAAAGCCACTTCCTCATGTGCACGGGGTTTTTCCTCCCCAGGACGCGAGTTTTCCTCCACGCGTGCACGCTCGTGCACTTGGCGTGCACAAGGGTTTTCGCCGTTCAGGACGGGGTTCGGGGCGTTTTTTGCGGGCGTTGTGCACGCGGTTTGGGGGAAAGAGAGAAGCCTCTTTTCCCACCCCCCGTGCACGGGGTGCACGTAGGCCAGCTCCTCCCCCAGCTCCCGGGCCAGCTCCTCCGGCTCAGGCAGGAGGCGGTAGGCGGCCTCGTCCAGGGGCGCGTCCTCCACGGGGTACAGCTTCTTGCGGTTCCCCTCGGTGCGCACCTCAATGAGCCCCCCCTCTTCGGCCAGGTCAACCCACCGGTAGATCGTGCGCCGCCCCCACTTCAGGACCCGGCCCACCTCGGAGGGGGTGGCCCAAAACTCCCTCCCGCCCTCCTGGCCCTTGGCCTTAGCGTCAGCCTCGGCCTCCTTGTCCATGACCACCCGCCTCACGGCCTCGGCCACCTTGAGGGCCTGGGGACTTATGGTGCGCACGCTCCGGACCAGGGGGCGGGCGGCCAGGTGGTAGGCCAGGGCGTAGTCTTCCAAAGCGGCCACCAGCTTCCCGCCCCGCTCCTCCCTCCGGGCGTGGTGGAGGAGGGCCACCACCTTGAGCAGGGTGAGGAAGCGGCCAAAGTCCCGGCGGAGCCGGGTCAGGTCCTCGGGGAGGTCCTGGGCCTCCAGGAGCCGGGCGATGGCCGGGGCGAAGGGCACCACCACCTCCACTTGGGGAAGGGCCTCGTAGAGGGCGTGCCAGGGGGCCACGTCTACCTCGGGCCGCGCGCCCAGGGCTTCTTGTTCCGCCAAGGCCTGGACCACCCGGAGGGTGTGGGCCTTGCTGTCGTCCATGTAGAGGCTGAAGGTGCGCGTTTCGTTGTCCTCCTTGGTGAGCCCCTTGGTCATGGTGGTGATGAGCGCGGTAGGCCCTGGGCGGTGGATCTCACGGGCCACCATGCGCCCCTGGGGGGACTTCTCCACGGTCAGGTAGCGGATTTGCCCCTCGCTGAGGAGGGTGCGCACCAGGTAGAGCACTTCCTCGTTGTTCAGCCCGTCCTCTTCGTAGAGCACCAGGTGGCGGTGCCGAAAGTCCAAGTCGGCGTACACCAGGGCCTTGGCGCTCATACTGGAGAGCTCGTAGTAGCCCCGAGGGGGGATGAGCCTTAGCACGGTGCTCACCAGGAAAGACTTCCCCGAGGAGGAGCGTCCCTTCACCAGGACGGAGATGGGGGCTTCCGTCTTGGCAGAAAGGAGGGCCACGTACAGGAGGGCCCGGTTCTCTTCCTCTCCCACCACCCCAAGGGCCCCTATGGCCCGAATGGCCTTGTGGAGCAGGGCGGGGTCCTCGGAGAGCTCCCGGGCGGCCTCCCGGGCCTCGGGGGTAAGGGCCGGGGCGGCCTGCTTCCGGGTCTCCTCCTCCCGCGTGGCCCGGTAGCGGGCCCAGTCCTTACGGAGGGCTCCCACGCTCACCCCGGTCCTCTTCTTGAGGCCCAGGAAGAGAGCTTCCACCTCGGTATCCAGGAGGCCTCCCTCGTAGATGCCCTTGAAGAGCTCGGGGAGGAGGGCGGGAAGGGTTTCCGCCTTGGCCCCTTCCACCCGCTTGAGAAGGTCCTGGAAGGTCATGCCCACCTCCTCACGCGGGCGTAGACGCGGGCCCGGTAGGTGCGGGGTGCGGGGGGCGTTGGGACGGGGAGGTCAAGAGGGCCCAGGAGCCCGTACCTCACCCCGTCCCGCGCCGCCCTCAGGGCCTCCCCCCAGGGAAGCCCCGCTTCCACCCCGGCCTGGGCCAAGGCGTGGGCGGTCTCCTCAGGGTCAAGGCCCAGGTGGCAGTAGCCCCCCATGAGCCGGGCCAGGGCCAGGAGCCGGTTGTGCCGGTTCCCCGGGGGGGTGGCGGCCACCTCCCGGCACGCCCACTCAAGGAGCCCATGGAGCCGCTTGGGGCTGGCCCCTCCCCGGGTGGGGCGTACTTCCGGGGGCGGCGGCGGGGGCGGGGGGAGGAGGGCCCCAAGCAGGGCCTCGGGGCAAAGAGGAAGCTCCCCCGGGGCCCTCAAAGGCCGCCCCCACACGTAGGAGCCGACGGAGAGCCGGGTAGGGGCGGCCACCAAGTAGCCCCGCCCCAGCCCCTTCACGTCTACCGGGCCTAGCTCGGAAAGCCCCTTGGCCCGCCCCGTGCGCAAGGAGGCGGCCAGGTGGGGGGGCACCCTCAGGAAGAAGTGCCCCCCGCCTCTTGGGGTGCGTTGCAGAGGGGCTCCCTCCAGCTCCGGCCAGTAGGAGAGAAGGGCCGCCACCACCTCCGGCCCGTCCGCGTCCAGGACCGCCACGTCCTCAGGAGGCAAGATGCCCACCCCCGCCTCCGGGCAGGCCCGCCACCAGCGCGTAATGGTGGCCTCGTCCAGGGTGGCCTCCTTCAGCCCATGGGGCACCAGGCGAGGGTGGGGGCGCTTCTCTCCTGGAGCCAAGGGCAGGACCGGGTAGCCCAGGTTGATGTAGCGGCTGGCGGCCTCAACGGCGCTCATCGCCGCCCTCCTCCCGAACGATGTCCACGTCAACCCGGCGGGACAGCGCCAAAAGCGCGTCAACTCGTCCAGCGGGGGTCAGCATCTCCGCTAAAACCTGGATGAGCGCCAAGATGATGCTGTCCAGATCGGGCCCCTGAATGGAGGAGCGCTCCATGCCCACCCCCTAGCGGCCCGCCCCGCCACGGCGGGCTTCCGCTTCAAGCTCCCCCAAGCGCCCCTCCAGGATGGCCTCCACCACCCGGGACGGCACCAGGAGGCGCTTGCCAAGCCGCACCCCGAACCGGCGGGCTAACGCATACGCCGCGTCCCTCCCCAAACGGTCCTCACCGACCAGCCGCCTAACCTCCTCAACCTTCAGGAGCCGCTTATCAGCGTTCATGCCCCCAGGGTGGCGGGAGAAGGCGGAGGAAGTCCAGGACACGAGCAGGGGCTACCCGTGTCCGGTCATGTGCTTCGGTTCACATCCTCAGCCCGAGGAGCTTGGCCAGGCGCACCACCCCGTGGCGCACGGCATCCTCCCCCACGGGCTCCCGGGCCCCATCGGCGATCTGCCGGTAGGAAAGCCCCCGCTTGCGGAAGGCCAGCCAACGGGCATGGACCGCCAGCTCCGGGCGCTCAGCCTGGAGCTGGGCCCAGTCCCGGTAGGCCCGAAGCCACGCCTCAAACCGCTCCCTGGCCCGGGCCTCAAAGGCGGCCCAGTCTTCCGCCAGGGGGTCAAAGGGCGGGATTTCCAGCCCCGGCCCGGCCTTGTCCACCACCCCCTCCACAAGGGCGAAGCCGAAAGGCAGGCCGGGGTCGGCGGCCCAAAGGGCCAGGCTCTGCAGGCCCGCGTCCAGGGGCTCCTCGGGGCCGGTGAGCCCCCACCTCCCGGCCCAGGCCAGAAGGGCCTCCCGGAGGTGGAGGAGGGCCTGCCCCGCCCTCCCCACCACGGGCTCCCAGCCTGAGGGGATGGCGTGAGGGGGGACTTCCCGGAACACCCTGGCGGTTCCGGCGGCCCTCTCCAGGCTCGCCCAGCTCCACACGCCCAGGACCTTTATGGCGGGGGCGGCCTCTCGGTAGAGGGGTAGGAGCCCCTTCAGGTCCTCCAGGACCTCGGGGGCCTCTTCCCGAAGCGCCACCCAGAAAAGGGCCCAGGCGGCCCTCCTAAGCTGGGTTTCGGGAACCGCCATACCCTCAGCATACGCCCTCTTGCGGTATCCTACGGGTATGCGCGCCCTCAAGGTACGGGCTTTTTGGGACGGGGAGGCGGGGGTGTGGGTGGCGGAAAGCGAAGACGTGCCCGGCCTCGCTACGGAAGCCCCCACCCTGGACGAGCTTCTGGCCAAGCTGGCGGTGGTGGTGCCGGAGCTCCTTGAGGAGAACGGGGTGGGGGTGGAGCCCCCGGTGGAGCTCCACCTCGAGGCCACCCGCCCCCTAGCCCTGGCCTGATGGCGGATTACACCCCCGAGGTCAAGCGCCTACTTCGGGAGGCGGGTTGCTACCCCGTGCGTCAGGGCAAGGGGGACCACGAGATTTGGTACAGCCCCCTCACCGGGCGCAAGTTCGTGGTGGACGGGAGGATAAAATCCCGCCACACCGCCAACGCCGTGCTCAAGCAGGCGGGTTTACCGAAAAAGTTCTGAGGTAGCTCGGCCCCTCAATAGAGGGAACCATTCCAACACCAGCCGGTTTATCAGCCGGTCTATGGGCCCGAAAATGGCCGGCTATTGTAGTAAGTTCCAGAAAAGCGCATCGGAGAAATCCACCTCCAGAAGGGCATTTCCGCATGATAGCGGCCATTTTTGGCCCGTCTTACAAGCGAGAGGCCAGAGGTTCAAATCCTCTGCCGCCCACCAGTCCGTGCCCCGTCTCCCAAAGAGGCGGGGTTTTTCTTTAGGGCCCTTTCAGGAGGCTACGCACCCCCTCGGGGAGGGGCTCCTCGGGGAAGAGGGCTTGGAAGCGCCGGGCCAGGTCCTCGAGGAGGGGCCTCAGGCCCTCCTCCCGCAGGACCTCTGGGTAGAGGTCCCGCATCTCTTGAAGAAGCTTTTCCCTGGCAAGGTGCCGGGCCACCAAGAGGGCCTCCCCCTGGAGGCCGGTGGGCTTCCCGCGCTTGAGGCGCTCCACCTCCTTGCGCACCACCGGGTCTTCCAGAAGGCGGCGGCAGGTGGCGCAGGGGTGGGCTTCGCTGGGGGCCTGGCAGATGGGGCAGGGGTCTCCTTTCTGGCGGCGGAAGAGGGCCAGGGCGGCCCGGGCCACGGGCTCCCTTAGCTCCGGGGGGGCCTTTTGCGCCAGGGCCAGGGCCTTGCGGCCGGCCTCGAGGAGGTGCCCCGGGGATGGGGGCTTGTCTCCCGCCCCCGCTTGGGACTCAACCCTACCCACCTGGAAACGAATCTCCTTCACCACCCCGGGAAAGCGCTCCTCGTAGCGCTTGAGGAGGGCCAGGCGGCTGTAGGTGAGCTGGTGGGCCACCACGGGGTCGGGCACCTGCACCAGGAGGGTACCCTCCTCGAGGGCCACCGCCTCCGTCATCTTCGCAAGCTCCCGCCCCACCACCTCCCGCCAGGCGGCCAGCACCAGCCCCCTTTTGAGCCGCTCCTTTCCCCCAGCCCGCTTTAAGGCCTCGGGGATGACCTCCTTTAGCCGCCAGGGCACAGGACCACCCCCCCTTGCACCGAGCATACCAGCACCCCCTCCGGGGCCAGAAGCCCGGCCAGGACCGCCTGGGGGAGCTCCTTGGCGTAAGCCAAGACCGCGTTTCTCCGGGCCTCGTCCAGCTCCTCGCTCCACTCGTCCAAGAGGAGGAGGGGGGGCTCGCCGTAGTGTTCGGAGAGGAGGCGGTGCTCCGCCAGGCGTAGGGCCAGGGCCAGGGCCTTGGCCTCCCCCCGGCTGGCGAAGCGGTGGGCGGGACGGCCCTGGAGGAGGAAGACCAGGTCGTCCCGGTGGGGGCCGAGAAGGGTCTGCCCCCTCTGTAGCTCTTCTTCCCGCTTTTCCTTTAGGGCCTGGAGGAAGTCCCCGGCCACGCTTTCCTCTAACCTAAGCCCGGCCTCACCCGGGGCCAGGGCCCGGTGAATCGTCTGAAAAAGGGGCAGGAAGCGCTTGAGAAAGCGCCGCCTCAGGGCCATGATCTCCTCCCCGTAGCGGGAAAGCTCCTGGTCCCAGACCAATAGACCATTCCCTCCCGCCTTCAAAAGGGCGTTCCGCTGGCGGAGAACCCTCTCGTAAGCGGAAAGAAGCGCAGCGTAGCGCCGGGAGAAGCGGGAGAGGAGGTGGTCCAAAAAACCCCGCCTTGCCTCCTTGGGGCCCAGGACCACCTCCACGTCCTCGGGAAGGACCAGGACCGACCCGGGGAGCTCGTAGAGAGCCCTGAGGCCCACGACCTTTTCGTTTAAGCGGATTTCCCGCCCTTCTGGGGCGATCCTGTGCTCCACCCTATAGACCCCCAGCTCCGTCTCCGCCTCCACCTGGAGCCAGGCCTCCTTCTCTCCGAAGCGCACCAGGTCGCCCAGGGCCCCCCGCACCTCGCCGCCCAGGGCCAGGTGCAGAGCCAGAAGAAGGCTGGTCTTCCCCTGGGCGTTCCCCCCCACCACGGCGAAGAGGCCTGGGGGAGGGCGGAACTCGGCCATGGCTAGGTTGCGGAAATGCCTTTGGCGGAAGGAAAGAAGCCGCATCAGAGACGCACCTTCTGCAAGAGGGCGGGGAGGAAGAGGAAGGCCAGGAGGAGAACTACGGTCCCCAGGAGGTAGGGGGCCTCGGGGGTCAGTTGGTAAAGCCCGGTCCCCAGGATGGGCCCCAGCATCCGCCCCAGGGCCTGAGCGGCGCTGCCTAGCCCGGCCACCAGGCCCTGCTCCCTCTCCCCCACCGCCAGGGAGAGGGCGGCCGTAACCCCAGGCCCTGCCAGGGCCGCCCCCGCTCCCTGGAGGGCGAGGCCCAGGGTCAGCGCCGAGAAGCTCTGGGCGAAGACCAGGACCAAAAACCCTAGGGCGCCCACGGGAATACCCAGGAGGAGGAGGGTTCGGGGAGGCCAAGAAAGCCTGCGCACCAAAAACCCCTGGATGAAGACCGCCACCAGGCCGTAGAGGACCAAGGCCATCCCCACCGCTCGGGCCGTGGCCGTCCCCGAAAGCCCTAAGCGGTCTTGGAAATAAAAGGCGATGGTCTGCTCCAGGGCCACGCCGGAGACGTTGAGGGCGAACCCCAGGAGGAGAAGGGGGAAGACCCTTGGGTCCAGGGGGGAAAGCCGCCGCCCCTCCCCATGACCCCCAGGCCGGGACTCGGGAAGGACCAGATGGACGAAGAGGGCGTTTAGAAGGGCGATCCCCGCCGAAAAGAAGACCGGGGAGAGGAGGCCGAAGGTGGCGGCGAGGCCCGCCCCCAGGGCCGGTCCCAGGATCACCGCCAGGCCGAAGGCCGCCCCCAGGAGGGCCATGCCCGCGGTGCGGCTTTCCCTCCCGGTCATGTCCGCCACGTAGGCCTGGGCGGTGGGTAGGGTGGCGGAGCTGAAGGCCCCTCCCAGGAGGCGGGAAAGGAGGAGGAGGGGGAAAAGGAAATCCGGGGCAAGAAGACCCCGTTGCCCCAAAAGGGCAAAGAGGCCGAAGAGGAAAAAGCTTAGGGAAAACCCCAGAATGCCCAGGAGGAGGACGGGTTTCCTCCCCCTTTCGCTCCGCCTCCCCCAGAATGGGGCGAGGAGGAACTGCATGAGGGCGTAGCCCGTGGAGAAAAGGCCCACCTGGACCTCAGTGAGGCCCAGCTCCCGTCCCAAGGGTCCGAGGATGGGGAAGAGAATGGAAAGCCCCAGGATGCTGTTGAAGAGGGTGAGAAAGAGGAGGCCCAGGGGCGGCATGCCCTAGAGTCTAACCGAAGCGCCCGGTGATGTAGGCCTCGGTGTAGGGGTGTTTGGGTTTGGTGAAGAGCTCTTCCGTGGGCCCCTCCTCCACCAAAACCCCCAGGTGCATGAAGAGGGTCCGGTCGGAAACCCGGGCGGCCTGTTGCATGTTGTGGGTGACGATGACCACCGTGTAGCGGCTTTTGAGCTCCAGGATCAGGTCCTCAATGGCCTGGGTGGCGATGGGATCCAGGGCGCTGGTGGGCTCGTCCATGAGGAGGAGGTGGGGTTCCACGGCGATGGCCCGGGCGATGCAGAGCCTTTGCTGTTGTCCCCCCGAAAGCCGGAGGCCGCTCTGCTTTTTGAAGATGTCCTGAACCTCCCCCCACAGGGCGGCCCGCTTTAGGGCCTCCACCACCCGGTCCTCTAGCTCGCTCCCTTTCACCCCCATGAGGCGCAGGCCGAAGGCCACGTTCTCAAAGATGGTCTTGGGAAAGGGGTTGGGCTTCTGGAAGACCATGCCGATGTGCCGCCGCACCGCCACCGGGTCCACCTGGGGGTCGTAGACGTTCACCCCCTCATAGAGGACCTCCCCCGTCACCCGCACCCCAGGGATGAGGTCGTTCATGCGGTTGAGGGAGCGGAGGAGGGTGCTCTTGCCGCACCCGGAGGGGCCGATGATGGCGGTCACCTGATTCTTGGGAAAGCGAACGCTGATATTGTAAAGGGCCTGCTTGTTCCCGTAGAAGAGGCTGAGGTTGCGGACATCCACCAGGGCCTCGGCCTCGGGAACGGGCGCGGTGCGCACCGTCTCGTGGTTTTGTAAAAGGTCTAACTTCACCATTCCCTCCTGAAGCGGTTCCTAAGGTACAGGGCGGCCAGGTAAAGGCCGGAGAGGACCAGGAGCATCACCAGGATGCCTGCCGCGGCCACCCGGGCGAACTCGGGCTGGGGCTGGGCCACCCAGAGGTAGATCTGCACCGGGATCACCGTGTACTCGGAAAGGGGGCTCGAGGGGTAGAAGGGCACGTAGGCAGCGGCCCCCACCAGGAGCAGGGGGGCGGCCTCCCCGATGAGGCGGGCGGCGGAAAGGATGACCCCGGTCACCACCCCGGGAAGGGCGGCGGGCAGGACCACCCGGAAGACCACCTGCCTGCGGGTGGCCCCCAGGGCGAAAGCCGCCTGGCGCATGGACTCAGGCACGGCCCTCAGGGCCTCTCGGGCGGTCACGGTGATCACCGGTATGCCCAAGAGGGCGAGGGTGAGGGCGGCGGCCAGGATGGTGGGGCCAAAGCCGAACCCGCGCACAAAGAGGGCCAGGCCCAGGAGTCCGTAGACGATGGAGGGCACCCCGGCCAGGTTGCGGAGGTTGACCTCGAGGACCCGGTTCAGCCGCCCCTCCCGCAGGTACTCCTCCAGGAGGATGGCCGTCCCTACCCCCACGGGGATGGCGATGAGAAGGGCCAGGGTGAGGACCCAGACCGTGCCCACCACGGCTACCCCCATCCCGGCGATGAGGGGGTTCCGGGAGGGGAAGCGGGAAAGGAAGGTCTGGTCCAGCCAGGGGTTTAGGACCAGGCGCTCCCCTTCCCCCAGGTTCGCCTTGAGCTCTTCCCACCGCCTAAGGCCCTGGAGGAGGGGCAGGTCCAGAAGGCGCTCGTCGTAGGAGCCCGTGACCACGTGGCGGAAGGGGCCTTCGTGGGTGTTCCACATGAGCTCCACCCGGTTCTGGTTGAGGAGGATCCGGAGCTCCTTGGGGTCCTCGAGGAGGGCCTTGGCCTCCTCCTCGGTGTACCCCTCCTTGAGGAGCGCGGGCACCAGGGCTTCCTTCCAGGAGGTACCCAGGGGAAAGGTCTGGGAGAGCCCCACGTCCGAGCGCACCACCTGCACGGAGAAGCTCCGGTAGGTGGTGTCCAAAAGGAGCCAGGCGAGGAGGGCCAGGGCAAGGATAAGGGGAAGGATGAGGGCCCGGGCAAAGACCCGGTCTATCCGGGTCTTCCAGGGGTCTTGGCCCAAGGTTTTGTCTAGAAAGGAGTCACTCATACCGCTCCCTATACCGCTCCACCACATACTGGGCCAGGATATTGAGGCCTAGGGTCAGCAGGAAGAGGGTGGCCCCCACGGCGAAAAGGGCCAAGGAGGCGGTGGAGCCCGCGGGCTGGTCCCCGGTGGCTGCCTGGACGATGAAGCTGGTCATGGTGGCGATGGTCTCCCGGGGGTCTAGGGTCAGGGTGGGGCGTTGCCCCGCGGCGATGGCCACGATCATGGTCTCCCCGATGGCCCGGCTGGCGGCCAGGATGATGGCGGCGATGATGCCAGAGATGGCGGCGGGAAAGACCACCTTTAGGGCCACCTCGTAGGGCCTGGCCCCCAGGGCGTAGGCGGCCTCCCGGATGGCCCGGGGCACGGACTGCATGGCGTCCGCGGCCACGTTGGACACGTAAGGGATGATGGCGAACCCCATCACCAGACCGGCGGAGAGGGCGTTGAAGATCTGGAGTCCGGGAATGAACTTCTGGAGAAAGGGGGTCACGGTGAGGAGGGCGAAGTAGCCAAAGACCACGGTAGGAATCCCTTCAAAAAGCTCCAGGACCCCCATGATGCGGGCCCGTATCCTGTGGGGGGCGTACTCCGAAAGGTAAATGGCCAGGGCCAGGCCCAGGGGTATGGCCACGGCCAGGGCGATGACCGTCACCAGCAAGGTGCCCGTGATCAGGGGGGCGATGCCGTACCGGGGCTCGGCAAAGAGGGGCGTCCACTCGGGGGCGAAGAGGAACTCGCGGAGGGGTACCCGCTGGAAAAAGGCCACCACCTCCCCCAGAAGGCTCAGGATCACCCCCAGGGAGGTGAGCAGGGTGACCGAGGAGAGGAGGAGGAGGAGGGCGAGGACGCCGGTCTCCTTGGGGTTGCGGGAGGGGCGCTGGCGTAGGAGGTCCATGTCCTTGCTCATTTTAAGGGGGTGGGGATGGCCCCCACCCCCTAACCTTGGTCAGTTTACCTCAGTTCCTTCCTCAGGTCCTCCAGGAACTTGGAGAGAGGGGTACCCGGGGGAAGCTCCATGAAGAAGGTGCCGGTCTTCCTCCGCTTGACCAGCTCCTGGCCGATCCCGTAGGCCTCCGCGGGGAGGTCCACATACCCCGTGGCCCGGATGGCCCGGCGGGCCGCAGGGGACAGGTAGAAGTCCACGAAGTCCAGGACCTCCTTGCGCTCCAGGCTCTTCGCGTTCACGTAGATGAAGAGGGGCCGGGCGAGGGGCTGGTAGGTCCCGTTGAGCACGGTTTCCCGGCTGGGGAGCACGCAGCCTTTTCCATGGTCAATGGCCACGGCCTTGAGCCTGTCCTTGTGCTCTTCGTAGTAGGCGTAGCCGAAGTAACCCAGGGTGTAGAGCCCGGCCGCCACGCCCCGGAGGATGATGTTGTCGTCCTCCGAGGGGAAGAAGTCCTTGCGGGAGGCTCCCGACCTGCCCATGATGGCCTCGGTGAAGTAGTCAAAGGTGCCAGAGTCGGTCCCGGGTCCGTAGAGGACGATCCGCGCCTTGGGCCACTCCTTGCGCACATCGGACCACAGGACCACCTTGGAGTTGGGCTCCCAGATGGCCCTAAGCTCGCTGGTCTTCAGGCAGGTGGCCCAGGTGTTCCTGTTGTTGACCACCACGGTGAGGGCGTCGTAGGCAATGGGAATCTCAATGAACTTGATGCCGTTCTTTTCGCACTCCTCCAGCTCCGACTTCCTGATGGGGCGGCTGGCGTTTTGGATGTCCGTCTCCCCCCGGCAGAACTTCCTGAACCCGCCCCCAGTGCCGGAGTAGGCCACGGAGATCTTGACCCCAGGGTTCCTCTGGACGAACTCCTCCGCTACTGCCTGGGTGATGGGGTAGACGGTGGAGGAACCGTCCGCCCGGATCTGGGCCAGGCCCAAGCCCGCCAGCACCAAGACCAAAAGCCCAACTGTCCCCTTCTTGACCATGGCAAACCTCCCAAGAGTAAGGATGGCAGCCTTGTGTCAGAAGAAGGTCAAGGCCTTCCCCGTCAAAGTCTCGTCAAGGCCTGCCAGGTTGTAAAGCCCCCGCCGGATCACCGCTCCCCCCAGAAGCCTATCCCCCTGGTAGAAGGCGGCGCTCTGCCCCGGGGTTACGGCGAAGACGGGCTCGCGGAAGCGGAGGTGCAAGGGGTTTAGGGACTCCACCACCGCCCGCACGGGGGGGGTGCGGTAGCGCACCTGGACCTCCACCTCCTCCGGGAGTTCCCCAAGGAGGTTCTCCCCCTCCCCCTCCATCCCCTCCCAAAGGGCGGCCTCCCTGGGCCCCACGTAGACCACGTTCTGATGCACGTCCAGGCCCACCACGTACCGCTCCAGGTGGCTGTGCCTTAGGCCCAGCCCCTTCCGCTGGCCCAGGGTGTAGAGGCTTGCCCCCTCGTGGGTGCCCACCACCTCCCCGGTGAGGGCATCCACCAGAGGGCCGGGCCTGGGCTTTAGGCGCTCCTTCAGGAAGCTCTTAAGGTCCCCAGCCACGAAGCAGAGGTTCTGGCTCTCCGGCTTCCTGGCGGTGGGGAGGCCTGCTCCTGCGGCTATCTGGCGCACCTCGGTCTTGGTGAGGTGCCCCACGGGGAAGAGGAGGTGGGGGAGGGCTTCCTTGGGGGTGCCCCAGAGGAAGTAGCTCTGGTCCTTCTTTGGGTCCTGGCCCCGGAGGAGGGCCTCCCCCTCCCGGCGCACGTAGTGCCCGGTGGCCACGTAGTCCAGGCCCAGGCGCCTGGCCTGCTTGAGGAGGGCCCCGAACTTCACGAACGTGTTGCAGCGGGCGCAGGGGTTGGGGGTGCGGCCCTGGGCGTAGTCCTTAAGGAAAGGGGCGATGATCTCCTCTTCAAAGACCTCGCGGTAGTCCAGGAGGTAGAAGGGGATGCCCAGGAGGTCCGCCACCCTTCTCGCCTCGTGGGCGGCATCCGGGGTGCAGCAGCTCTCCCAGGCCCGGGCCGCGCCCGTCTCCAGGCTCACGGGGGGCAGGTCGGGCCAGAAGCGCATCATGGCCCCCACCACCTCGTACCCCGCCTTCTTCAGGAGGTAGGCGGAGACGGAGGAGTCCACCCCTCCGGACATGGCCACCAGGACGCTTTGCCTCATGCCACCACCCTTTCCTCCACCGCCGCCTCCGTGCTCTTTATGGCCACCTCCACCATGTCCGGCGTGGGCTCGGCCACGGTGAGGGCCTGGAAGCGGAAGCCGAGCTCCCTTAAGAGGCGGGAGAAGGGGTCCTCGTGGCGGGCAGAGAAGTAGAGGAGTTCAAAGGCCAAGGCCGCCACCAGGGGCAGGAAGAGGACCCGGGCCAGAAGCCGCCACCAGAGGACCTCGGGGGCGGGGATGAGGCTGTAGACCAGGACCGAGACCACGATGACAAAGGCGATGAAGGTGGTGCCGCACCGGGGGTGGAATCGGGGCTGGTTCAGGACGTTCTCCACGGTGAGGGGAAGCCCCTTCTCGTAGGCGTGGATGGCCTTGTGCTCCGCCCCGTGGTACATGAAGAAGCGGCGGATCTCCGGCATGCGCCCGATGAAGAGGAGGTAGCCCACCAGGATCCCCACCTTGATGAGGCCCGCCAGGAGGTTGTAGAGGACGGGGTAGCGGGCGGGGTCTAGAAGGAGGCCGGAGAGAAAGCCGGGAAGCACGATGAAGAGGGCGATGCCCAGAAGGAGGCTGAAGAGGATGGTGCCCCAGAGGGCGCCCTTGGGCATCTCCTCCTCTCCCCCCACCAGCTCTGCGCTCCGGGCCAGGGCCCGGTAGCTCACGGAAAGGGCGTCAAAAAGGGCCACCACCCCCCGGAGGAGGGGAAGCCTGGCCCAGGGGTAGCGCACGCTCAGGGCCTTTTCCTCGTGGCGCTCCACGTGGAGCTGGCCATTGGGAAGGCGCACCGCCAGGGCCCAGGCCCAGGGGGCCTTCATCATGACCCCCTCGAGGGCCGCCGCCCCCCCCAGGGTCGCCTGCTTGGCCAGAAGGAGAAGCCGCATCCTTCTCATTCTGCCACGGGAAGGTGTGGTATAACCCAAGGCGTGATCACCCTATCCCACAGCGAGCTTTCTTTGGTTCAAGGCGAGGTGCCTCTCAAGGTGGTCTGGGTGAAGGAGGGAAGGCTTCTTCCCCAGGGAGAGGCCCTGGACGCCCGCCTGGGGGGGCTTCTGAAGCGCGCCCTGGAAGGGGTCTCCTTGAAGGAAGGGGAAAGCCTCCTGCTGGCCGCGCCGGAAGGCCAGGTCCTCCTCTTTGGCCTGGGGGAGGAGGCGAGGAGGAGCGGCGGGAGGCTGGCTCAGGCCCTCCTCAAGCTTCGCTTCCCCGAGGCCCTGGTGGAGCCCTTGGAGGACGCTTACGCCCTGGCGGAAGGCCTCCTCCTTGGGGCCTACCGCTTCCAGCGCCACAAGTCCGAGAAGGAGGAAAAGGCCCTCACCCTCCGCCTCCCCGGGGTGCCGGAGGGGGTCCTGGAAAGGGCCAGGAAGGTGGCGGAAGGGGTCTATTGGGCCCGGGACCTGGTGAACGAGCCTCCTAACCTCCTCACCCCCCTCGCCCTAGCGGAAAGGGCCCTGGAGCTTCGGGCCCTGGGGATAGAGGTGGAGGTCCTGGACGAGGAGGCCATCGCCGCCTTGGGCATGGGGGCCTTCTTGGCCGTGGCCCAGGGCTCGGAGAACCCGCCTCGGTTTATCCGGCTCCGTTACGCCCCTCCTGGCGCCAGGGCCCGGCTGGACCTGGTGGGCAAGGGCCTCACCTTTGACTCCGGGGGCTACTCCCTAAAGCCCACGGAGAGCATGGCCACCATGAAGAGCGATATGGCCGGGGCGGCCGCCGTTCTTGGGGCCATGAAGAGCGCCGCCCTTCTGGGGATACCCGTGGAGATCCGGGGGTACATCGCCGCCTGCGAGAACATGATTTCGGGCCGGGCCTACCGGGTGGGGGATGTGCTGAGGACCCTTTCCGGCAAGACGGTGGAGGTGATGAACACCGACGCCGAGGGCCGCCTCACCTTGGCGGACGCCCTCTTCTACGCGGAAAGGGAAGGGGCAGAGCGCATCCTGGAGCTCTCCACCCTCACCGGGGCGGCGATGGTGGCCCTGGGGGAGGAGGTGGCCGCCCTTTTCGCCACCGAGGAGGCTTGGGGAAACCAGGTTTGGGAGGCGGCGAGAAGGGTGGGGGAGAAGGTCTGGCCCATGCCCCTAGAGAGGGCCTACCGGGAGAAGCTGAAAAGCCCCGTGGCCGACCTGAAGAACGTGGGGGACCGGAACGGCGGGGCCATCACCGCCGCCCTTTTTCTGGCGGAGTTCGTGAGAGTGCCCCTGGTCCACCTGGACATTGCCGGGCCCGCCTTCGCCAGGAAGGCCCACGCCCTGGGCCCCGAGGGGGGTACAGGGTTTGGTGTCCGGACGATCCTGGAAGTGGCCCAGGCCCTCTAGGGAAAGAAGGGCGAAAGCCCGGGGAAGCCCCGGGCTTTCGCCCTTTAGGCTACTTCTGGCAGTTGGGGCACTGGCCCCGGAGCTCCAGGCGGAACCCCTCCAAAGCCCAGCCCGTCCGCTCCGCTGCGCCCTGCATGGCGGGCGAAACGTCCAGCTCGGGGAGGTTCTTCAGGAGGAGGTCCTCCACCTTGCCGCAGGAGGTGCAGACCAGGTGGACGTGGGGCTCGTTGTAGCCATCGTAGCGGGTGTAGCCCTTGGGGTCCTTGAACTCGTAGATGAGCCCGTGCTCCCGAAGAACGTGCAGGTTCAGGTAGACGGTGGAAAGGCCGATGTCATACCCCCGCTTCTTCAGGCCGTTGTAGAGCTCCTCCGGCGTGGGGTGGACGTTCTTCTTGTCCAGGTAGCTCAGGATTCGCTCCCGCGGCAGGGTGTGCCGCAGGCCCACCGCCTTCAGCCGCGCCCGGTAGTTTTCCTTTTCCCTCATCCTTGGCATGGCTCCTCCTTCCTTCCAGTTCCAGTATACACAGGCTATGTGCAAATGCAACACCTAAAATAGCCGAAGGATGGTATAGACTACCCCTCCCCTTTTGGGAAGGGTTTTCCCTAGGTGTTGCTCCCCAAGTTTGGATGGAGTTCCGGATTTGTTTCATCACGCCGTGCCCCTTATCCAGGGGGGCTGGGGATCCCAGGGGAAGGGGTCGTCCGCGGTATAATGGGTCCATCTTGGACCGGCCCATCTACCGTATCCTGCACCTGGTCTTCGCCCTGGGCTTGGCCCATGCCCTTTTCCTTTTAGGCCAAGAGGGGATTAGGGCGTATGAGCTCGCCCGGGAGCGGGCCAGGCTGGAGGAAGCCCTGCGTCAGGCGGAGGCCCGGGTGGCCCGCCTAGAGGCCGAGGTGAAGGCGGCCAAGGATCCCGCTTACCTCGAGGCCCTGGTCCGCAGGTTGGGTTTTGTGCGGCAAGAGGAGATACTAAGGAGGCGATGAGGGAGGACCCGGCGGCACTCTTTCTGGAGGATGAGGCCCTGACCGAAGGCCTCACCGATGAGGAAGCGGAAACCCTTCTTTCCTGGCTTTTGGATCTGGCACAGGAGGCCAGCCCTTCCCAGCTGGCCCACCTGAGAAGGATTGGGCACGAGATCACCCGCCTTTCCCGCGACTACGGCCTGCCGGTGGAGGAGCTTATCGGCCTGGTGGAGCTGGCCTGGGGGGAGGCGGATGCCCCTGGCCTGCAGGCTTAGAGGACCAGGGCTTTGAGGAGTTCCCGCACCTCCAAAAGCCTAGGGGGTGGAGGGGTGAGGCGGTAGATGAGGGAGACCTGTAAGGCAGCCTCCTCCTCTAGGGGCTTGAGCACCACTCCGGGATGGGGAAAGACCCGGTAAGGGGCTAGGGTGAGGTAGACCCCTACCCCGGCGGCCACCAGGCTTACCGCCTGGGAAAACCGGGCCACTTCCCGGGCCACCCGGGGCGTGAAACCCGCCCGGCGGAACACCTCCATGAAGGCCTCGTAAAGGGGGGGGAGGGTTTCCTTGGGGAGGAGGAGGAAGGGCTCCTCCTTGAGGGCCTTGAGGGGCACCCGTTCCCTCGAGGCCAAGGGATGCCCCTCGGGCAGGGCCACCACGATGGGTACCTGTAGGAGGGGTTCTTGGCCGATGACGGGGTCCTCCACCCTAAGCCCCGCCAGGCCGTAGTCCAGCTGGCCCTCCTTAAGGGCCTTTACCTGCTCGGGGGTGTGCATCTCCAGGATCTCCACCGGTTGGCCTAAGCCCCGGCGCAGGTGGTCCAAAAGGGGCATGAGGTCGGGAAGGAGGTTTTCCGGCACCCCGAAGCGGAGTTCCTCCCGATTCGCACGCCGCACCCGGGCCTTTAAGGCCTCCACCTCCTGCAGAAGCTGTCGGCCCTCCCGCACCAGCACCTCCCCCGCCGGGGTAAGGCGGAAGGGCCTGCGTTCCAGGAGCTTCACCCCTAGCTCCTGCTCCAAGGCCTGGATCTGCTGGGAAAGGGCGGGCTGGGAGAGGTAGGCCTTCTCTGCCGCCCGGTGGAAGTTTTTCTCCTCGGCCAGAAGAAGGAAAAGCCGCAGGCGGCGCAGGTCCATGATAAGGTTAGCTTATCATCACGCCCCAGGCTTTTCTATTGGACAAAGGGCCCCGTCTGCCCCAGACTGGGAAAGGAGTCGGTGTAGTGTAGTTTTGCGCAAAAGGGGGGAGGTTGACGGCGGTGAATGCGGATGTGCTCAGGCAGGCCCTAGAGGCCCTTTCCCCAGAGGAAATGGCCCGGCTCAGGGAGGAGGAAAACCGGGAGTGGCGGGAGTCCTTGGAGTACGTGCTCCGGGTGGAAGGCTTCGCCAGGGTGGAGGAGCTTTTGCGCCTTCTGGACGAGTTCCTTTACCTCCAGGGCTTCTCCCCTCAAAACCGCCTCTCCACCCCCTACCTGAACACCATCCCTAAGGAGCAGGAACCCCCTTATCCCGGGGACCTCGAGCTGGAGAGGCGCATCGTCAACATCCTCCGTTGGAATGTGGCCATGATGGTCACCCGGGCCAACAAGAAGGCGGAGGGGATCGGGGGGCATATCTCCACCTACGCCTCCATCGCCGAGCTTTACGAGGTGGGGTTCAACCACTTCTTCCGCGGGCCCGAGGCGGGATTGGACCGGGACCTGGTCTTTTTCCAGGGCCACTCCTCCCCCGGCATCTACGCCAGGGCCTTTCTGGAGGGAAGGCTAAGCGAGGCGGACCTGGAGAACTTCCGCCGGGAGGTGCACCCTCCGGTTCCGGGTGGCCGGGGGCTTTCCAGCTATCCCCATCCCTGGCTGATGCCGGATTTCTGGGAGTTCCCCACGGTTTCCATGGGCCTTGGCCCTATCCAGGCCATCTACCAGGCCCGCTTCATGCGCTACCTGGAGGACCGGGGTCTGAAGCCCAGGAGCAGCGCCAAGGTCTGGGCCTTCTTGGGGGACGGGGAGCACGACGAGCCGGAAACCGTGGGGGCCTTGCACCTGGCGGCCCGGGAGAACCTGGACAACCTCATCTTCGTGGTAAACGCCAACCTGCAGCGCCTGGACGGGCCGGTGCGGGGCAACTCCAAGATCATCCAGGAGCTGGAAAGGCTCTATAGGGGTGCGGGCTGGCGGGTGATCAAGATCGTCTGGGGCTCTGCTTGGGACCGGCTTTTGGCCAAGGATAAGGAGGGCCACCTCCTGAGGCGGTTTGAGGCCCTGGTGGACGGGGAGTCCCAGCGGTACGCCGCCTTTGGGGCCAAGGAGCTCAAGGAGCGCTTCTTCAACACCCCCGAGCTCAAGCGGCTCATCGAGGGCATGAGCGACGAGGAGTTGGATGAGCTCACCCGGAGCCGGGGTGGGCACGACCTGGTGAAGATCTATGCCGCTTACAAGGCGGCGGTGGAGCACAAGGGAAGCCCCGTGGTCATCCTGGCCCGCACCATCAAGGGCTACGGCATGGGGCCCACGGCCATGGCCAAAAACGTGGCCCACCAGGTGAAGAAGCTCACCGAGGAGGACCTGAAGGAGGCCCGGACCTTCTTGGGTATCCCCGTCCCGGAGGAGAAGCTTTCCGAGCTTCCCTACTACCACCCGGGGCCGGACTCTCCCGAGGTGAGGTACCTTCTGGAGCGCAGGAGGGCCTTGGGAGGGTTTATCCCTGAGCGCCGGGTGCGGTTTACCGGGGGCCTCGAGGTGCCGGGAGAGGAGTTCTTCCAGGAGTTCTACGAGGGCACGGGGGGACGGGAGATCTCCACCACCATGGCCTTCGTGCGCATCCTGGCCAAGCTCCTCCGGCATCCCAAGATCGGCAGGCTCATCGTTCCCATCGTGCCCGACGAGGCCCGTACCTTCGGCATGGAGGCCTTGATCGCCCAGGTGGGCATCTACTCCCCCCAGGGACAGCTTTACATCCCCGTGGACGCCGGCACCCTCACCGCCTACAAGGAGAGCAAGGAAGGCCAGATCCTGGAGGAGGGCATCACCGAGGCGGGGGCCATGGCGGACTTCATTGCTGCCGGTACCGCCTACGCCCACTGGGGCATCCCCACCATTCCCTTCCTCATCACCTATTCCATGTTCGGCCTCCAGCGCATTGGGGACCTGGTCTGGGCGGCGGCCGACCAACGCGCCAGAGGCTTCCTCCTTGGGGCCACCGCCGGGCGGACCACCCTGGAGGGGGAGGGTTTGCAGCACCAGGACGGGCAAAGCCACATCTACGCCCTGGCCGCTCCCAACCTCTTGGCCTACGACCCCGCCTTTGCCTACGAGTTCGCCGTGATCCTCGAGGACGGCCTTAGGCGCATGTACCGGGAGGGGGAGGATGTCTTCTACTACATCACCATCGAGAACGAGAACTACCCCCACCCCCCCATGCCCGAGCCCAGGGAGAAGGTGAAGGAGGGGATTCTCAAGGGCCTTTACCTCTTCCGTCCGGGGGAGGGGGAGGGCCCCAGGGTGCAGCTTCTGGGTTCGGGGCCCATCCTGCCCCAGGCGGTGAAGGCCCAGGAGCTCCTTAAGGGCTACGGGGTGGTGGCGGATGTGTGGAGCGCCACCAGCTACAAGGCCCTCTACATGGACGCCATAGAGGCGGAAAGGGAACGGAGGCTTTTGGGGAAGGCCCGTAAGCCCTATGTGGCCGAGGTTTTGGAGGGTCACGAGGGCCCCGTGGTGGCCGCCACCGACTACCTCAAGGCCCTGCCTAACCTCATACGAGGGTATCTGGACCGGCCCTTCTGCGCCCTGGGCACGGATGGCTTTGGCCGCTCGGATACCCGGGAGGCCCTAAGGGACTTCTTTGAGGTGGATGCCCGGCACATCGCCTACGCGGCCCTTGCCCTTTTGGCCGAGGAGGGCAAGGTGCCGGCTAAGACCTTGGTCAAGGCCCGGAAGGAGCTTGGGCTCGAGCTTTTGGAGACTCCGCCTCACAGGAGGTAAGGGGGTATTCTGGAGGGCAAGATGGAGCTGAGGCTTCCCGAACTGGGCGATAACGTGAGCGCCGCCACGGTGGTGGGGGTGCTGGTGAAGGAGGGGGACCGGGTGGCCCCGGGGGACCCCCTTTTGGAACTGGAAACCGACAAGGCGGTGATGGAGGTCCCTGCCGAGGCGGGCGGGGTGGTGAAGCGGGTTTTGGTGAAGGTAGGGGACGAGGTGCGTCCCGGGCAACCCTTCCTGGAGCTGGAGGCTGGGGAGGTGGGGGTTCCCTCGCCCCAGGAGGTGCCCCCTCCACCCAGGGAGGAGAAGGTCCAGGCAGCACCTCCTTCAAAAGCCCCCAGCCCTTCGCCGGCCCCGGTAGGGCAGGAGGAAGGCCGGCTCATCCCGGCTGCTCCCTCGGTGCGGCGCCTGGCCCGGGAGCTCGGGGTGGACATCCGTCAGGTGAGGGGTACAGGCCTTGCGGGGCGCATCACCGCCGAGGATGTGAGGCGGGCCGCGGGCCAGGTTCCCCCTTCCCTGCCGGCGGAGGCCATAAGCCCCCTCCCGACTCCCAGGCTCCCCGATTTCAGCCGCTGGGGCCCGGTGCGCACCGAGCCCATGAGCGGGGTTCGCAAGGCCACCTTGAGGGCCATGGCTCAAGCCTGGGCCCAGGTGCCCATGGTCACCCACTTTGACGAGGCGGACATCACCGAGCTGGAGGGCTTAAGAAAACGCTACGCCAAGCGGGCGGAGGAAAGGGGCTTTCGGCTCACCCTCACCGCCTTCCTCCTCAAGGCCCTGGCCTTGACCCTGAAAGCCTTCCCCAAGTTCAACGCCTCCATCGATGTGGAAAGGGGGGAGATCATCTACAAGGATTACGTGCACATCGGGGTAGCGGTGGACACCCCCCATGGCCTCCTGGTGCCGGTGATCCGGAATGTGGACCAAAAGGGGGTTCTGCGCCTGGCCAAAGAGCTTCAGGAAGTTTCCGAACGGGCCCGGGAGCGGAAGCTCACGCCGGAGGAGATGCAGGGAGGCACCTTCAGCCTCTCCAACCTGGGGGGGATTGGCGGCACCGGATTCACCCCCATCGTGAACTGGCCGGAGGTGGCCATTTTAGGGGTTTCTCGTTCCCAGATGAAGCCGGTGTGGGATCCGGAGAAGGAAGCCTTCCAGCCCCGCCTCATCATGCCCTACGGCCTCACCTACGACCACCGCCTTATAGATGGGGCTGAGGCAGCCCGCTTCTGCCGCTATCTGGCCCAGCTTCTGGAGGATCCTTTGGGCCTGGCCTTGGAATAGGGGGTGGCCGGCCCCGGGTTCTCGTGTAGTATGGGAAAGTATGCGCGTCATCGTGGTGGGAACCCGGGGCAGCGCCTTGGCCCTGGCCCAGACCCGCTTTGTGGTGGAGCGTCTTAAGGAAAGCTGGCCTGAGGCGGAGTTCAAGGTGAAGACCATCAAGACCCGGGGGGACCAGGGGGCGAGCCCCACGGAGCGGGCCATCTTCGTTAAAGAGCTTCAGGAGGCGCTTCTTTCCCGGGAAATCGACATCGCCGTGCACTCCCTGAAGGACCTCCCCACGGAGGAACCCCCGGGGCTCAAGATCGCCGCCATACCCCGCAGGCAGGACCCCCGGGACGCCTTCTTGGGTAAGGTGTATAAGCGCCTCGAGGACCTCCCTGAAGGCGCTGTGGTGGGAACGAGCTCCATAAGGCGCAAGGCCCAGCTTTTGGCCTACCGCCCGGACCTAGTGGTGAAGGACCTGAGGGGCAACGTGGACACCCGGCTGGCTGCCTTGGGGAATGGAGAGTATGACGGGATCATCCTGGCGGCGGCGGGGCTCATCCGGCTGGATCTGCGCAACCGCATCGACCAGTTCCTGGAACCCGAGGTGATGCTTCCCGCTCCCGGCCAAGGGGCCTTGGCCCTGGAGGTGCGCCAGGGGGACGATCTGGCGGAGGAGCTCTGCTACGCCCTTCACCACCATCCTTCCCACGACCGGGTGCGGGCGGAGCGGGCCTTTTTGAAGGGCCTTGGGGCTGGGTGCCTGGCCCCGGTGGGGGCCTTGGCCCAGGTGGCGGAGGACGGCACCCTCCTCCTCGAGGGGATGGTCCTCACCCCCGACGGCAAGAGCTTCATCCGGGCGGAGATCGAAGGCGACGCCTCCGAGGCCGAGGAGCTGGGGTTGGAGCTGGCCCAGGACGTGTTGGAGCAGGGAGGGCGGGAGATTCTTGCCCAAACCCGATAGGTTTGCTGGAGTTTTCCCCCGGCCTAGGGTATAGTGGGGTAGATGGCGCTTAAGCGCTTGACCCGCCAGCGTAAGGCTGTTTTGGAGGTGGTGAAGAGGGCCCACAACCACCCCGATGCCGCCTGGATCTACCAGGAGGTGCGCAAGGTGGTGCCCAAGGTGAGCCTGGGGACCATCTACCGCACCCTCGAGGCCCTGGTGGAGGAGGGCTACCTCATCCCCATCACCAAGGCGGGGGAGGCCACCCGTTACGACGCCAACCTGCACCCCCACCTGCACCTGGTCTGCCAGGGGTGCGGGGCCATCGTGGATCTGGAGGTGGACCTTCCCGACCTCCTCACTTCCGTCCAGGAGGCTTACCCCCAGCTGGAGGTAAGGGAGGTGGAGGTCACCTACAAGGGCCTCTGCCCCACCTGCAAGGCAGCCCTTAAGGGCTAGGTCGGCCCGGAGGGCCATCTTGATGGAACCCTTGGCCTGGCTTTACGCCCGGCAGGGCTGGGTGAAGCCGGGGCTGGAGCGCATCCTGGCTCTCCTTGCCCGCCTGGGGAATCCCCAGGAGGCTTACCCTGTGGCCCTCGTTGGGGGAACCAACGGTAAGGGGACCGTGGCCCGGGCCCTGGCGGCCATCCTGGAGGAGGCGGGCTTAAGGGTGGGGCTTTACACCAGCCCCCACCTGGTGGACTTCCGGGAGCGCGTGGCCATCCAGGGCCGACCCATAGGCCAGGAGGCGGTTCTTTCCCTTCTGGAGGAGATCCGTCCCCAGGCTGAATCCTTGGAGGCCACCTTCTTTGAGGTGGCCACCGCCCTTGCCCTCCTCCACTTTGCCCGGGAAGGAGTGGAGTTTGCGGTCCTCGAGGTGGGCCTGGGGGGGCGCTTTGACGCCACCAACGCCACGGAGCCCCAGCTTTCCGTGGTGACCAACATCGGCCACGACCACCTGGAGATCCTGGGCCCCACCCTGAGGGATGTGGCCCGGGAGAAGGCGGGGATCTTCCGCAAGGGGGTGCCGGCCCTCACCGCCGCCAGGGGGGAGGGGCTAGAGGAGCTTCGGGAGAGGGCCCGGACTATGGGCACCCCCCTTTGGGTTTTGGGGGAGGAGTTTTCCCTTCTCGGGGTGGAGGCTTTGGGAGAGGGCCTGGCCTTCCGCCTGCGGATCCGGGGGGAGGAGAGGACCTTCCGCACGCGGCTTCTTGGCCCCCACCAGGCGGAAAACCTGGCCCTGGCGGCGGTATCGGGAAGGCTCCTTGGGGCGGGTTGGGAGGCGGTGGAAAAGGGCCTCCTTCGGGCGGAGAACCCGGGGCGGCTGGAGCGCCTTCCTTGGCCCGGGGGGAGGGAGCTCCTCCTGGATGGGGCCCACAACCCGGAAGGGGCCTGGGCCTTGCGGCAAGCCCTTCGCTTCCACGGGCTTCTGCCTGCCGCCTTGGTCCTGGGCTTCAGCCGGGAGAAGGACCACCGGGCCATGGCCGAGGCCCTTAAGGGGTTGGGGCCGGTGGTCCTCACCCGCTACGCCTCTCCTAGAAGCCAAGACCCCAGGGCCCTCCTCCCCCTCTTCCCGGGGGCCCTGGTGGAGGAAGAACCCTTAAAGGCCGTGGAAAGGGCCTTCACCCTGGAGAACCGGGTGGTGGTGGCGGGGAGCCTCTACCTGGTGGGGGAGGTGAAGCGGGCCCTTTTGGGGCTTCCCCCGGAGGAAAGGTGGCAGTAGCACCACCCCACCGGGCGAAGCCGGGGTGGGGTGGTATCAGTCCAGGGCCTCCCGCAGGATGCGGGCGGCTTCCTGTAGCGTCTCCATGGGTTGCACCAGGGCGATCCGCACGTGTCCCCTTCCCCCAGGGCCGAACCCCCTCCCCGGGGCCACGGCCACGCCCCGCTCCACCAGGCTTAGGGTGAACTCCAGGTCATCCACCCCCTGGGGAAGCTTCCCCCAGAGGTACATGGTGGCCCTGGGAGGGAGGAGGTCTAACACCCCTTTAAGGGCTTCCGCCATTCCCAGGGCCCGCTTTTGGTAGACCTGGGCGAAGCCCCGGGTCACCTCCCTAGGGGTCTTAAGGGCGGCGATCCCCATGCGCAGGATTCCGGCGTACTGGTTGAAGTCCATGACCCCCTTCACCCTTTCCAGCCGGGCTATGGCCTCCTCGTTCCCCAGGGCGAAGCCCAGACGGAAGCCTGCCAGGTTGTAGCTTTTGGAGAGGCTAAAGAGCTCCACCACCCGTTCCTTGGCCCCGGGAAGGGCCAGGGGGGAGGGGGCCTCCCCCTGGTAGACCTGGTCCACATAGGGGTTGTCGTGGACCAGCCAAAGCCCATGCCTTTCCGCCAGGGCCAAGGCCTCCTCAAAGTAGCCCCAGTCCGCCAGGGCCCCCGTGGGGTTGTTGGGGTAGTTGAGGAGGAGGACCTTGGCTTCCTTCCAGATGCTTTCCGGCACCTGGGAGAGATCCGCCAGGCCGTCTTCCCGCAAGGGGATGAGGTGGGTCCTTAGGGAGGCCACCCGGGCAGCGCCGAAGTAGCTGGGGTAGGCCACCTCGGGCAGGAGGAGGAGGTCTTGGGGCTCGGTGAGGGCCAGAAGGAGGTGG
>CAMTVD010000020.1:0-21968 GCA_947085095.1 uncultured Thermus sp. | reverse complement strand
CCCCTCTTCCGGGTAGGTCACCCACGCGTTACTCACCCGTCCGCCGCTGAGCGGTAAAACCGCCCCGCACGACTTGCATGTCTTAGGCACGCCGCCAGCGTTCACCCTGAGCCAGGATCAAACTCTCCAACAAAAACGCCCAAAGGCGTTAGGTGTCGCTTGCGTTTGCCCTATTCCCGCGCTTTCAAGATCCCCCGCCGGTTCAACCGGCGCAACATTGAATCTACCAGGGGTGGCGTCTTCTGTCAAGATGGGGGCATGGTGGACCTCCTGGTGGTGGTGCCCCACCCGGACGACGAGAGCTTTGGGGCCGGTGGGGCGCTGCTTCTGGCCAAGGCATCGGGCTTGCGGACGGGCA
This sequence comes from uncultured Thermus sp., assembly GCA_947085095.1. Lineage (GTDB taxonomy): Bacteria > Deinococcota > Deinococci > Deinococcales > Thermaceae > Thermus. The sequence goes on along the minus strand of CAMTVD010000020.1, from coordinate 21,610 downwards.
TCCTCACCCTCACCCGAGGGGAAGCCGGAAGGACCCTGGGCCTTTGTTCCCCGGAAGACCTTCCCCAGGTGCGCCTTCAGGAGCTAAGGCGGGCGGCGGAGGTTCTGGGGGTGGACCACCTCGAGGCCCTCGCCTTCCCCAACGCCCTGCCCCAGGAGGCGGAAGGGGGGCCCAGGGGGCAGGCCGCGGGAAGGGGCCTCGCCCACCATCCGGAGGCCAGGGAGGCCATCCGGGAGAGGCTCCTTGGCCTCAGACCCCGCTTCGTCCTCACCTTCCCCCCAGACGGCATCAACGGCCACCCGGACCATGTGGCGGCAAGCCGCTACACCCTGGAGGTGGCGGAGGGGCTAGCCCAGGTGGTCTACTTTGTGCGCCCGGGGGGTCCGTGGCCGGTGACCCACCGCCTGCGCCTACCGGAGTGGGCCTTGGTGCGGAAGCTGAAAGCCCTGGCCCAGCACAAGACCCAGGCCCTTTCCGTCCTAAACTTTATGGAAAAGCATCCTGAACGCCTGTGGACGGAAACCTTCCACCTGCCCGAAAGCACGGGCACCCAGGAGGGGCCATGGTGGTGAAGCCCCTGGACCACACCGCGGACGTGGGCTTTGAGCTGGAGGCGGAGAGCCTCGAGGGCCTCTTCCAGGCCGCTTTGGAGGGGCTTCTCCAGGTGATGTTCCAAAACCCCCCCAAAGGGGGGAAAAGGCGAAAGCGGGTGGCCCTTACGGGGGAAGACCTGGAAACCCTCCTGGTGCGCTACCTCAACGAGCTCATCTACCTGATCCAGACCAGGGGCTTCGTCCCAGGGAGAGCCAGGGTCCAAATAGAGCCCAAGGACGGGGGCTTCCGCCTCACCGCCACCCTGTTAGGAGAGTCCTTCCGGGAGGCTTTCGGCTTCCAGGGGGAGGTGAAAAGCGCCACCTTCCACGGCCTTTCCGTGCAAAAGGAAGGTGGGCGCTGGCGGGCCCGGGTGATCCTAGACGTTTAGGGCGGAAAGGTTCTGCCGCACCCGGTCCATGAGCCCCGCCTGGACCAGGGCCCTCGCCCGGAGGAGGGCGTTTTTCACCGCCACCTCGTCGGCGGAGCCATGGCCGATGAAGACCGTCCCCTCCACCCCTAAAAGGGGCATGGCCCCGTACTGGGCGGGGTCCACCCGGTCCTTGACCCGGCGCAGGGCGTTCCTCACCAAAAGGGCCCCCAGCCGGGCCAGGGGGGAAGAGGTGAGGGCCTCCTTGATCCAGGAAAGGAGCACCTTGGCCTCCCCTTCCGCCAGCTTTAGGGCCACGTTCCCGGTGAAGCCGTCGGTCACCACCACCTGGGCGGTGCCCAGGAAGATGTCCCGCCCCTCCACGTTGCCGTAGAAGCGCTCGGGGAAGGCCTTTTTTAGCAACGGGTAGGTCTCCAGGACCAGGGCGTTCCCCTTACCCTCCTCCTCGCCGATGGAGAGGAGGCCCACCTTGGGGGCCAGGACTCCGCTGGCCTCGGCGTAGGCCAGGCCCAAAGCGGCAAACTGGACCAGAAAACTGGGACGGCAGTCGGCGTTGGCCCCCCCGTCCAGGAGGACGGTACGTCCCTGGAGGCTTGGAAACTCCACCAGAAGAGCAGGCCGCTCCACCCCCTTGACCCGGCCCAGGGTGAAGAGGGCGGCGGCCATGGTAGCCCCGGTGTGGCCCATGGAGACCACCGCCGCCACCTCCTTGCCCTTCAGGAGGGCCATGGCCACCATGATGGAGCTCTGGGGGCGCCTGCGCACCTCGGTGGCGTGTTCCTCCATGCGGAGGAAATCGGGGGCGTGGACGATGGGAAGATCCGCCCCGTGCCGGGCAAGCTCGGCCTTCAGGGCGCTTTCCTCCCCCACCAGAACCACCTCCACTCCCTCCCGGGCCGCCAGGAGGGCGCCCAAAACGGTTACCTGGGGGGCCCGGTCCCCCCCCATGGCGTCCAGGGCGATTCTCATGCGCTAGCGGGCAGATGCTTTTCTATCTTGGCCTGGAAGTTCCGCTTGGGCTGGGCCCCCACCAGGACCTCCACCGGCTGGCCGTTCTTGAAGAGGATCACCGTGGGGATGCTCATGACCCTAAAGCGCATGGCCGTCTTGGGGTTCTCGTCCACGTCCAGCTTGGCCACCACGAGCTTGCCCTGGTACTCCTGGGCCAGCTCCTCCAGGATGGGGGCGATCATCCGGCAAGGGGCGCACCACTCCGCCCAGAAGTCCACCAGGACCAGGGGATGCCCCCCCAGGGCTTGGTCAAAGTTGGCGTCGGTAACCTCTATGGGCTTCGCCATACCCCCTCACTCTAAAGCAAAACCCCCGGGGCATAAACCCCAGGGAGGCACCTTTGCGGCCTAACGCTTCTTCTTGCCGCCGCCCTTTTTGCCCTTGCCGCCGCCAAAGCCCCCTGTGCCCCGGAGGAAGCTCTTCAGCTTGTTCTCAAACTCGGGGGCCTGCTTGGGCAGCCGCCTTGGCCTGGGGGGTGGACCCCCCTCGGGAGCTGGGGTCAGGTCCTTGATGGAGAGGTCCAGGCGGCCCTTGGGGTCGCGGCCCTTCACCATGACCTGCACGATGTCCCCCTCGTTGAGGAAGTCCCGGACGTTTTTCACGAACTCGTGGGCGATCTGGGAGATGTGCACCAGGCCCTGCTCGCCGCCCGGAAGCTCCACAAAGGCGCCAAAATCCGTTACCCGCACCACGCGGCCCTCTACGATGCTTCCTGCTTCTATCTCCACTTTCCTTCTCCTCGCGCAGGACTTGCCCGCGATGCCCCCACTATAGCACAAGGGGCCGCACCCCAGAGGCGTCCAGCGGGGCGAGGAGCTCCCGGAACGCCTGGCCCAAAAGGGGGTGGCGCCCCTCAGGCAGGAGGTCCAGAAGGGGCACCAGGACGAAGGCCCGCTGGTGGAGGCGGGGATGGGGCACCTCGAGGTCCTCCTCCTTTAGGACCAGGTCCCCGTAGAGGAGGAGGTCCAGGTCAATGGTCCTGGGGCCAAAGCGCTCCCGGCGCTCCCGGCCCAAAGCCCTTTCTATCCGGAGCATCTCGGAAAGGAGGACCTTTGGGGCAAGCTCCGTCTCCAGCTCCGCCACCAGGTTCAGGTAGAGGGGCTGGGGGGGGCCCACGGGGTCGGTTTCATAAATGGGGGAAAGCCGGAGAAGCCGGGTCTGGGGCAGGCGGGAGAGGGCGGAGAGGGCCAAGAGGAGGTAGGCGGACCGGTCTCCCAGGTTGCTTCCCAAACCCACGTAGGCGCACACGGGGACATTCTAGGGCAAGGTCTGTGCGCCTTGACAGACCCGGGCCAACCCCCCTACCCTTAGGGGGAGATGCGCGCCTGGGGCAAAACCTAAGCCAGGCCTGGGAAGCCCCGCTTCCCGGGCAGGCCCCGGGGGCTTTTCTTTATGGGAGGTGGCAGGTGGAAAGTGTGATGCCCGAGTGGCGCACCCTCTTGGAAGCGGAGAAGACCCTGGACACCGGGGTTTACAACAAGCATGACCTCCTCCTCGTCCGGGGCCAGGGGGCCCGGGTCTGGGACGCGGAGGGAAACGAGTACATAGACTGCGTGGGCGGCTACGGGGTGGCCAACCTGGGCCACAGCAACCCCGAGGTGGTGGAGGCGGTGAAGCGCCAGGCGGAAACCCTCATGGCCATGCCCCAGACCCTGCCCACCCCCATGCGGGGGGAGTTCTACCGGACCCTGGTCGCCGTGCTCCCCCCAGAGCTCAACCGGGTCTTCCCGGTGAACTCCGGCACCGAGGCCAACGAGGCCGCCCTCAAGTTCGCCCGGGCCCACACCGGGAGGAAGAAGTTCGTGGCCGCCAAGCGGGGCTTTTCCGGGAGGACCTTGGGAAGCCTCTCCGTCACCTGGGAGCCCAAGTACCGCGAGCCCTTCCTGCCCCTGGTGGAGCCCGTGGCCTTCATCCCCTACAACGACGTGGAGGCCCTGAAGGAGGCGGTGGACGAGGAGACTGCGGCGGTGATCCTGGAGCCTGTCCAGGGGGAAGGGGGGGTGCGCCCGGCCACCCAGGAGTTCCTGCAGGCCGCCCGGGAGGTCACTCAGGAGAAGGGGGCTCTCCTCATTCTGGATGAAATCCAAACGGGTATGGGCCGGACGGGTAGACGCTTCGCCTTTGAGCACTACGGCATCGTCCCCGATATCCTGACCCTGGCCAAGGCCCTGGGGGGCGGGGTGCCCCTGGGGGCCGCGGTCATGCGGGAGGAGGTGGCCAGGAGCATGCCCAAGGGCGGCCACGGCACCACCTTCGGGGGGAACCCCCTGGCCATGGCCGCGGGGGTGGCCGCCCTCCGTTACCTGGAGAGAACCCGCCTCTGGGAGCGGGCGGCGGAGCTTGGCCCATGGTTCATGGAAAGGCTCCGGGAAATCCCCTCTGCCAAAATCCGGGAGGTGCGGGGCCTGGGGCTCATGGTGGGGCTGGAGCTGAAGGAGAAGGCCGCCCCCTACGTGGAGAGGCTGGAGAAGGAGCACCGCGTCCTCACCCTGCAAGCCGGCCCCACGGTGATCCGCTTCCTGCCGCCTTTGGTCATTGAGAAGAGCGACCTGGAGCGGGTGGTGGAGGCGGTGAAGGCGGTGCTGGCGGAATGAGCAGGGGCGCCTTGGACCCGGTGGAGTTCCTGCAGGGGGCCCTGGAGATCCCCTCCCCCTCCGGGGAGGAGCGCCTGGTGGCGGAGTACCTGGCGGAGGGGATGGAGAGGCTGGGGATCAAGGCCTTCGTGGACGAGGCGGACAACGCCCGGGGGAAGGTGGGTAAGGGTCCCATTCAGGTGGTCCTCTTAGGCCACATAGATACCGTGCCCGGGATGGTACCCGTGCGCCTCCAGGGGGAAAAGCTCTTTGGCCGGGGAGCGGTGGACGCCAAGGGACCTTTCGTGGCCATGATCTTCGCCGCCGCCTCCCTTCCCGAGGAGACCCTAAGCCGCCTCACCGTGCACCTGGTGGGGGCCACGGAGGAGGAGGCCCCCAGCTCCAAAGGGGCTAGGTTCGTGGCCTCGAGGCTCAAGCCGGACTACGTGGTCATCGGCGAACCCTCGGGTTGGGAAGGCATCACCCTGGGGTACAAGGGGAGACTCTTGGTAAAGGTGAGGAGAGAGAAGGACCACTTCCACTCCGCCCACCACGAGCCCAACGCCGCCGAGGAGCTCGTGAGCTACTTCGTGGCCATCAAGGCCTGGGCCGAGGCCATGAACGTGGGGCAAAAACCCTTTGACCAGGTGCAGTACACCCTGAGGGACTTCAAGGTGCACCCGGCGGAGCTCAAGCAGGTGGCGGAGATGTTCTTTGACCTGAGGCTCCCCCCCAGGCTTCCCCCGGAGGAGGCCATCCGCCACCTCACCGCCTACGCCCCTCCCACCCTAGAGCTGGAGTTCTTCGGGCGGGAGGTCCCCTACCTGGGGCCCAAGGACACCCCCCTGACCCGGGCCCTGCGCCAGGGGATAAGGAAGCTGGGAGGGAAGCCCGTCTTCAAGCTGAAAACTGGGACCAGCGACATGAACGTCCTGGCCCCTCACTGGAAGGTGCCCATGGTGGCCTACGGACCGGGGGACTCCACCCTGGACCACACCCCTTACGAGCATATTGAGGTGGGGGAGTTCTTAAAGGGCATCGCCGCCTTAAGCGAGGCCCTCCAGGCCTTGGTCAAACTCCACCCCGGGGGTTAGGGCGTGGGCTAAACTGGGGACGTGGTTTCCTATTGGCCGCTTTTTATTTCTGTTGCCCTTTTTCTCCTACTTGGCCTATTTCCTCCCACCGCCCCCTGGAGCGAGCGCTTCCTCACCCCCTTGGTGGCCCTGGGAGGCGGGGCCTATCTCCTGGTTCAGCAGAAAAACAGGGGCTTTGGTCTGGGCCTCGTCTTCCTGGGCCTTGGGGATCTGGCCTGGACCCTCGAGGACCTGGGCCATCTTCCCCGGGGACTCTACCTGGAGTTCCCCAACCTCGTGGGCTACGCCGCCCTCACCCTGGCCCTCCTCCGGCTTCCGGGAAGGCCCCCGAGGCTCACCCTGGCCCTCCTGCCCCTGGGGCTTTTGGGCCTCACCACCGCCTTCCAGCCCGAGCTGGGGATAGACCGGATTTACTCCGTTTGGGACGCAGCGCTTCTTCTCCTTCTTCTCCCCAGGCTCGAGGGCCTTTTCCAAGAAAGCCTGGTCCCGGGACGGACCCTTCTCGGCGTGGGCATCCTTCTCTTTCTGGTGGCGGACATGTCCTTCGCCTACCTCGAAGCAGGGGGCGGCTACCCCACCGGCCACCCCCTTCACCTCCTCTGGACCCTGGGCTACCTCCTCCTGGCCCTGGGGGTGGCCATGGAGGGCAAGGACTTTCCCCTCTTCTTCCCCCAGGCCCTGGCCCTAGGGGGCCTTTTCCTGATGCCCGCCACGCTCCTGCAAGACCCCACCCCCTGGGGGGTGCGGCTTTTAGCCCTTTACGGGGGGCTGGTGGGGGCCTTGGGCCTCCTCTATGCCGCCCACCTGGAGTGGCGCCGGGCCTTGGCAAGGGGCAGGCGGTGGACCCGCTTTTTGGAGGCCCTGGCCCGGCTTTCCCCCCGCGTCACCCAGACCCTGAGCCCCGAGGCGGTCCTGTTGGAGGCCCTGGAGGCCGCCCGGGAGCTCCTGCCGGAGGCGGTGGGCCTCGAGGTGCGAAGCCGGAGGGGCCTGGTGGGTGAAACCACCCCCCACGCCCTTCCCATCCCCCTAAACGGAGACACCGCTTACCTATACCTGGAGGCGCTTCCCCGCGAAGAAGTCCCCCCCGGTTTCCTCGCCCTTCTGGGGGAGCGCATCCGGCAGGTGCTCAAACAGGTGGAGTGGGGTGTCCAAGCCCTCACCGACCCCCTCACGGGGCTTCTGAACCGGCGGGGGCTGGAAGCGGAACTCCCCAAGCTCCTGGCCCTGGCCCGGCGCTACGGGGCTCCGGTGGGCGTGGTCATGCTGGACATAGACCGTTTCAAGCGGGTGAACGACACCTACGGCCACCCCGTGGGGGACGAAGTGCTAAGGCTCTTGGGGCGGATCATCCAGGCCAGCGTGCGCCGGGAGGACCTGGCGGTGCGCTACGGGGGGGAGGAGTTCCTCCTTTTCCTCTACGGGGCCGACCGCCCGGCAGCCAAGGAGGTGGTGGAGCGCATCCGCTATCGCTTCCGCACCGAACGGGTGGACCCCATTCCCCACCCCCTCACCCTCTCCGCGGGAGTGGCGGGGGGGGAGGTGCCCCAGGACACAGGGCAACTAGAGGAGTGGATCCTGAAGGCGGACTACGCCCTCCTCCGGGCCAAGGAGGCGGGCCGGGACCGGGTCACGCTGGCCTGATCCCCGGTCCCGGAGCCCTTACTTCTTGGGCATCATCTTGGCCATCATGGCCTCGAGGGCCTTCATGTCCTGGTTCATGTGGCCAAAGGCCCTGCCCATAGCCTTCAGGAGGAGGAAGAGCACCCCCAGGGCCTTCTGCACCTCGGGATCGGAAAGTTGCTTGAGAATCCCCGAAAGGCCCACCCTGGGCGGGTCCCGCATCACCTCGGGGGTGAAGGTCTCCGCCAACCCCCTCTGCATGGCGGAAGCCATCATGCCGATGGCTGCGGGCTCAATACGGGAAAGGATGTCCAGGACGTTGGCCCCGTGGGAGATGAGCCGAAGGAGCTGGGGCTCCATGAGCATGCCCAGGCCCTCCCCGAAGTTCTCCGAGAGATGGCCCATGAAGGCCAGGGCCCCCGACTTGTCCAGCTTCTCCAGGGTTTCCGCCAGCTTCTCCAGGGCCTCCGCCTGCTCCACGTAGCGGGCCAGGAGGGAAAGGAGCTTTAGGTTCTTAGGCTCCAGGAGGAGGCCCAGGTTCTCGGCCAGGGTCTCCCCCACCCCCATCTGGGCCAAAAGGCCCAGGCCACTCTTCTCCAGGATCTCTTCCAAGCGCGCAAGCCGTTCTTCCACGGTCAAAGGGGTCTCCATGGGCACCTCCTACTCAATGAGGGTGGCGAACCAGAAGCCCTCAAAGAGGATCTTGCTCACCCGCACCCACTTGCCCACGGCCATCACGCCGCAGGAGGGCATGCCCGTCCCCGCCAGCAACCGCTCAAAGGAGCACTGGGGCAGGAGGGCGTTGTCGCCGAAGTCCATGATGCACATGGCCACGGGGTTGAAGGGCTCGCCGATGTAGGCCCCCTTGAGGTCCGAGGCGATGACCCCGGCCACGTACTCCCCCTGGAAGTGGGCCACCACCCCGGCGGGCGGCAGCATGAGGGAGGGGTTCACCGTGTCCCCAATGACGAAGACGTTGGGGAAGCTCACCGAGCGGAAGGTCCCCTTGTCCACCTGCGGGAAGCCCTGAGGCCCCGCCAAGGGGCTTTCCCGCACCACCCGGTTGGGGGCGAAGGGGGGCACCAGGATCAGGAGGTCGTAGGGAAGCTCCCGGCCGTCTTTGGCCTTCACCTTACCATTTTCAAAGGCCACGGGCTCAAACTCCCCGTGGAAGGCGATGCCTTTGGAGCGGAGGATCTCCGTCACCTTCCCGGAGATCACCGGGCCCATGCCCGCAAGAGGCGCAGGGTTCAGGTGGAAGACCTCCACCGTGCTCTTCTCCCGCACCCCCTTTACCTTGAGGGCGAACTCCACCTGGCCCGCCACCTCGTAGGGGGCGGGGGGGCAGGGGTAGTAGGGGGAGGAAACCCCCACCACCACCCGACCCCCTTTGAACCCCTTAAGGGCTTCCCGAAGCTTCAAGGCCCCCGCCAGGCTCCAGGGGGCGTGGCCGTCCTGGGTTGGTGCGGGCATGGCCTCGGCCCCCAGGGAGACGATGAGGTAGTCGTACGTTAGCTCCCCGGCGCTGGTCTTGACCCGGTTGTTGGCGGGGTCCAGGCCCTCCACCGTGGCCTGCAGATACCGGATGCCCCGCTTCTCCAGGTTGGCCAAAGGCCGGCGGATCTGCTCGGGCTCCCGCATGCCCAAGGCCACCCAGGGGTAAGCGGGCATGAACTCGTGGTGGGTGTTCCTGTCCACCAGGGTGACCTCCACCCGCTCCCCAAGGATCTTCTTCACCTTGTTGGCCGCCACCAGGCCACCGGAACCACCACCCAACACCAAAACCTTGGTCGCCATCTGCCACCTCCTGGGTACCGGTACCTCGTACCCCTAACCCCAGGGTGCACCCATCTTCCTTGTGAAGGTAGGTGCAAATGCCCCGGCCCTAACCTTGGCGGAGGCGGCTCATGAAGAGGAGGCCAAGACCCAAGAAGCCCAAAACCTCTCCCAGGCCCACCCCCCGGCCCAGGGCGGGCAGAAGGTACCAGGCCAGGTGGAGGAGGTGGAAGGGGGGAATCCAGAGGGCCACGGGAAGGAGGTAGCGGGCCTCCCGCTTGGGCGGGTTGGTGAGGAGGTAGAGGAAGGGGAGGAAGAAGCCCCCCACCACCCACAAGGCGGCCACCCCGTCCCAGGGGGCCTCGAGGCGCTTCAGGTAGAACTCCACCTCGTGGGGAAGGTCGCCTCCCCAGACGATGATGAGGGTGGTGGCCTCCACGTAGATCCAGATGATGGAAAGGGCAAGAAGGAGGTTGGTGTGGTTCTGGGCCTGCCCCAGGAGGGCGGGGGTACCCCGGCTCGCCGCCAGGGCCACGGCCACAGAAAGGGCGAGGATGGCGGCGGAAAGGAGGAGGATGGGCCCGTAGGAAGCGGAGGTGAAGTGGGCCTCGAGGCTCTTGCAGAGGTCGTAGACCAGAAAAGTGCTGGCGGCGAAAACCAAGGGAAGCCCCCAGGCCCCCACCTCGGCGCGGTGCTCCCCGGGCTTGAGCCTTAGGAGCACAAAGGCGAAGAGGGTAAAGACGAGCACGTAGCGGAGGAGCATGAAGGGGGCGTTCAGGTAAGGGGAGCGGTGGGCCAGAATGGGGTCCGATAGGGCCTCGGGCCGGGCCCAGGGAAAGAGCTCCGGCAGGAAGAAAAAGAAGGGCAGGCCCAAAAGCCCCATCAGGGGAAGCGTCCTGGCCAGAGGGTAGAGGTGGGGCTCCAAAGGCACCCCCCAACGGCTCCAAAGGGCGTTGTGGAGGAGGAGGACGAGGAGGGCCCCCAGGGCGAGGAGGAGGAAGAAGAGGAAGGGGAAGTAGGCGGCCGGGGCCCCAAAGAGGAAGGCCAGGGCGTAGAGGCCCAGCCCCAGGAAAAAGGGCCAGGAAGGGCTTCGCTCAATGGACCTCTGCATTCACCACCTCCAGGGGACAGGCTTCTTCCAGCAAACACCTTTTGATGTAGTGGGCGATGAGCCAGCGCTCGCGTTCTAGGATGCGGCTCCTATAGGAGAGCATGCGGCCGAAGCCGTTGGTGGCGGCGAAGTAGAAGTAGCCCTCGGGCTGGTCCCGAACCGCTTGGAAGGGGCGGGGTTTGGGCATGCCCAAGGGAACCACCCGGCCATCCCCCTCTCCCTTGGCCCCGTGGCAGATGGCGCAGAAGCTCTGGTAGAGGACCTTTCCCCGCAAAAGCTCCGCATCGGTGAAGGCGTAGGGGCTCTCGGCGAAACCCCCTTCAGGGCGGAGGCCGGTCCTGGCCAAAAGATCCAGGTTGTCCCCGAAGCGGACGCGCTCTTCCGGGACCATCACCTCTAAGGGGGTTTCCCGGAAAGGCCCCACCTTGGGCTGGTCCCACATCCAGCCGCAGGCGGAGAGAAGGGGAAGAAGGAGGATCAGGCTACGCACGGCGCACCTCCTCCACCTCCGCCCCCAGGGCCTGCAAAAGAGCCCGGGTGGCCTCCAGGTCAAACCTGGGGTCGGAGGCGTAGACGAAGAGGCCGTACTCGTCCAGGAGGACCCGGACGTAATCCTTGGCCCGGACGGCGGGGTGGTCGGCCAGGGGCAGGCCGTTCACGTAGAGGAGGTAGAGGAAGATGCCCACGGTGATGGTGAGGATGGTGAGCTCAAAGGTCACGGGGATGAAGGCGGGCCAGCCCAGCAGGGGCTTGCCCCCGGCGTTCATGGGGTAGTCCAGGGTGGTGTAGACCTGGAGGAAAAGGCCAAGCCCCGCCCCCAAAACCCCGAGGGCGAAGGCCACCCAGGGGATCCGCCCGTCCCCCCCCAGAACCTCCTCAATCCCCTCCACGGGGTTGGGGGTGAGGGCCTCTATATGGCGGTACCCCGCCCCCTTCAGAGCCTTGATGGCCTCGAGGAGCTTCTCCGGGGCGTCAAAGTAGGCCATGAATCCGTAGAGCATACCCGCCTCCTAGTGCCTCCTCAGCTTGTGAAAGAGGTGGACCATCTCCGCCACGGCGATGGGGGGGAAGATGCGGATGAAAAGGGCCAGGCCGAAGAGGAAGAAGCCGAGGGTCCCGAGGAAAAGGGTCCAGTCCACCCAGGTGGGGAAGTAGAGCTGGGCGTTTGCGGGCAGGAAGTCCTTGGAAAGGCTGATGACCACGATGACAAAGCGCTCCAGCCACATGCCCACGTTGGCCAGGATGGAGAAGAGGAAGAGCCAGGTGAGGTTCTTGCGGAAGCGGGGGAACCAGAGGGTCTGGAGGAGGACCACGTTGATGAGCATCATGGCCCAGTAGTAGGGGGCGTAGGGCCCGGTCATGCGCCAGACCTGCTGGGCCCACTCCGCGGGCTCGGCCGAGTACCAGGCGATGAAGATCTCCAGGAGGTAGATGTAGGCCACCCCGAGGCCCGAGGCCAGGGTCACCTTGGCCATCCAGTCCAGGTGCTTTTCCGTGACCACCCCCTCGAGGCGGTACCACCTCCGCAAGGGGATGATGAGGGTGAGGGCCATGGCGAAGCCGGAGTAGATGGCCCCCGCGGCGAAGAAGGGGGGGAAGACGGTGAGGTGCCACCCCGGCACCAGGCCGTAGGCGAAGTCCATGCTCACCACGGAGTGGACGGAGATCACCACCGGGGTGGCGAGGCCCGCCAGGAGGACATAGACCGCCCGGTAGCGCTGCCAGTGCACCGCGTTCCCCGTCCAGCCCAAGGAGAGCCAGCCGTAAAGCTTCCTGCGCCAGCCCTGGCTCCTCTCCCGGAGGAGGGCCAGGTCGGGGATCAGGCCCAGGTAGAGGAAGAGGGTGGAGATGGTGATATAGGTCATGATGGCCAGGACATCCCAGGAGAGGGGGCTTTTGTACTGGGGCCAGAGGGCCATGTGGGTGGGGTAGGGCATGACCCAGTAGAAGTGCTGGGGCCGGCCCATGTGGATCAGGGGGAAGGTGGCCGCCGCCAGGATGGCGAAGAAGGTCATAGCCTCCGTCACCCGGTTTAGGGAGTCCCGCCAGTTTTGGCGCATCAGGACCAGGATGGCGCTGATCAGGGTCCCGGCGTGGCCGATGCCGATCCACCAGACGAAGTGGACCACGTCAAGCCCCCAGGCCACGGGCTGGTTGATGCCCCAGGTGCCGAGGCCCTTCACGAAGGTGACGAAGATGGCGTAGAGCCAGGCCAGGGTCAGGGCCCCTCCCACGGCCAGGACCACCCTCCAGGGCCTGGGGGCGGGCTTTTCCACCGGCTCCAGGAGCTTCTCCACCAGGGTCTTCTCCGTCCACTCCCCCTGGATGAGGTCGCGGTCGGGATGGGGCTTATCCGCCATGCTCCGCCTCCTTGAGCTTGGGATTCTTGTTCTTCAGATGGGCCAGGTAGGTGGTCCGGGGCCAGGTGTTGGCCTCCTCCAGAAGGGCGTAGTGCCGTCCCTCCTTCCGGTGGGCCTGGATGGGGTCTTCAGGATCCAAGAGGTCCCCGAAGTGGATGGCCTTCCCCGGGCAGGCCTCCTGGCAGGCGGTCCGGACCTCCCCGGTGCGGATCTTCCGGCCTTCCTTGGCGGCCTCCGCCCGGGCCAACTCAATGCGCTGAACACAGTAGGTGCACTTCTCCATCACCCCGCGGCTACGGACCGTCACCTCGGGGTTCATGAGGAGGGCGAGGGGGCTTTCCTTGGCCTTTCTCGGGTCCCCCTGGCCCACGAAGGCCTCGGCGTAGGGGAAGAAGTTGAAGCGCCGGGCCTTGTAGGGGCAGTTGGCGGAGCAGTACTTGGTGCCCACGCAGCGGTTGTAGACCATGAGGTTCAAGCCCTCGTCGGAGTGCTCCGTGGCCGCCACGGGGCAGACCGCCTCGCAGGGAGCCTTCTCGCAGTGCTGGCACATGACGGGCTGGTGGAGGACCCCCTCCTCGGCGAAGTAGCGGTCTATGCGGATCCAGTGCATCTCCCGGCCCCTCCTCACCTCCTCCTTGCCCACGGCGGGGATGTTGTTCTCTATCTGGCAGGCCAGGGTGCAAAGGCCGCACCCCAGGCAGCGGCTTAGGTCCACGCTCATGGCCCAGGCGTGCTCTCCCTGGGGCCAGGGGGGGTAGAAGGAGAGGCGCTTCTCCTCCTTGGGCTCGGCCTTTAAGGCCTCCTCTTCCGCCATGACCTTCACCGCCTCCACCTCTCCCAGGTAGCCGTGGTACTGGGTGGAGACCAGGGGGTAGTCCCGGCCCGTGGGGGCCACCTCGGCGGCGAAGGCCACCCCCTCGGGGTGGAAGAAGTGGGAAAGGGGGGCCAGGAGGCTTCCCCTGGCCAGGCCGGGAAGGGGCCAGAGGGGAAGGAGGGCCTCCCGGCCCCCGGCCTTCACCTTCAGGAGGGGCCTCCTGGGGTCCGCCCGGCGCTCCCGGGCCCGGATGTCCGAAAGGAGACCCTGGGCCTCAGCCTCCTCTTCTCCCATTAAGAGGGCCCCGTCCCAGACCAGGCGGGAAAGGGGCCGGGGAAGCTCCTCCAGGTAAGGGTTCTTGCGGTAGCGGCCGTCGTAGAGGCTGGCGTCGGGCCTCAGGGTGAGTTCCAGGGGGGCCTCCTGCCTTAAGGGGGGGAGGCGGCCTTCCAGACCGGGTTGCGGGGCAAGGGCCAAAGGTCTCGCCTCCTCTAAGGGGCGGCCCTCGGCCAGGGCCCGCTTCTCCTCGGGGCTGAGGGCGGGAAGGTCCTCCCCAAGAAGCCCCGCCAGGACCTCCTCGAGGCTCTTTCCCCCATAGAGGGGCTTCACCAGGGCCTGGGCGGGCCAGAGGCGGCCCAGGGCGTCCCGGTGCTGGCCGCCCGCCTCCAGGGGGTGGGCCAGGGGGAGGCTATGGGGGGCCTCCTTGGGGTAGAGGCCCAGGTGGGCGGCGAAGCGCTTCCCCTCTAGATTCGGCAAAGGACCCTCCGCCGCCCAGACCAGGCGCTCCGCCCCCTCCGCCTGCAAAAAGGCCTCGGGGGTGGCGGACTCCTTCTCCAAAGGGGGCACGTAGGCCACCGGGGCCCCTAGCCTGGCGTTCACCGCCATGGCCAGGGCCTGGGCGGCGGGGGTGAGGTGGACCCCGGGGAGAACCACCCCGCCCCGCAGGAGGTCTTCCGCCAGGGCGGAAAGAAAGCCCCCGTAATCCGAGGCGGGGCTTCCCGGAAGGACTCCGAGGGCCTTGGCCAGGTCCAGGAGGAAGGCCTCCAGGGCGCTCGGCTTCAGGGCGAGGCGGTGGTCGGCCATGGCTCCCAAAAGGCCCGCCCCGCTCTCCACGGCGTAGATGCGGTTCATGGGGGGGATGCGCCTTCCGCTCAGGGCGGCCCACCAGGGGTAGCCCGCGGGGTGCTCGTGGAGGTCCACGTCCAGGAGAAGGACCACCTCCGCCTTTTCGGGGGCGTAGACGGGCCAGGCCCGCTGGCCGAAGAGGAGCTCCGCCCCCTGGTAGACGCTTTCCAGGCTCCAGGCCTCAAACCGGGCCACCCTCAGGTTGGGGTAGCGGGCCTTTGCCCTCTCCAGGAGGCCCTCGAGGCGGGGGGAGGTGGTGCGGGGAAGGACCAGGAGGGTCTCCCCTTCCTCCAGGGCCTTCCGCCAGGCAGCGAAGAAGCCTTCCCAGTCTGGGCTCTTCCCCTTGCGCTCCGGGTCGTAGAGGGCGTAGAGGCCCGCCAAGGGGTAGGGGCTCATGGCCGCCTCGAGGGGAACCAGGAAGAGGGGGCGCTCCTGGTAATGGCGCACCAGGACGGGCTCGGCGATGCCGGCGTGGGGGATGGCGGTGACGAACTCCGCCCGCCCTCCCTCCACCACCCACTCCGGCTGGCGCACATAGGGCACCCCCTGGCGCCGCACCACCGGGGTGCAGGCGGCCAAGGCGAGAAGCCCCAGGGCCAAAAACCCCCTCCGGCTCACGGGGCCAAAGGGAAACTCCTCCCGGAAAAGCTCCTTTTCCAGGGATTCTTGGTATCCGCGTTCGGGCATCGTTCCTCCTAGCGGTGGCAGGTGTTGCAGCTGGTCAGGGCCTCGGCGGAGCGGACGGCGTGGATTTCTTTGAGTTTTCTTCCAAGTTCAGGGTCAGGCTTATAGGCCATGTTGAAGACCTGCTCCCTGGGGCGGAGGTAGGCCTCGGGGTTGCGGTGGCACTCCAGGCAGAACTTCATGGTGAAGGCCTGGGGCTGGTGGACCACCGGCATCTGGTCCACCCGGCCGTGGCACTCGGCGCACCCCACCCCCTTGGCCACGTGGGCCCCGTGGTGGAAGTAGACGAAGTCGGGGAGGTTGATGACCCGGTTCCAGCGAATGGCCTCCCCCGTCTCCCAGCTCCGGCGCACCAGGGCCAGCTTGGGGCTATCCGGCTTGATAAAGGTGTGGCAGGTCATGCAGGTCTCGGTGGGGGGCAGGCCCGCATAGGCCGCCCGCTCCGCGGAAGGGTGGCAGTAGCGGCAGGAAAGGCCAAGCCCCCCGGCGTGGAAGGCGTGGCTGAAGGGGATGGGCTGGTCCACGGGCAGGATCCGCTGCTCAAAGGCCCCCACCGCCACCCCGGAAAAGACCACCCCGAGGAGGGCAAAAATCCCCAGCACGCCGCCCCAAAACAGGGTCCTCACCCAACGGTTTCGTCGCCGCATACCACCTCCGGTCTTGAAGGCCACGGCTGCGAAGCCAGGCAAAGGGAGTCAATACAGACCTGGGAGGGATCCATAAACCGCCCAGCCGTTTCCCCGCCTACCCCTTAGCATGACCCTTTCACGGGTACCTTACCCTAAAGGGGAAGGGACATTTGTCCCACCTTGACAAGGGAAGGGCTTTTGCTAAACTGAAGCTTGCGCCTAAGGCGCGCCCTGCCGGGATGGTGGAACTGGTAGACACGCCATCTTGAGGGGGTGGTGCCCGCAAGGGCGTGCGGGTTCAAGTCCCGCTCCCGGCACCAAAAGGCCCCATGGGGCCTTTTTCCTTTATGCGGCTTCTCCTTTCGCGCACCCTAGAGACCCTCGAGGACACCCAGGCCCTAGCCCGGGAGATCCTCCCCCTCCTGCCCAGGGGAGCGGTGGTGGCCCTCCAGGGCCCCCTGGGGGCGGGCAAGACCACCTTCGTCCGCTTCCTGGCCGAGGCCTTGGGCTTTGCTGGCCGGGTGACCAGCCCCACCTACACCCTCATCCACACCTACCCCACCCCGGAGGGCCCCCTGGTCCACGCCGATCTCTACCGCCTCAAGCAGGCCGAGGCCCTCCTACCCCAGCTCTGGGCGGCGGAGGAGGGAGCACGCCTCACCCTGGTGGAGTGGGGGGAGCCAAAGGCCTTGGAAGCCGACTTTTTGTTGCGCTTGTCGCCTGAGGGCGAGGCCCGACGGGCGGAGCTATGGCAGATCTACCCCCGCCAGGAGGAGGGCGTCTAAGAGGGCTTCCCGCCCCGCGCGGCCGGCGAAGAAGGCCACCACCTTGGCCTCGGTATCCACCACGAAGGTCCAGGGGTGGCCCAGCACCCTGAAGCGGGCTGCCACCTGCTGGGGCCTTTCCCTGGCCGAGGCCAGGAGGGGGATGAAGCGGGGATAGGCCTTCATGTAGCCCAAGACCACCTCCTTGGTATCCCTGGGTTCAGCGCTGATCACATAGAAGGGTACGCCGGTCTCCTCCGCTACCCGATGAAGGCCAGGAAACTCCGCCCGGCACACCGGGCACCAGCTGGCCCAGAAAACGATGACCGCGGGTTTCTTCATGGTCTCCCGGGTAACAGGGTTCCCCGCAGGGTCTTGGAGGGAGAAGTCGGGAATGCGCTCCCCCAAGCCCACCGCTAGGGCCGCCCCCCAGAGGGCCCCAAGGGCCAAGGCCCAGAGTCTAGCCATGGCCCCATTCTTTACCCCTACCGGGGATCGGTGTGTAAACCGCCTCACCTTGGCCGCCTGAGCCGCCTGAGGTCGTGGTCGGGCCAGATGCCGTCCGCGAGAAGGTGTAGCCACTGGGAGAGGTAGTAGCCGAGAAGCCCCCACAAGAGGACCCCGGGGGGCAGGGAAGGAAGGGCCAGGGTCAAAGAGGCCCCCAGGAAGGCCAGGGTTCCCTGGAAAAGGGCGTACAAAAGGAACAGAAGGGCAAGGAGGTACCCCAAGCGGGTCAAAGGCCCCAGCACCCAGGTGTGGGAAAGGCCCCGGTGGCGGAAAAGCCAGCCGTAGGGCCGCCAGAGAAAGCCCAAAAAGCCCCAACGCCCCTGGGCCCGCACCCCCCTTTCCGCTAGGTCCAGATCGGGGGAAAGCAGGAAGGTACCCCCCAGGTAGCCCAGGGCGAAGGCCAGGGCCCGGGGGTCTTCAGGGACTCCCCCATAGGCCAGGTAGGCGATCCCACCCAGGCCCAAGGCGGTCAGGTTGATGGCCTCGTGCGCGCGCCCCGAGGGCATACCCCCATGCTACAGGGCGGGGAGGGGAAACCGCTCCCCGGCGGCGAGGACATCCACCCGAAGCCCCCGCACCCCCCGGGCCGTGAACTCCGCCCCGCCGGCGTCCACCAGGGTCACCCCGCCCGCCCAGACCTCCCCCAGGCCCCCAAGGAGGCGGAGAGCGGTGTTCTCCAGGAGGCCCAAGCCCACCAGGTCGGGGTTGTCGGCCACCAGCTGGGACAGGGCCAAAAACCGCCCCCTCTCCTCCACCCGGGGCAGAAGGGCCAGCCCCCGAAGGAGGGAAAGGCCAAGGGCGGCTCGCACCTGGCCCTCCAGGGAATAAAAGGCGGCCTCGCCCAGAAGCCCCCCAGCCTCCCCCAGGGCCACCACCCCACCCCCCTGGCGGTGGACCATGAAAAGGGCCTGGAGCACCAGGCTCCCCCGGATTAGGTCCAAAAACTCCGGCAGGCCCTCGGCGGCCAGGAGGACCAGGGGGCTTTGGGCCACCTCCTGGGCCACCTCCCGGTCAAAGGCCTCTTCCCGCCGCCTGAGGTAAAGGACCCTTCCCCGCTTCAGACCCAGGCTCCGATAGGCCAGGCTCCAGGCCTCCGCCAGGTCCCGCAAGGGGTAGGGCACCAGGAAGAGGGCCTCCCCCCGGGCCTCCTCCAAGAGCCTGGCCTCCACGGCCCGCAACGCTCCCCGCAAAGGATCGGCGGTAAGGAAGGCGAAGAAGCCTTGGCGCATACCTCCTCCCTTACCCCTTAGGGTAACCCTCTCCTCATGAAAGGAAAAGGGCGTTGTGGTAGACTTAGGGGCGTGGCCACGATGGTATCCCTTCCGGGGGCCTTGTCCAAGGGCAAGCGAGAGCTCATTCTCCGGGCCACCTTGGAAGTCCTCCGGGAGAAAGGTCTTTCCGGGCTGAAGATGGAGGACGTGGCCCGCAAGGCCGAGGTAGGGAAGGGAACCATCTACCTCTACTTCCGCGACAAAAAGGACCTCCTCAAGAACCTGGTGGAGGAGCGAACCTGGGCCTTCTACCGGGAGGTGGAGGAAATCGTGCGCCTGCGGGCGCCTTTTTTTGTGCGGCTGGAGCGGCTTTTGCAGAAGCGCCTGGCCTGGATCGCGGAGTGGAGGGGCCTTTGGGCGGCGGTGGCCCGGGAGGCCATGGCGGATCCCACCCCCTGGCTCAAGGGGCTCCACCAGCACTACCTGGACCTCCTGGAGGAGCTGGTGCGAAGCGGCCAGGCGGAAAAGGCGGTACGGGAGGAGCTTTCCCCCAAGGCCACGGCCGCGGTGATCGCCGCCTTGGGGTGCAGCCCCCAGCTGGAGGTGGACACGTATTTGGAGCACCTCCTTTTGGTGCTCCAGAAAGGAGTGGCGCCGTGAAAGAGTTCCGTCCCGGCGACAAGGTGGTCTTGCCCCCTTACGGGGTCGGCGTGGTGGCGGGCATAGCCCAGCGGAGCGTGAGCGGCGTGAGCCGGGCCTACTACCAGGTGGACTTCCCCGGCTCCCGCTCCAAGGCCTACGTGCCCGTGGAGGCCCCCCAGAGCGTGGGCCTGCGCAAGGCCTTATCCCCGGAGGAGGTCCCCATCATCCTGGACCTGCTGAAAAACGGGCGCATGCCCCTGCCCAAACAGTGGGCCGCCCGGCACCGCAAGACCAGCGAGATCCTGGCGGACGGGAATCCTTACCGCATCGCCCAGATGGCGGGGCAGCTTAGGGCCTGGGAGCTGGAGCGGGGCCTGCCCGACCTGGACCGGCAGGCTCTGAGAAGGGCCATCTTCCTCCTGGCGGAGGAGGTTTCCCAGACCCTAGAAATCACGGTACAGGAGGCCAAGCGCCTCTTTGAGGAAACCTGGGGTGAGGAGCTAAACTGACCCCTTTCTGAAAAGGAAAGGCGGGGCCCAGGCCCCGCCTCTTTCATAGGAGCAGGCTCCAAGCTTTCTTCTCCATCTCCAGGATGCGGCCCAGGTAGTGGGCCACCACCCCCCGGTCCAACCCCCCTGCCGCCCCTTGGGCCATGACCTCCAGGTCAAAGAGGAGCGCCTGGAACTCCGGGGCGGACCAGTGTTCGGAAAGCTCCCGCCAGGGACCTTCCCCCTCCACGTGGGCGTTCCAGGCCTCGAGGAAAAAGTGGTTGAGGAAGTAGAAGAAGACCAGGCGGTAGGGGTAGGAAAGACCCCCCATCTCCTCTAGGAGGCGGATGTACTCCCGGCGCACCGGGTGGACCTCCCCCTGGGGATCGGCCCCGTGGGAGAGGAGCCAGTCCAGCTCCTCCACCGTGGCCATGAGGGCCTGGACCAAGGGAGCGCGGTGGGCCTGGGGAGCCTCCAAGAGAAGTCCCACCTGGTAGCGGTAGAGGGCCTCCACGAAGGGATAGTCTTGCCGAAGCCAGAAGGCGAAGCGCTCCCGGTCCCAGCGGATGGGCAGGGACTTGATCTCCTCCAAGGCCTCGGGGCAACAAAACTCCAGCTCGTCAATGGGCCCCATGCTCCCCCCCCAAGGTCCCGTAACGGGCATACCCCGTGCGCCTCAAGGCTTCCACCGCTCTCCGGGCGTGGTCCAGGTCCTGGGCCAGGCCAAAAAAGGCGCTCCCCGAACCCGACATGAGGACTCCGTAAAGCCCCAAGGACCTAAGCCTTTGCTTTACCTCCCTGAGTTCCGGGCGCAGGCGAAAAGCGGCGGCCTCGAGGCTATTCCAGTAAGGCGGCTCCTCCCCCCGGGCCAAGGCGTTCAGGATCTCCTCTATCGGGAGCTCGGGAGCAAAGTCGTGGGGCTTCACCTCCCGGTAGACCCAGGGCGTGGGCAGGCGGAGCCCCGGCCCGTAGACCACCACCGGCAAGGGGGGAAGCGAGCGGGGGGAAAGGCGCTCCCCCACCCCCCGGGCCTCCGCCACCCCCCCCAGGAGGAAAAAGGGCACGTCCGCCCCCAAGGAAGGGGCCAGGGCGAAAAGGTCCACCTCGGCCGGGTAGAGCTCCTTAAGGGCCAGAAGCACCTGGGCGGCGTCCGAGCTTCCCCCGCCTAAGCCTGCCCCCTCGGGAAGCTCCTTCTCCAGAAGGATCCTCACCCCCCCAGGCCAGCCCGCCTTTTCCAAGTAGGCCTCCGCCGCCCGGTAGGCCAGGTTCCTCCGCCCATAGCGCCCGCGGAAGACGATGCCCTCAGGAATGGGCTCCACCACCACCCGGTCCCCGAAGGAGAGGACAGCGAAGAGGGTGTGGAGCTCGTGGTAACCATCGGGCCGCCTCCCCAAAAGGGAGAGGCCCAGGTTGACCTTGCCTGGGGCTAGCCGCTCCATACCCGTGCCAAGGCCTCCGCCAGGGGGAGGTCCTCCTTATAGGTGATCTTGAAGGCCGTCCGCTCCCCTTCCACCAAGGCCACGGGATAGCCCAAGGCCCGCACCAGCTGGGCGTCGTCGCTGGCGGAAAGGCCCCGCCTCCTGGCGTAGGCGTGGGCCTCCCGCAGGAGAGCGGTGAAGAAGCCCTGGGGGGTCTGCACCAGGCGCAACGCTTCCCGGGGGACCACCTCCCCGTAAAGGGCCTCCTCAGGGCGGACCAGGGTGTCGGGGACGGGAAGGACGGGGACCGCCGCCCCTGTGGCCCGGGTGGCCCCCAGGACCCTTTCCACCAGGCCTGGGCCCACGAAGGGGCGGGCCACATCGTGGACCAGGACCGTGGGGAGGCTTGCCGCCTCCAGGAGGCGGGCCACGGACTCCTGCCGGGTCCTTCCCCCCTCCAGGAAGGTGGCCCTCAGACCCCTAGGGGGTTCGGTCCCGGGGGGCAGGGCCACCAGGACCTCAGCGGCCTCGCCGAAGGGCAAAAGGGCCCACTCCAAAAGGGTCCTCCCGCCCACCCTGAGGAAGGCCTTAGGACCCAGGCCAAGCCGCTCCCCGTTGCCAGCGGCGGGGATCAGGACGGAAACCTCCACCTTCCCCATGGTAAGTACCCTCCCCCAAGATTTTCAACTCCACACCCCCCAGGGCCTTGAGGGCCTGAACCACCGCCTCCCTAAGCTCCTCAACCCCCCCGTAGTGCCGCCGAGGCATCAAAAACCCCTTCACCCGCCGCCACACACCCTCCAT
>CAMTVD010000019.1:0-26372 GCA_947085095.1 uncultured Thermus sp. | reverse complement strand
GTGGTGTCCCCGATGTTGGCCGAAGGGGCCAGCCCCAGGCCGCCCACGAGCCCTGCGGTCAGGTCGGAGAGGATGTCCCCCAGGAGGTTGGTGGTGACGATCACGTCAAAGCGCTCGGGCCGCATCACCAGCTGCATGGCGCAGTTGTCCACGATGATGTCCTGCACGTTCACCAGGGGGTAGTCCTTGGCCGCCTCGCGCACCGTGTCCAGGAAGAGCCCCTGGGTGACGGGGAGTACGTTGGCCTTGTGGGCAATGTGCAGGGTTTTGCGGGGCCTGCCCTCGGCCAGCTTCAGGGCCACGCGGCCGATGCGCTCGCTGGCCTTCTTGGAGATGACGGCGTCGGCGATGGCCACGTCCAGATAGCGCCTTTCCTGCTCCACGTAGAGCCCTTCCGTGTTCTCCCGGACGATGACCAGGTCCACCCCGGGGCGGCTACCCGGGATGGGGCGGCTTTTGGCCGGGCGCACGTTGGCGTAGAGGTCCAGCCGCCTTCTGAGGTAGCGGATGGCCCCGAAGAAGCCCGGCACCTTGCGGGTGGGGCTGGTGGCGGCCCCGAAAAGGGTGGCGTGGCAGGAGAGGATCTTCTCCACGGTTTCCTCGGGGACCGAGACCCCTCTTCGCTCAAAGGTCTCCCAGCCCGCCTCGGCTTCCACGAACTGCAAGGGGAGGCCGGTGGCCTCCAAGACTTTCCTGGCCGCGGGCACCACCTCGTGGCCGATCCCGTCCCCCTCAATCAAGCAAATCCGGTACGCCATTTCTCCTCCTGGTGAGGGGGGGTGCCCCCCTACGAGGAATATACCCTACACCGGGGAAACATCAGGCCCGCCAGGCGAGGAGGAGGAGGACCAGAACCAGGTAGGCCAGCACGCGAAGGGCGGCGAGGCGCAGGGGGAGGCGGAAACCCCCAGCCCGCAGGGCTCCCTCCACCACCACCCCAACGATGCCCAGGAGGATGAGGACATCTCCGGGGCTAATCACCTTGACGAGGGGGGGTAGAGGGATCACGTCCCCCAGGAAGGGCAGGCGGGTGGTTTCGTCCAGAAGGGTGTGGACCGCATCGCTCCGGTTTCTCAAGAGGTTTTCCAGCTCCCCCAGGCCTACCTGGCGCAGGGCGGGGAGGCTCACGGGCATGTGCCCGCCGTTGGCGAAGATGACCAGGGCGTTCAGGAGCAGCCCCAGGAGGACCAGGTAGAGGCTTTTCAGGTGGCGGTTCTGGTAAAGGCCGTAGCCCACCAGGAGGAGGACCAAGGCCTTGGCCAAGGGGCCCGCCACCTCGGGGGGGAAGAGGCCCCGGTAGGTGCCGTAGGCCAGGCCCCCCTCGAGGAGGGCCGCCAGGAGGAAGGCCCAGGCCGCCTTTAGCTCTATTCCTCCGAGGTCCTTTGGTCGGACTCCGAGGGCGAGGGCGAGGCCCAGGGCGAAGAGAGCGGCGGCAAGATAAAGCGTGATACGGATCCCTCCTTTTCCGCTTTGGCCTTGAGGTAGGCTTCCCGGTCCCGCCAGATGGGGTCTTCCTGCCAGAGCTCCATGAAGGCCTCCACCAGGCGGGGGTCAAACTGGATGCCGGATAGTTCCTGCATTTCCTCCAAGGCCTCCTCCGGGGTCTTGGCCTTGCGGTAGGGGCGACCCGCGGTCATGGCCTCGTAGGCGTCGGCCAGCCCCACGATGCGGGCCTCCTCGGGAATCTCGTGCCCGGCGAGCCGCTTTGGGTAGCCCCGGCCGTCCCAGCGCTCGTGGTGGTAGAGGATGATGTTATAGACCAGGGGCTCAAAGGCCACCTTGGCCCCGGGCTTCAGCATCTCCGCTCCGAACTCGGGGTGCTTTTCTATGGCCTGGCGCTCCTCAGGGGTGAGGGAGCCGGGCTTCAGGAGGACGAACTCGGGGATGCCGATCTTGCCAATATCGTGGAGCCGGGCTGCCCGGTAGACGGCCTGGGCGTAGGCTTCGTCCCCGTTCTTGACCTTCCGGGCTAGGTCCCGGGCGATCTCGGCCACGCGCTCGGAGTGGAGGCGGGTCTGGGGGTCCTTGGCCTCGAGGGCGTGCATGAGGGTTTCCAGGGTGGCGTCAAAGGCCGCTTCCAGACGCACCTTCTCGTCCCAGTAGAAGCGGCTGTAGTAGAGGGGGATGAGGAAGAAGAGCACCGTCCACCCGCCCCAGTTGCCCAGGAGGGGCGTCTCATAGGCCCGGGCCAGGAGGAGGGCGAGGGGGGAGAGGAGGAGGTAGCTGGAGGCGAGCCATCTGTAGTTTTTGCGCCACACTTCGCGCCAGGGAACGTTGTTGGCCAGGTGGATGGCGGTGGTCACCAAAGTGGTGTTGACCGCAAAAAAAGCCAGGGAAGCGGTGGCGATGCCCACCCCTGCCGACACATTCCAGGGACCCAGGTAGACGGGGTTCTGCTGGAAGAACTGCCAGGCCAGGGCCGCCAGGGCGGTGGCCATGCCAATCTGGGAACTGTTGAAGAGCTCCTTGTACCAAACTTTTCGGCCCCACTGGAGGGCAAAACTCAACAGGGGCGAGACCCATGGAGCCGTAAGAACGACTAAAGCCAAGGCAAAGATAAAGAACTGGCTCATGCTGGCGCTTAAGGGGAGCGGGACGCGAACAAATACGCTCCAAAGCATGAGCGCGCCTCAGAAAAGCAGGTCCAGGAGGCTCAAGCGGAGAGGGGTGCCCCCGTAGGCCCAAAGCAGGAAGCCCTCCAGGGCCAGGAAGCCCAGGAAGGCCGAGAGGACCAGAAGGAGCACCCGCGGCGGAGGAAGCTCCAGGCGTCTAAAGGCCATGGTGGCCTGAGTGTAGCAAACCCTCCTCCGCCAAGGCAAGAGAAATAAAGAGGCCAGCTTAGCTGGCCTCCCCCTTACTCCCAGCGCGTAGCGGCCCCAGCCGCGAGCCCAAGCGCGATCAAGCTGCCGAGAAGCACCAACACACGAGCGATCAGCTTCTTCATCTTCATCCCTCCTTTTCCTCCGCTTCCGGGGGGTCGGCCCCGTTTGCTTGTCTTTCACTTTAGGGGGTCGGGTCAATACTGTCAAGAGGGGAAGAATAGGTATCAGCACGGCAAAAAATGCCTATAGGGTCACAATAGTTTGGATTTGATCAGACCTACGCTACCCAGCTTAGCACACCCGGTGCCGGCTGGGTAGCGGGGCTAGAGCAACGGGGGGAAGCCTCGGGGTTTTGAGGGGGGAATGGCCTAAAAAATACGCGGGCCCGTGGGGGTTAAGCGCCCCACGCGGGCCCCAAAACATCCAGCTTTAATGCGCCCCTGGAATACACCGGCAATACCGAAAAAACACCTACCGCAATGCCTCAGCGAATACTTACCTCAAATGGCACCCCAATATGGCGAAGGTCTCCTCAGCTTCCCACCCCCTTCGGGGGCATTGTAGCAAAAAGCGACCTGCCCCAAAAGGGGCAGGCCGTCTGGTGCCGAGGGGCGGAATCGAACCGCCGACACTGCGATTTTCAGTCGCATGCTCTACCGACTGAGCTACCTCGGCCTGGCGGCCCCGACGGGACTCGAACCCGCGATCTCCCACGTGACAGGCGGGTGTGTTAACCAACTACACCACGGGGCCTGGGGTTGTCGCCAGGTCGGGGGCGTCCGACCGGGCACTTAGGATGATAGCCGGGGGAAAGGGAAGTGTCAAGCTTGAGCTGGAGCGAGGTCTTTGCCTTCCACGGCACCCGCAGGGGGATCGGTCGGCAAAGCCTCCTGGTGGACCGGGGGGAGTCGGGCTACCGGAATGTCTTTTTGCCCGATGGGCGCATCCTCTACATGGGGGAGGGGAAGCGGGGGCACCAGGAGCCCCTTGGGGGCAACCTCCGCCTCCTCCTGGCCCACCGGGAGAGCATCCCCTTGCGGGTCTTCCTGCGGGAGCGGCCAGGGCGCTGGCGGGACCTGGGCTGGTACCGGGTGGAGGGGTGGCGGTATGCCCTCCTGCCCGAGGAGGGGCGGTATGTTTACTGGTTCACCCTTGCCCCTGGTGGATGCGCAGGAGGCCCTTGAGGGTGAGGTCCTCGTCCACCACGTCAAAGGAGGGGCAGAGGTCCTTGAGGGTTTCCGCAAACCCCCCGGTGGCGATCACCAGGGCCTCCCCCGTCTCCTCCTTGAAGCGGCGCACCATCCCCTCCACCAGGGCGGCGTAACCCAGGACGAGGCCGGAGCGGAGGGCTTCCAGGGTGTTCCTGCCCACCACCCCCTTGGGCGGCACCAGGTCTATACGGGGGAGCTTGGCGGTGCGGGCCGCCAGGGCGTCCGCCGCCGTCTGGGGGCCGATGGTGATGGCCCCGCCCAGGTAGCGGTTGGGGGCCTCCACCAGGTCAAAAGTGGTGGCGGTGCCGAAGTCCACCACGATGTAGCGGCCCGTGGGGCTGGGGTAGGCCAGGGCCCCCACGGCGTTCACCAGGCGGTCAGCCCCGGCCTCCTTGGGGTTGTCTATGAGTACCTGGAGGCCCGTGGCCTCGGCGTCCACCAGGCGGGCCTTGACCCCGAAAAGCCCCTCTATGGCCCGCCCCATCTCCCGCTCCACCGGGGGCACCACGCTGGAAAGGAGGGCGGCTTTGGGCGGGGGAAGGCCCTCCAGGGCGAAGAGGTTCTTTAGGAGGACCCTATACTCGCTTTCCATCCGCATTCGGTCGGTGTGGATGCGGAAGTGGGCGACGAGCCTCTCCCCCTCAAAAAGGCCCAGGGCCGTGGAGGTGTTGCCGATGTCCACCGCCAGGAGCATCAGGCCTCTTCCTCCCAGGGCTCCAGGATCACCCGGGTGGTGATCTCGGCGTTGAGGTTGGCGGAGACGGAGCAGTACTTGGTGTGGGAGAGGTGGACGGCCCGCTCCAGGGCCTCGAGGGTCACCCCCGGCCCGGAGGCGATGTGGGTCACGGTGATGTGGGTGTAGCGCCTGGGGTGGGTCTCCGCCCGCACCCCCTCCACCTCCACCCGGTAGCGGGCCAGGGGCTGCTTCTTCTTCTTCATGATATCCACCACGTCGTAGGCGGTGCAGGCCCCCAGGGCCATGAGGAGGAGTTCCATGGGGCGGGGCCCGGTGGCGGGCTTATCCCCGTCAATCATGACCTTGTCCCCCTGCTCGTTCATCCCCAAGAAGCGGTGCCCCACCAGGTTGTAGACCACGACCTTCTTCGTCATGGGGCAGATTTTACCACCCCCCGGTAGAATGGGCCTGGATGCGCTGGCTCCTGTGGCTTCTCGGCGTGGGGAGTGTGGCCCTGGCCTTCCCCCGGGTGGGGGTGCACGAGGGCTTCACCCGCCTGGTCTTTGACCTGCCCTCGCCCCAGACGGCCTACCGCATAGAGGAGGGGGAGGGCCTCCTCATCCTGGTCTTCCCGGGCCTCTCGGCGCCCAGGGCCGACCAAGTGGTGAACTCCCCCGAGGTGGCCTCGGTCCAGGTGGTGCCGGAGGGAGGGGGGGTACGGGTCCTGGTGCGCACCAGGGGGGCGGTGGAGGTGAGGACAAGCCGCCTCAGGGACCCCGAGCGCCTGGTCCTGGACCTTGCCTTGAAGAAGGGGGAGACCCTCCTCAAGCGCCAGGCCCCGGACCCCCCCAAGGCCCAGGCCCCCAAGCCTCCTAGGCCCGTGGTGCTCCTGGACCCCGGCCACGGGGGGATTGACCCGGGGATGGTGGGCCACGTGGTGGAGAAGGAGGTGGTCCTGGACGTGGCCCTACGCCTCAAGCGCCTCCTCTTGCGGGAGGGGATAGAGGTCCGCCTGACCCGGGAAAAGGACACGCACCTCTCTCCGGACAAGCGCACGGACCTCTCCATGCGGGCCAGCATGGCCGACAGCTCCCAGGTGAACCTTTTCGTCTCCATCCACGTGAACGCCTCCCCCACCCGCACCGCGCAAGGGGTGGAGGTCTTCTACTTCGGCCGGGCCCAGGACCCCAGGGTTCTGGCCCAGGTGATCCGGGAAAACGGCGGGGGAGAGGTGGGTAGACGCCTCACCGAGGAGGCCAGGAGTGTTACAGAGAGAATCCTCTCGGACGTCGTGGCCCAGGCCAACCAGCGCTTCAGCCAGCGCCTGGCGGAGACCCTGGGGCGGCACCTTTCCCAGGCCACGGGGAGCCCCTACAGGGGGAGCTTCCCCGGGGACTTCTTCGTCCTGCGTTACGCCAAGGTGCCCGCCGTCTTGGTGGAGGTGGGCTTTGGGGACCACCCGGCGGAGGGAAGGCGGCTCCAGGACCCCACCTACCGGGAGAGGGTGGCCCAGGGGCTCCTTTCCGGCATCCTCACCTTCCTGGGGAACGGGGCCTTCGCCCGCTAGAAGGGGAAGGCCTCGAGGGCCTCTTTGGCGCTAGGGAAGCGCTCCTCCGGGCGCTTGGCCAGGAGGCGCTCCAGGTAGAGGTGCGCCCCCTCCTTGAGCCCGGGGAGGGGGGGCACCTCCCCCTGGAGGTGGCCCAGGAGGACCTCCTCCGGGGCCCCCACGAAGGGGTGCTCCCCGGCGAGGATCCAGTAGAGGATGACCCCGGCCGCGTAGACGTCGGCCTCGGGGCCGGGGCTTTTCCCCAGGACCTGCTCGGGGGCCAGGTAGGGCAGGGTGCCCACCCGCAGGGGCTTTCTGAAGGCCTCCGCCACCGGCCCGGAAAGGTCAAAGTCCACCAGCCGGGCCTCGTCCGTACCCGCCACGATGATGTTCTCCGGCTTCACGTCCCGGTGCACCAGGCCCTTTTCGTGCATGTGGGCCAGGGCCAGAAGGAGCTGGCGGAAGACGAAGAGGGCCCGCTCCCTCTCTGGCTTCCGGGCCATCCACCGTCCCATCTCCTCCCCGGGGGCGTAGGCCAGGAGCAAAGCGGGGCCCTCCTCGAGGTCCAGCTTTTCCAAAACGGGGTTGAGGTTGGGGTGGGAAAGCCTCCTTCCCACCCAGAACTCCCGGTCCCGCCTGGGCTCGGCTCCCTGGGGGAAGACCTTGAGGGCGTGGGGGGCCCCGAAGCGGTCAAAAGCCAGGTAGACGGTGGCCAGGGCCCCCTGGCCCAGGGGGCGCACCACCCGGTAGCGGTCAAGAAGGACCTTCCCCGCCAGGCTCACCGCTTTCACTATACCCGCCCCTCACCTCTTTCACCCGGGAGCCGTTAGGATTTTCCCGTGCGCGGCTTGGCGCTTTCCGGAGGAGGGGCTAGGGGGCTTGCCCACATCGGGGTTCTGGAGGTCTTCCTGGAGGCGGGGCTGGACTTCCAGGTGGTGGCGGGCACCAGCATGGGGGCCATCGTGGGGGCCCTCTTCGCGGCGGGGAAGACCCCGGAGGAGATGCTGGCCATGGCCCGCAAGACCCCGTGGCTGGGGCTTTTGGGCTTTTCCCCGCGGGAGGGGCTCTTCTCCCGCAGGAAGCTCCGGGACTTCCTGGCGGAGCACCTTCCCCCCCGCTTTGAGGATCTGGAGCGCCCCCTGGCGGTGACCGCGGTGGACGTGATCACGGGGAGGCTGGTCTTCCTCACCCATGGGGACCTGCCCAGCGCCGTCCTGGCCTCGGCCGCCTACCCGGGCCTCCTGGCCCCGGTGGAACGGGAGGGGCGGCTCCTCTTTGACGGAGGGGTTTTGGACAACCTGCCCGTGGATGCGGCCCGCCTCCTGGGGGCCCTGGAGGTCTACGCGGTGGACGTGACCCCAGAGCGGGGGGTGGAAGCGGCCCCCACGGGGCTCCTCTCCCTGGCCCGGCGGGCGGTGGACCTGATGCAGCTCCACCTCACCTCCGTGCGCCTCACCCTCTACGCTCCCGAGGTGTACGTGCGCCCCGCCCTTCGGGGGGTGGGCCTCGAGGACTTCCGCCGCCTGGAGGAGATCGCCGAGGCGGGCCGCCAGGCGGCAAGAGCGGTCCTAGCGGGTAGAGTAGGAGGGGTATGAAGGCGTTCTGGGACTATCTGTTCAAAGAGTGGTTTCGCCAGGTGGGGGAGGCCCTGCTGGTGGCCTTTCTGGTCACCACCTTCGTCTTCACCACCGTGGGCGTGGTGGGGCAGAGCATGTTCCCCATCCTGAAAAACGGGGAGCGGGTTCTGGTGCCCAAGTGGGAGACCTGGCTGGTGCGCTTCGGCTTTAAGGAGTGGCGGCGGGGGGAGATCGCCATCCTCAAGCCCCCTGAGGGCACCCCTTACGCCACCGCCCGCTTTCCCGTGCTGGGCTTCTCCTTCCGCGCCTTTTTCATCAAGCGCATCGTGGCCGTTCCTGGGGACGAGGTCTACGTGGAGCGGGGGGTGGTCCACGTGAACGGGGTGCCCCTCATGGAAGCCCACATCACCGACCACCTCACCCCCTGGCCCGACTCCTTCCCCGGGGTCTGCTACCGGGATGGGCGCATGACCCGGATCATCACCCAGCAGGGGGATTTCCCCGTGGACCTCCTCCCCACCTACCTGAGGCCCCTCAAGGAGATGCTCCTCCCCCCTTCGGAAGGGGTCCTGGCCCGGAGCCGGCTGGAGGAGGCTTGTGAGGTGGGGCGGATCCGTCTGAAGAAGGGCTACTACTTCGTCATGGGGGATAACCGCACCCTAGGGGGCTCCGAGGACTCCCGCACCTTCGGCCCCGTGCCCGTGGAGGCCATCGCCGGGCGGGCCAACTTCGTCTGGTGGCCCATCTTCGTGCGGGATGGGAACGGCCTTCGCCTGAACCTGAGGCGGCTTGACCCGCCCGAGGTGTACGAGCTTAGGTGAGGACGGCCACCAAAAGCCTCCCCGGTCCGTGGACCCCCGTCACCATCACCTGGCCGATGTCCGCGCTCTTGGAGGGGCCGGAGTGGAGGCCGAGGGCGGTGGGGAGGTCCTCCAGGGAGGCCAGGGCTTCCGCCAAGGTGCCGTAGACCCTTTCCGCCTCCACCAAGACCAGGTGGGTGGGGGGAAGGAGGTGGACCTTCCGCCCCTCCTCGGAGGCCAGGGCCACGCTCCCCGTCTCCGCCACGGCGAAGAGGGCGTAGGACACCCCTAGGGGAGCCTCCTCCGGGGGAAGCTCGGGGAGGGGGGGCCTGAGGTCCATGGGTAAGGTCCTGCCGAAGGCGGCCCCGGAAAAGCTTTGGGCCAGGGCTTCCAGAAAGCCTCTCACCTCCTCCCGCAGGAGGAGGTGGCCTTCCCCGCCATTCTCCCCAAGCCGCCTGAGGAAGAGCTCCAGGGGGTCGGGAAGGGGAGCGGGATGAAGGGGGCCCGGGAGCTCCGCCTTGGGCCTCCCCTTCAAGGCCCGCTTCACCCGGGAGAGGATGCGGCTTCTAGCGTCCATCTTTCTCCTCCAGTTCCCACCAAAGCTCGTGGAAGGGCCTGGGGCTGGGCCTCAAGGGGCCTCTGCCCTCGGTCCAGGCCCGGAGGAGGGGGAGGAGGTCCTGGGGAAGGGGGAGGCCCCTTAGGGCCTTGGAGAAGAGGCGGTAGAGGGTGGGGCTTTCCATGACCTTCCGGTAGGCCTTGAGGGCGGCCTTCTCCCAGGTGGGGCTGAGGCCTTGGGCCACCGCCCGGTGGCGCCAGGTGAGGAGGAGGCTGGGGATGGGGATCTTCACCGGGCAGGCCTCGAGGCAGGCCCCGCAGAGGGTGGAGGCGTAGGGGAGGGGGTAGGCCTCCTCCAGGGAGAGGAGGCCCGGGTCCAAAACCGCCCCGATGGGCCCCGAGTAGACGTAGCCGTAGGGGTGCCCCCCCGTCTGGCGGTAGACGGGACAGGCGTTGAGGCAGGCCCCGCACCGGAGGCACCTCAGGACCTCCCAGGCCTCGGGATCGGCCAGGAGGGCGGTGCGCCCATGGTCCACCAGGACCACGTGCACCTCCTCGGGTCCCTCCTCCCCTTTTCGGGCCGGGCCCTGGATCAGGGAGACGTAGGTGGAAAGCCTCTGTCCCGTGGCCGCCCGGGCGGTGAGGGGGAGGAAGAGGGCGAGGTCAGAGAAGCGGGGGAGGAGCTTCTCTATCCCCACGAAGGCCACGTGGACCTTGGGAAGGCTGGTGGAAAGCCTTATGTTCCCCTCGTTTTCCATGAGGGCCAGGGTGCCCGTCTCCGCCACCAGGAAGTTGGCCCCACTGATGCCCAAGTCGGCGGTGAGGAAGGCCTCCCGCAGGACCCTCCTGGCCACCCCTGCCAGCGCCTCGGGGCTGGCCTCGAGGGGGGTGCCGAAGCGTTCATGGAAAAGCCTCTGGATCTCCTCCAGGGAGAGGTGGATGGCGGGGCCCACGATGTGGCTTGGGGGCTCTCCTAGGAGCTGGATCAGGTACTCCCCCAGGTCGGTTTCCCACACCTCCACCCCCAGAGACTCCAGGAGGGGGTTGATCCCGAGCTCCTCGGTGAGCATGCTCTTGGCCTTCACCGCCCGCCTGACCCCGCGCCTCCTTGCGATCTCCAGAAGGACCCGGTGGGCTTCCTCGGGGGTTTCCGCCCAGTGGACCTGGACACCGTTTTCCAAAAGGCGCTTTTCCGCCAGCTCCAGGTAGTGGTCCAGGTGGGAGAGCACGTGGTCCTTCACCGCCTTGGCCCGTTCCCGCCACTCCTCCACGGGCACCTCGGCGTAGGCCCGCTTACGGTTCCTCTCAAAGTGCAAGGTGGCTCCGGTGACCGCCTCCCGCACCCCCGGCCTTTCCTGCAAGAGCCTCGCCGCCTCCTTGGGGTAGAGCCTGGCCTTAGCCCGCATACGCCTCCCAGAGGAGGGTGGCCAGGGGGGCCACCCTCAGGTCCATCCCCTTCCTTGCCATCCTTCCCGCGAGGTGGAGGAGGCAGCCCGCGTCGGTGGAGGTGAGGACCTGGGCCTCGGGAAGGGTGGAAAGCTTCCGGTCCGCCATGCCCAGGGAGACCTCAGGGAGCTTGACGCTGAAGAGGCCGCCGAAGCCGCAACACTCCTCCGCCGCCTCCCAAGGTGAAAGCTCGGCCCCAGCGTTTTTGAGGAGCATGAGGGGCTCTTCCCGCACCCCAAGCTCCCTCAGGGCGTGGCAGCCGTGGTGGTAGGCTATCTTTTTCCCCTTCAGGCCTTCCCCCAGCTTCTCCACCCCCAGGACCCGCACCAGGAACTGGGAAAGCTCATAGACCCTTTCTGAAAAAGCCAGGGCTTCCTGGCTTCCGGGCA
Organism: uncultured Thermus sp.; assembly: GCA_947085095.1. GTDB lineage: Bacteria > Deinococcota > Deinococci > Deinococcales > Thermaceae > Thermus. The sequence continues at coordinate 15,350 of CAMTVD010000019.1, read as the reverse complement.
GGAGCTCGGGGTAGTGGTTCTTCAGCATGCTGGCGCAACTTCCCGAGGGAACGACCACGTACTCCGCCTCCTGGAAGACCCGCAATGTGCGCCTAGCCAGGGGCCTCGCTTCCTCCCAGTATCCGGCGTTGAAGGCGGGCTGGCCGCAACAGGTCTGCCCCTCGGGGAAGCCCACCTCCACCCCCAAGGCCCTGAGGAGGCGCACCGCCGCCACCCCGGCCTCTGCGTAGAACTGGTCCGCCAGGCAGGTGATGAAGAGGGCTACCCGCATTGCCCTAAGTCTACGGCTTCCAGCCCGAGGGGTGGGCCCTAAAGGGTGGGACCTGGCCCCGCCTCAGCTCAGCCCAGAAGAGGCCCGTGAGGGTGAGGCGGCCCCCCGTGCCCTTGGCCTCGGCCAGAGCCTTCTCCAAGAGCTTTGCCAGCTCCAGGAGGAAGCGGTTCTGCCGCTCTTTGGGTATGGGCAGGGCCCCCGGGGTGAGGCAGGCGGGGTGGGCCGTGGGGCAGGCCGGGGAGAGCCAGAGGGCCCCTCCCCGGAAGTAGAGGCTGTAGGCCCCCAGGTCCACGCGGTACCCCGCCTGGAGGTGGCCCCGGTACTGGAGGAGGAGGGCCTGCCAGAGCTCCCGGGCCTCCTTGGTGGCGGGGCTTAGGGTGTAGCGCCACGCCCCCTTTTCCCCCAGGCCCTCGGAGGTGGTCTTGGTGAGCCGCCAGTCCTGAGCCAGGACCGAGGCCAGGATAAAGAGGAAAAAGACCAGGGTCCGCATGGCCAAAGTTTACTCCTCCTGGGCTATGGACCGGTGGAAGGGCGCTACTACCTGGAAAACCCCCTGGGAAGCCGGATGGTGGGGACGGAGGTCAGATTCCAGGACCGGGACCTGGGTCGCTTCCAGCTGGGCTGGCGGAAGGGAAGCTACCCCGAGTGGCTCCTCGCCTACGCCATGCCCGAGCCCGACCGGGCCTGCTGCCAGGCCGTCTGGCTGGCTCCTCAGGTGGGGTTTGGCCCCGGGGAGCTTAGCCGCTATGGCCTCACCGTACGCTACTACGACGGCTGCTTCGCCTACGAGCTCAAGGCCCAGAACGTCCTCAAGGGCCAACACGCCGAAGCCACGGGGTTTTCTCTGGCCTTCGCCCTGCGCCTCCGGTAGAATGGGACCATACCGGAAGACCGCCTCCTGGAGCGCCTGGAGAAGCTGGAGGGGATCGTGGAGGCCACGGTACAGGTCCTCCCGCCCCTGGTCAACGACCTCTCCCGGCGCATAGACGAGCTTCGGGAGGAGTTCAAGGGGGACCTTCGGGAAACCGAGGCCCGCCTCACGGCCCGCGTACAGGGGGTGGAGCTCCACCTCCAGGGCCTGGAGGAGAGGCTTGAAGCCGGCTTGCAGAACCTCCAGGCCAGGCTGGAAGCCCAAATCCGGGGTACGGAGGAGCGCCTGGAGGCCCGCATAGGGGGTGTGGAGACCCGCCTGGAGGGGCAGGTTCAGGGGGTCAAGGCGGAGCTTCTGGACCAGGTCCGCGGGGTGGAGGAGCGGCTTGGGGCTCGCATCCAGGGTGTGGAGGGCAGGCTGGAGGGGCAGGTTCAGGGGGTGAAGGCGGAGCTTTTGGAGCACATCCGCGGCGTAGAGGATCGTTTGGAGGTCCGCATCCAGGGGGCCAAGGCGGAGCTTTTGGAGCATGTGCGCGAGGTGGAGGAGCGCCTGGGAGCCCGCATCCAGGGTGTGGAGGGGCGGCTAGAGGGACAGATTCAAGGGGTGGAAGGGAGGTTAGGGGAACAGATTCGCGCCCAAGGTGCGCACATTGAGGCCAGGCTGGCCACCCTTGAGAAGGGTCTCGCCGGCCTGAGGCAAGAGATCAAGGCGGAGATCAACACCGCCTTCAACAAGGCCATGCTCCTCTTCACCGCCATCGGGGTGGTCCTCGCCCTTCTGGCCCTTTTCCGCTAACGGGGCTCCACCCTCAGGCCTCGCAGGAAGAGGTTCCGGTCTTCAGGAGGCTGGTAGAGGTCGTTGGTGAAGACTATGGCCAGGGTTCCCTCCCCCGTGGTCTCTACCGCCACCTCCACCCGCCCCCGCACCTCCCCCTGCCAGAGAACGTTTCTTCCCTCCACCACCATGGCCCAGGGTCCCTTCCCTTGGGCCATGGTCCCCTCCAGAACCATCCCCAGCCGGACCCCCCGGCAGAGGGGGATCTCCAGAGTTCCATTGCTGTAAAGGGCTCCCTCCTGGGGCAGGGGGCCGGGGGCGCAGGCCAGGGGGAGGTCCCTTTGGGTGCCCAAAGCGCTTTCCAGGACGAAAAGACTGCCTCCGAAGCCGAGGATAAGGGCAAGGGAACCCAGAACCCACCTCATCGCTCCACCTCAAAAGGGAGAACGTACCGGGGCTTTTGGGCCAGACGGTGCTGGCTGAAGAGGACGACCCTGAGCTGGTACTTCCCCGGGGGCAGGCTCTCGGGGAAGGCAAAGAGGATGGGCTTGCCCGCATCCCACTCCCAGCCCAGCCTCCGGCACCCCTCCTGGCAGAGCCAGACCTGGGCCCGGTACCCCTGGCCGGAAAGCCGCACCACCCCCACCCCCTGGCCCGGGGGGATGGCGGCGTAGAGGAGGGCGGGAGGTGGGGGGGCGGGCCGGGTGGCCAGGTAGAGGAAGGGGAGGCTGAGGAGGAGGGCGGAGGCCCCGGCCAGGCCCAGGGCCAGGGGCGGGCGGAAGCCCCGGGAAAGGGCCACGCCCCCCACGAGGAAGAAGACCTCCCCCCGGAAGGGGCTTGGCACGCTGAAGGGGTTGTCCACCATGCCCATGGCCAGGTAGGCCAGGAGAAGGGAAAAGAGGAGCCCCTCGCCCCAGGCCCCCGCCAGAAACCCGCCCAAAAGGAGAAGAAGGCCCAGGGCTCCCAAGAGGCCGCTTTCCCCCAGGGCCTGGAGTAGGTGGTTGTGGGCGAAGACCCATAGCCCCCCCAAGGGCTTCAGGGCCTCGGGGCACGCCATCCCCCGCATCTCCCAGAAGGGGAAGAGGAAGCACTCCCCGAAGAGGATCCCCTTGAGCTGGTCCCCCAGGAGGTAGGGCCCCGCCCCGGTAAAGGGGTGGGCTTGGTAGACCTCGTAGGCCTGGAGCCAAAGCCCCTCCCGCCCGGAGAGGTGGGCCTGGAAGAAGCGCTGGGCGATGGGCACCTCGAGGCTCCCCGCCAAGAGGAGGACAAGCCCCGCCGCTCCCAGAGCCAGCCACCCCCGCCTTTGGAAGAGGACGCTCCCCGCCCCGGCCAGGGCCAGGGCCAGAAGCCCCCCTCGGCTGGCGGAGAGGAGGAGGACCGTTCCGCCCAGGAGCCCCAGGAGGACCCTAAAGGGCCAGGGGTAGCGGAGGTGGAGGGCGAGGAGAACGCCCAAAGTCCCCATGAACCCCAGGCCCACGGGGGAGTGGAAGGGATGGAGGAGCCTCTCTGAGGCCGCCCGGTCCCCGTAGGCCAGGTAGGAGGCCAGAAGGGCGCTCAGGTAGAGGAGGAAGAGGCCGTAGCCTAAGGGCCTTAGGCCCACGGGAGCCAGGGCTACCCCTGCCCCCACCAGGCCCAGGACATAAAGGAGGCGCAAAGCGGCCAGGAGAAGGGCCTCTTTGCCCAGGGGCAGGGCGGGGAGGAGGAGGCTTAGCCCATAGAGCAAGAGCAGGACCAAGGCGGCCTTGGGAAGCCTCCGGAGGTAGGGGAGGAAGAGGGGGCTGAGGAGGCTTAAGGGGGGGAGGAGGGGGCTTAGGGCCAGGCCCCAGGCTAGGGCGCGCACGGGCCTCAATATACCCATAAGGCCCTTCTCAGGAAGAAGGGTATAGTGTTTCCCATGAGGCTTTGGCCCCTTGCCCTCTTCTTCTCCCTGGCCCTGGCGGCCCGCTTCGCCGCCTTCAGCGTGGAGCCGGCTGGCCCCCAAAGGCTCAACCTGGACACCGGGGTCACCACCCTGCCCCAAGGGGGGGTCCTGGTGGATAACGAGAACGGCCTCCGCCTCAAGGCGGCCTACATAGAGTACAAGGAGGGGGCCTTTATCCGGGCGCGGGCCCTGGAGCTCCTCTCGGAGAAGGAAGTCTTCCGGGCCCAAAGCCTGGAGTATAGCATTCCCAAGCAGGAAGCTCGTTTCACAGGCCTGCTCTTTTCTAACCAAGACTTTGCCAACTTGCGTGCGGAAATAGGACATGGGTTTTTGAGCGAGGGGGTCCTTATCGCTAAGGGGGTTAAGGCGGAGAAGCCGGCTTTAACGGCGGAGACCTTGGTGGTGGATCTGAGGAGGCGGGAGGCCTTGGCCGCTGGAAGCTTTGCTTTAGCGGACGGCCAAAGGACCCTCAAGGGCGCAGGCCCTTCGGCGAGGCTTCTCCTTCGCTTTGGATTTGGAAGGTTAAGGGCGGAAACGCGGGTTCCTCAGGGCCACCGGCTTTTGGGTTATTTGGGTAGGTGGTGATCGTGTTCAAGAGCTTGCGGCCTGGTGCCTTTCTTGGGGCCTTGCTCTTCCTTTCTTTGGCCAAAGCGGAAGGGTCCACCATGGGCTTAGGCCTTGGCGCGGGTATTGGGTGCTCCTTGCCAGAGATTAGCCTGCGCATTTCTCAAGGAGAGGGGTTTGTTGGCCTTAATGCGGGCTTTTGCGAATCCTGGCGCTTTGGGGTGCAAGGAGGGATAAGGCTCTTTTCTAGCCCCTTTTCCGCTGCTTTGGGCCTGGATGTGGTGGGGGGGGCTTTGGGCCTTGGCCTCCACGCCCTTTTCTCGCAACCCATCCTTCCCCTTTCCCCCCTCCTGCCGTGGCCCGGCGTGTCCCTAGAGGCTACGGCGGGCGTGGCCTTGGTGCGCCTCCCTTTAGGAAACTGGATACCTAATCCGCGGGCGGTCGTGGGCCTCCGGGTGCTCTGGAGCGTGCCTTCCCTGAGGCTAGGAAGCGGGCAGGGTGGGGCTCCCTTTTCCGGGAGCGGGGGAGCGGAGTGCTCCGGCCCCAGGGAACCTACGCCGGAGAGCCTTCTTGCGCTCTTTCAATCTCTGGTGGCCTCAACAAAAAGCAGCGTCCTAGCCAGCTTAAGCGGTCTATACACGGACTTCTTGGTGGAATACGCGATCTCGGACGTGCAGGTTAGCGGAAACAGGGGCGTGATAAGGGGCACCTACAGTGTGGGCGCTACCCGGAAATCGGACGGCCAGAGGCTCAGGTACTCGGGCTCGGGCCAAGCCACCTTTGAGCACGACGGGTGCTCCTGGCGCCTTGTGGACTACCGGTACTAGGATGGGGGTTCTCTACCGGCATATCCTGCGGGAGAGCGCTCCCGTCTTGCTCTTGACCCTGGTTTTTTTAACCGCTCTTTTCCTCTTTGGCTTCTTCTACGCCGGGGCGAGGTGGCTGGAGGGGGTGCCCATCCCTAAGATTCTCCGCTGGCTTTCCTTCCACATCCCTGGGGTCCTGGTGCAGGCCTTCCCCATCGCCCTGGTGACCACCACCGTCCTGGTCTTCGGCCGCCTGGCGGCCGAGGGGGCCCAGTTCGCCCTCCTCTCTGGGGGCATTCCCTTGTGGCGGGCGGCCTTGCCCCTTCTCTGGTCTGGGGCCCTCCTCTCCGGGGCCGCCCTCTACCTCCAGGAGTACGTGGTCCCCGAGGCCAACAACCGGGTGCGGGTGGCCTGGTGGGACGAGATCCACACCCAGGGGGCGGGGCTTTTCCGCCTCAAGGGGATGCAGATCCCCATCGGCCAGGGGAGAAGCCTCTACTTTGAGGACTTTGACATGGCCAAAAGGGAGATGGTGGGGGTGCGCATCGCCTCCTTCCAGGGGGAGGTGGGGACCTTCCTCTTCGCCGAGCGGGGCACCTGGGAGGACAAGCTGATCACCCTCAAGGGCTACCGCTTCTACCGGGTGGACTTCGGCGAGGTGGGGGGGCTGGAAGGGGCCAAGGACCTCCTCCCCCAGGTGCGCCGGGTCTTCCGGGCGGTGAGCCGGGGGGAGGTCTTGGAGGTGGAGTCCGACCTCTCCCGAGCCCGGGCCATCGCCGATTACGCCGACACCTTCAGCTTCGGCCAGAACAGCCTCTCCCAGGCCTGGCGGAAGGCCATGGACCCCTTTCTGCCCCCCCTGGAGCGGGACCGGGCGAAGCTGGAGTTCCACTCCAAGCTGGCCCTGCCCCTGGCCAACCTGGTCCTGGTCCTCCTTTCGGCGGCCATGGCCCTGCGCTACGGGCGGAGCACCGGCCTTGCCCTGGGCCTCAGCGTGGTCCTGGCCCTCTTTTACTACGGGGCCTTCTTCCTGGGCCGTTCCCTGGCGGGGGTGGGGGTGATCCCGCCGGAGCTTGGGGCCTGGGGGGCCAATTTGGCATTTTTGGCACTAGGCATCCGGGCTTTGAGGTAAAGTGCTCCCGATGCCCCGGGCTTTGCCTGGGTGCCCCAGGAACTGGCCATGAAAGCGTACGCGGTTATGCTTGCTGGAGGACAAGGGGAGCGTTTGGGCCTCTTTCTACCCCGGAAAGGCCGAAGCCCTTCTTGGAGCCTTTTGGCGAGCAGAGCCTGCTCCAGGCCACAGGTGAGCGGCTTCGGGTCTTGTTTCCTGGAGGAGGCCATTTGAGCGTTCAGGCAGAGTTCATGGGTTGCCTGTTACAAGGGGGATGGTATGAGGGTAGCGGTTCTAGGTACCGGTTATGTGGGCCTCACCACCGCGGTCAGCCTGGCCTATCTGGGGCACGAGGTGGTGGGGGTGGACGTGGACGAGGCCAAGGTGGCGGCTTTGCGGCGGGGGGAGCTGCCCTTCTTTGAGCCTTACCTGAAGGAGTTGATGGCCCTTGCTGGGCCCCGGCTTCGCTTCACCACCCATCCGGAGGAGGGCATCCCTGAAGCCCAGGTGGTCTTCATCGCCGTGGGGACCCCTTCCCTGCCCGATGGGTCCCCTGACCTTTCCCAGGTGCGGGGTGCGGCGGAGGCCGTTGGTAGGTATCTGGGCGAGGGGTTCACCGTGGTGGTCAACAAGTCCACGGTGCCTGTGGGAAGCGGCAACTACGTGGAAGCCTTGGTGCGGCGGGCCTTCCAAGAGGCCCGTGGGGGGGAGCTCAATGGGCGCTTCGCCGTGGCCTCCAACCCGGAGTTCCTTCGGGAGGGCCAGGCCCTTTACGACAGCCTTTATCCGGACCGGATCGTGGTGGGGGCGGAGGACCGGCGGGCCATTGAGGTGTTGCGGGAGCTCTATGAACCCATCCTGGAGCAGAGCTTTACCCCGCTCCCCTTCCTCCCCCGGCCCGAGCGCATGGGGGCGGTGCCCTTCATCACCACGGACCTGGCCTCGGCGGAGGTCATCAAGTACGGGGCCAACGCCTTCCTGGCGCTAAAGATCAGCTTTATCAACGAGCTTGCCCGCCTGGCGGAGAAGGTGGGGGCGGACATCCGGGAGGTGGCCCGGGGCATCGCCCTGGACAGCCGCATCGGCCCCCGCTTCCTGGGGGCGGGCTTGGGCTGGGGGGGGAGCTGCTTTCCCAAGGACACGGCCGCCCTCCTGGCCATGGGGCGGGAGTACGGCCTTTCGCTTCCCATCACCGAGGCGGCCCGGAGGGTGAACGACGGGCAGCGGGAGTGGGTTTTGGAGAAGCTCCTCTCCGAGCTTAAGACCCTAAAGGGTAGGACCATCGCCCTCCTGGGCCTCGCCTTCAAGCCCCACACGGATGACCTCAGGGAAAGCCCCGCCCTGGAGTTGGCGAAGCGCCTCCTTGACCGGGGGGCTTTCGTGCGGGCCCACGACCCCGTGGCCCTTCCCAGGGCAAAGCGGGAGGTGGCCCTTTCCCTGGAGTACGCCGAAACGCCCGGGGACCTCCTCCGGGGGGTGGACGCCGTGGTCCTGGCCACGGACTGGCCGGAGTACCGCACCTGGCCCTGGGCCGATCTAAAGCCCCTGATGCATACCCCCTTGGTGGTGGACGGGCGGAACTTCCTGGACGGGAAGGCCCTGGCGGCCTTGGGTTACCGCTACCTGGGGATGGGGGTGCCCTCCTTGGGCATCCTGGAAAGGGTGGGGGTCTGATGCGGGTACTCCTCACGGGCGCGGCGGGTTTTCTGGGGAGCCACTTGGCAGAGAGGCTCCTGAAAGAAGGCCATGAGGTCCTGGGGGTGGACAACCTCTCCACGGGACAGAAACGGAACCTGGACCACCTTCTGGCCCATCCGGGTTTCCACTTCCTCCAGGCAGACGTGACCCGGTCCCTTCAGGTGGAGGGCCCCCTGGACTGGGTACTCCATTTCGCCTCCCCCGCCTCCCCACCTCGCTATCTAAAGCTACCCGTGGAAACCCTCCTGGTAAACGCCGAGGGGACCCGGCACCTTTTGGACCTGGCCCGGGCCAAGGGGGCGGCCTTCTTCCTGGCCTCCACCAGCGAGGTCTACGGCGATCCCCTCGTCCACCCTCAGCCCGAGACGTACTGGGGCAACGTGAACCCCATAGGCCCCAGGAGCATCTACGACGAGGGCAAGCGCTACGCCGAGGCCCTCACCCTGGCCTACCACCGGGCTTACGGGGTTCCGGTGCGGATTGTGCGTATCTTCAATACCTATGGTCCCGCCATGGACCCGGAGGACGGGCGGGTGGTGTCCAGCTTTATCGTCCAGGCTCTTAGGGGAGAGCCCCTCACGGTGTTTGGCGACGGGAGCCAGACCCGTTCCTTCTGCTATGTGGACGACCTCATAGAGGGGATAAGGCGGCTCATGGGGGTGGACTACCCCTACCCGGTGAACCTGGGAAACCCCGAGGAGTACCGGGTCCTGGACCTGGCCCAGCTGGTGAAGGAGCTCACGGGAAGCCCCTCGTCCATCACCTTCCTGCCCCTGCCGGAGGACGACCCCAAGCAGCGGCGGCCCGATATCACCCTGGCCCGGAAGCTCCTGGGCTGGGAGCCCAAGGTCCCGGTGCGGGAGGGGCTTTCGCGTACCATTGCGTACTTTAAGGAACTCCTGAACCCATGAGCCTGCGAGAACAGGTCCTACGCGGTGGGGCTTTCCTGATTACCCGTCAAGGGCTTGGATTAGTGCTTAGCCTTGCGGCCCTCTTCCTAGTTACAAAAATTATCGGTCCTTCAGCTTACGGGGTTTATGCTTCTGCGTTGGGTTTAGTCAGTTTTGTCTTTCAAATTGCCTCGCTAGGGGTAAATGTTTATCTCGTTCGCTTACCGGATTTAGATGAAAAGGATTACCAAGCTGCGTTGGCGTTGTATGGTTGTATAGGCTTGGCCCTTCTAGTGTTAGCCTTTCCTATCGGGGAAGCGCTACAACTGTATACAAAAATTAGTGGCTTGGATTGGGTTACAGCGGTTCTTCTTTTGGGGTTACCCGTTTTTCTCATAGGGCAGGTTTTCTTGGCCAAACTTGAGCGTACTCTGGACTTTGCGCGTGTGGCGGTAGCTGAGCTGGCAGGGTCTTTGTCCTATTTGCTGGTTGCTGTGCCCCTTGCTTGGCAAGGGTGGGGATATTGGGCTCCTAGTTTTGGATGGCTGGTGAGTCAAGGGGTTGTGACACTACTCTATGCTCGCTTCGCCGCGATACCTCTGCGGCCCAGATGGCATCGGGAGAGAGTCCGAGCCATGCTGGAGTATGGCATGGGTTTTTCGGCTTCTTTGTGGGTTTGGCAGATCCGGATTCTGGCCCTGCCACTGGTGGTGGCTCCTCTGGCTGGTCCCCAGGGAGCGGGATATGTGGCCTTAGCTGTTCGCCTAGTTGAGGCCCTTTCGTTCGTCAGAAGCGCCACATGGCGAGTGTCCATTTCCGCTCTTGCCCGTATTCAACAAGAAAGCTCGCGCTTGCGTTACGCTGTGGAAGAAGGTATGTACCTTCAAGTATTGGCTCTGGGACCTTTTCTTTTAGCTTTTGCTTGGCTGGGACCTTGGCTGGTTCCCCGCTTGTTGGGAGAGGCGTGGTCCGAAGCCCTCTTGGTTTACCCCTTTATTGCCTTAGCCTATTTGGTAAATGGGGTTTTTAGCCTTCACTCTTCTGCACTTTACGTATTAAGGTATAACTGGCAAGTAACAGTATTCCATTTTGCGCATGTGGCAATTTTCTTTCCAGCGGCTTGGTGGTTTGTTGGGAGACTCGGCTTTGTTGGCTATGGCCTAGCGGAGCTGGCGGCTTTAGCAAGCTATGTTGTTATCCATCGCTACTTTACTAGTGTACTTGGGGAATTGGATTACAAAGCGGTGCTATGGATTGTTTTGGCCTTCGGATCACCCTTATTTTGGCAGTTTCTGGGGGTCTGGGCTTTCCTGCCCCTTGTTCTTTGGTTGATCAGCCCGGGTACTTGGCGGACGATCGCTTTATATGCGAAAATCCTCGGAGGAAGGCGTGGATAGGGAGGAAGGCATGGATAGGCCCCTAGTCAGTATCATTATTAACAACTATAACTACGAGCGCTTCCTGCGAGATGCCATTGAGAGCGCCCTGCGTCAAACCTATCCTCTTATTGAAGTCATCGTGGTAGACGATGGCTCTACGGATGAGTCTAGGAGCATTATTGAGGAATACGCGCGTGCGGGTAAGGTTATCCCCGTCCTGAAACAAAACGGCGGTCAGGCATCCGCCTTCAACGCAGGCTTTGCCGCTTCTAGAGGTGATTTTATCCTGTTTTTAGACGCTGACGATGTGATATTGCCCACCTGTGTGGAGGAGGCCCTGGCGGCCTGGAGAGAGGGTGCTACTAAAGTTCAATGGCGCATGCAGTTAGTGAACGAAAAGCTACAGCCTGAGGGCAGGTTGCGGCCCGAGGCTCACGTAGCTTTTCCCTCTGGGGATTTTAAAAATGCACTTCTTACCTGGCGAGATTACCCTGCGCCTCCGACTAGTGGTAATTTGTTTGCGCGAAGGTTTCTGATGGATGTTTTGCCGATACCAGAGCGTCTATGGAGGATAGCGGCTGATAGCTACCTGAACACGATGGCGGGCCTTATGGGCTATGTGATATCGCTAAATCGCAGTTTAAGTCTTTACAGAATCCATGGTAATAACAATTGGAACACCGATGTAGTTGATATAGAAAAAGTGCGGACAAAATCCTTGATTTTTAAAAACCAGAGGGACCTCATTCTTCGTTGGTCGGCGAAGCATGGCCAAATTCCCAAGTTTCCCTTTGGGTTCCAGTATTCATACAAACTGGGGATCTTTTTAAAGATAAATGCGCCTACTTACGCGCAAGAGGCAGGTTTTTCTGAGAGCCGACCAAAGCTTGCTTTTAAAGGCCTATGGGCCGCTCTAACCTGGCCGTTTTTGCCCTGGGTCTTGCGTTTGCGTCGAGCCCTGATGTTTGTTCTCGCAGGAGCTTTGCCTAGGAAGGTGGCAAGAAGGTTGTTGATTTGGAGCCTTTACCCGTCCACTAGACCGCCGATATTGAAGAGGTTTTGGGGAAACTAAGGTTGGAAGAGGGGTGAGCATGCATAGGGTACCAGTTTTGGTCTACCGCGATAAGCTTTTACCCATTTCCGAAACTTTTGTTTCCGAGCCTGCGGCACGCTTTGAGCGCCATGACGCTTACTTCTTCGGAAGCACCTTGACGCAAAAGGGAATTGCCCTTCCTTCGGAAAAGACGTTCGTAGTTAATCCAAGCGGTGTCCGGAATCCTCAGAGTGGCGCTTTTTGGCGAGAGGTGGGTTTTAAGCTGGCGGGGATACTTCCCCAAGATGCCAAGGTCTGGCTTGACAGAGTGGCGCCCAGGCTAGTGCATGCGCACTTTGCTCCGGATGGTGTTTTGGCTATTCCGGTAGCCCGCTATCTGCGGGTGCCTCTTATCGTTAGCCTTTTGGGTACCGATATTACCCTGGATGAAAGGGTTGCCCTTAGGCGCTCTTGGTGGGGGCATCGGCTTTATGTTTTGCGTAAAAAGCGCCTCTTTAAGGAAGCGGCAAAGTTTCTCGTTCCTTCCATGTTCCTCTGGAGGAAGGCTTTAGAGAGGGGTTTCCCAGAGGAAAAAATGGTGCTTCTACCGCATGGAGTGGACCTAAGCAGGTTTTATCCCAGATTAGAGCAGGTAGAGTTTGGGCGGGTCCTCTATGTGGGACGTTTGATTGAACTGAAAGGCTTGCCGTACATCATGGAAGCGCTGGCCTATCTGAGACCTAACTATCCTATGATCAAGTTGGTAGTTATCGGTGACGGGCCTGAAAGGTTTAAGTATGAGACGTTGGGCAAAAGGCTCCTTGGCGAGCAGATAGAGTTTATGGGAGCCCAACCCTTGGAAGTGGTGGCTCAAGAGATGCGCAAGGCCTACATCTTTTCCCTCCCATCCATAGAGATGCCTGATGGTACAACGGAAGCTTTTGGCATGGTGTACGCTGAAGCCCAAGCCTCTGGGGTCCCCGTGGTGGCGTTCGCTGTGGGAGGGGTGCCGGAGGTTGTGGAGCATGGACAGACAGGCTTTTTGTCAGCGCAAAAGGACGTGGCGAGCCTGGCAGGGCACATTCGCCTTCTTTTGGAAAACCCCACCCTTCGAGCGGAGATGGGCCTGAAGGCACGTGAGCGGGCGGAAAGATTCTTTGACATAAAGAAAAGAGCGGCAGAGCTAGAGCATCTTTACGACCAGGTAGTTCGTGGCGAATGTGGGACAGGATAGTGATGGTTCAACGCTACCCGCAAAGGAAGAGTGTTTCTCGCTGGTTAGAATACGCCATTTACTTTGTTCTATTCACCTTGCTCACCAATGCCTTTCTTGGCATGTGGGCACGTCTAAGAGAAGGTCCTGAGGCTTTGGGGCTGGCCTCAGCGGAGGGGGACCCTATTACCCGTTTTCTGCTTTTGGGGGCTTATCTGCTAGCAATATCATGGGGGATGGGTTCACTCCCCAAGGTGGTCCGGTTGTTTCTACGCGCCCCTCTTCTGGTTTTTCTCCTCGCATGGACTTTGGCCTCTATGGCTTGGTCTGAAGCACCGGACGTCTCTTTTAGGCGGGCAGTTGCCGTGATCCTGGGCACTTTGGCCGCGGTGGTCCTGGTTGTACGCCTGAATTTTTGGGAGCTTCTTTCTCTTTTTGCGTGGGTGTTTTTGGTATCCTTAGGAGCAAGCTTTCTTGTCGGGTTTGCTTTGCCTGAACTGGGTCGGGCCCCTGAGCTTAGAGGAGAGCCGTGGGTGGGCGTGTTCGCCCAGAAGAACATGTTGGGCAGGGTTGCGTTGCTGGGGGCTTTAGTGTTTTTCTGGTTGCTCCTTTGGGGTAGGCATCGCATATTTTGGGGAGCAGGTCTTTTCCTGGCACTATTTCTTCTTTACGCGAGTGAATCTCGCACGGCGCAGATACTTTTCCTGGTCGCAATTCTCTGGATAGGAACCCTTGGTCTGGCCTGGCGGTTGCGGCGGGTTTGGCCTGCTTACTTGGCTGCCTTGGTGCTCTTGGTGGGTGGGGCAGGCGTAAGCCTGGTGGCCAACCTGGAGACAATTGTCCAGCTTACTGGGCGGGACCTAACGTTAACGGGAAGGGTGCCTCTTTGGGAGATTGTGTGGGGCTATATCCAGGAGCGTCCCTTATTGGGGTATGGGTACGGGGGCTTTTGGCTAGAGGAAACTCATGGGCTTGCTGTTTCCGCCTTAGCTGGTTGGAGCGTTCCACACTCCCATAACGGATACTTGGACCTGTGGTTAGATTTGGGGCTGGTGGGTTTCGGACTGGGCTTGCTCCTTCTTTGGGGGACCTTGGGCTACTGGTGGCGGGCTTACATGCGGACAGGCGCGCCGGAGCCGCTTTTTTGGCTAGTCGTGTGGGCGTTTTTCTTTATGTATAACTTCGCGGAGAGTGGGTTTGTTCGGTCTAACAACTTACTTTGGCTTTTGCTTGCGCAGATGTACTTGCGATGGTTTGCCTGGTCGGAAGCCAAGGGTAATGGGAGAAGCCGTTAGTGTCGCGCATTTTTGTGGGTTAAGCATGGGGGGCCAAATGGGCCGAGGGGAGCTCAAGAGGTTAACCAAGGATAGCGATCAGCCAGCACATCCGGGAAGGGGTCAAGGCTGTCATCGGGCAGGTGTTGGAAGGTGGGGATGCCGAGGGCCACAGAGGACTGGGCTTTCAGGCGTTACCTGGACATGGGCCTGCTTTGGGCCGCAGAAGAAAAACCTACAAAAATCGCGACTTGACCAGGGGGTATAGGATGGGATTAGCATCAAAAAATACCATTGTCAATATAGTGACGCAGATGGAAGGTGGGGGCGCACAGCGGGCCGCCGTAATGGTAACACAAAAGTTGAGGGAGTTGGGCTTTGACTCCGAAGTCTGGTTTCTTTATAAGAAAAGGCCCACGTACAACCAACTGCCATTTGTAAGGTGCGTGTTAGATAGGCCCCCAAAGGGTCCGCGTGATGTCATTCGGATTATTAGAACCCTCCACAAGTGGCTGAAGGAGCTTTCTCCTGAAGGTGTTATTACGTACACTCACTATGCAAATGTCATTGGCCAAGCAATAGCTTACTTTGCCGGTGTACAGCGTCGGTTGGCAACCCAACGAAATCCGAGCCATACTTACCCCTGGTTGGCTAGGTGGCTTGATTTGATTTGGGGAAGTATAGGAGTATATACGGCAAACGTTTTTGTTTCTGGCAGCGTGCAGAAGTCTTTCAAAGCTTACCCAGACGCCTACCTTAAAAGAAGTTTTGTCGTTTTGAATGGCATTGAGCCTTTACATTCCAACTTAACCAAAGAGGAGGCGAGGGAGAAATTTAGTCTACCTCTGGACTCTTTTGGCATTGTTAATGTTGGACGTTTGGCCGAACAAAAGAATCAAGCGCTGTTGATTGAAGTGTTGAGCATCTTGAAAGCAACCGGTTACGATGATGTCTTTTTGGCAATCGCAGGGGATGGAGAACTTCGTGAACAGCTGAAGCTTTTAGCGAGAAGAAGGCAAGTTGAGGATAGTGTTTATTTTCTAGGCGAATTGATACCAAGTGATGTTCCCGACTTTTTGAGAGCTGGAGATGTTTTTGCTTTTCCGTCAAGATTTGAGGCCTTTGGGTTTGCTCTTGTAGAAGCTATGATGATGGGTCTTCCGGTGATAGCGAGCGACATAGATGCTCATAGAGAGGTTGTTAGGGACGCGGGCATATTGCTTTCGCTGAATGCGATTGAGGAATGGGTTGAGGCGATAAAAGGGCTGATAGCTAATGAAGAAAAAAGGATACGCCTTGCTGATGCCGCCCGGTTAAGGGCGGGGAGTTTTAGTGCGGAAAACATGGTAAAAGGATACTTGTCGCTACTATTTGGGAGCGGGCAATGAAGGTGTCGCTTCTGGGGGGGTCGTGTAAGGATTTATGTGTAAGGGTCCGTGTTTAATAGGGGGGCACACCTTAGCACGAGGAGGTGCCCCGTGGACCAGGATACCTTGCGAATCTTGCTGAGGGAAGCGGTGCGGGAGACGGTGGCCGAGGTTTTGC